>CAIOIC010000111.1 GCA_903858275.1 uncultured Verrucomicrobia subdivision 3 bacterium | reverse complement strand
GCAGGCATTGGCCTGCGAGGTGGCGCGCGCTTTCACGAAGTTCGGGATCGCAATCGCCGCCAACAGGCCGATGATGGCCACAACGATCATGATTTCAACGAGCGTGAAGCCCGCCTTACGGAGGTTTTTGGTCTGTTTCATGGTGTTTACTGCTTTCTATTTTGCGGCGTGAACAACACGACAGGCGGGTTAGATGATTACAACTCTGTTCACTTGATTGCCTGTCGCAACCGCAGCGAAGTAACAATAGCACTCACAATGCCAAAGTCCAATCAAAAGTAATAACGCTCATTATCAATGTTTTACGCAAATCCAACCACCCCTTGTCACCAATGAAACCCAGTTATTTGAAAAACAATAAGACACTACTGTCTCATATTTTGACCTCAGTCGGACGAATCTGCGGATAAGGCGGACTTCACGGATATCCGTAATCTGAACCCGTGGCACCAACAGCAAATCGTAACCAGGAGCGGAAAATCAGCGCCAGCTTCTGCGGTTTGCCCAATTTGACCGGCAGCGGACCAAAGACATCAAACCGGTTTGCCTCCAGTTTTTCAAATAATCGCCAATAAACGGAGCCCATCAATTCGGCGGCTACCATCGCCTTGCGATCTTCGGCCGGCAGGGTTTTCCGGGCGAGTTGGTAAAATCCCCGGGCGCGACCCGCCACACTTTCCGCCAGCGCAAAATAGCGTTCGGAATATTTTGCATTTAAAATTTCGGTCTCGTTGACATGAAATTTTGCCAGTTCGCTCTGCGGCAGATAAATCCGTCCGCGCTCGGCATCGTTTTTCACGTCGCGCAAGATATTCGTTAGCTGTAGCGCCTTGCCCAGATAAACCGCGTAATCATGGCAGGCCGGATTCTGGTAGCCGAAAACTTCTATGCTCAACAAACCCACAACCGAAGCCACCCGGTAACAATAAAGCTCCAGCGACCCGTAATCAGCGTGGCGCTGCACCTCCAAATCCATTTCACAACCGTTGATCAGCTCGTCCAGCAGTGAAAACGGCAGTTGAAATCGCTGGATGACCGGCTGGAATTCCTGATTGAGGACGAATTCCGGCGTTTTGTTTTCGCAGGTGCGGCGGATGTCCTCGCGCCAGGCGGCGAGCTGCTCGCGCCGTTTTTCCACGGGCACGGAATCCTCGTCCGCCACATCATCCACCGCACGGCAAAAGGCATATAGCGCGGACATGGCGTCGCGTTTTTCACGCGGCAGAAGCACAAAGGCCAGGGCGAGATTGGAGGCGCTTTTCCGGGTGAGAGCGCGGCTATGCTGCATGGTCAAATTCCGTGCGGTGGCTCATCCGGTCTGCGCAATGGCGGTAGGCCACTGGTTTGGGCGAGCGTTGGGTTGAGCTTGCGACGTTTGCGGCGCTTGTCGTGTTTATGATGGCGTTTACCACCTTTGCTGCGCAACGCGAACCAAAGGACAAATCCACCAATCACGAGCGCAGTTGGTATCAAAATGACCAGAAATACCAGCCAGTCCGAAGACACGCCTGGATTTGATAAATCAAAGGAGCTATCCATCAGTTAATGTCGTCATTGTTTTCGCTGCCAGCTAAAATTCATATTTAACCACTTTGTCCGACAACTCAAGCAATGTCGCGCAGGCTTTTGCGTTTCATCGCTTCGCGTAAGACAAAGCTCAACAAGATTGTTCCTGCAATTCAGCGAACCGCTTTGGTCACACGCCCGGCAATCTTCTCCACCGGCCACAGCCGCCCGATGCCTTCATAGCCGCATGACAGCAGGCCTTCATCCGGCCCGATGAATTCCACGCCACGTTTTTTTAGCGTCGCTACATTTGTCTGCGTTGCCGGGTGCAGCCACATCTTCCCGTTCATCGCCGGGGCAATCAAAATTTTCGCCTTAAAATTCAGCGCCAGCGCAATGCACGTCAGCGCGTCATCCGCGAGACCATGCGCCAGCTTGGCGATGACATTTGCCGTGGCCGGCGCGATGACCAGCATATCCGCCGCGTCGGCCAGCTCGATATGTGTCGGCCTCCAGCTATCATCCTCGTCGTAAAGATCCGTCACCACCGGATTGCGCGTGAGCGTCTTGAACGGCAGCGACGTGATGAACCGTTGCGCATCCGCCGTCATCACCACGCGCACATCGCACTTCGCCTTCGTTAGCAACGACGCCAGATCTGCCGCCTTGTGTGCGGCGATGGAGCCGGTGACACCGAGAATGACGCTCTTTTTCATAATCCTAATCTTAATCTTAATCCTTTTTCCTGCCAACCCGATATGTCACCGGTGCTTCATGCAATCTGTCTGCCGAATTACTCCGGATCAACCCGACCATCATGGAAATTATCTTCTCCAGCATTACTTTGCCGCCCGTCAGCTCTTTTGAAACAATCAAGCTCTTCACCGCCAGCAAATCCAGGCAGGCCGCGCATTCCAGCGCCGATCCGCGAGCGGTGTCGAAGAAACAGCAGCGATCCGCCGCCGTGAAGCGTCCGTTGCCCCACCGCGATGTTCAACCAGATGGAAGTCCGGGCGCGATCCAGTTGGTCATGCAGCGGACCGGACTTCTTGGCCCGTTCCAGAATTGTTTCCGCCCACGAGGCAAAGCCCGGCGTCTCTTGATACACCCGCAGCTTTTCGTGGTCGAACATCTGGAGATTAAGATTGGGATTACGATTATGATTAGGAGGCGTCAAAACTCCGGCGCCTGCGACCGTGCCACGCGCATCTTTTCCGTCTCCACAATCGCCAGCATCCGCCGCAAATCCTCCGGTTTGCTCGTACTGATGAGCAGATAATCAAAATTCTTCCACTGCCCAACCTCCTGTTTCGCCACCGCCAGCCGTTTTTGGATAACCGCGGCGGCGTCCGAATTACGGCGCTTCAACCGCTGTTCCAAAATCTCCACCGAGGGCGGCGTGAGAAACACCGTCACCAACGCCTCGCGCAGCTCCGGCTCCGCCAGCGCCGCCGCGCGAATCGTCGCCGCCCCCTGCACATCCACGTTGAGCAAAACGTCCTGGCCCGCGCGCAATTTGCCCAGCAACTCCGATTTCAGAAGCCCGTAGCTGTTGCCGTAAACCGTGGCATGTTCCAGAAAATTCCCCGCCTGCACGCGCTTCAAAAATTCCGCCGCCGTGAAAAAATAATAATCCACACCATCCTGCTCCCCCGGACGCGGCGGACGCGTGGTGCAGGTGACCGCGCGGGTCATCTCCTTCCGCGACTTGAGCAGCAAATCACAAAGTGTCGTCTTGCCGCCGCCTGACGGCGCGGAAATCAGGATCAGCAGCGGCGCAGAAGTTTTCTTCGAGTTCCCGGCTTCGGGTTTCTGGCGGTTCGTTTTCATTCGACGTTCATCGCCTGCTCGCGGAATTTTTCCAGTTCCGCCTTCAGCGTCACGACCTCGCGCGAGATGACCGCGTCATTCGCCTTCGAGCCGATGGTGTTGATTTCCCGGTTCATTTCCTGCGCTAGAAAATCCAGCGTGCGGCCGACCGGCTCCTTTGACTTCACGCAATCGGCAAACTGTTGGAAATGGCTTTGTAGCCGCGTCAATTCCTCCGAAATGTCCGAACGGTCGGCGAACAAAACAATTTCCTTCAGCAGCCGCTCGTCATCCGGCGCGATGTTTTCAATGCCCGCGCTCTTGATGCGATCCAGCAGATTCCGCCGGTAATTTTCCGCCGTCAACGGCGCCTGCTTCTGGACTTTCTCCACCGCTGAACACATCACCGCGATGCGCGCGGCCAAATCCCTGGCCAGATGCGCGCCTTCGCGTTCGCGCATTTTCAGCAACGCGACGAGGCCCTGGTTCAATGATTTTTCCGCCGCCGGCCACAAATCTTCCGTCTCCGCCAATTCCTCGTCCGTATGGAAAACACCCGGCGCCCGCAGCAACTGATCCAGCGAAATCTCGCTGGCAAGTTTCAGCGACTTCGCCAGCTTTGCCAGTTCCGTGGCATAATCTTTCGCCAGCGCGTGGTTGATGTGCTTGCGGGCGGAGAGCTTGCCCTCGGCGGCATGGAGCGAGACGCGGACGTTCACCCGCCCGCGCGCGATGCGGCGATTGACCACATCGCGGATCTGCGTTTCCAGCATGTCCAACTCCCGCGGAAGCGTGACCGACACCTCGGCCTGCTTGCGATTCACGGAGCTTAATTCCACCGTGAGCTTGAAGCCGTCCTGCGCGCACTCGCCGCGCCCGTAACCCGTCATGGATTTCATCGGCGGGAATATGCGAAAAAAACCGGCGCGGGGCGAATAAATTTATTTCCGCCGCAGAAATCTCAGCGCCGCCTGAAAATCTTTCGGCAACGGCGCCTCAAATTTCACGGTCTTCTTCGTGCGCGGATGAAGGAAGGAAAGTTTCCGCGCGTGCAACAAAACGCGCGGCGCGGCGTAGCCGGTGAGTTCCGCGAATTTCTTGTTTGGTTTCGCTCCATAGGTTTCATCCCCGACGAGCGGAAAACCAAGATGCTGGAAATGCACGCGAATCTGGTGCGTGCGGCCGGTGTGGATCTCCGCCTCGGCGTGGGTGGCGTGCGCGAAACGTTCCACGACACGGTAGCTGGTGTGCGCGGCCCGGCCGTCACCATCGTCGTGGACGGCCATGCGTTTGCGGTGCGTGGGATGGCGGGCAATGGCCGCGTGGATTTCCCCGGCCGCGCGCGCCAGCACGCCGATGAGCAGCGCGTCGTAAAGTTTTTCCACCGTGCGTTCGGCGAATTGTTTTGAAAGCGAGAGGTGCGTCTCGTCATTTTTGGCAACCACGAGGCAGCCGCTGGTGTCCTTATCGAGCCGGTGGACGATGCCGGGGCGGGCCACGCCGCCGATGCCGCTCAAAGAACCCGCGCAGTGATGGAGCAAGGCGTTGACCAGCGTGTGCTCCTCGTGCCCGGCGGCGGGATGCACGACGAGCCCGGCGGGTTTGTTGATGACGAGCAGCGATTTATCTTCGAACAAAATTTCCAGCGGAATGTTTTCCGGCTGCGCCTCGGCCGGCCGGGCATCGGGCCAGTGGACTTCGATTTCCTCGCCCGCATGCGGCGCGTGGGTGACTTTGGTGGGCTGGCCATTGACGCGGATGTGGCCTTGCTCAATCAGCCGTTGGATGGTGCTGCGCGAGGCAGCGGGAAATTTTTCGCGGAGAAAAATATCCAGCCGCTCCTGCGGCAGCGAGTGTTCGACGGTGAATTTTTCCGTGCGCGGTTTCATGCCGCGGGTTTCGGCGAATGTTCATTGCGCCAGGTGATGAGGAAAATCAGGCCAACGCCGGTGCAAATCGCGGTGTCAGCGATGTTGAAGGCGGGAAAGCCAAGCTCGCCGCCACCGCGGCGTTGCATGTAAAAGTAAATGAAATCAATGACGGCGTGGCGGCTGGGCAGGATACGATCGGTGAGGTTGCCGGCAATGCCGCCGAAGATGAGGCCGAAGGCGATCTGGCCGGGCAACGTGTGGGAATTGAAATGATGCCGCGTGAGGAACAGCGCGACGAACGCCAGCAGCGCGACGAAGGCGAGCGGGCCGTTGTTGTCGCGAAAGAGGCTCCACGCCGCGCCGGTGTTGCCCCAGTGGACGAACTTGAAGAATCCGCTGATGACGATTTTTTCGTCGCCTTTTTCAAGCAGGTTCAGCACAAGCCATTTGGTGAACTGGTCGAATACGAACACGACCGTCGCGATGCTAGCGATGTAGCGGTTGGATTTGCTGGAGTTTTCGGCCATGTGAACGTGGCGGACATTAAACCGCATAAAGCCCCGTGTTTTCAATCGTAATCCCAATCTTAATCGCCAGCCATATTCTGGGCGAAGTTCCCGCGCAGCGGCTGGCGTCAACAGTGGAGCGGCTGGAACGAGCAATCATTTAAGCTGCGAAAATCGCTTCTGATATTCCACCGGCACCAGTTCTTTGATGAGCTTCGCGCGATCGGCTCCCGTAGCTTGAGCCCCTTCGGGCATCGGCTGGCCGTTGATGAGACAATTTTCATACTTCACTTCACCCAGATTATTCACCGGCACATTTTCCAGCGTCACCCGCGTCGCGTTCAGTTTTGTGTTTTTCTGAACCAGCGCAGACTCAGGCTTGCCGGCGCGAAGGATGAAAACATTATCCAGCGTCAATTCAGCATGCTCGCCTTTATCGGCTTGAACCGTCAGCGGATGCTCGGACGAGGATAACACCACGGCGTTTTCAACCTGGTAACGACCGTTGTTCAAAAAATACAAATCATAGGCGAGGCAGTCAGCGATGAAGACATGGTTGTAACTGGTGCGGGCAAACAATATGTCGGTGATGCCGGTGCTGTTGCCAATGCTGACCAGCCCATCCACACGATACTCGGCGGACTCGTGCGCGCTGATGCCGTCGTCGCCGCACTCGATGGCACGAATATTTTCAAACAAAACATCACGGCAATCGCCGTGGATGTTGAAGCCGTCATTGTGGGAATGCGTGGCGGTTAGGTTCTTGATGACGAGATGGGCGTTGTCACCGCCCAATTGAACCCCATTCAGACGCATCGGGGCGGCGATATTTGCCTCCGCCAGCTTTTGCCCGGGAGGCAACCTAAGAAAAAATGTGCCGCAGATTTGATGCGACCCTGGTTTTTGGCGCGCTGTGTCGCGCACAAAAGTCCACTCGCCGGATTTCAAATCATCAACCTTCTTGAATGGCGCTTTGATTCCTTTCGAGGTGCGCCCCATGTGATTCATCTTGCCGTTCCAGAGGAAGAACCAGCGCATGATGGCCGCTTCATTCAGATTACCCGGCGGGAGCAATTCATCGTTCGCAAAAAGTCCCGGCGACACTTCCTTCCACTTCGCCGAATCAAGCAGATCAGCGCCTTCCAGTGTCGCTCCGTGACCATCGAACGTGATCGGCTTTCCGGGTTCGCCTCTCTTGTTCTGGAAGATTGCGGTGTCGTGATACACGATGGGTTGCAGATGAATCGTATCGCCCGGTTGCGCCAATTTGATGGCCTCGCGGATCGTTTTCACATCCGTGCCGACGCGCATGTCACGACTTGGTTGCGTAACAGGTATTGCCTTTGCCGCTTCAGGATTTGCCATGGCGAAATAAGCCAACAGCAAAAAGATGACGGTGGGAATGGCGCGTTTCATTACGAGTTGGTCGGACATGATTGGAGACAGGCAGGTTACAGGAGGTTTTTCCAACCCACAACCAGTTCAGTCCCCGCTTGCTTAAATCTATTGCAACAATGGGTGTCTTGAAGCTTGTTTGTTTATCTTAATTTGAATATTCTCTGGCCACTCTCACAATCAAGCACCCCATACCCATTTATTACATCATGAGGATATGAATGACGCTTTCTTCCATGGACGAAAAGTGATTATCACCGGCGGACTTGGGTTCATTGGTTCAACCCTCGCGCGCCGATTGGTGGGCATGGGTGCCAACGTCACATTGATTGACAGCTTGATTCCGCAATACGGTGGAAATATTTTCAACATCGAGGACATCCGCGACCGCGTGCGCATCAACATATCCGATGTTCGCGATCCGTTCTCATTGCGACATCATATGAGCGGTCAGGAGGTGTTGTTTAATCTGGCCGGCCAGACGAGCCATCTGGATTCGATGAATGAGCCTGATGCAGACTTGGAGATCAACTGCAAGGCCCAGCTTTCAATCCTGGAAACGTGCCGGCAGGTAAACCCAGCCATCCGCATCGTGTTCGCCGGCACGCGGCAGATTTACGGCAAGCCGGACTATCTGCCCGTGGATGAAGCGCACCCCATTCGTCCGGTGGATGTGAACGGCATCAACAAAACCGCGGGCGAATGGTATCACCTGCTCTACCATGTCAATTATGGCATGCCCTGCTGCGTGCTTCGGCTCACCAACACCTACGGTCCGCGTATGCGCGCCCGGGATGCCCGCCAGACTTTCCTCGGGGTGTGGTTCCAGTCGCTGCTGGAGGGTCGCCCCATTCAAATCTTCGGCACCGGGGCACAGCGGCGCGATTTCAATTACGTGGATGACGTGGTCAATGCCTTTCTCTGTGTCGCCGCGTCGGACACGGCGGCGGGCAAGGTGTACAACCTTGGAAGCAACGAAGTGGTTTCCTTAAAAGAGCTGGCGGCGCTGCTGTTGGAAGTCAACGGTACAGGGAATTGCGAGCTGGTTCCTTTCCCGGATGAGTTGAAGAAAATTGACGTCGGCGACTACTTCGGCGACTTCCGCAAAATCACTACCGAACAAGGCTGGCAGCCGGTGCTTTCATTGCGCGAGGGAGTAAAGCGAACCATCGAGTTTTATCGCCAGCACGGAAAACATTATTGGGATTAAAATCTCGCGCATGCTGCCCGCCATTCCGCAAACCGACCTTCGCGCCGAATATCTCGAACTCAACGGGGAAATTGATGGTGCAATGCGCCGCGTACTAGATCGGAGCCGGTTCATTCTGGGCGAGGATGTGAAACAATTTGAAAATGCGTTCGCCTCCTATTTGGGAGCCGGTCATGCGATTGGCGTGGCGAGCGGAACGGACGCGTTGTTTCTTGCGCTGCGGGCTTTTGACATCGGGCCGGGCGATGAAGTGATTACGGTGTCGCACACCGCCGTGGCGACGATTGCCGCCATCATGCAGACCGGCGCAAAACCAGTTCTTGTGGATGTCGATCCGGGGACATTCACGCTGGCACCCGACCGGTTGCCGGCGGTGCTGAGCAGCCGGACCAAGGCGATTGTGCCGGTCCATCTTTACGGGCAACCGGCAGACATGGTTTCGATTCTTGCCTTCGCCCGCCAACACAACCTTCGGGTCATCGAGGACTGCGCGCAAGCGCACGGCGCGGCGTGTCGCGCAGATCCAGTTTCCCCTTGGCAGAAAGTCGGAACCCTCGGCGATGCGGCGGCGTTCAGTTTTTATCCGACCAAAAACCTTGGCGCCTTCGGGGATGGTGGTTGCGTGGTGACCAAGGATGCTGCATTGGCGGAACAAGTGCGGTTGCTCCGGCAGTATGGCTGGCGCAATCGCTACATTAGCGAGGTGCCGGGTTGGAACAGCCGGCTCGACGAAATTCAGGCAGCCGTCCTCGGCGTCAAACTCAACGCGCTGGACCGATGGAATGAAGCGCGCCGCAAAACGGCGGAAGTTTACGACCAGAATTTTGCCGGCAGCGTGGTCGGAGTCACGACCCGGCGGCGTGACGTGATGCACGTTTTTCACCAATATGTCATCCGGGTCAAAAACCGGGATCGCCTCCGCGAGGCGCTTGCCCAAGCCGGCGTCGGCACGGCGATTCACTATCCGGTGCCTGTTCACCAGCAGCCCGCGTATCGCTCGCTTGGGACTGGCGCAGATCTTCAAATCACGGAAGCGCTCTGCACCGAAATCCTCAGCCTGCCGATGTCGGCGCACATTGAAACCAAAACGGCCCGCCGGGTTGCCGCAGAAGTGTTGCGAGCGGTGGCTGAAATTGGCTAACCGACATTATTGTTCACGGGTTTTCATTCCTTTCGGGCAATCACAAAAACAGACGTGCCGACCGGTAGCCGAAGCCCGCCGCACAGCAGCCGGTTTTCAAGGCGGACATAGGCGTTGAGAATCCAGTTCAAAAACGGAGAGCACGTCACGTTCAAATCTGATTTGGGTGTTCCTGTTCCCGCGATCGGCGACGCGCCGGGACGCAGACGCCGCCACGCGAACATCGGGAAAAACAGCGGGAACAGCCGGTAGCTGGCAAACTCCACGGTGAAGCCAGCCGCTTCGAGGAGACGGACAACTTCTTCGCGCCGGTAGCGCCGCCGGGTATGAACTGCCTGGTCATGCGCTCCGAGCAGATTATTGAAGGCGGCCACTTGGAGAATTAAAAGCCCCTGTTTCCGTAGCGCGCGATGCAGGTTCGCGAGCACGGCGGCTTCATTTGTCACGTTCTGGTGATAGAGCACGTCCATCAGCGTGATCAGATCGAACCGTTCCTGTTCCAAAACGTCAGACCCCAAATCAAATTGCCGCACTCGCTCAACGCCGCGCCGCTTCGTGGCCGTCACCGCCAGCGGATGGATATCGCAGGCGGTCACTGCTCCGAAAGGTTTCAGCAACTGGCACAGCCGGCCGGTTCCGCAGCCGGCGTCGAGAATTTCCAGCGGCACGGGCCAGTTTGCGGCCTCGCGCCCAACCCGGCGCAGGACCAGGTCCTGAAGCCCGGTATACCACCAGTGAGTTTCTTCGACCAAAAACATCGTCTGATATTCATTTGCTTCCATGGGTGGACGGATTGGTGATTTGACTCGGGGCGAGACGGCGCTATGGTTTGCTGGCCCGCTGGCGGATTAGCTGGCGGATTATGTCTCCAAGCTGGTTGCAGATTTTCTGTTGGGTTGCATCCAGCGATTGGAGCTGGGCGGCCAGCTGGTAGTGCTTGAGGGCGAGTTCAAGTTGATTCGTTCGCAGGTAGAGTCCCGCAAGCGCCAGATGCCCCCCGAAGTAGTTGGGATTGGAAGTCACGGAGGCTTGATTGCAGGCAATGCTGTTGGTGATGTCGCCGAGCTTATAGAAGGCGGTTCCTAAATTATGGTAGAGCAAATAATCCAAGTGAGCCGGCGCAAACTTTATACCGGCCAGGCCGGCGACCACCGCGTCGCGGTGCCGGCCACGATCGTTTTCAATTTTGACGAGATTTCCGTAGGCGATCAAGGAGATGGGTTCGAGTTCAATCACCTTGCGAAAGCAGTCGGCGGCTTCAGCTAGTTTTCCAGCCTCACCGTAAGCAGTTCCCAGATTGAGCCAGGGCCGCCCTTTGTACGGACTTTTGGAACAGGCGTCGGACCACAAAACAATTTCGGAACGCCATACCCGATTGCGGCTGATGGTTGCGCCCCCGAGCAGCAGAATCCAGATGGCCAGACCGATGCCAGTGACGAACCGTAGGCTCGCATACTTCGCCAGGCGGACTCGGATCCAATCGCTGAAGCAGACGAGCACGATGAAAACGCCAATCGAGGGCAAATAGGCTCGATGTTCAGCCATTAAGTCCGGTAGCGGCACCACGCTGGAAGATATGGACAGCGTCAGAAAGAACCAGATCACGCCGCAGAAACCGAGCGACCACCGCAAATCCGACAGCCGTTTCCGATAAGCAATCACCGCTCCGGCGAGGAGGGACACAATCGCGGTTCCCGAAAAAATGACCCGCCATTGCAAAATGGAAGTGGAAATCGGGTAGTCTGGATCCACGTTAAGGCCGACGGGAACGAGGAGCAACCGAAGGTAGGTCAGAATCACCTGCGGCTGGGTGAGCGCATAGTGATACTGGTATTCATTTGGGGCGAACGGATTGGCGACCCGCAGGGCGGAGCCGAAATCCACATTCCCGTTTCGTTGCGCCCATGACGTGAGCACGATCAAAATTGGAATCAGTGGCAGGCATAGGAAAAGTGGCCACGCCCGTCTGGCCGCCGTTTTCAAGAGCGTTCCGGCCACCAGCCAGTCGAGAAGTACCAGCATGAATGGCGCGGTAAACAAACATTCTTTGGTGAGCATTCCCAGCAGCAGTCCCGCCACGGCGCCGGAACGCCAGCCCAGCGCCGCCTTTCGGCTGGTGGCGGACCAGGAGCGGAACCAGGTATAAGCCGTGAATAGAAACCAAAATGTGGCGAACGAGGTGAACCGCTGGATGACGTAGGTGACCGACTCAATCTGCATGGGGTGAACCAGAAAGAGCAGCGCCGTGATGACGGCGATGAAATGGATGGAGGCGGCGGACAGCGCATGGCGTTTCCGGGAGTTCTGCAGCAGATGGGAAAGCAATTGAAACAGCAGGATTGTGTTGGTGCAGTGAATGGCGATGTTCACCACGCGGAAGCCGGATGGCTTCATGCCCTCGGCAATGTAGTTGAGATAAAAGGTGAAGTAGGTGACCGGGCGCAGGATTAAATTGGTGGACAGATCAGGATCCAATCCGAGCACCTTGGCCTGATTGGCGAACGCAACAAAGTGCGTGGGGAATGCGAAGCTGTGCAGATCGCGGAAAAATGGGTTGTCCTTCAGGTAGAGAAGATCGTCGAAAACGAACGAAAATGAGAGCGTGCTTCCATAGAGCGCGGCGCAAATGACCCCGACGGCGCCCATGAACCACCACCTGAAATATTTGGAGTCAACCAGGCGGAAGATGCTCTTCGCCGATGAACCGGAAGGGGGCGGCGTCCTTCTCATGATCGGGGACGGTGGCGGAGGAGGTTGCGGATGATGAATTGCGGGTTGCGGTTCACGCTCATGTAAATGCGGCCGACGTATTCGGCGACGAGGCAGATAAACATCAACGTGACGCCGCGGAAGAACCAGTTGCTCGCGTTAAGCTGCTGGTAGGTGTCGGGATCCGGCATGGATGGGATGAGGTAGGCCGCGAAGGTTATCATCCCGTAACCGATACCCGTCAACATCATGGCCAGACCGCAGATGCCAATCAGGCGCACCGGCCACAGGGAAAAGCTCACCATCATGTTTCCCCATAATGAAATCAGTTTTCTGATGGTGTAGCCCGAGGTTCCGTCCTCGCGGGGCGCGTGCCGGACGCTCACGACGCCAATCTTGCGCGTGGTGCGGAGGATGATGGCATCGAGATACGGATCGGGGCCTGTGTATCGGACGATTTCCCGCACCACGAAGCGAGAGAGGATTTTAAAACTCGACAGGTAGAGGTCCGGCGGTTTGTCGAGGGCGCAGGTGGCCATCCAATTGTGCAACCAGCTGCCAAGGTTGCGGAACCACGTATGATGTTTCCTCGGGTAGCGGACATAGACGACGTCGTGCCCGCTTTTGATTTCCTCGATCAGGCAGCGCACTTCGGACGGCGGGTTCTGCATGTCATCATCCATGATAACGCAGTAGTCACCGTCAGCGCAGTTGAGCCCGGCCATCACCGCGTTGTGCTCGCCAAAGTTACGCGAGAGTTGGAGGCAATCGACGATGTCCGGATGGCGTTGATGTAACCGCTGGCACGCCGACATGGACTGATCATTGCTGCTGTCATCTACCAGGATGAGTTGCAACCGGTAGCTGTGCCCCAGTTCGTGGATGAGCGACTCGCTCAATTGTTCAATCGTGCCTTCCGAGTTGAAAACCGGAATGACAATGGAAATATCCGTGGCCTCAACTCTTTTGGCCGACCTGCCAGCAGGTTCGCCGGCATGATTTCCATCAAGGCCGTGCCGGTTTCGCTCAAGGTTGGTTCGCAGCGAGTCCGGCAGGGCGCGAACCGCCCGCTCGGTGAGATAGAAATGTCCCCCGATCACCCTGCGAATGGCGTCAATGATGCGTTCGGTGGCTTCCTGCTTCATGACATAGCCGCTCGCTCCGGCCTGCAGGGCGCGTTCAGAATAGAACATCTCGTCGTGGACGGAGAGCACCAGCACCGGCATCTGCGGATAACCTTCCCGAAGAAGTTCCACCAACTCTGCCGCCTCGCGATGCCCCAATGACCAATCCACCACCGCAATGTCCGGCTGCAGCTTTGCCACCGCTTCAATCGCGCTTCGCTCATTGTCGGCTTCACCGCAAACCACCAGGTCCTCCGCCTCATTGATGAGGGATGCGAGGCCTCTTCGGACCACGGCGTGATCATCCACCAGAAGCACTTTCTTCTGGAGATAGATATTTTCAGACAGTTTTTGAGGGGTTAGCGATTCGATCATAGGCCATCCACTGGCATGTCGTGGATGGGAACCAAACTTTAGAAGGTCTTGGTCTTCTTAGGTATCAGGTGAAGCCCGTTGCGTCGCTGTGGGTAAACCTCTTAACTAACATCAAGGAAATCCCTTAGACCAGACCGCTCTGTTTACATTTCCCCCAACTGCTGCGCGCATCCGATGGCGCGCTGGAGCAGCTCGCTGCCGGAGGCAAGATGGAGTTTTGCCCGGATGTTGGCGCGGTGCGTCTCAATCGTTTTGACGCTGAGTTGGAGCCGCTTGGCGATCTGATTTGAACCGTATCCCTTGCCAATCAATACGAACACTTCCATCTCACGGTCACTCAGGCTGCTCCATTCACTCTTGTCACCCGCCGGGCGACGCCCCGACACCTTGTCGAGAATGCTTTGCGCAATCGCCCCGCTCACAAACACGCCGCCACCCAGCACTTGGCGGATGGCTTCCAGCACTTTCTCCGACGCCTCGTGCTTCATGATGTAGCCGCGGGCCCCCGCGCGCAAAGCCCGCTCCGCGTAGAACTGCTCGTCATGCATTGAGAGAACCAGGATCAACAGGTCAGGAAAGCGCACCTTGAAATCCTTGATTAACTCCAAACCCTGCTCCTCCTTCAGCGAAAGATCAATCACCGCGAGCTGGGGCTTGGTCCTTTCGGCGGCCGACATTGCGCCAGCCCGGTTCTCCGCCTCGCCGCACACGACCAAGTCTGGTTGTTGGTTGACCAGTTGGCCGATTCCCTGACGGAGGAGTGGATGATCATCCACCAGCAGGATTCGCTTCTTCTCTCTGTATGGATTTGTCGGCATGGTCAATCAATTTTACGCTAGTGAATCAAGCGGCAGGGTGCAAGTGATAACCGTGCCGCCGCTTTCTCCACCGCTGCGCACTGCAAGCGCGGCGCCAATCGAACGCGCGCGATAATTCATAATCTCAAGCCCTAATCCCGCGCCTTTCTTCTTCGGAGTCATCCCCAAGCCGTCGTCGGTAACCGTCAGTTGGACTTGATATTCGTCCCGTTTCAGGACCACTTCGATATTTTTTGGGTTCGCGTGCCGGATGGCATTTTGCACCGCCTCTTGTGTGATGCGATATAGGTTGGTCGCCGCCGTGCGGTCGGGAATCGGCACCGGGTGGTCACAAACGAACCGGCACAAGATTTCTCTGCTGTCGGCCAACCGGTTGACCAGTTCCTTTAGCGCGACCATCAACCCCATCGGCTCATCCGGCACCGGATGCAGGCCGCGCGTGACGAGCCGGGTTTGCTCGATGCCTTCATTGATCAAACGTGTGATCTGCACCACTTCGGCAGCTAGTGAACCGGTCAACTTCTGCTGTAGACTGCGGCTCATCAGGGAGACGCCGGTCAGCTGCTGGCAAACGCCGTCATGCAGATCCTGTCCGATGCGACGTTGCTCGCGTTCGCTGATTTCCAACACCTCTCTCTCCAGTCGCTCCCGCTGGGCAATGTGCTTCCCCAGAAACATCATGCTCAAGACCAGCAACCCGACCGCGAACACGCTGCCGATGAAAATCACCAATTCAGTCTGGCCGGCCAAAGTTCGGGCGATTTTATTACGCTCGGACAGCAGTTGATTCTGTCGGTCCTCAATCTGCGAAGCCACCTGCCGCAACTCGTCCATGAGCACCTTTCCCGGACCGGATGCCGAGCGCACTTCATCAAAACCGGTTTTCTGCCGCGTCTCCACCGTCAACTGCAACCTCGCCAATCGGGCACGAGCCAACCTTGCGAAGCTGGCGAGATTCCTTCGGTTGACCGGATCGTAAATCAAGTTGTCCAGTTCCTTGAGGTCGATCTCAACTTCGACGGCCGAGCGGTGATGGAGCTCGAGGAATTTTTTGTCCTCCGTGATCACATAGCCGCGCACTTCGCTTTCGGCGCTGACTAGATCAGCCAGCGCCGACTGGAGATTGACCATCGCCCGGTGAGTGCGTTTCACCACCTCGACGGATTCACCGTATTGTTTGGCTGTGTAATAGGACATGCTGTCGATTCCAATCAACACGCAAAGGGCGAGCGCAAACCCAAAAATGACCCAGCGCTGGAGATCATTGCGAATATTCATGTGGCGGGTAGTGGTGCCGAGTGATTGATAGTAATACAAAATGCTAGCGATTCGACAAAAACACCGCAATACAAACCCCGTGCGCGCCGCCGGACTTTTCTGGTTGGATTGTTCGTTTTTATCAAACCCCATAGAAAGGAGAACCATCTCAGCACAAGCGGGTTAGATTCTCAAAGACGAAATTAACGACTGTCATGGCGGAGGCTTGCTTCGAAGTTCCATTTTCGACATAACGCAGAAATTCACCCAAGGTTGACCCATTCGAGAAGTTTTTATCCTTGGACGCAAATTCGCCGTAATCACGAAACGCATCAACCAAGGGCTAGGCGACAGTCTTGTAAAGTTAAACTACGGCATTGTAACGCCGCCAAATCGAATCGTTTTTTGCTTTATGGACGAAAATTGCCGGTAGCTGTAGGCTGCGCTCATGGCGTTAGTTCGCATTTTGGTTGACGGCTATTCCCTGCTCCACAGCTGGCCGGAGCTGGCGAAGGGCATGCCGCGTCATTCCGAGGCGGCGCGCGATGCGCTGGCGGAGATGCTGACACATTATCAGGACGCGTGCGGTACGCCGGTGACGGTTTTTTTTGACGGTCGCGGCCGTCGCAAAACCAAACCAAAAAACGAAGCGGGCAAGTCGGTGGAGGTCCTTTATTCCAGCGCGGGACAGACGGCGGATGACTTGATCGAGCGCGCGGCGCACCGGTTTCAGGCTTACGGCGAGGTGCTGGTGGTGACGGACGATTTCGCGGAGCGCGACACGGTGAGCGGCTTCGGCGGGATGACGGCGAGCTGCGGCAACTTCATTGCCATGATCCAGAATGCGCTGGCGGACTTGCAGGAAAACCTGAACAATCACAACCGTTCCGAGCGCAACCGTTTTCTCCGCTCAAAATGAATTGCCCATGACGCCACCGGTTCCAAAAAAATTCGCCGCCGCCACGCGCTGGCTTGGGGCGGGCTTGGCCGCGCTGGTTTTGTTTTTGCTTCCCGCTGCGCAAGCCGCGCAGGAAGGACGCTGGCTGCTGGTTTTTGACACCTCCTCGGCGATGAAAAAACGGCTGCCGGCGACCGAGGCCGCCCTAAAAATTTTCCTGGCCTCGAACGGCGGCGGACAGATTCACGCGGGTGACAGCGTGGGGGTGTGGACGTTTGACCAGCAGCTGCGCCCCGGGCAATTTCCGCTGATCCACTGGTCGCCGGCCAATGCGGGCGCCACCTCCTCGAATCTGGTGGCGTTCATCCGCCAGCAGCGTTACACGGGCAACACGAGCTTCGCCGCATTGCAGCCCCTGCTCGGTGAAATCATTAGCCATTCCGAGCGCCTGACGGTGCTGGTTTTTTGCGACGGTCAGGACGAAATCAAATGGACGCCCTACGCCGACGGCATCAACCAGACTTTCCGGCAGAATCTGGACGAACGGAAAAATTCGCGCCAGCCGTTCGTGCTTCTGATTCGGACGCAACAGGGAAAATACATCGGTTGCACCGTCAATTTTCCGCCGGGCGGGCTTACTATTCCTCCATTCCCGCCGTTGCCGCCGCCGCCGGCGGAAATAACCACCAATCTTCCGTCGTTGCCGGTGCCGCCCGCGCCCAAGCCGTTGCCTCCCGTTGTGCCTTCGCTGGTCATCGTCGGCACCAACCACGGCACCAATCTGGCGGATATTCCTGCGACCAACAGCAACCCGCCGCCCAAACCGGCCGTGTCCACCAATCTGGTCAAAGCAACAAACTCTCCCGCTCCCAATCCGGAACCCATAAAAAAATCAGCTTCGCGCACGGGAGCCATCGCCAAACCCGCTCCGCTGCCCGCGCGGACTCCGCCCGTCACCAACGCGCCGGAAATCAAAATTGAACCCCCGCCAGACACCAACACGACCACGAATGCCGCCAGCGCGGTTGCCGCCACTGATTCCGGTGCCGGCAAGGAGCGCGGGTGGTTGCCGGTGATTGGCGCATTGTTGATTGGCGCCCTCGGGCTGCTGGTTTTCCTGCTGGCTCGTTCCCGCCGCCGCGAACACGGCAGCCTCATCACCGCTTCGATGGATAAAGACCGCCGGCCGCCGGGCGGAAATTGATTTGAATTCCGCGCGTGACTTTTGCCCGCGCCTGTGGAAAATTTCGCGGCCATGAAAGCCATCCATTTACTCTGCGCCTTCAGCCTGTTCGCCGCCGTGGTCGCGACCCAGGCTGCCGACGCCAAAACCAACTCCGCTGCCGCCAAGCCGGCCGAAGCCAAGGAAGTCGCCATTGTCAAAACCAGCGAAGGCACCATGGTGCTGGAGTTTTATCCCGACCTCGCGCCGGGCCACGTCGATAATTTCAAGAAACTTGCGAAGAAAGGCTTTTACGACGGCACCTGTTTTCACCGCGTCATCAAAGGCTTCATGATTCAGGGCGGCGACCCGAACACCAAAGACGAATCTGCCAAAAGTTCCTGGGGCCAGGGCGGTCCGGGCTACACCATCAAGGCGGAATTCAACGCCAAGCACCACGCACGCGGCATCCTCTCCATGGCGCGCACGCCGGACCCGAATTCTGCCGGCAGCCAGTTTTTCATCTGCCACGGCGACGCCGGTTTTCTGGACGGCCAATACACCGTATTCGGCAAGCTGATCAAAGGCGACGACGTGCTGGAAAAAATCGGCACCGCGGCGACGGAAGGACCGGATCGCCCCGTGAAACGCGTCACGGTCGAAAGCGTCAAGATCGTTCCCGCCGAAACCGTGAAATAATTTCATCAACCCACATCAAACCAAACATCTATGAGCGAAGTTGCCATCCTTACCACCAGCGCCGGTGAAATCGTCCTCGAATTCTGGCCGGACGTCGCGCCGGGCCACGTCAAGAATTTCAAAGACCTTGCGAAAAAAGGTTTTTACGACGGCACCTGTTTCCACCGGGTCATCAAAGGCTTCATGATCCAGGGCGGCGACCCGAACACGAAGGATGATTCCAAGCAGCACCTGTGGGGCACGGGCGGACCGGGCCACCAGATCAAGGCCGAGTTCAACGACAAGCCGCATGTCCGGGGCGTCCTTTCCATGGCGCGTTCCAACGACCCCAACTCCGCCGGCTCGCAATTCTTCATCTGCCACGGCGACCCGCGCTTCCTCGACCGCCAATACACGGCGTTCGGCAAGCTCATCAAAGGCGACGATGTGCTGGAAAAGATCGCCACCACGCCCACGCAGCCCGGCGACCGGCCGACCACCAAGCAAACCCTGGTCAGCGTGAAAATCGTTGCCGCCGATGCGGTGAAATAAACTTCACCCCAACATCTTAAATCCGGCCTTGCAGCGATGGCATTTCAATGGCGTTGTCAAACAACGCGATTGACTCCCAAAGCGCCGCGACCTATACCTTCAACCCGAAAGGAATCCTGCCATATGAAACTTAAGTTGTTTGCGTTTACCATTGCCACCATTGCGTCCGCCTGCCTTGCCGCCGGTGAAACCAAGAGCCTGTTGCCGGCGTTCGGTCCCGACGGCACGGAAATCACCACCAACTGCAAGGACGGCAACAAAACCACCGGCTGGGTGCCGAAGGGTTGGGTGGACAATTCCGAATGGGCGCCCGTCAGCGCCACGTATTCCAAGCTCAGTGACCCGCCCAAGGAAGGGGTGACGGCGATTCGCATCAAGGTGGATAAAGTCAGTGACGGCCAGTTGCAGTTCACTTCGTGGGTAAAGCCGAAATTCAAGAAGGACATGAAATACGTGGTGGAAGGCAGCATTCGCGGCAAGGATGCGAGCATCAATATTGTCATTCGCCAGCCGGAAGCGCCGTATGAATCCTTCGCCAATCAAACCATCGAAGGCGCCGCCGAATGGAAACCGTTCACCTTCGAGTTTTCGTTCACCGAGGACAAAGAAGCGTTTGTGATGTTCTTCAAACCCGAAACCGGCGCGGTAGACTTGGCCGGCATTGTGGTCCGTGAAAAGAAGTAACCAGATGACGCGGTGAAACAATTTTTGCCGCCGGCACCATTTGAGTTTTCACAACGCGGCCTTCGGGCCGCGTTTTTATTTCCAACCGCAAGACCGCCGCGCTGACGCTGGTGGAGGTGATTGTGGTGGTGGCGGTATTGGCTGTTCTAGCAGCAATGTTATTGCCGGCACTTGCGAAATCAAAAAGAGGAGGCCGATTCCATTGTGTCAATCAACTAAAGCAAACAGGTCTGTCTTATCAAATTTGGAGTGGGGACAACGGTGGCAAATACCCGATGGAGATGTCAGCAACAAACGGCGGTGCGATGGAACTAATATCTACTGCCAATGTCGCGGCGCTTTTCCAAGTCATGTCCAATGAGTTGAGCACACCAAGGGTGCTTCATTGTCCGGTGGACACAGAACATTCAAGTGCAACTAATTTTGGTCCGTATTTCAGCAGCAAAAACATCAGCTATTTCGTGGGACTGAACGCCAATGTAAATCTTCCGAATTCAATCCTTGGCGGAGATAACAATCTTGAGCGTGGGGGCAACGCAATAAAACCAGGTGTTTATGATGTGACCACCAACTCACTGTTCTTTTGGAGCGCGACCCGCCATAACCGTGCCGGCAATGTCCTTCTGGCTAACGGCAGCGTTCAAACGCTCAGCAATTCAAATCTCCTTACACAGTTCAGTCAAACCGGCCTCGCCACCAACCGTCTCGCGATTCCGTAATCCGTGTTTCATCTGTGGCCATCTGTGGCAAAAACTTTCCTCTTTTGCCCGCGCCCCGCAAAACCTAGACTGTCGCCATGAATTTGCCCGGATTTCCCGTGGTCCGCCCGCGCCGCCTGCGCACGTCGCCCGCCCTGCGCCGCCTCGTGGCGGAAACGCAATTGAACGTCGCCCAGCTTGTCCTGCCGCTCTTCGCGCGCAGCGGCAAGAAGCTGCGCCGCCCCGTGGAGGCCATGCCCGGCGTGTTTCAGCTTTCGCCGGATGAAATCCTGCGCGAGGCCGCGACGGCCCATGCGCTCGGCGTGCCCGCCGTGCTGCTGTTCGGCATTCCCGACAAGAAGGATGCGAAGGCTTCCGGCGCTTACGCCCGAAACGGCATCGTGCAGCAGGTCGTGCGGCTGCTGAAAAAGGAACTGCCGTCGCTGCTCGTCATCACGGATGTCTGCCTGTGCGAATACATGAGCCACGGCCATTGCGGCATCGTGCACGGCGGCAAAATCCTGAATGACCCGTCGCTCAAGCTGCTCGCAGCCACCGCCGCCAGCCATGCCGAGGCCGGCGCGGACATTATCGCCCCGAGCGACATGATGGACGGCCGCGTCCGCGCCATCCGCGCGGAACTGGACAACGAAGGATTTTCCGACACGCCCATCATGAGCTACGCGGCGAAGTTCGCTTCGGCCTTTTACGGCCCGTTCCGCGAGGTGGCGGAATCCGCGCCGAGCTTCGGCGACCGCCGCAGTTATCAGATGGACGCGGCGAATGCCAACGAGGCCATCCGCGAAGTGGCGCTCGACATTCAGGAAGGCGCGGACATGGTGATGGTCAAGCCCGCACTCGCCTATCTCGACATCATCCGGCGCGTAAAAACGGAATTCGGCCTGCCCACCGCCGCCTACGCCGTGAGCGGCGAACACGCGATGATCAAGGCCGCCGCCGCCAACGGCTGGATTGACGAGCGCGCCGTGACGCTGGAAAGTCTGCTGGCCATGCGCCGCGCCGGCGCGGACATTCTCATCACCTACGCGGCGATGGACGTGGCAAAGTGGCTGAAAATTTCCTGATCATAACTGTATATTAATGACCGATAAGCAGCGGTCGAATCATCCGTGCGCCCCCTCACCCCGGCCTTCTCCCCCGTGGGGGAGAAGGTGCCCGAAGGGCGGTTGAGGGGGTTCCCCACTAATTCACCAATTGTCATGGGGGAATGGTATTAATCGGTTTTCCCAGCAGGATTAGGATTATAATCAAAAGCAGTCTGCTTTTGCGTTTGCCATGTTTCTTCCGGCAAGCTAGGCTTCGCGTTCGCTTTTTATGATTGGATCAATTCGCAAACATTCTGCATGGCTGTGGTGGATCATCGCCGGTCTCACGATCGTTTCGTTCGTGGTATTCATGGGCACCGGCCCGGGGAAGAACGGCGGCGGCGGTTCCGCCTCCGGCGAAGGTTATGGCACTATTTACGGCAAAGAGGTGACCGCCGAGACGTTCGCCTTGGCGCAGCGGGAATTTCTCATCTACTACTGGCTGCACAACGGTGATTGGCCGCAGAAAAGCGCCAGCTTCAAGCGTGAAGACATGAGCCGCGAAACTTACGTCCGCCTGCTGCTCACCCGCAAAGCGAAAGATCTCGGCATCCATGTCAGCGACGAGATGGTCAATTCGGCAGCGGTGGAACTGCTAAAATCGCTCGGTCGCAATGGCCAGTCGGTGCCGATGGACCAGCTTGTTACCCGCGTGCTGGCGCCGGAAGGGCTCACCGCCGCCGACCTCCAGCGGTTTCTGCGCGACGATCTCACCATTCAACAACTCGTGCAGACGATGGGCTTGACCGGCGCGCTGGTCACGCCACAGGAGATTGGCCAGCTTTACGACCGCGAAAACCAGGAAGTTTCCGCCCAGGCCGTGTTTTTCTCGGCGTCGAATTATCTCGCGCAGGTCACCGTGACGCCCGCCGCACTGACAGACTTTTACCAGAAAAATATGGCCGCCTATCGCGAACCCGAACAGGTGCAGGTGAACTACGTCGCGTTTGAGGCATCGAATTATCTCGCGCAAGCCAAAGCCGAGTGGGGCAAAACCAATTTCGAGGAAACCGTAGAAGCCACCTATCGCCAGTATGGCGCGACGGAATTTGCCGACGCGAAAACGCCCGAGGAAGCCAAGGCGAAAATCCGTGACGTCCTCATCCGCAACCGCGCGCTGGCCGATGCCAGCAAGCAGGCCAAGGAGTTTGCCACCACGCTGTTCGCCATAGATCCACCGAAATCCGAAAATCTTGCCACTCTGGCCAAGCAAAAAAAACTTACCGTCCGCACCACTGCGCCGTTCAATGCCGCGTATGGCCCGGAAGACATCAATGTGCCGGCGACATTTACCAAAGCCGCCTTCAAAATGAGCGCGGATGAACCGCTAGCCGGACCGATTGGCGGCACCGATGCCGCCTACGTCATCGCGCTGGCCAAGCGCCTGCCCAGTTCGATTCCCCTGATCGACCAGATTCGCGACCGCGTCACGCAGGATTTCAAGAGCCGCTCGGCCACGCTGCTCGCGCAAAGCGCCGGAACGAATTTCCATGCTTCCGCCAAGGTCCAGATGGCTTTGGGGAAAACTTTTGCCCAGATTGCACTGGCGGCCGGACAAACCCCGCAATTCCTGTCGCCCTTCTCCTTGAGTTCACAGGATGTGCCGGAAGCGGGCAGCCGCGCCGAAATCAACCAGCTCAAACAAGCGGCCTTCACGACCGCACCCGGACAAATTGCCAATTTCATGGCGACCGGGGATGGCGGATTTGTGCTGTTTGCGCAATCACTGCTGCCCATAAATCAGCAAAAGAAAAACACGGAGCTGCCGCAATTCACCCAGCAAGTCCGCCGGGGCCGGTCGAACGAGGCGTTTAACCGCTGGCTGCAGGCCGAAGCCAACCGCGAGCTGCGCAACACGCCGGTTTACGCCGAACTCATGGGCGGCAAGAGCCGCCAGCCGTGAGCGCCGCCGTCAAACTGTCGTCGCCCGCCACGCGCGAGTTTTGGGAAATCCCTGTTCTCTTCGAAGACGAGCATCTGCTCGCGCTCGACAAGCCCAGCGGCCTGCTCGTTTCGCCGGATGCGGACCATCCGGAGCGCCCCAGCTTGATGCAACTGCTGCACGACGGCATCGCCGCCGGCAAACCATGGGCCAGCCAACGCAATCTCACGTACCTGAACAACGCCCACCGGCTCGATTTTGAGACGAGCGGTGTGCTGCTGTTCGCGAAAAACAAACCCGCCCTCGTTGCGCTGGCGAATTTGTTTGGCGCGGAAATACCGGTCAAAAAACATCTCGCGCTGGCCTGGGGCAATCCGCCGGCAAAGAATTTCACGGTGGACGCCAAGCTGGCGCCGCACCCGATCCGGCCCGGCCAGATGCGCGTGGATTTGGATCACGGCAAGAAAGCGCAAACCGATTTCGCCGTGCTGGAACAGTTTTCCGACTGGTGCCTGCTGCACTGCCTGCCGCTAACGGAACGCGCCCATCAGATTCGGGTTCACCTGAAGCACGCGGGGTTTGTGGTCGTCGCCGATGAACTTTACGGCGGTAAAAAACTCTGGCTTTCGCGGCTCAAGAAGGATTTTCACCTGAAACCGGGCAAAGAGGAACGCCCGCTGATTTCCCGCACGGCGCTGCATCTGGAAGAATTAAGCCTGCCCCATCCGGTCACCAACGAACCGGTGACCATCAAATCAGCATGGCCGAAAGATTTGAAAGTCGCGGTGAAGTATTTGAGGCAATACGCGACGGGCTTTTAGCCACCGAGGTTCGAAAGACACAGAGTTTTAAAAATCTCTCTGTTCACTCTGTGTCTCAGTGGCCGATTTACGCCACCGCCCAGTTCAGAATCGCCTTCTGCACATGCAGCCGGTTTTCCGCCTCCTCGAAAATCGTGTCGGCATGGGCTTCGAGCGTTTCCTCGTCAATTTCCTTGCCGCGATACGCCGGCAGACAGTGCATCACCAGCGCGTCTTTTTTGGCCAGCTTCACCAAGGCGGCATTGATCTGGTAGCCGGTCAAAATCTGAATCCGCTCCTTCGCCTCGGTTTCCTTGCCCATCGAAACCCACACATCAGTATAGAGCAGATCCGCGCCGTCGGCCGCGGCTTGGAGGTCGCTGGTCACGGATATTTTCCCGCCGGCCCGCTGCTGCAATTCTGGCGAGGGCTGGAATTTTTCCGGCGCGGCGATACGCAGTTCAAAACCGAATTTTGACGCGGCCCAAATCCACGAGTTGGCCACGTTGCAGGCACCGTCGCCGATGAACGCTACGGTTTTACCCGCAAGCGAACCGCGCTTTTCCTGAAAAGTGAAAATATCCGCGAGAATCTGACACGGATGCTCGTCATCGGTCAGCGCATTGACCGTCGGGATGCCGGAAAATTTCGCGAACTCCTCGACGTCATGCTGCGCAAACGTGCGAATGACCGCGCCGTGAACCATCCGGCCCATGACCCGCGCCGTGTCCTTGATCGGTTCGCCGCGCCCGAGTTGGATGTCCACCGCGCTCAAAAACATCGGCTGCCCGCCGAGTTCGCGGATGCCGACCTCAAACGAGAGCCGCGTGCGCGTGGACTGCTTGGAAAACATCAGCGCCCACGTCTGGCCGGCCAGCGGCTGCGTCGAATGATGGCCGCGTTCCCGCTTGAACACGGCGGTGGCACCCAGGATTTTCTCAAAGTCTGCCCGCGGCAAAGTTTCCAGTTTTAGCAAATGTTTCATGACGGCGATGCTTTTGGGAGATAACGCCCAAAGGATATTATTTACCCGAATCGCGATCTGGAGTCACTTCTTTTTGCGGGCGGCATTGGCAGCCTGCCAGAGATACCACGCGGCGGTGGAGGCGTGCGGACGCCACTTTTTACCAAACGCCAGCAGCGCCTTGGGTTTGGGCATATCCCGCTTTTTATAGGCGACGCGGAAGCCGGTACGCACGCCAAAATCGTCCACGGGCAAAACATCTTTGCGGCCAAGCTGGAACATCAGCAGCATCTCCACCGTCCAGCGCCCGACACCGCGCGCCCCGGTCAGACGTTCGATGATGGCCTCGTCCTCCAGCTTTTCAATCTCCCGCGACGAAGGAATCGTGCCGTCCAAAGTTTTTGCCGCGATATCGCGGAGGGCGGCGATTTTGGCGAAGGAAAAACCGCAGGCGCGGATTTGTTCGTCCGTCACCTTCGCCAGATCTTCCGGCTTGGGAAACCTTCGCTTCGGGAAGAGTTTCTTGAACCGCGTAAGGATCGTTTCCGCCGCCGTGCCGTTGAGCTGCTGGTGGGCGACAGCCTGCACCAGCGATTGGAACGGCGAACGCCACGGCTCATGGGCCAGCCGGCACGGGCCGACTTCGCGGATGAGCCTGGCCATCACTGGATCAACGGCGGAGAGGTGTTTCAACGCGGCGGCGTTCATAATTCAAATCCGGCTTATTCAAGGATGACACGATTGTGGCTGGTCAGGTTGGCGGCGAGTGTTTCTCCCTCTCCCAGCGGTAGAGGGAGCAGCGTAGCCGTTTTTTACACCAACTGTTTGACGATTTCTTCGATTTTGGAAATACCCTCGCCGGCTTCCTGCGGCTTGAGATTCAGCGGTGGCAGCAGACGGACAATCTGATTTCCCGCGGGAATCGCCAGCACGCCCGCCGCATGCAGCCGATTGACGAATTGCAACGCCGCCGGCTTGTCGCTCGCGGCGAACGACGGGATTTTCTCAGCCAACTCGATGCCGAGCATGAAGCCCATGCCGCGCGCGGATTTCACGACAGCCGGATAAGTCTTGGCCAGCCGCTCGATTTCCGATTTCAGCCATGCGCCGAGTTTGCGCGCCTGTTCCGCGAGATTTTCTTTTTCGATGACCTCGAGAACTTTCAGCGCCACAGCGCAGGCAAGCGGCGTGCCGCCGTAGGTCGTGCCATGCGTGCCGGCGCTCAACAAATCCGCATACGGCGCCCGCACCCAGAACGCGCCGATGGGGAAACCGCCGCCGAGCGATTTGGCCATCGAGATGCCGTCGGGTAGAAACTTTTCACCGCCAGGCACGCCTTCGAGAATTTTTTGAAAACTTTGGAACTTCCCGGTGCGGTAATGGCCGCACTGCACGCCGTCCATGAGCAACAGCATTTTCTTTTCGTCGCACAAAGCGCGCAGGCTGAGCAGGTATTCCGGCGTGGCGGGCGTGACGCCGCCTTCGCCCTGCACGCCTTCAATCAGAATGGCGATGGTCGCGGGCGAAATGGCGTTGCGTACTGCCTCAAGATCGTTGAACGGAATGTGCCGGAAGCCGGTGACTGCTGGCTCGAAACCTTTTTTCACCTTGTCCTGACCGGTGGCAGCGATGCCGGCGAGCGTGCGTCCGTGGAAGGAATTCGTCGCGGTGAGAATTTCAAACCGGCCTTCGTCATGGCCGAATTTCCGCGCGAGCTTGAACAAACCTTCGTTGGCTTCCGCGCCGCTGTTGCAAAAGAAAACCTTGCCGCGGCCGATGCGTTTGACGAGTTCGGCTGCGAGTCGGCCCTGTGGTTCGGTGAAATAGAGATTCGAGACGTGAATCAGTTTTTTGGACTGCTCGACAAGCGCCTCGGTGATGGCCGGGTGGGCGTTGCCGAGGCAATTGACGGCGATGCCGCCGCCGAGGTCGAGGTAGCGTTTGCCGGCGACGTCAAAAACATAACTGCCCACGCCGTGGCTGAGGACGAGTTCAAAGCGGCCGTAGCTGGGCACGACATTCTTCGTGAACAGTTCGCGGATGGACTCGTAGTCGTTCCGCACAATCGCGGGCGGCGCTGGGATAATTTCTTTCATTTACGATTTTGGATTCACGATTTCCGAGCTAATGCGAAGCCCGAAAGTCGCCCGCTAATCGTAAATCGAAAATTGAAAATCACAAGACCACTTCCATGCTCGCGCTTTCGTCAACACCGGACAACTGACGAAGCTGCCACCACCTTGCTCCAGAATAAGGCGCTGAAAAAACATCTTGCCTGAAGCAAGCAAAAGACAAAACTTAAAGGAATCCCTCTATGTCACAAACCAACACCTCTACCTCTCAAAAACCAGCCGGCTCATCCTTCACCCGCCGTGAGTTTCTTGGCACCGGTGCCCTGGCGCTGGCGGCATCAGCTTTTCCCGCAATCATCCCGGCTTCGGCTTTGGGCAAGGATGGCGCGGTCGCGCCCAGCAACCGCATAACGGTCGGAGTCATCGGCTGCGGCCCGCAGGGGCGCGGCGACCTGCGCAATTTTCTCAACCAGACCGATTGCCAAGTGGTGGCCGTGTGCGATGTGAAACCCGACCAGCTGGCGCTGGCGAAGAAAGCCGTTGACGACCAATACAAGAATCAAGACTGCAAAACCTACCGCTATTTTCGCGAGATCATCGGGCGCAAGGACATTGATGCCTGTCTCATCGCCACGCCGGATCACTGGCATGTGCCGGCTTCGCTGCTGGCGGTGAACGCCGGCAAGGACATTTACACGGAAAAACCGCTCGGCCTGTCGCTGGAAGAAGACCAGGTGCTCCGCGCGGCGGTGCATCGCAAGCAGCGCGTGTTCCAATTCGGCACACAGCAGCGCTCCTCGCGTAATTTCCGGTTCGCAGCGGAACTGGCCCGCAATGAACGCATCGGCAAGTTGAAACACATCAACGTCTGGTCGTATGGCAGCACGCCGGGCGGTTCGCGCCAGGAAGTGCCGCCGCCGGAAGGGATGGATTACGACCTGTGGCTCGGCCCGGCGGCGTTCCGGCTGCACACCGAGAACCGCTGCGCCGCCGAGGGCCACCTCAAGACATGGTGGTTTGATTCGCAGTATGCGCTCGGCTTCATTGCCGGCTGGGGCATTCATCCGATGGATATCGCGCTGTGGGGTGGCGGGGATTTGCTCGGCGGCTCCGTCGTCGTCGAGGGACGCGGCAATTACCGGACTGCCGAAGGCATCTGCGACACCGCCTCCATCTGGGATGTGGACTATACGTTCGCCAGCGGCGTGACGCTGAAGTTTGTCGGCGTGCCCAACGGCGAGAACCGCGGCAAACCGACCGGCGAACCGTTTTTTTACGAAGGCGAGTGGAAGGCGCGTTACCGCCAGATCACCAACCACGGCACGGCTTTCGAGGGCGCGAATGGCTGGGTCCATGTGGATCGCGGCAACCTCAACCTGCAATCGGAGGAACTAAACCGCGTCAGCGAGGACAGTTTTCGCACCAAGCTGATCCAGAGCAAAAACCATGCGCGCAACTTCCTAGACTGCGTGAAGAGCCGCGCCGAAACCGTCAGCCCGATTGACGCCGCCGTCACCGGGGACGCCCTGTGTCATATCGCGGACATCTCGTGCCGATTGGGCCGCAAGCTCACGTTCGATTTTAAAAAAGAGCGCTTCGCCAATGACGAAGAGGCGAATCAACGGCTCAAGGCCCGCCCGATGCGGAAGCCGTGGCATCTATGATCCATTCGCCCATGAAATTTCTTGCGCTGATTTCCTTGTGGCTCGCTTTGCTTCCAGGCTTGAACCTCGTGCCACACGCCGCAGCGGCCGATGCCCGCCCTGCGTTCCGGGTTTTGGTTTTTTCCAGGACGCTGGGTTATCGGCACGCCTCCATCACCAACGGCATCGCCGCCATCCGCGAACTCGGTGCGACCAACGGGTTCGCCGTGGAGGCGACCGAGAGTTCGTCCGCATTTACGGCCACGAACCTCGGCCGCTTTCAAGCCGTGGTGTTTTTGAGCGTGACCGGCGACGTGCTGGACACCGATCAAGAGCGGGTATTTAGGAATTATTTAGAAGCGGGCGGCGGATTTGCGGCCATTCATGGCGCCATTTTCGGCCCCAGGGCATGCGAAGATAAATGGGCATGGTACGGCGAAATGTTCGGCTGCACGTTCACCAACCATTCCAAAGTGCTGCCCGCAACGGTGGTGCTTGAGGACGCCGCCCATCCTGCCAACATCGGGCTGCCATCGCACTGGGAGCGCACCGATGAATGGTATAATTACACAGGCACTCCGCGCAGTTGCGCCCACATTCTTGCGACCGTGGATGAATCCACCTATCACGGCGGCACGGTTGGCAACGATCATCCGATTGCCTGGTGTCGTCCGGTGGGCCAAGGACGGATGTGGTTCACGGCCATGGGACATACGGAGAGCAGTTTCAGCGAACCGCTTTTCTTGAAACATCTTCTAGGTGGAATTCAATATGCTGCCAATATGCCAGCCCGTCGCTGAAGCCAGTCAAAACGCCTTGTTCAGCGACGGTAATTTATAGCACGACTTCCGTGCCGACACCCTTGTCCGTGAAGATTTCGAGCATGACCGAGTGCGGGGTGCGACCGTCCACGAAGGAAACTTTTTCCACGCCGGATTTGATGGCGGCGACGGCGCTGTCTACTTTCGGAATCATGCCCTTGTCCACGATGCCGGCGGCTTTGAGGCCGGGAACTTCCGCCGTGTGGAGATGCGCGATGACGGTGGAAACATCTTTCGGGTCGCGCATCAATCCGGGCACGTCGGACATGAAGACGAGCCGCTTGGCGTTGAGCGCAATGGCGACCATGGCGGCGGCAACGTCGGCGTTGCAGTTGTAAATCTTACCGTCCTCGCCGCGCGCGGTCGGGCTGATGACCGGCGTGTGGCCGCACCAGATGGATTCTTTCAGCGGAGCGACGTTGACTTCAATGACTTCGCCGACGTAGCCGATGTCGATTTTTTTGCCCGGATTATCCTTGTCGTCGAGGTAAAGCTTTTTGCATTTAAAAATGTCCGGCCCGGCGAAGCCGACCGCCTGGCCGCCGAGCGCGTTGATGGTCTTGACGACTTCGGGATTGATCTCGCGGGAAAGCACATCATCCACGATTTGCGCCGTGGCCTCGTCGGTCACGCGCTGGCCCTGAATGAAGTTTGCCTTCAGTCCGGCCTTTTCCATGGCGCGGGTGATGGCCTTGCCGCCGCCGTGGACGACGACGGGGTTGATCTCGACGGCTTCGAGAAAAACGATGTCGCGGGCCACGCCGTTGCGAATGCTTTCGTCCGGCGAATCCATGAAACTGCCGCCGTATTTCACGACGAACGTTTCACCGCTAAATTTCTGGATATAGGGCAACGCTTCCATCAGCGTGGCGGCTTTGGCGATGAGGTCTTGCACACGGGATTTTTAGCAGTTGCACGGTGTAATTGAAAAGAATTGTTTCGTAACCCGTTTGCGCGATAATGCGTCTGAATCCAGACAACAAATGAAATTACCAAAATTATTTTTCTACGCTGCCACCTTCGCCATCCTTTGCACCTCGCAGCTATTGGCGCAGGAGGGCTGGGTTAATCTTTTCAACGGCAAAAACATCGACGGCTGGGAAATCCACAGCGGCACGGCAAAATATTCCGCCGTGGACGGCGTTCTGGTCGGCGAAGCGGTCGCCGGCACGGGCAACAGCTTTCTCTGCCCGGTGAAATCCTACGGCAATTTTGAACTGGAGTTGGATTATCAGGTGGATGACCAGCTCAATTCCGGCGTGCAGTTCCGCAGCGATTTGTTTCCGGAAGCGCGCACGCTGCAATTCGGCAGCGTCACCAGCAAGCTGCCGGCCGACCGCCTGCACGGCTACCAATGTGAGATCGACATGGATACGAAGAAAAATCGCATGTGGACGGCGGGGATTTATGACGAGGCGCGGCGCGGATGGCTTTTCCCTGGCAAACTCGGCGGCAGCACCAATGGATTCACCGAACAAGGCCGGCGCGTCAGCAAGCCCGGTGAATGGAATCACCTGCGCATCCTCTGCAATGGCGCTTCCATTAAGACGTGGCTGAATGGCGAACCGCGCGCAGATTTTTGCGATGCGATGACACCGAGCGGGCGCATCGGCCTGCAAGTGCATGGCATCGGCAAGGATGCCTCTAAAGTCGGACTTCACGCCCGCTTCAAGAACATTCGCATCCGCGAAATCGCCGCGGCGCCGAACACGCTTTCCGCCTACGAGCAAAAAGCGGGCTGGCAACTGCTCTGGGACGGCAAATCCAACGAAGGCTGGCGCAGCGCGAAGTCGGAAAACTTCCCCGCCAAGGGCTGGGTAATCAAAGCCGGCGTGCTGACGGTCCAGGCCAAGGACGGGGAGGAATCCGGCGGCGGCGGCGACATCATCACCCGCAAACGCTACGCCAACTTTGAACTCACGGCGGATTTCAAAATCACGCCCGGCGCAAACAGCGGCATCAAGATTTTCGTGCAGCCGAACCTTTCGCCGATTGACAAAAAGACCGGCAAGCCGGCCGCCGTTGGTTCCGCCATCGGCTGCGAGTTTCAAGTGCTCGACGACGTCCGGCATCCCGATGCGAAGCTCGGCAAGAACGGCAACCGCACCATCGGCTCGCTTTATGATTTGATTCCTGCGGCCACCAACAAGTTCGTCTTGCCGATCGGCGAATGGAATCACGCCCGGATTCTGTCGCAGGGCAAACACGTCGAGTTCTGGCTGAACAACCAGAAGACGGTTGAATTCGAACGCGGCTCGCCCGAGTTTCGAACCATCGTCGCGGGGAGCAAATACCACAACATTCCCGACTTTGGCGAATGGGCGGATGGCCATATCCTGCTGCAGGATCACGGCAATGAAGTTTCCTACAGCAACGTAAAAATCCGCGAACTCCCGGCAAATTAAACAGCTGAAAAACCAAAGATATGAAATCAAACCACCTCCAAAAAATCTCCGTGACGCTGATGCAACGTCGTGCGTTTCTAAAAGGCGTGCTCGCGACAGGCGCGGCATCCATGTTCGGGCCGCACCTGCTGATGGCGGCGGGCGCCAACAACAAAGTCAATCTCGCCTGCATTGGAATCGGCAACCGCGGCTGGGAAGACCTCGAAAAATTTCACCAGACCGGCTTGGTGAATTTCGTCGCGCTGTGCGACACGGATATGGGCGCGCCACACACGCAAAAGGCGCTAAAGCTGCTGCCGGATGTCCCGCGTTTTCAAGATTTTCGGAAGATGTTCGACAAGATGGGCAAGGACATTGACGCCGTGTGCATCGGCACGCCGGACTTTTCGCATTTCCCCATCGCGATGCTGGCGATGTCCCTCGGGAAGCATGTCTATTGTGAAAAACCCATGGGCCACAGCTTCCGGCAGGTTGAGCTGATGATGGCGGCGGAAAAGAAATACAAAGTGGCCGCGCAGATGGGCAACCAGGGCCATTCCGAGGCGAACTATTTCCAGTTCAAGGCCTGGACCGAAGCCGGCATCATCAAGAATGTCACCAAGATCACGGCCTACATGAACAATTCGCGCCGCTGGCACGACACACCGAAACTCGCCTTCAGCAAACTCACCGACTACCTCCCCCAAGAACCGGTGCCGGCGAGCCTGGACTGGGATAGCTGGCTGGCGACCGCGCAGCAGCACGCCTACAACAAAGGCTACGTCAACGGCGAGTGGCGCTCATGGTTTGACTTCGGCAACGGCGCGCTCGGCGATTGGGGGGCGCACATCTTCGACACGGCGCACGAATTTTTGCAGCTTGGCCTGCCAACGGAAGTCGAGGCGGTGAAGCTCGACGGCTACAGCCCATTCATTTTCCCGCAAGCCTCCACGCTGGCATTCCGCTTCCCTGCGCGCGGCGCAAAACCGCCGGTGGAACTCACCTGGTATGACGGCCAGGAAAACCTGCCGCCCCTGCCGGACAACATCGGCGATGCCGTCCTCGACCCGAACATTCCGCCTCCCTCGAAGGGATCTGCCGTGCCGGCCAATAAAAAACGCCCGCCGGGGAAAGTTATTTACGGTGATGGACTGACCTTCAAGGGCGGCTCCCACGCGACGACACTGGAAATTCTACCTTCGGTAAAGGCGAAGGACATTGTTTCCAAGCTTCCAGTCGTGCCCAAGAGCCCGGCGAACCACTACGTCAACTTCCTCCGCGCCTGCAAGGGTGAGGAAAAATGCCACTCCAACTTCGCGGTAGCCGGGCCGTTGTGCCAGGCGATGGCCATCGGCATCATCGCGCAGCGGGTGAACGCCAAGCTGACGTTTGACCCGGCGACCAAACAAATCACCAATCATAAAGTCGCCAATGCCCTGCTTGACGGCGTGCCGCCGCGCAAGGATTGGGAGCAGTTTTACAAGCTGGCTTGAGCGCGCGGAAAATTTCCGCCGCCAGCACCGCCGCCGCCCGTCATGGGTGGCGGCGGTTTTTTTGCTCACAATTTCACTTGGACGGCCCTTCCGCATTCACTAGATTGCCGCCATGCCTGAAATCGCCAAGTTCGTCAACCACGGTGCCACCACCATCACGCCGGCCGTCGCGGAGCAAGTTCTGCGGCATCTGCCCCAATGGAAACTGGAATTCACCCAGATCAACGCGCCGAAATTTCCGCACCTCGTGGACCAGCTTGAATTTCTTGCCGACGCGGTCGAAGACGCCATTGAGGGCGCTTACAAAGACCTGCCTTTCGTGGCCGTCGCCCAGGCGGTGTTTGCGTTGATCTATGCCCACAAAAAAATGGGGGTCATTCCGGACAGCATTTTGGATTTGGGCCGCGCGGATGATTCCAGCGTCGTGCGCGTAGTGCTGATCCAGAATGAAAAAGCCTTTGCCATCTACGCCGGTAAACAAGGCGTGGACTGGCGGAAAATCACCAGCCAAGCTTAATTTTCGCCATGTCAATTCCCCTCGTCATGACCGTCATCAGCCCGGATCGCACGGGCTTGGTGGAAACCATCGCCCGAGTCGTGGCGGAACACGGCGGCAACTGGCTGGAAAGCCGCATGTGCCGACTCGGCGGTGAATTTGCGGGAATTTTGCGTGTCGAAATCCCGGCGGAGAAAAAAAACGCGCTGCTGGCCGCCCTGCAAAAACTTCAGGCCAACGGGCTGCAAATTCTCGTCCGCGCGGAACCATCTGCTGCCACCGTTATTTCCGGCAAACAAACGAAACTGGAAATTGTCGGCAGCGACCGACCGGGAATCGTCCGCGAAATCACCGCCGCGCTGGCCCGCGCCGGGGTGAACGTCGAGGAATTTTTCAGCGAAGTCGTCAGCGCGCCGATGTCCGGCGAAACCCTGTTCAAGGCCAGCGCCCGTCTGCAACTGCCGGCCCAATGCGATCTGGCCGCATTGAAAAAAGATTTGGAAAAAATCGCCGCCGATCTGCTGGTGGATGTTTCGCTTGCGGAATTGGCCGCCAAATAATTTCATCTCCCCGCGCGCCGTTTTTATCTATCCTTCGCGCGATGTTCGAACTTCTTAAAACTGATTCGCAGACGCAGGCGCGCCTCGGCAAGTTGACCACCGCGCACGGCGTCGTGGACACGCCGGTGTATATGCCCGTCGGCACGCAGGCCAGCGTCAAGGCGATGGATCCGCGCGAACTCATTGAGTGCGGCACGCAAATCATCCTTGGCAACACCTATCACCTGAACATCCGGCCCGGACTCGACATTATCCGCGCGGCTGGCGGCCTGCATCAGTTCATGAACTGGCAACTGCCAATCCTCACCGACAGCGGCGGCTTTCAGGTTTTCAGTCTCGCCAAGATCCGCAAAATCAAACCGCACGGCGTCGAATTTCGTTCACATCTGGATGGCTCGATGCTGTTCATCGGCCCGAAGGAATCCATGGAAATCCAGCGGGTGCTCGGATCGGACATCGCCATGGTTTTCGATGAATGTCCGCCGCACGACGCGCCCGCCAAGGAACAGCGTCACGCCGTCGAACGCACCATCCGCTGGGCCCGCGAGTGCCGCGAACAGCCGCGCGCCGAAGGGCAGAAAGTTTTCGGCATCGTTCAAGGAGGCAACAATCCCGCCCTGCGCGAGGAATGCGCTAAGACGATTGTGCCAATGGATTTTGACGGCTACGCCATCGGCGGCGTGAGCGTTGGCGAACCGGAGCCGGAGATGTTGCAAGCCATCGAATTCACCGTGCCGCATCTTCCCAGAAACAAGGCGCGTTATGCGATGGGCCTCGGCACGCCCGCACAGATGATTGAGCTGGTAGCGCGGGGCGTGGACATGTTTGACTGCGTGCTGCCGACGCGCGTGGCGCGAAATGGCACGGCCTACACGCGGCGCGGGGCCATTGGCATCAAGGGCGGACAGTTCAAGGCGGATTTTCGTCCCATCGAGGAAGGTTGCAGTTGTTTCGCCTGCAAACATTTCACCCGCGCCTATCTGCGGCATCTGCTGAACGTGAACGAAATCCTCGGCCTGCGTATGTTGAGTGTCCATAACACGCACATGTATCTGCAAACCATGGCCGATGCTCGGACGCACCTTACCGCCGGAACATTTGGAGAATTCTACCGGGAATTCATCGCCAACTTTAAGCCGTCAGAAAAGATTTTGGCGCAGCGGAAAAAGCATTCGGCCTCGAATTGAATTTTATCCGTAAACCACCACAAAATTGAAGTTGCCACGCCTGCTTTCTAGGGTATTATCTGCGGCTCCTCGCGATTGGCGACAATTGCGTGGAAAAACGGCCTAAAATCCGCTTTCGTGTGAAGGTGGGCGGCCATAACAACATCAAACCATAATCCCGTGTTCCGCGGGATGCCTCGATGAATCGGGGTTTTAACCAAAGGAAAATTGTGAGCACTATTGGAGTAAAAGAACTGTTAGACGCCGGCGTTCATTTCGGTCATCAAACCAAACGCTGGAACCCCAAGATGAAGCCGTTCATCTTCGACGCGCGGAATGGCATTCATATCATCGACTTGAGCAAGACCGAGGCGCAGTTGAATGCCGCCCTCGACTTTCTTACCGCCACCGTCCGCAAAGGTGGAAAGATTTTATTTGTCGGCACCAAGAAGCAGGCGCAAATCTGCGTCAAGGAAACCGCGAAGGAAACCGGCCAGATGTTCGTTACCGAACGCTGGCTCGGCGGCACGCTGACCAACTACGCCACGGTCAAAACCTCCATCAAACGCCTCAAGGAAATTGAGAAGATGGAAACCGACGGCGGCATCAACGACTACGTCAAACAGGAACAGGCGGTCATCCGCCGCGAAGGCGCCCGCCTCCACAAATATTTCGACGGTCTTCGCGATCTCGACAAAATGCCCGCCGCCTTGTTCGTCGTGGACGTGAAGCGCGAACACAACGCCGTGGCTGAAGCCCGTACGCTCGGAATTCCGGTCGTCGCCCTGGTGGACACCAACTGTGACCCCGATGACGCGCAATATCCGATCGCCGCGAACGACGACGCGATCCGTTCCGTCCGCCTGATTCTACAGGCCGTTTCGCAGACTATCACGCAGGCGCGCGCGGAGTTTGAGTCGAAAAAATCCCGCCGTGTGAATGAAGAAGCCGCTCCGGCCCCAGCCGCAGCCGCCTGATTCAATCAATCTGGCGGCTGTGGAATGGAACTCCCCAGCCGCCGCAATTTTTAATATTTAATTTTAACCTTCACCCAAAAATATGGCTGAAATCACTGCTGCAAATGTGGCCAAGCTCCGTGAAATGACGGGCGTTGGCATGATGGAATGCAAAAAAGCGCTCGTCGAAGCGCAAGGCAACATTGACGCCGCCGTGGATTTGCTTCGCAAGTCCGGTGCCGCCAGTGCCGCCAAGAAGGCGACCCGCGCCGCGAACGAGGGCGTCATCGCCCAATACGTCGCGCCGGGCGGCCAGTCCGGTCTGCTGCTCGAAATCAACTGCGAAACCGATTTCGTTGCCCGCAACGAAGCGTTCCGCGCGTTCGCCGACGAACTTGCCAAAAAGGTAGCCGCCAACCCGGCCGCTGATCTCGAAGCCGACCGCCAAGCTGCCGTCAGCAAGATGGGCGAAAACATCAAAATCGCCCGCAACGCCAAGCTGGAAGTTTCCGGCAACGGCCTCGTTGCCGCCTACATCCATACCGGCGCCAAAGTCGGCGTGCTGGTGGAAGTCGGTTGCGGCAAAGCCGAAACCCCGGCCAAGGACGAATTCAAGCAACTGGTGAAGGACATCACGCTGCAAATCGCCGCTGGTTTTCCGCACGTTGTTTCGCGTGACAATGTTTCGTCCGAAGTGATTGCCAAGGAACGCGATATCGCCGCTAACTCCGACCGTTTGAAAGGCAAGCCGGCCGCCGCGATGGAGAAAATCCTCCAAGGCGTGCTGGACAAATTTTTCCAGACCTATTGCCTAGTGGATCAAGGCTTCGTGAAACGCAATTCCGAAGTCAGCGTCAAGGAACACGTCGCGCAAATCGGCAAACAACTTGGCGATGAAATCTCCATCCATCGTTTTGTCCGCTTTCAGGTCGGCGAAACTGCGACTTAAGTTTCCGCCAATAATCTCAAGGCGTCCAGCAATGGGCGCCTTTTTTGTTGCGGAAATTTTGGCGCCGCCCGCCTACACTTCCCGCATGAATTACTGGCTGGTAAAATCTGAGCCGGCGGCCTACGCGTGGCCACAATTTCTCAAGGACGGACGGACCGCGTGGACCGGGGTGAGAAATTTTCAGGCGCGCAACAATCTGCGGGCGATGAAAAAAGGCGACGCCGTGCTGTTTTATTACAGCGTCACTGGCAAAGAGGTCGTCGGTCTGGCGCGGGTGGCGAAAGAATTTTATCCCGACGCCACGGCGAAGGAAGGCGACTGGTCGTGCGTGGATTTGGTGCCGGAAAAAACTTTCCCTCGTCCAATCCCGCTAGAAACCATCAAGGCGGACGGCGTTTTGAAAGAAATGGCGCTCGTAAAGCAATCGCGCCTGTCCGTGACGCCGGTGACGCCATCGCAGTTCAACCGGTTGCTGCAACTGGCGGCGGACTGAAACTAAAACAAGTTGTTCGCCATGATGCCCAGAACGCTCAACGGCCCCTGGTCTTCCAAGCCATCGGCGGCTTTGTCGAGTTTCTGCAGCGAGAGCTTGGCGTTTTTGTAGAATTCCTGGTCGTTCACCAGCTTGCCTATGGTGCCGTCGCCCTGGTTCACTTTCAGCAGGATGGAATGAAGATTGGTCATTGAGCCGGTGGCTGCCGTGTAAAGCTTGTCGTCCGTCACCAGCTTGCCGATGGTGCCCTTGCCGGCGCGGACATCATTCATCACCAGCTTGGCGGACTCAATGGCATCCTTTGCCGAGGCCGCCGTGTCCTGCAGGTTGCTCACGGTCGTCAATGCCGTGGAATAGAGCGCGTCCTCATAAATCAATTTACCCACCGTGCCCTGTCCGGCGGCAATCTGGCTGGTGACATTTTTGATGTTGGCAATAGTGGCGGTGAGCGGCCCGCTGTTTTGCTTCATGAAATCCGTGATGGGCCCAAGAATGTTGTCCAGCTTGTCGCCGGAGAAAACTTTGGTGACGTTTTCGATGCCGGCGGCGGCGTTGTCCAGCTTGGCCATGATGGCGCTCAAGTCCGCCTGCTCACTGGTTGCCAGCACCATGCCATCCACAGCCGTCTTCACGCCGGCGGAGCCAAAGGCGATATTGACGTAATTCTGCCCCATCAAGCCGGTGAATTTGATGGTGGCCCTGCTGTCGGTTTTCACGACGGCGTCCGGACGCAGTTTCATCGTCACCTGGACCTTGCTCTCGGCGAGTGAGATTTTTTCCACGCGACCGATTTGGACGCCGGCCATTTTCACGTGGTCGCCCACCTTTAAGTCCTGCGCGGTGTCGAACAACGCGGTGACATGATAGCCGCGGGTGAACATGTCGGCGCTGCCGAGCACCTCAATGATGAACACGGCGGCAAAAATAGTTAGCACCACAAAGATGCCCAGTTTGGTTTCGAGTGAATTTCTCATAGGAATAACGGTTTATTTTTCGCGTTTGAAATCGGCGTTCAAAAAGTTTTGCACCTGCGAATCCTTAAAGTTTTTAACCTCGTCGGGCGTCCCTATGGTCAGGATGCGGCCATCAGCCATGACGGCAATGCGGTCGGCCACGCCAAACGCCAGATCGCGGTCATGCGACACCACCAGTGACGTGACGCCAATTCGCTGTTTGAGTTCGAGGATCTCGTCGCCAATCACAACTGCGGAAACGGGATCCAGTTCGCTCGTCGGTTCGTCGTAAAGAATAAGCTGCGGCTCGATGACCAGCGCCCGGGCGATGGCGGCGCGCTTTTTCATGCCTCCGGAAAGTTCGGACGGCATTTTATGCAAAATCCCGTGGAGGCCGACATCCGCAAGTTTTTCAGTGACGATTTGCTCAATCTCCTCCGGCGATTTCAACCGGTGCTCGGCCAGATAAAGACCGACATTTTCGCCGACGGTCAGCGAACTCAACAACGCGCCGGACTGAAACACCAGCGCCATGCGATATTTCGCGGCAATCTCCGGTGCAGTGATGGGATCGCCATTGATGAGAATCTCGCCGGCATCCGCTTCTTCCAGGCCGATCAGGTGCTTGAGCAATACGCTTTTACCACTGCCGCTCGGCCCCATGATGACAAAGACTTCACCAGGGCGAACCTCAAAATCAATGCCTTTGAGCACTTCCTGCCCGTCAAAACTCTTATGCAGACCACGCACAACGAGGCCGACGCCTGAGGAAATATTATTTTGATTCGAGCCGTTCATTTCAAAAGAAAGCGGGTGAGGATGTAGTCGAAAATCACGATGAGCACGATGGAGTTCACCACGGCCTTTGTGACGGACCGCCCAATACCACGCGGGCCGCCAATCGTCGTCAATCCTTGATGACACGATACCACTCCAATGATGAGCGCGAAGCAAAAGCTCTTAAACACGCCGTTGGCCACGTCTTTCAATTCGACGATATCCCGAAGATCAGAGAAGAAAACCCGTGCCGGAATATCAATGAGATGATTTGAGTTCGCCACCACCGCGCCGCCAAACCAGGCGATGAGCACGGAAAAAACCACCAGCATCGGCAGGGCGATGGCGATGGCGAGAACGCGCGGCAAGACGAGATAGTGAACGGGATTAATGTTCATCGTCCGCAGCGCATCTATTTCCTGATAGACGCGCATGGAGCCAATTTCCGCCGCCATGGCGGAGCCGATGCGGCCGGCGATGAGAATCGCCATCATCACCGGCGCGAGTTCCTTGGCAATGGCGATGCCCACCACCCCGCCGACGGCGCTGGCCAGGCTGCGCTCGACCAGAACCGGACCGGTTTGCAAAGCAATTACGGCGCCGATGAAAAACGACAGCACGCAGACCATCAGCAGACTGGCGTTGCCGATTTCAAAAAACTGGTCGAACACCTTTTGCCGCTGACGCCACGTCAGCGGCAGTGCCAGCAGCGTGCGCCAGAACAGCGAGATGACTTGGCCGATGTTTTCAAACATAGTTTATTTGGCGGCGGGCGGCGTTTGCGAAATCGTCTGATAAAACAGCCGCGTCCACTCTGTTTTTCCGTCGCATTGATACAGGAAAAGCCCGAACAGGAGCGAGACTTTTTTGTGTCCCGGCGCCGTTTCGCGGCGATATAAATTCCACAGCAGCGAGCAGCTGGATGCGCCGGTTTTGGCATTGTCCTCGGCACGCCAGAGCGACCAGAGCGGCGACCAGTTGCGTTCAATGCCACGGTTATTGGGCACGGCCGGCTCAATGGGGGCGAGAACTTGGAGACGCTCATTGCCATTGAGATCGTGGTGCCAGGTGAAAAACGGCCACATATCCAGCCGCTTTTTCTTCGCGCCGGTTTCCATGTTTTTCTCCACCACCTGTGAGTAGAGATAAAACAAAACCCGTTTGCGATCTTGATCTAGCGGCGCGGCTTGCAGACGGCGATGCTGATAAACCGGCCACAGATAGGAATCGCTTTCCATGTCCTGGTTACGCGACTGGCTGAACAGCGGGAAAATACGCGAGGTGGTTTTGCCTTCGCCACGCGTGAAAATCACAAATGGCCACGGCCCCTGCCATTCGTGATATTTTTTCGCGCGGTCGTCAATCCAGGTGAAAAACGGCCAGAGCGCGGAAGTGGAATCGCGTTGAGGCGAACGCAAATAAGCGTAAAGCGGAATCGAGGCGCGAAATTTTTCCACATTGGTGGTGCCAAAACCGGAATCCTGCTTGAGATGCAGCGGCCAGAGATAAAATGATTTATCATGACCGCCGGCCACTTCCACGTCGCCAAAGCCGTTGGTGCGGGTGGTGACATCTTTGTATTCGCTACCGGCAAACGGCCAGACCTGCCAGCCGCGCAATCCGTCACCGCGCCGGACGTGAACAATCGGATAAAGGTAATTATCGGTGACAAGATCGCGTTTCCGCGTTTGGACATAGAACGGGAACATGACGAAGGTGATTTCGGCGCGGAAAAGCCGGTTTTTGAGCTGGCCATAAAACGGCAGGAACGCGGTGTAATTCAAGTTGGTGTCCGGCGAGCGCTGTGCAAAATAAAAGGGAAACAATGTAAGACGATGTTTCTCCGCTCCATTTTGTTCCTGCCCATTGGAGGTGCTGATCAACTGAAAAAATTGCCAGCGCCGCTCCTTTCCATAGCGGATGGCGGTGAGCAGCGGATACAGGAAATTATCCTCGTGTGCTTCGACATCCGGCTTGTCGTTGCTGGAATAAAACGGTGGGATGGCCCAAGTCGTCTCTGATTCAGTTTGCTCTAAATAATAAAACGGCCCCACCGCCTCGGTCCGCGAGCCGTTTTCCAACGTCAAAGAAAAACGGTCAAAGGCAAATCCAAAGTCAGCCGATTCAACTCGTTGAACAAATGCAAAAAACAAAAATCCCCAGAAAACAAACAGGAATAAACGTATTCCATCAGAAATACGCCCAGCCAACTTTAACGATACCTGTAGTTTTATTTTTGGCATTTTTAGCGCCTATTGACTCGGTTTAACAATGACATTGACTTTCACAACTATTGTTTTATAATATTTTTTAATTGAGGTTTTTTACCTCGGTTCCTCCAAACCCGGTGTCGGCATTTTGTCGGCACTGGGTTTTTCAATCAGCGGTCGCCAGCGTCCAATCAAACTCAACAGCGCTGGCAAAAAAGTCAGTCCCGCAATCATGCAGGTCGCAATGCCAATGGACATGATAAAACCCAAGCTGCGTATCCCGCGATGCTCCGCAAGAACCAGACTGCCGAATCCGGCAATGGCCGTCAATCCCGACACGAGCACGGCTTTGCCGGTGCTGCGGGAAAGAATGCCCGGCGTGCCCTCCTCGGCGTAGCGGTTCAGGATGTGGATGCCGTTGGTGACACCGATACCGATGACTAGCGGCAGCGTCATAATGTTCGCCAGGTTTAATGGCACCCCGGCCCAGCCCATCAAACCACCCAGCCAAAGCGTGCCAAGTCCCACTGGAATCAAGGACAACACTACCGCACTCACACTGCGAAAATGAAACAACACCATCAGCGCAATCGCGGCGAGCGAATACCAAGCCGCCTGCACATAGCTGTCCTTTAGCAGCGTTTCATATTCCAATAACTGCACCGGCGTGCCGGTGACGTTCGGATCCACCGTGCGCAAATCATGGACAAATCTTTCCTGCGGCGCGCGTTGCCAGACGTCTTCTTTGGGATAAACCTGAATCAAAAATTTCCCATTCACGCCAATGAACCGGTTGGCCAGCGCCGGCGGCAAATCCGTAGTTTTCAGCGATGTGCGATTATCTTGTCTCTGCAATAACAGGAAAGTGTCCCGCAAATCGTCAAGCAGTGCGCGCTGGAAAATTGCCAGCTTCGCGGCATGTTCGGCTTGTTTCGCCTCGTCGCCATGCAACATATCCTTGCGAAAGTTTTGAATGGCCGATTGCAGCGCCACAAACTCTTTCGACAACGCCAATTCGTTGGTTCCAACTTCTTCACGCGCCAGACCGATGTAACCAAACAAAGAATACAGCGTGCGACTCAAATCATTCACATCCACCGGCCGTGTGTCTGGCGAGGTGAATTTCAGTTCTGCGACCTCGTCCTTGATTTCGCCGATCAACCGCAATTTCACCTCCGTATTCGGATTTAGAAAATCCTTGTAAAATGGCGGCTGGGTTTCCGCCACGGTCGGAAGCTTCTCAATTTTCTTCTGAAGCGCTACCGCGTTTGTCAGCGAATCCGCCAGCACCGCGCTGTATAAAAGCGATTTTTCCGCCGAGTCCAAGAGTTTGTGCTCAAACACCACCGACGACAGCCTCGGGCTTTGCATCTCAATCAAGTTGTAATCAAAATACACCTTGCGGCCAGCGACCACCGCCGCCACACAGAGGCTTGCGGTGATGGCCATCACGATCACCGGCCGTTGCAGCCAGAAATTCTCAATCCGCGTCCGCGTTTTGCCATCCTTGATCTGATGATCCAAAATATTCTGCCGGCCGCGCAGCAGCATCACCGGCAGCATCGTCATCATGGGAATCAAACACACCATCAGTCCGCCGCCGCAAATGATGCCCATTTCTTGAATCCCCTTGAAATTCGTCAGCGCCATCGCCGCGAACGCGCCCGCCGTCGTCAGTGCGCCGGTAATAATTCCCTGACCGGTGAACACCATCGCCTTGGTGAGCGCCTCCTGTTCGGTTTTTCCATGGTGCAATTCCTCCTCGTAGCGCGTAATCAGATGCACGCCGAAATCAATTGCCAATCCAATCAGCATCGGCACGAACGTGATGGTAAGGATGTTCAAGTGGCCGATCACCAGCGTCGTAAACGCCATCGTGTAACCCAATCCGACCACCAAACAAATCGTCGCTTTTACCGGCCGGCCCGTCTCATTATAGCCATAAATGAAAATCAGCGCACATAACACCAGTGACACCAAACTTGCCAGCATGGTGTCTTCCTGCGACTGAATCATCTCGTCGTAATCCAACACCGGCTCGCCCGTGATGCCGACATTCACACCTGGCACTTCGGCTTGTGTCAACTTCACCAGTTCACGCAACCGTTCCACCACCTCGCCGGTCACATCGTCATTCGGCGCGTGGGTCGTCACAACAAACAACCTGCCCTTCGCAAACGTGATGTAACTCTCCAGCAGCGCTTCATCCCCGCCGCCCAGCAAAGTCGCAACATTAGGCGACGGCGGATCACCTGGCCGGTGCAAGGCGGCATCCGCCTGCGTGACGATGCGCGTCAGTGCCGGCAACGATTTCGCCAGCGATTTGTTTTCCGCATTATCCTCGCGCTTGGCGGTGCGGAAGGCCTGATTGATCTGATCAAACAGCGAAACCAGATTCGTCGTCTGGGTGAACTGCCGGATGAAAGGCTGCGCCATATGCAGCATGTCCCGCATCTCCATCAGATTGGTTTCCGAGGCAAACTGAAGCGCCTTTTTGCCCATCATCGCCAGATTCTGCTGAAAAAAAACGTCGCGAAACAAATTCGTTTCCACTTGCATCCGCGCGGCGACCCGCTCGACAAACTGGCGGTTCTTTTCAATGTCGTCACTTTCCACCACCACGACAATGTCGTCCGGCTGCGGGAATTCCCTATCAAACGCGAGGTAATTCTGGTGATATTTCTGGTTCGGCCCCACCAGATTGTTGCGGTTCATGTCCGCCTTTAGAAAAAAGACGGTATAAACCACGCACAAGACAAACAGCCCGATCTGCGGCCAGAAAAACCAATGCGGATAACGCATGACCGCCGCCGCCAGCCGGCCCAGCAATCGCGCCAGAAAACTGTCTTTACTTAACGCCTTCATCAGCCGTCAGTTCGTCTTCTCCACGAACACCGCCGTGCCGTAGCACAATACTTCCGTGATGCCCGGCGCGATTTCCGTCGCGTCATAACGCACGCCGACCACGGCATTCGCGCCAAGCTGGCCGGCATGGGTGAGCATGAGGTTGAATGTGTCTTCCCGCGTGCGTTCACAGAGATTCGTGTAGATGGAAATGTTCCCGCCAAAAATAGACTGGATGCTTGCGCCAAAATTGCCGATCACCGAGCGCGACCGCACCATGATACCGCGCACCACACCGAACGATTTGGTGATGCGATAACCGGGCAGTTCAAACGCCGTCGTCGTCAAAGGATGGGTCAGACTCATGAACATTGATTGAACACGACGAGGCGTGTCTGCAAAAGCCAAATCTCACGGCGAAAGCAAGGCGAAATCCGGCAAATTCCGCAGCACGGTGAACACCAGCGCGACGACGAGCAGCAGCCAGAGGAATTTTGCCGGGAAAAATCCACCGTTCACCCGGCCGCATAATTTATTCCAGCCAAACCAGCTGCCCCGAAGCGCCAAAGTTACCATGCTGAAAACAAATAACGCGTTGTCTTGCAGCGCAGTCAGAAATTCGCCATGCAGCAACGCGTAAGCCGCCCGCGTCATGCCGCACCCGGGGCAGTTCAAGCCGGTCAGTTGGTGAAACTGGCAGGCTGGATAGATTTTGTGGGTCGCTGGATTAAAGAAAAAAACCAGCACGGCGATTCCGGCCAGCGTTCCCGCCAATATGAAGCCCGGCAGGCGCGAGCCGGAGGCATTGATTTTGGGCGGGACGGAGTTCATTCAAAAACCGCTGAAGTGCCAGTTCAAATTGGCCGGCGTCAAGGCAAGTTGCAGGATTCCCAGTCCGAAGGTCGCCAGCAGACTCACCGCCGAACAAATCAGCCCGGCTAGCGCCAGCCCCCAGCCTTCCTGCTTCTGCACCTGCCCGTTGATCTGCGCCAGCGCGATGATGGAAAAAATCAGGCCGAGAATATTGAACGGACAGCCGCAGCAGCACGTCAGCGCAATCAGCCCGCAGACAAATCCCGCAGTCGCATAACTATTCGTGGTTTTTACAGGCAGCGCGCCGATTTTCGGCGGCGTAATGACCGGTGGGGTGCCAGCCAGCTCGCGCGCAAACTCCGGCAGCAGGCCGAGAAATGTCCAGGTCTCCGTGCCGTCCGCAATGACCGCTGTGCGGCTGTCCGCGCGGCCTTGCGCAATCCATTCGCGGATTTTTTCCGCACTGATGGGACCGTAGGTTTTACCGTCGTTGCCGATGATTTTATACATGGTTCAATGATGGTTGAAATGTTTCAGGAGAAAATAAAGCCCCACCAGGACGGCGACAAAAATGGCGACAATGAAGACCTCCCGCCGCGTCTTCCATCGGGCTGGGGGAGACACGGGCGGCGGCGCAAACAAATTCCTGAATTCCGCGATTTCACCGAGAAAAACCCAGTCCTTTGCCTCGGTGTGTTTCAGTGGCGTCTTGCGATCCAGGCGACCTTCGGCGATCCAGCGCCGGATCTCTTCTGGACTGGCCGGGCCGTATTCCTTGCCATCCTCGCCCATCACCATGTATCCACGAATGTTTATCATGTTTCCTCTGGGTTATGATCACTGACAATGCTGTCGCGGCAAACGCCGCGTTTGGCGGCGGCAACAAATTCCAACATGTTTTTGGCCGCCGGGCCGGAAAATATTTTCTGCGCATCCTCGATGGCCAGGCGCAAATTTTTCCCACTGCGAAACAGCTCGCGGTAGAGCCGTTTTAATTCCAGCCGTTCCTCAGCGTTGAGACCGGCGCGGCGCAAGCCCACGATATTCAGCCCGCAAATCTCATTCAACCGGCGGCTGATGGTGAACGGCGGCAGGTCTTTGCTGATGGCTGCGCCGCCCTGCATCATCGCCAGTGTGCCGATGCGGCAGAACTGGTGCACGAGGCAGCAGCCGGAAACAAATGCGCGGTCATTCACCACCGCATGGCCCGCGATAAAACAGCCACCGCCGAGGATGACGTGGTTGCCGATGACGACGTTGTGGCCGACGTGGGCGTGTGGCGTCAGGAAATTGTGCGAACCAATGATGGTGTCTTCCGCCAGCGTGTTTGAGCAATTCACCGTCACATGTTCCCGAAAAACATTGTGGTCGCCGATGCACAGCCGCGTCGGTTCGCCCTTGTATTTCAAATCCACCGGCGCATCGCCAATGACACAACCCGCGTGAAAACGATTGCCTTTGCCGATGGTCGTCGCGCCGAGCAGGCAGACTTGCGGCCCGACGACGCAGTCATCGCCCAACTCCACGCCCGCCTCGATCACGGCGCACGGCCCGACGGAGACGTTCGTGCCCAGTTTCGCCGACGGATGGATAACGGCACTTGGATGAATCATTGGTGACCAAAGATTCACACAATTGCCCGCAGAATAAAACTGATTTTTCAACCAGCCGGTTCAGAAACTAGGCCGCCCGTTTTTTTGCCAAAAATCAGCGCGGCGCGGAACGTCGGATGACCGGCTCCGGCCCGAACGAGGTGGTGATGCTGCTGTTGTCCGCAAGCTTAAGGCGCACGCCCCCTTCGATTTGCTCGATGCCCATGACGCGAGCGGTGGCGTTGGTCGCGAGCGGTTCGAGCGCAAAGCTGAAATTGGCCGCACCCGTGCCAGTCTTGCGGAAAATTGCCGTCGGTATCGCCCGCCAAGGATGACTCGCCCAGCCTTGCACGGGTTCATCGGTCTTGCCCTTGACGATGCTGGCATCCAGGCCGCCGACGGTGGCGGGAATGATGGCGACATTTGCCGCGCCGGGGTTGTCGCTGCGGATGGCCTTGGTCGTCAAGTCCAGCACCGCGTTCGTCGCATCGAGATGGAACAGCGCTTCGTAGCTGTGTTCGCGCTGATCTTGCGGTGTCATGGTGTCGTAGATGACGAACAATTTTTCCGGTTTGAGAAACAGGATTTGCCGCCGGTGAATGACGGCAATTTCGTTTTTGGTGCCATAACCATTGGTGTATACGCCGGACGCGTAATCAAAATCCTTGGTGGATTTCCAGAGCGCGTCATTCTGCGGCGGCGCGGGGGTATTCCATGGCCGCGGCCAGAAGTAAGTTTCCTTTTTACCCATGCGGTGCTGGCCCTGGCCGTCCACCAGCACCGTATTATGGCCGGCGCTGGTCAAAACGTATTTCCGCCAGCGCGAGTGGTCGTAGGAAAAACTCCCCGGGTCAAGCACGAGCTGGCGTCCGTTGCTCCAAAGGACAAAATGCAGCTTGTCTTCGTGCTGGTGGCCGTAGCCGAATGGACCGGCGTCAAATAACATGTAGGTCGCGTCTTTGTCCCAGCCGGAACGCATCACATTGTGGCCGCACCAGGGAAATGCGTGCGAGGTTTCCGCCGGGGCGCGGCCTTCCTTGCCGCTGGTGGCGATAAACTGAAAGTCGGTTCGTTTCGGAAAGAGCATAAAACCGGTCTCCAGCAGCTTGCGCACGTCGGAGTTTCCGGAATCGTTCAGGCCGGGGATGGAGCTATTAGGCATCGCGGCGAGACAGAGATAACTGAACATTTTCTCCATCTTCACCAGAAAGTCAGCGGGCAATTCAGCGTGCAATCCGTTGCGGTCAGCCTGCTCAATGATACCGGCAAATTCGGCCACGACCCAGTTGTTGTAACCGGCGGCCAATTCATATTCCATGCCGTCGGGATAAACCTCGTCGTCAAGCTGTTTATACAAGCGCGCCAGTCCCATGCGCCGCCATTCCGGGGCCTCCTTGAATTCCGGGAACAACATGCCGCCGATAAACAGCCCGTTTGACTCCGAGGTCAGCCAGTTGCCGCCGCTGGGCCAGCGCATCAAGTGGCGCGCCTGCTGACAGACGGTCTTGTAAATCGCGCAAATGACCTCATCCGTAAACGCCGGTGACCCGAGACAGCGATAGATCGTGTTGGGCCAGACATCGGACAGCCGGATGCTCGTTGTCAAGGTCTGCCACGCCTCGCAGCCGTTTTTCATATTATTGCCGCTGACCCCTTGAACCGGCGGATTCGAGGCAATCCAATCCATGATTTCATCGGCAATCTCCTTGGCATATTTGTCCTGGCCGGTGCGCCAGTAGGAATCGGCCAGCAGGCGAAAATGAAAATGCCGGTTGAGGCTCTCGTTCCAAAGATGCGTCTTTGCCTCGCCCTCGGTCGGGTTGGCCGTCCAGTCAATCTTCGGCCCGAAATCGAGCGTGCCAACCAGCTTTGGCCCCTTGGTAAAATCAAACTTGTGCTGCATCACTTTTTCCACCCGCGGATCGGCAGTCAGTTTGCGTTTGGAGGTGAGAAACTCCGGTTGCCGCCAATCCACCGTCCAAACGGGAGATTTGCGGCTGCGGAAATTCGCCGCGAGCGCCTTTTTTGCGGCCACAAAATCACCCACTGACACCGCGCGCCGGACGTCGGCTAGCGCCGGCAAATCCATGTTCAGATTCGCAAATAATTCCGCATCGGTCATCAACTGGCCGACCGCCGACTCCGCCTTGGTCGTCTTCGCAACGGTTTTTTTTGCCGGATTGTCGGCGGCGGAAAGGGTTCCCGCCAGCGCGCCGAGAGCCAGCAAAATGATTATTGCCGGTGGTTTAATTGAGTTTCTCATTTGTTAAAGTGTTACTTTGTTTTACCAGCTTCATGCACCTATGCGGGGCACAGGAAAAGCGGCCACAGAAAGCATTGGGGACAAGAATGTATGTCAGATGGACGCAAAGTTTGTTTCATTGGTTACGCAGGAAAAATTATAACAAAGTTACAGCGACAGCCATACTGACCACCATTCGAAAATTTTAACACCATTCCTTTTCCAGCCCGAAGAATCTTTGTCCCTTTGAGCCTTCATGGTAGGTTTCGCCTCTGGAAATGAACTTAGGCGACACCATTAAACCGAACCTGCAATTGCCGGAGTTGCTCGCCCCAGCCGGCGACTGGGATTGCGTCAAGGCGGCAGTGGAAAATGGCGCGGATGCGATTTATTTTGGCCTCGACAAATTCAACGCGCGAATGCGGGCAAACAATTTCACCGAGGCGGATCTGCCGAAGCTGATGGAATTTCTGCACCGGCGCGGCGTCAAAGGCTACATCACCTTCAACACACTGGTTTTCCAGAACGAAATCGCCGATGCGGAAAACTACCTGCGCGCCATCATCGCCGCCGGCGTGGATGCGGCCATTGTTCAAGACGTCGGCATCTGCAAATTGATCCGCGGACTCTCACCGGATTTTCCCATCCACGCCTCGACCCAAATGACCGTCACCAGCGCGGCGGGAATTGATTTTGCCCGCGAACTCGGCTGTAACCTCGTCGTTCTGGCGCGCGAATGTTCCATTGCCGAGATCGAAATAATAAATGCGGTGAGGCAAGCGTCCCCGCAAGCCGAACTTTCTGCCGACGAAGCGGTTTGCGAGGACGCTCGCCCCACCGCCATGCCATTGGAAGTGTTTGTTCACGGCGCGCTGTGCGTCGCGTATTCCGGCCAGTGTTTGACGAGCGAATCACTGGGCGGTCGTTCCGCCAATCGCGGCGAATGCGCGCAGGCCTGCCGGATGCCGTATGATTTGATTTCCGACGGCCAGCTAGTTCCGCTTGGCGACAAACGATATTTGCTAAGCCCGCAGGATTTGTCCGGCCTGGAAGTTCTGCCGAACCTCGTCCGCGCCGGCGTGGCATCGCTCAAAATCGAAGGCCGGCTCAAGTCGGCCGAATACGTCGCCAGCATCACGCGCGTCTATCGCAAGGCGCTTGATGATTTAAGATTTACGAATGACGATTTACACGCGGCCGACCCATCCACTCGTAAATCCGAAATCGTAAATCGTCAATACGAGCTGGAAATGTCCTTCTCGCGCGGGCTTTTTACCGGCTGGTTCGGCGGCACGGACAATCAAAAACTGGTTCACGCCCGGTTCGGCAAAAAACGCGGCGTCTATCTCGGCGAAGTCAAAAAAATTGTCCGCGACGGTGTCATCGTGAATCTCTCCGCGCCGCTGAAACCCGGCGATGGCATTGTTTTTGATGCGGGCCGGCCGGATGAAAAGGAAGAAGGGGGCCGGATTTACGAGATGGAAAACCCCCGGTTCAAGCTTCCCGGCATGGCGTTGACGGAGTTGCGCTTCGGCAACGGCCAGATCAATTTTCTGCGCGTCCATGTCGGCGACAAATTATGGAAGACGAATGATCCGGAGCTCGACAAGCGCCTGCGACAAAGTTTTGCCGGCGACAAAATCCGCTTTCAACGCCCTGTCACCATTGAAGTTTATGGAGGCGTGGGCGAGCCGCTGACGCTGATACTCCGCGATGCGGCGGGCAACATGGCGAAGGCTGATTCCACCATGCCGCTGGCCCAGGCGGAGAAAGTGCCGCTCACGGAAGAAAAACTGCGTGACCAGCTTGGCCGGCTCGGCGGCACGCCGTTCATGCTGGGCGAATTAAAAAATTTCCTGGTCGGCGATGTGCTGGTGCCGGTGAGTGAATTGAATCGCCTGCGCCGCGAGGCGGTGGCGGAATTGGAACAACGCCGCGCGCTGCCGAAACAGTGGACTTTGGCAGCAGCTGGAAGTCGGAAGTTGGAAGTTGGGGAAACCGTTTTGCCCGCCCAACCGATATCCTTAATCGAATATCCGCAATTGATCGTCCTCGTCCGCAATCTCGCGCAGCTTGACGCGGCGTTGAAATGCGGCGTGACCACGGTCTATTGCGAGTTTGAAGACCCGAAGAAATATCGTGAAGCCGTGACCGCCTTTCACACCGCTCGCGGCTGTTCGTCTCCAGCCTCCAGCCTCCAGACTCTATCCTCGCTGCCTGGCATCTTCGTCGCGCCGCCGCGCGTCTTCAAGACGGGTGATGACTGGATTCTCAAGCAGGTCCGTTCCGCCGACGCGGACGGCTTTCTCGTCCGCAATTACGATCACCTGAAATATTTCGCGGATACGCGGCGCATCGGGGATTTTTCACTGAACGTGGCCAACCGCATCACGGCGGACTATTTTAAAAAACATTTCGGTCTCGAACGCGTCACGGCCAGCTACGATCTGAATGTGCTTCAACTGGAGGCATTGCTCTCTGCTGCGCCGCCGGCATGGTTTGAGGTCACGATTCATCAGCACATGCCGATGTTTCACATGGAGCATTGCGTGTTCTGCGCGTTTCTCTCCCAAGGCAGGGATTATCATGACTGCGGCCGGCCGTGCGACGTGCATGACGTGCGGCTGCGCGACCGCGTGGGCGCGGAGCATCCGCTCAAGGCCGATGCCGGCTGCCGCAACACCGTTTTTAATTCACAAGCGCAGACGGGCGCGGAATTTGTGGAACGGCTGCTCGTGCTCGGCGTCCGCAATTTCCGCGTGGAATTTCTGAACGAATCGCCGGACGAAGTGGAGCGGACGATTGCAAAATACCGGCAATTGTTGCGTGGTGAAATTTCCGGCACGGAGCTCTGGCACGAATTAAAACTCTTCAACCAGCTCGGGGTCACGCGCGGCCAGATGGGTAAATGACAGGAATTTCAGCCGCTTAAATTCACTTTTTCCTAAACCACGGTTTGGTCAGTGAATCGGTGGTCAAAAAATCCAGCAGCAATCCGGCAACCTTCTGACGGCCCGAATCGCTGGGATGCACGCCGTCGGGACCAAAGTCCGACCGTTCCCAGATCAATTGGTCGATTTTTCGACCCTTCGCTCCTTCCGCCCAAAGATACGGCCCCCAAAGCAGGATGGGGCATTTTCCCCCCGCCAATTCCGGGTCGCCTTTCATCTGCCGCTCGATGAGCCACCGCGCCGCGAAGGCGCTTTCATAGGCGTAAGGCTCCGGGTTCAAACCACCGCCGCCATAGCCGCCGTAAGTACGGCTGCCGAGATAGGCAATGCGAAGATTGGGAAACATCGCCCTGGCATTCTGCAACACCGCCAGCGTGTCCCGCTCCAACTGGTGCGCGTGCTCCGCCAGCGAACCAGCGGGAGCCTTGTTGGCCAGCTTGATCCAAACTGCCTGCACTTGCAGGGGGGAAACATTGGCGATGGCGAGACGACGGCGGGCTTCCCCCCACGGACGCGCCGTAGGTGGTGCCCATTCGGCCATGGCTTGACCGCCTTGCGCACAATCCACAATCACAACTTGTGGCGATTTCAATGGTGAATTGTCCGCAAGCTGCTTGAAGCGGGAAAACTCCTGCGTCGCGTTGGACATGCTGATGGCAACAAATCCAATGACGCCGTTTTCATCAGGTTCACCAGTGCCGTTGCGAGGTCGGATTTTCGCCAGTTCTGCTTCAGCCGCCCGGCGATGGGCTGCAGGCGGAATATTTTGCCCACCGCCGTAAAGACCGCCGTCCTCACCCTCGTAACGGGCGCTGGCGCTCAGGTCGGTCAGCGGAGTGAGATGTTCGGGCGCCTTGCGCTGATTGAGAGCCCGTCCGCCGGCACCCGCACCGGCATTGCGAATTTGTATGGCCTGGTCGAGATATGCTACCTCGGCACTGGTGAGGGATTCCCCGCGCTGCCGCCGTTCATGGAGCAGCCGCGCCTTGGCAAAATCCACGGGAGCATTGCTGGGCTGGCCTTGAGCCAGCGCCAGCGTGATGAGCAAAAAACTGATTAATGCGATGGGTTTCATGACAGTCGTATCTGGAGATTATGGAAGGACGTGTTAGTGGAGGAATCGTTGCTATGCTATTAACGGAGCCTAACTTTTGTAGGCAAATAAAACCACTGTTTCTCTTGGAAGAAAAAGAGTGGTGGTAGGTGATGGATTCGAACCATCGAAGGCGTAAGCCGACAGATTTACAGTCTGCACCCTTTAGCCACTTGGATAACCTACCAACCGTGCAAGGCCAGACAGTAAGCCAGAGCCTGACTTTCGGTTCAAGTTCAAATTTATCTCAAAACGATCATCTGACCAGTCCTACCCTTGCGAAATCCTAAATTGTGCCGCCCGTTGCTTTGATTTAAGCTGGCCGGATGTTCGATTCGTTAAGCACCAAGCTCCAGAACGCCTTTCGCAATTTGCGCGGGTTGGGGAAAATTTCCGAGGCCAACATCGGCGACGCGCTCCGCGAAGTCCGCCAGGCGCTGCTGGAAGCAGACGTGAATTTCAAGGTCGCTCGTGATTTCATCGAGCGCGTCAAAATCAAATCACTCGGCGCGGAAGTCATCACCAGCGTCCAACCCGGCCAGCAGATCATCAAGTTTGTCAGCGACGAACTCACCGCGCTGCTCGGCTCGGAAAACGCCGCGCTGAATCTTTCCGGCACGCCCAGTTGTCTGCTGCTGGTCGGTTTGCATGGCGCGGGCAAAACCACTTCCGCCGGCAAACTCGCCCGACTGTTGAAAAAACAGGGCCGAGCGCCATTGCTCGTGGCGGCGGATGTATATCGTCCCGCGGCGATGGACCAGCTCGAAACGCTCGGCAAGCAGGTGGAGGTTCCCGTTTTCATCAAGCGCGGCGAGATGGACGTTTTGAAAATCGCCCGCGAGGCATTGGACTTTGCCAAGGCTAATCATTGCAATGTCATCATCTTCGACACCGCCGGGCGCTTGCAGATTGACGAGCCACTGGTGCAGGAACTTGTCCGCCTGCGCGACCTCGTGAAGCCGCATGAAATTCTCCTCGTGCTCGACGCGGCCACCGGCCAGGAAGCCGTCAATGTCGCCACGCATTTCGACCACGCCTTGAGCATCACCGGCTCCATTCTCACCAAACTCGACGGCGACGCGCGCGGCGGCGCGGCGTTGAGTATGAAGTCCGTCACCGGCAAGCCGATCAAGTTTGCCGGTGTTGGCGAAAAGCTGGACGAATTCGAACCGTTTCACCCCGAACGCATGGCATCGCGGATCTTGGGCATGGGCGACGTCGTTAGTCTCGTGGAGAAAGCCGCTGAGGCTGTCACCGAGGACGAGGCCAAGCGCATGGAAGAGAAGATGCGCAAAGGCGAATTTTCGCTGGAAGATTTTCTCGAACAGTTGCGCGCGATGAAAAAACTCGGCTCGCTCGAAAGCATCATGAAAATGCTACCCGGCGGCGGCGACGCGCTTAAGCAAATGGACATCGGCAAGCAGGAAAAGGAATTCAAACGCATGGAAGGCATGGTCTGTGCGATGACAGCCAAGGAACGTCGCAATCCGGTGATACTGAATGCCAGCCGTCGGCGTCGCATCGCGTCAGGCAGCGGCGTGACGGTCACCGAACTGAACACGATGCTCAACAAATTCTTCCAGATGCAGACGATGATGAAAAAGATGGGCAAGATGTCCAAGATGATGGGCAAGATGGGCAGCGCGATGCCGGGAATGTTCCGGCGCTGAAAAACTCACAACATCAAATCGAGTTGTCGGCAAACTTAATCGGACGTTTTCACCAGTATTCTTCGATGTGAATATTGCCGGGCTCCTTGCCATGACTAGGCACAAAGCCTTTGATTTCAAGGATCGCCTTGACGGCCTTGACCATTTCGGGATTGCCGCAAAGAAAAACATCCGTCTTCGACGGATCCAGCGCGACGCCGGAATCCTGTTCCACCACGCCTTGTTCCAACAGGGTTTGAAGCCGTCCACTGCGGCCCTGAAAATGCGGATCCTGATCCGGGCGCGTGATGGTGGGAATGTAGCTCAAATTGGGACGCAGCCGCGCCAGACTTTCCAGTTCGCCGCGATAACCCAAATCCCAGCTGTAACGTGCGCCGTGCAGCACCACATACCGCCGCTGGCTGTCATTCACCAGCATGGTGCGCAGCATGGAAATATAGGGCGCCAAGCCGGTGCCGGTAGCAATGAGAATGACCGACTTGCCCGCCGGCACCCGATCGAGCGTGAAAACCCCGCTGGCTTTCGGGCCGAGAAAAACCCGGCTGCCATGCCGCAAATCAAATAAACGCGGCGTGAGTTGCCCGCTCGTCACCAGCGTCAGATAAAATTCCACATAGCGGCGCTCCACGCTGGACGACGCGATGCTGTAGGCACGGCGAATCAGCTTGTCCGGTTCGCTGGCGGGCTCTTCCGGAGTCGCTTCCGGCACGCGCGACGCGCTGCCCAACAACCCCAGCACGCCAAACTGCCCGGGCCGGAAATCAAAAAGCTCGCCGTCAGGGCGCACCCGCAGGATGACCAGTTGCGGATTGATTTCCTCGCGACCGATGACGGTGGCGTTGTAGGGACTTTGATTGTCGGTGCTCATGGCGCTTCGGTAAACGTGACCTCCGTTAATGAAATTGATTATATGAAGACGTCGCCAGACATCAATGATTCTCCATGCGTTCCATCAAGGAATCCGCCTGCACCCAATTTGCAAATTGACCCTTTCGCAAGCGGTTGCTAGGCTTTCCATCCGTCCCAGACGGTTTTTATGCGACACACCATATCAGTTTTGGTTGAGAACAAGTTCGGCGTGCTCACGCGCGTGGCCGGACTTTTCAGCGGCCGCGGCTACAACATTGACACGCTCAACGTCGGTCCGACGCATGATTCCAAACTCTCGCGCATGACCATTGTCACCCATGGCGACGAAGCGACCGTCGAGCAGATCATCAAACAGCTCAACAAGCTTCCCAACGTCATCAAGGTGCAGGATTTTGGCGCCGGTGAATCCGTAGATCGCGAACTCGTCCTCGTGAAGGTCACGGTGGATTCCAAGTCGCGCGCCGAGGTGATGCAGATCACGGACATTTTCCGCGCCAAAATCGTGGATGTACAACCGAAGTCGCTGACGGTCGAAATCACCGGCAGCGAGAGCAAGGTGGAAAAATTCCTCGACCTGATGAACTCCTTCGGCGTGCAGGAAATCACCCGCACCGGGCAGGTGGCCCTGCCCCGCAAATAATTTTAACCAAACCCAAACTCATTTTATGGCAAAAGTCTATACCGACAAGGACGCCGATTTCGGCGTGTTGAAAAAGAAAACGCTGGCCGTGCTCGGCTTCGGCTCGCAAGGCCACGCCCACGCGCTCAACCTCAAGGACAGCGGCCTCAAGGTCATCATCGGCCTTTACGAAGGCAGCAAATCCATCCCGGTGGCGAAAGCCAGAGGCTTCAAGGTCGTCACCACAGCCGAAGCCGTGAAGCAGGCCGACGTCATCATGGTCGCGCTGCCCGACACCAAGCAGGGCGCGTGCTACAAGAAGGATATCGAGCCGAACCTGACCAAGGGCAAGACACTCGTGTTCACGCACGGTTTCTCCATCCATTTCAAGACCATCGTTCCGCCGAAGAACGTGAACATCATCATGGTTGCGCCAAAAGGCCCCGGCCACACCGTCCGCCGTCAATATGTTGAAGGCAAGGGCGTGCCAAGCTTGATCGCCATCTACCAGAACCCCGGCAAGGACGCGAAGAAAATCGCGCTCGCTTGGGCCAAGGGCATCGGCGGCACGCGTGCCGGCGTCATCGAAACCAATTTCAAGGAAGAGACCGAAACCGATTTGTTCGGCGAACAGACCGTCCTCTGCGGCGGCGCGAGCGCGCTCGTGCAGGCGGGATTTGAAGTGCTCGTCGAAGCCGGTTACTCGCCCGAGATGGCCTACTTTGAATGCTTACACGAACTCAAGCTCATCGTTGATTTGATGAACGAGTCCGGCATCAGCGGCATGCGCTTCTCGATTTCCGAGACGGCCAAGTGGGGCGACGTGAGCGTCGGCCCGAAGATTATTGACGCCAGCGTGAAGAAACGCATGAAGGTCGCGTTGAAAGATATTCAGTCCGGCAAGTTCGCGAAAGATTGGGTGAACGAATACAAAGGCGGCTACAAACGCTACAACGCTTTGCTCAAAAAGGGCGAACAACATCCGATTGAGAAAACCGGGGCCAAACTCCGCGCGCTCATGCCATGGATGGGCAAGAAGAACATCAAAGGCGCGCAAGCCGCTTACTAATTTAGTTTCTTAAACCAAAAGCCGCTGGAAAATTCCAGCGGCTTTTTATTCCAGTTATTAAATTCGAAAATAAAAAACCGGATTTTAGGGCAGATATTTAGAAACCGGATTTTGGTCGGGATTCCAGTATTCGATCTTCTCGATTTTTCCTGCGGATGAAAGTGTCAGCAACGTGACGCAGCCTGATTTGGCGGGAAACGCCATCAACGCCTCTTCCGACTCGATCAAGATGATTCGTTGTGGATATTTCCGCATCTTTGGCAGGGCAAAATAACGAGCTATCCCCGGCATGGCATGGATATCCATCAAGTAAGCTGCGGAATGTTTTTCCAGAAAACCTTCAGCTTGCTCTGCCAGCTTGACGTTAGCCGTTTTGGCCGTGGACATTTCCGTCACAATCAGCAGAACCTGCAGATTATTTGTGAACAGGAATTCTTTTCCGTGCTGATCCTTGGCAGAAATTTTCGGCACAGTATCACCCACAACTAATAGTTCGGCTGCAGAAAGAGGTAGCCAGGAAAGGCAAAACGCCAGAATGGCGACCAGGCAAATTCTCATATAAAAAACTGAATCTTTGACTGATTGTTCTAACCGCCCAATGAGCTGGCATCCGTCACGTCACCCTTGTTGAAGTCCACATATTCCTCGGTCAAATCGGCGGCATACATCACCGCGCTCGACTTGCCGAGATTCAGTTGGATGTGCAGTTCAAATTCCTTCGGGGCAACAGCAGCGCATAATTGCTTAAACGTCGCCTTCGTCGGCTGGCCGCGTTTCAGACTCCAAAGAATTTTCTTTGAGCTAGGCGCAGAATAGCCGATGTCAATTTTCTCCTCCACCACCGTCGCGGCGGAATATCCAATCGCGTCAATGATGCGGCCCCAGTTTGGGTCTCCGCCATGCCAGCTTGTTTTCACCAGCGCGCTGTTAGCCACCGCGCGCGCGGCGGCATCGGCATCCTGAACCGTCTTCGCGCCGCTCACACGCACGGTCACAACGCGATGAACGCCTTCGCCGTCGCGCACAATCTTCTTCGCCAGTTCAAGGCAGACGTGATTCAGCGCGGCCTGAAATATATGCAAATCAGCTCGCGAGGACGCTCGCCCCACCGGTTTATTGCCGGCCAAACCGTTGGCCAGCACCAGCACCGTGTCGTTTGTGCTCATGTCGCCATCCACGGTGATGCGATTAAAACTGTGCGCCACGGCTTCCTGCAACGCTACCTGTAAAACTTTCCGTTCAACCGCCGCGTCGGTGGTGATGAATCCGAGCATCGTCGCGTGCAATCCTTGCGGATGGCCACCAGGCAACGCCGCCGGCCTCGCTCCGGTCCCGCTCATGCCGGGCTGGATCATTCCCGCACCTTTACAGATGCCGCCGATGCGAACCGTCCTGCCGCCGAGCTTGAATTCCAACGCGATTTGCTTGGGCTTGGTGTCGCTCGTCATGATTGCTACAACTGCATGGTCAGCATGAGCGGTGGTGTAGCCCAATTCCAACACAGCTTCGATAATGCCAGCGCGGACATTATCCATCGGCATTATCACGCCGATGCGACCGGTGGATCCCACCAGCGCACGTCCCGCCGAAAATCCCAGTGCCTGCTCCGTAAACGAAACCATGTCGCGCGCGTCGGCCATGCCCTGTTTGCCGGTGCAGGCGTTCGCGTTACCGGAATTAACGACGACGACTTGTGCCGTGCCTTTCTTCACGCGTTCGGCGCAGACCTTTACCGGGGCAGCGCAAACCTGATTTGTCGTGAACATTCCAGCCACCGTCGCGGGCGTTTCGGAAACGATAAGCGCGAGGTCGCGCTTCTCGCCCTTGTTCGAGCCTTTGCCGGTGCCGAGTTTTTTGATGTCGCAAAACACGCCGCTGGCGAGAAAGCCGGTGGGCGCAACGATGGATCCGCTAATTTCTTTGAACTGCGTTTTCATTTTCAAATTTATTGAACCACGAAACCCACGAAATGACACGAAAAACAGACAGGTAGTCGAGCCTGTGGCTCGTTTACCGGCACCCAGCGCCGACACTACAACTTTTTGTGTGGTTCGTGTATTTCACGGCTAAACCTTCGAAGCATCGATTTCCAATCGCACCATGCGAACAAGGATTTTGCCTTCTGCATCCGGCGGATGTTTGGCGACATAACGCTGCGTAACGGCAGCAATGAATTCCTCGCGTAAATCATCGGAAACGCGCTGAACAAAAGGCAGCCAGGTAGTGCGCAACCAGGTGGCGAAACCCGTTACTCCCGCATAAGTCGCATCCTTGGGCGAGAGTTCCAGCCGCTGGATTCTGAAGCCGGCTTGGGGCAGCCATTTTTCGTAATCGCTTGGCGCGTAAAAGTAATATGGCATTGGCATCCGGCGGAAAAATTCACGCCAGCGTTTCAACCGCATCTCGGGTCGCAGCGCAAGAAAGACATCATGGGCATTGCCTTTACCGCCGCAGGAGATGACCAGCCGTCCGCCAGATTTCAGCACGGAAGCCGCGCCACGCAAAATCGCCTCATGGTCATCCACCCAATGCAGGGCGGCATTGGAAAAAAATACGTCGAATTTTTGGGGGGAACGGATTTCCCGAGCGTCGGTGATTTGAAATTTAAGATTGGGATTTTCTAAAACCGAAAACTTTTCCCGCGCGAAGCCAATCATTTCCGCCGAAGCATCCATGCCGATCACCAAACCTCGCGGCACAGCAGTAGCGAGCTCCGCCGTAATTTTGCCATTGCCACAACCGACATCGAGAATGTGCTCGTCCCCGCGCAGTTTGAGCCGGGCGATCAGTTCGCCCGCCCAGCTTTGCTGCACAGCGGAGTTTGCGGCGTAATCCGCCGGATTCCACGTCGCAATAGCTGGCTCGGATTTCTTTTTTCGAGATGAGTTAGCCACTTTCTCTGACAATGCAGACTTCATATTACAGAATCCATTTTGCCAGATTAAAATACAGCAGCAGCGCCGCAATGTCCGCCAGCGCCAGCGTCAGCGGGCCGGCGGCAATTTTGGGATCCAGTTTGAGCGCGTGTAATATCGTGGGCACCGTCAGTCCGGCGAGGCACGACGTGCAAAGCGTCAGAAATATCGTCGCCCCGACCACCGCCGCCGCCAGGTCCGGGCCGCGCCAGACGGAGGAAATGATTGCCACAATAACGCCGCACACCAGCCCCAGCAGCAACGCCGTGCCGACTTCACGCCAGAGCGCCTGCAGATACCAGCGCCGGGTCGGAACCAGCGAACGCAATGCCTGAATGGTCATGGTCATGGATTGAATGCTGACGCTTTCATTCAGGCCGAGAATCATCGTGAGGAAAAATGCCAGCACGAGGCTCTTGGCCAGCGTGAGTTCGTAAGCGCTCGCCAGAAAGGCGCAAAAGGTGCCGCTGATAAGCGTGGTGATCAACCAGGGAAACCGGATGCGAAAAGCGCGCCACGGCGAGGCATCGCGCACTTGCGAGACGCGAAAGCCTATGGCTTCAAACACTTCATCCATCTGCTCGCGTTCCGCCACGTCAAAGACTTGGTTGGTGAACAAACCCACATCCGCCACGCCGACCACGCGGCGGTCTTTATCAACAATCGGGAAGGCAAAGAATTTATGGATGGCAAAACATTCGCAGGCATCCATGACCGTGGCGGTATCGGGAATCGCTACCACATTGCGGATCATAATGTCCGCAAGTTTGCCTTCCAATGGCATGGTAAGCAGGCGTCGCGTCGGCACCACGCCGACCAATCGGGACGCATCATCCACTACATAGAAATAAACCACGCGTTCCCCCACCCCTTTACTGCGAATGGACGCCAACGCCTGTTCCACCGTCGAATCCTGCGCCAGCGTGGTAAAATCCTGCCGCGCGAAAGGCAAAACCAGTTCGTCCAGATGCTCGGTCGCAGATTGGGATAATGACGGAGGCATCAGATGTATTATACCAGTCCCGACGTCTCCGGCCATCCGCTCAAGATGTTCAAGCTTTGCACGGCCTGACCGCTGGCACCTTTGACGAGGTTATCTTCCGCGCTCATCACGATGAGCCGGCCCGTGCGTGGGTCGAGCCGCCAGGCGATTTCGCAGACGTTGGTGCCGACGACGTTTTTCGTGTCGGGCAGCGCCTTGCCTTCGAGCAACCGCACGAAGGGTTCGTTGGCGTAAGCCTTGGCATAACATGCGGTGATAGTTTCAGCCGATGCTTTGCCGGTTGGATTGAGATAAAGCGTCGTTAAAATACCACGATTCACCGGAATCAAATGCGGCGTGAACTGGATCGTCACCTGGGTTTTTGCCGCGAGCGAAAGTTGCTCTTCGATTTCGGACAAATGCCTGTGCTTCGGCAGGCCGTAGGGCCGCACGCTCTCGTTGCATTCGCAGAACAGGTAATCAATCTCCGCCTTCCGCCCCGCGCCGCTGACGCCGCTCAGGGAATCAGCGATGATGCCCTGCGACTGGATGAGCCCAGCCTTCAGCAGCGGAATCGTCGGCAGCAAAATGCTGGTCGGATAGCAACCGGGCGACGCGATGAGCAAAGACTTTTTGATTTCGGCCCGATAAAATTCCGGCAACCCGTAAACCGCTTTTTTCAAAAGTTCCGGTGCGGGATGGTCGTGCGCGTAAAACTCCTTGTAAATCTCCGGGCTCTTGAGCCGGAAATCCGCACTCAAATCAATGACCACGCAGCCGGCGGCCAGCAGCGGCACGGCGAATTCCGCGGCGACGCCGTGCGGCAGCGCGAGAAACACAACCTCAGCCTGTTTAGCCAATGCTTCGGCATTCGGCTCGGAGAAACGGATGGTCTTTGATTTTGGATGGCTGGCAAATTTCGGAAAAACCTGCGCCAGCGTCTGGCCGGCATTCTGGCGCGAGGTAACGGCAACGAGTTCTGCGTGCGGATGATTGAGAAGTAACTGCACGAGCACTTCGCCGGAATAACCGGACGCACCGACGATGGCGACTTTTTTAGTTTTCATCTTTCAAAAATTTAACCACGAACCACACGAACCACACGAAAATTTAGACACGAATTTCACGAATTGACACGAATTCGATTGGTGAAAATTCCCGCAATTCACATCTAAAGCAAAAAACCCGCCGGCACAAGCCAGCGGGTTGGTAAACTTTCCGTTGCGATCAACGCTTCGAGAACTGGAAGCGTTTGCGCGCGCCGGGCTGGCCGTATTTCTTCCGCTCACGTTCGCGCGGGTCGCGGGTGAGAAAACCTTCGGCTTTCAGCGCGGGGCGAAGGTTTGCGTCAAATTTCAAGAGCGCGCGGGAAATCCCGTGGCGCACCGCGCCCGCCTGGCCGAGCGGACCGCCGCCGACGACATTCACACGCACATCGAGCTTGTCCGACGTGCCAGTAATCGTCAGCGGCGAGGAAACCGTGGCGCGCTGGGTGTCCAGCGGGAAATAGTTTTCAAACGCGCGGCCGTTGACGGTGATCTTGCCGCTGCCGGTCGCGAGACGGACACGGGCAATGGCAGTCTTGCGACGGCCGGTGCCAAGGAATTCATTGGTGGTTTTCGTAGCCATAACAAAAATTATTTAGCGGGTGCGAGCACGGCGGGCGTCTGGGCCTGATGGTCGTGTTTCGGTCCTTTGAAAACTTTCAACTTAGTCAGCAACACGCGACCGAGGCGATTCTTGGGAATCATGCCTTTGACGGCGCGTTCGATGAGCAATTCGGGATGCTTGGCGCGGAGATCCTGAACGGTGGCGTATTTTTCGCCGCCCTTCCAGCCGGAATAGGTCATGTATTCCTTGTCCGTCTCTTTTTTGCCGGTGACCTTGACCTTTTCGGCATTAACGACGATGACAAAGTCACCGGCGTCAAGGTGCGGCGTATAAACAGGCTTGTTCTTGCCGCGCAAAATATCGGCAACCTGCACGGCCAGACGGCCAAGCACGGCGCCATCGGCATCAATTACATGCCATTTACGCTGGTCCAAATTCACTTTCGGCAGATGCGTTTTCATTTCAAAAAATTCCAAATAAAGGGACGTGGAAACTATCAAACAGACGGATGAAGTCAACACGTCATTTCAATTAAATTGGTTTCCACTTTACAGCCGCTCAGGGTTGGAGAGATGATGTCGGCATGAAAACATTGAAGTTTTTACTGGTTGCCGCCTTTCTTATCACCCTGCCACTGGCGGCTTCGGCGCAGGCTGCCGCCGCCAAAAACACCGATCCAAATCCCGCCGGCAAAAAGGTGTGCGAAACCGTCTCCATGATCACCGGCGTGGCGATTTCGCCGCTGCTAGGCGTCGGCGCGGTTGGAGCCTATGATTATTTCAAAGCCAAAACGCCGGAGCAGAAAGGCGCGCTTCCTTGGTATGCAAATCCGCTCTTCTGGGCTCCAGCTCTGCTACTGGTCGGCGCGTGTTTTCTGAAGGATGCAGGAGGCATCTATATCCCGACCATAATCAAAAAACCGCTCGATGCCGCGGAGGCCGCCGAGCACAAGCTCTCTGGTCTGGTCGCCACCGCCGCGTTTGTGCCGATTGCCGCCTCGATTTTTCATGCGCCCGACCACACCAGCGCGTCACTCGCGGCGGGTGGTTTGGCCGCGATTGATTTGCACTGGCTCTATAACGCGCTGATGGTTCCCGTAGCGATGGCGGCGTTTTTCATCGTCTTCCTGGCATCAAACGCCATCAATGTTCTGATCCTATTAAGTCCATTTTCGACCGTGGATGCGGCGCTCAAAGCCATCCGCACCGCCTTGCTCGCGACCGTGGCGGGCACGTCTTTTGTCAACCCGTGGATTGGAGCCGCGTGGGCGCTGATTGTCATCCTGATCGCCTATCTACTCGCCGGCTGGAGTTTTCGTCTCTCCCATTTCGGGGTCGTGTTTATCTGGGATTTTTTCACCGGATGCAAACGCCGTTTCAAGCCGGAGGCGCCAGCTAACAAAATGTTTCTTGGCACCAAGATTCAAAAAGTCCCCACCCGCACCTACGGCAAACTGATTCGCGCCGAAGGTGGCGAACTCGTCTTCAACTACCGTCCTTGGCTGGTGCTGCCGCAGCGCACGCTGGTCCTGCCGGCTGGAAACTACGAAACCGGACGCGGAATTTTTTATTCGGAAATCCTGCGCATTGAAGGCGATTCGACGAAGACCGTTATTCTACTGCCGCCGCGTTATCTTGGCCACGAAGAGGAAATTGCCCATATCTACAATCTTGCCGGCGTGCGCGATGTAGGCATCCGCGCCGCATGGGCATGGTTCAAGAGCTTATTCACTGGCAAAACGACAGCGGCACAAGCAACCACATCATCGGTTTGATTGGCGAAAGGGTTTTTGCTTCACGCAGCCAGACCATTTTGCGGCAAAATGAACGCGTGAAATTCACATTGTAATTCCGCCCGGCGAAACCGCAGGCCGGACTTACGGAAGGAAACCGGTTATGGAAATAATTATCCTCTTGGCCCTTGCCGCCCCGGTCATTCTGACAATCTGGCTGGTGGGACGCGTCATCCACACCGGAAACGAAATCACGGAACTCTCGCGCCGTGTGAACGATTTGCAGGCCAAAATCGCGCGCCTGCAAAAATCCGAGCCTGCGACGGTTCAGCCGGAAACGCCACCGGCAGCGACGGCCATTTCGTCGCCGATTGCGCCACCACCAATAATCTCCCAACCGTCTATCCAGCCAAAATCGAAGCCCAGCGCCGAAACGCTGCCGACGGCCGCCCAAGCTGCGCCCGCGCCGGAAAAAAGTTCTTTCGAAATGCGCGTGGGCACCTATTGGCTAGTCCGCGTCGGCGTGGTGATGCTGCTCACCGGCCTTGCATTTTTTGCCAACTACGCCTATCACCACATCATCGGCAGGCTCGGTCCCAGCGGGAAAATTTCCTTGCTATACCTCGCCAGCGGACTGTTGCTCGGCGTGGGCGCGTGGTGGCAGCGGCGCAACGTCAAGGAATCGCTCAAGAACTACGCGCAGGTGCTGTTCGCCGGTGGGCTGGCGGCGGTTTATTTCACAACTTACGCCGCTTATCACATTCCGCCATTGCGTGTCATCAGCAATGCGGTGGTGGACGGCATGTTGCTGCTTGCGTGGGCCGGCGTCATCGCGTGGATCGCCGACCGCCGCAAATCCGAGGTAATGGCGCTGTTCGCCGTCGGCCTCGCGTTTTTCACGTCCGTCATCACGCGCGTTGGCGAGTTCACGCTCTATTCCAATCTGATTCTCACCATTGCCGCCGTGGTGTTTCTCGTCCGCAACCGCTGGGTCACGCTCTCGTTCGCCAGCCTCGTCACGAGCTATACGGGTTATGCCTTCTGGCGGTTTCTGCACACCGACGGCTGGCGCTGGGCCGCGCTTGACGAAAATCTCGGTCTTGGCGCGGGCTTCCTCGCGTGCTACTGGCTCGCGTTCACGGCGGCGACTTTTCTGTCGCGCAGCGAAAAACTCTCCGGCTCCAACCGCGCCGCGTTTCTCACTTTGAACAACGGCGCTTTTTTCGGGCTGTTTCTGCTGACGATGATTCAGGTTCACACCGGCGGCTTCTGGAAATTTTCACTCGGCTTCGGCGGGGTGCTGCTCGTGCTCGCCGGTTTGGCGCGGCAATTTCTCCCGGACGAACCGATTGCGAAAAACTCCAATCTCACGCAGGGTTTGCTGCTCGTCACGCTAGGTTTTATTTCCAAATTCACCGGCCTGCAGCTCGTGCTGGTGCTCGGCGTGGAAAGCGTCGTGCTGTTCGTCCTCGGCACGCAGCAGCAAAGCGCCGTGTTAAAATTTTTCGGAGGTGCTGTCGCCGCCATCGCGACCGGCTGGTGCGTGGCGGAAATACGGCGCAACCATGCCCCGAGCCTTGGGACTGGCGCAAGCCTGATCGTGCTGCTGGCATTCAATGCGTTCTGGGCGAACCGGCAGGAGACCGGCAACCCGAAGCGACTGCGTGCCGAACCCATGCTGTTCACATTGCTGGCGGTGCTGGTCTCGCTGGTGTGGATTGGGAACGTCTTGCCGGCACGCCAATATGTTTGGGCTTACATGGCGGCGGCCATTCCGCCGTTCGCGCTCGCGCTGTGGCGACGCAACGGCAATGACTTCGTCGCACCGGCGGTTTTTGTCTTCGCTTCGTTCGTTGCGCTCTGGGGACACGACGGTTTGGAAATGGAGGTTTACTGGCCGAACTTACTGGCATTGCTGATACCGCTGGCGATGCAACAAATTTTCCGCCGGGCCGGGGCGAACATTCCCATTGACGAGAAAATCCACGGGGCAATCATCCTGGTCACCGGCGCGAGCTTGTGGCGGTTTGCCACTTGCTGGATAACAACCGGCGGCATTTTCCTGACGATGAGTTGGGCGGGTTTCGCCGTCATCGCGTTTGCGCTGGGAATGTTTCTGCGCGAACGCTTTTACCGCTGGCTGGGACTCGGCGTGCTGGCGGCGGCGGTTGGACGCGTGGTGCTGGTGGACGTGTGGAAACAGGAAACGATCTGGCGCGTGGTGACGTTCATGGCCCTCGGCGTGGCACTGCTGGTTGTCGGTTTTGTCTACAACAAATATCAGGACGCCATCCGCAAATGGCTCTGATTTCCAGCGCAGTTGATTGACTTCTGCAGCAGCGCAAATTATTCCACCACCACTTTGGCGTCTTCGATCATCACGTCGTATTTGTAGCCGGAGCCAAAATCTTTCTTGGTGGCAATCTTGCCGGTGACCAAAATCGTGTCGCCCACTTTGACGGTGGAACCGCTGGTGGCCAGCAAATCATCGCTGCCGGACTGGCCGGTTCCGTCCTGGATATGTATCCAGTTTTTACCCATGATATTGGCGTTAAACTTCACCACGATACCGCGAATGACCACCGCCTTGCCGGTAAGCTTGGCCGACTTCGCGTAGATTTCGGCAACGGTCTTTCCGTCCTTGGCCGGTTTAATCTTGGAAAAATCCGGCTTGGGCTTCTCGGCTTTTCCAGCGATGGGCGGATGGTTCGGCGGCAATTCCTTGCCGGCAACACCACCGATAGGCGGATGGTTAGGCGGCAGAGCAACCGCCGACGCCGAACCGTTCACGGTAATCGCGCCGGTGAAATAAATTTCCAAAAAATCCCGGTTCATTGATTTGCTGTGGAAATTGACCATGGGCTCACCGCCGCCAAACGAGACCGACTGGCCAGGCTGGACGGCGAACTGCGTGGTGGCCGCCCAAACTTTTTTGGCGCCGGTGTCCACCAGAACGTAGGTGTAACCTGCGGCATTGGTGGTTTCCAAAACCTTTCCAGAAAAACCGCCGGGCTGCGCCGGAGCCGCCGGTTGACTTTGAGCCAGCTGCGTGGCCAAAACGATTCCGCCAATCAATAAAATATGCTTCATAATTTTGAGACGCGCAGAATCATCCAAGTTCGCCGGCTTGTCCAGCCGCGAATTTGCCGGCAACTTTCCCCGCCCTCCGCACCGACATCTGCTTGACTCCATCGGTGGAAAGCGGCATTTAACCACGCCAAAAGTGGTGGTTATTTTCCCATGAAACTTTTCCGACGCAAACACGCCGCCGACTTGCAGGCTGAAGCCAAAAACGACACCCGCCTCAAACGTGCGCTCGGCCCCGTCAACCTCACCGCCCTCGGCATCGGCGCCATCATCGGCGCAGGCATCTTCGTGCTCACCGGCCAGGCCGCCGCCAAATACGCCGGGCCCGCCATCGTGCTTTCCTTCGTATTGGCGGGGATGGCCTGCGCGTTCGCCGGCTTGTGCTACGCGGAATTTTCCGCGCTGATTCCGGTTTCCGGTTCGGCCTACACCTACGCCTACGCCACGCTGGGCGAATTTGTCGCGTGGGTCATCGGTTGGGATTTGATTCTGGAATATCTTTTCGCCGCCTCCACGGTCGCGGTCGGCTGGTCGGGCTACGTCGTTTCATTTTTAAAGGAATTTGGCGTCGTCATTCCGGCCCAATTCACTTCCGCGCCTTACGACCATCACGCACCCGCCGATGCCGGCTGGAATATGTGGCGCCTGTTCACGGAAGGCTGGGTCAGCACCGGCGCCACGCTGAATGTGCCAGCCATGCTCATCGTCGGATTTGTCACGTTCCTACTCGTGCTTGGCATCAAGGAATCCGCCACGTTCAACAACATCATCGTCGCCATCAAAATGACGGTTATTCTCACCTTCATCGCCGTCGGGTTCGCCTTCATCAACCGACACAACTGGCATCCCTTCATCCCGCCGAGCCTCGGCCCCGGCGAATTCGGCTGGGGCGGCATCGTGCGCGGCGCCGGCGTGATTTTCTTCGCCTACATCGGGTTCGACGCCGTGTCCACCGCCGCGCAGGAAGCCAAAAAACCCCAGCGCGACATGCCCATCGGAATGCTGGCTTCGCTGGCCATCTGCACGGTGCTTTACATCATCGTCTCACTGGTGCTGACCGGCGTGGTGAATTACCAGTCACTCAACGTTCCCGCGCCTATCGCCGTGGCCGTGGACGCGTTTGGCGAAAAAATGACCTGGCTGCGAACCTTCGTGAAAATCGGCGCCATCGCGGGTCTCTCCTCGGTCATCTTGGTCATGCTGCTCGGCCAGCCGCGCATTTTTTACTGCATGTCCAAGGACGGATTGCTGCCGCAAATCTTCAGCACCGTGCATCCGAAATTTCAGACGCCTTGGCTCGCGCAGATTTTCACCGGCGCAGCCGCCATGCTGGTGGCCGGGCTATTCCCCATCGGCCTCCTCGGCGAACTCGTCTCCATCGGCACGCTGCTGGCGTTTGCCATCGTCTGCGCTGGCGTGCTGGTGCTGCGCCTGCTGCACCCGGAAATGCACCGCCCGTTCCGCACCCCCGCCGTCTGGCTGATCGCGCCGCTGGGCATCATATTTTGCGTCTGGCTGATGTGCGGCCTGCCGCGCGACACCTGGGCGCGGCTCATCGTCTGGATGGTGATCGGCCTGGTCATCTACTTCGCCTACGGCCATCGCAACTCCCGATTGCACCACGGGCGCCTAGGCAAACCCGGCGAACCACACCAGCCTTGATTCGCGCTCATTCCCGCGCTCATCCTCAAATTTGGAGCCGGGGAGCGTTTCCGTTTGACAAAACGACCTGCGATACCTACCGTTCGGTAAGTTTATGGCCAAGGCCGTTCCCGATACTCGCAAGCTAATCCTCCGCGCGGCGCTGAAACAGTTCGCCAACGCCGGCTACGCGGCCACGTCCGTCCAGCAAATCGTGGACGGCGCCAAGGTTTCCAAGCCCGCACTGTATTATCATTTCGCCGATAAGGCCGGTCTCTTTCAAGCGCTGGTCCACGAGGCACATGACGAACGCTACCGCATTCTTCGCGAAGCAGCGGAACGCGGCGGCGACATCCGCGCCCAGCTGGAAAACATCCTCAGCGCGCTGATTGAATATTTCGCCGCCAATCGCGAACTGCTGCGCATCGCGTTTTCCACCATGTTTGCCGCGCCCGGCGAGGTGCCGGAAGATTTGTCCTGTGATAAAAAATGCGAACGTAATTTCGAGTTTGTCCACACCCTCATCCAAACGGCGCAAAAGAACGGCGAACTAGACAAGCGCTTTGACAGCCGCGAACTGGCGTTCGGTTTTTACGGCATGGCGAATTTCCACCTCGTCGCCCAGCTCGTGATGCCCGACTGTCAGACAGATAAAAAAACCGCGCAACGCATCGTGGAATTATTCCTGGCCGGAGCCGCCCACAAGCCGCGCAAAAAATAATTATTTTATAACCAGAACGAACATGAAACGAAATTTATTGATTGGATTCGCCGTCGCAGCCCTTGCGGCCCTTACGCTCGGCGGTATAAAAGTGTTGCAAATCAAAACCCTGATCGCCGCAGGAGGCGCGTATGTGCCGCCGCCGGAAACAGTCGCCACCGCCGTGGTTTCCGAGGAAAAATGGCCGGATACACTCTCCGCCGTCGGCTCGGTCAGCGCGGCTCAGGGTGTCATCGTCGCGCCGGAAATCGCCGGCACGGTACGCGAAATCGCCTTTGAATCCGGCGCCATGGTAAAACAAGGCGACCTGCTCGTGAAGCTCGACACCTCGTCCGAAGAAGCGCAGTTGCGCGCCGCGGAGGCGCAGGCGGAACTCGCCCGGCTCAACGCAGAGCGCAATCGGAAACTGCGCGTGGACAAGACCGTCTCGCAGTCGGAACTCGACACGACCGAGGCGACGCTGAAACAGGCGCAGGCCAATGCCGACGGCATCCGCGCCGTCATCGATAAGAAAACCCTCCGCGCGCCGTTCACCGGACGGCTCGGCATCCGGCTGGTCAACCTTGGCGAACTGCTCGCACCGGGCAAGGGCATTGTCTCGCTGCAATCGCCATCGCCGGTGTTCGTGGATTTTTCGCTGCCGCAGCAGGACTTGGCGCAATTGCGAACGGGCCTCGCCGTGCGCGCGGTCCTGGACGCTTACCCGACCAACGCTTTCAATGGTGAACTGGCGGCCATCAATCCGGATATCGACACCGTCACGCGCAGCGTCCGTATCCGCGCGAAATTTGAAAATGCGAATGAACTCCTGCGCCCGGGCATGTTTGTGCGTGCGGAAGTGGTTTTGCCGGAAGGAAAATCCGTGCTGGTGATTCCCTCGACCGCCATCTTGAGCGCGCCGTTTGGCGACTCGGTTTTCGTCATCACGCCGGAGTTGAAAGGGGGGAAAACCAACCTGGTGGCGCAGCAGAAGTTCATCCGCACGGGCCGCAACCGGGGTGACTTTGTGACGGTGGAAAGCGGTTTGAAGGCGGGCGACCGCGTGGTGAAAGCCGGAGTTTTCAAGCTGCGCAGCGGCGCGAGCGTGCAGGAAACCGATGCCGCCACGCCCAAATCCAGAAAGTCGCCCAAGCCGACGGACAGCTAAACCGGAACGCGCATGAAATCCTACCTCACGGACATTTTCATCCGCCGGCCGGTGCTGGCGGTGGTGGTGAACCTCATCATTTTGATTGCGGGCTTGCAGGCGATGCGCTCGCTCAACGTCCGGCAATATCCGCGCAACGAAAACGCCACCGTCACCGTCACGACCGTTTATGTCGGTGCCAGCGCGGATCTGGTGCGCGGCTTCGTGACGCAGCCGCTGGAGCGCGCGATCGCCGCGGCGGATGGCATTGATTATCTCGAATCCGCCAGCAAGCTCGGCATGTCCACCATCACCGCGCGGCTGAAGTTGAATTACGACGCCAAGAAGGCGCTCGCCGAAATCAATTCCAAGGTGAATCAGGTCCGCAACGACCTGCCGCCGGAAGCCGAGGTGCCGATCATCAACATCGAGACGGCGGACTCACAGTTCGCCTCGGCGTATCTGAGCTTCTCGTCGGACATTCTGGAGGCGAACCAGATCAGCGATTACCTCGTGCGCATTGTGCAGCCGCGCCTCTCCGCACTCGAAGGCGTCCAGCGGGCCGACATCCTCGGCGGACGCACATTTGCGATGCGCATCTGGCTCAAGCCGGACCGGCTCGCCGCCTTCGGCATCAGCCCGAACGAAATCCGCCAAAAGCTGGCGGCGAATAATTTCCTTTCCGCCGTCGGCCACACCAAAGGTTCGCTGGTGCAGGTGAATTTGACGGCTAACACCGATTTGCGCTCCGTCGGGGAATTTCAAAACCTCGTCATTCACCAGACCGGCGACCAGTTTGTGCGGTTGCGCGACGTGGCGGACATCGTGCTCGGCGCGGAAGATTACGACAGCGAAGTGCGCTTCAGTGGCGAGCGCGCGGTGTTCATGGGCGTGTGGGTCCTGCCGAACGCGAACTCGCTCGATGTCATCAAGCGGGTCCACAAGGAAATGGCTTCCATCGAAAAAGATCTCCCCGCCGGACTCAAAGGACGCGTGGCCTACGACGCGACCAAATACATCGACGACTCCATCCACGAGGTTTTGAAAACACTTACAGAAACGCTCATCATCGTTTCCGTCGTCATCTTCCTGTTTCTCGGCTCGCTGCGGTCGGTGCTGATTCCGCTCGTGGCGATTCCATTGTCGCTCATCGGGGCGGTGTTCCTGATGCAGATGTTCGGCTTCTCGCTGAATTTGCTGACGCTGCTGGCCGTGGTCTTGTCGGTCGGGTTGGTGGTAGACGACGCGATTGTCGTCGTCGAAAACGTCGAGCGCCACGTCCGCGAAGGCAAAACACCGTTCGATGCCGCACTGTTCGGCGCCCGTGAACTCATCGGGCCGATCATCGCCATGACCATCACACTGGCGGCGGTTTACACCCCCATCGCGTTTCAGGGCGGATTGACCGGCACGCTGTTCCGCGAATTTGCGCTGACGCTGGCCGGCGCCGTCACGATTTCCGGCATCGTGGCCCTGACACTGTCGCCGCTGATGTCGTCAAAATTATTGAGCCACGACCGCGAGGAGCGCGGGCTGGCGGGCCGCATCAACCGCGATTTTGAGCGGCTGAAACATTTTTACGGCCGCGTGCTGGACACGACCCTCGCCTATCGCCCGACGGTTTATGTCGTGTGGATCGGCCTGAGTTTGCTGGCCGTGCCGATGTTTATCATGGCGGCGAAGGAGTTGGCGCCGACGGAGGATCAGGGCGTGGTGTTCGGCATCGTCGAAGGTCCGGCGGATGCGACGATTGAGCAAACCACCTTTTATACCGAAGAAGTGGGCAAGCTGTTTGAAAAAGTGCCGGAGACGGCGCACACGTTCCAACTCACGATGCCGGGCTTCGGTTTCAGCGGCATGGTGCTGGAGCCGTGGGGCACACGAAAACGCACGGTGTTCCAGATCCAGCCACAAATTCAGGCGATGGTGAACCAGATTCCCGGCATCCGGCTGATGATGATCACGCCGCCTGCGCTGCCCGGCGGCGGCCAGTTCCCGGTGGAATTCGTCATCTCCGCGACCGCCGATCCCCGGGACATTTTGCAGTTCGCGCAGCAGATTGCCCAGAAGTGCGCGACGAACCGGATGTTCGCCTTTCCGCCGATTCTGGACACGAAGATTGACCAGCCGGAAGTACAGTTGCTGATTGACCGCGACAAGGTGGCCGCGCTCGGCCTCGACCTGGCGACCGTCGGCTCGGATCTCGCGGCGCTCGTCGGCGGCAATTACGTGAACCGTTTCGATCTCGCCGGCCGTAGCTACAAGGTCATTCCGCAACTCAAGCGCGGCGCGCGGCTGAATGCCGAGCAGCTCGAATCCACCTACGTCAAAGGCCCGAACAACCAGCTCGTGCCGGTCAGCACGTTCGCGAAATTTGAGAAGCGCACCACTCCGCGCTCGCTGAACCGCTTCCAGCAATTGAACTCCGTGAAGCTCAGCGGCGTCGCCATCGTGCCGCTGGACAACGCACTGAAATTTCTCGAAGCCGAATGCGCGAAGACTTTGCCGGCCGGCTACAAGGTGGATTACACCGGCGAATCGCGCCAGTTGCGGACAGAGGGCAATAAATTCCTGCCCGCGTTCATGCTGGCAATCGTGCTGATTTTCCTCGTGCTGGCCGCGCAGTTCAACAGCTTCCGCGACCCGTTCATCATCCTGCTTGGTTCGGTGCCGCTGGCGATGTTCGGTGCGCTGATGTTCTGCTTCCTGAAAATGCCGGGCCAGGGCGTGCCGTTCTGGACCAACGGCTGGACGACAACCCTGAACATCTACTCGCAGGTCGGCCTCGTCACGCTCGTTGGCCTCGTGTCGAAAAACGGGATTCTCATCGTCCAGTTCGCCAACGAACTTCAGCGGCAGGGCCGCAGCAAGATGGACGCCGTGCGCGAGGCCTCGCTGTTGCGGCTACGGCCGGTGCTGATGACCAGCGCGGCGACGGTGGCGGGCCATTTCCCGCTCGTGCTCGTCAGCGGCGCGGGCGCGGCGGCGCGTAATTCCATCGGTATTGTCATCGTCTCCGGCATGGCGCTGGGCACGCTGTTCACGCTGCTGGTGATTCCGGCGATTTACGTTTTGATTGCCAAGCAACATGGCGGCGAAACAGTATCGGCGAGCAAGTCTGTTCCAGTTTAGCTGAAACATTTTTCCCGCTGCCACGTCTAACGGTTACATAAAAATGAAATATTCATATGCGGCTAAAATCCTGCTGATCGCCGCCTGCCTGCCCTTGTTCGCGGGTTGTGCGAAACGCCATGTCGTTCGCCATAGCTATCCGCCCGCCGCAGTCATTATCGCGGAAAATGCGCCACCACCGCCGCTGCCGCAAACGGAAGTCATCACCGTAGCGCCCGGCCCGCTGGATACTTGGCTGTGGATTCCCGGCGGCTGGGAATGGCGCGGACGCTGGATCTGGGTGGGCGGACATTGGGTGGCCCGGCCGCATCCGGGCGCGGTTTGGGTCGGCCCACACTTCGGTTTTCGCGGGCAAACCCGCGTGTGGTTCGGCGGAAGCTGGCGCTGATCAGCCGGCAATTTTGGCAAGGGCGGCGGCGGTGATTTCCCGCGCCCGCTCATCCGTGGCCGCCTCGGCGTAACAGCGAAACTCCGGCGCATTGCCGGAAGGGCGCAAGTGGATGACTTCTTCGTTCGCAAAAACAATTCTCAATCCATCCGTGCGGTTCAGGCTGGCAACGTTGCCGCAAATTGAACCGAACATTTTTCCAATCGCCGCTTTGTCGCCGGTTTCGGAACCCGAATTGAACTTTGCCAGAATCGCCACGCTTTTTTCCGTGGCAAAATTCTTAAGCCGGTCGCTCGCCGTGAACCGCGCGGGCAAACCGGCGGCGAGTTGAGAAACCGTTTTGCCCTGCGCTTTCGCCAGCAGCAGGATTCCCAGCATCACAATCACCGCGTCGCGCGTCGGCAGGGCGCGCAGTTTTTTGCAGCCGGTTTCGATGTCCGAGTTCAGCAAAAAGCCGCCATTCGCTTCATAACCGACGACGCGTTTCGCGCCGGCGGCGGAAGCTTGAATCATCGAGGACACCACGAACGGCGAACCAATCCGCGTGCGGCGGATTTCCTTGAACCAGCCGCATTTCTCGACGGCGGTATTGCAACTGACCGGCGTGCTAACAGAGTCCGCTGCCAGAAATTTTGCGCACAAAATCCCCGCCACATCGCCGCGCAGCCAGTAGCCGCGTTCGTCGCTGACCAGCGGCCGGTCGCTGTCGCCATCAGCAGAAACGATGGCGTCATATTTTCCAGTTTTCGCCCAGTCCGCTGCCAGTTGCACATCCTCAGGACGAATGGCTTCGGTGTCCACGGGAATAAATTTTTCCGAGCGACCCAGCGGCGTGACTTCCGCGCCGAGATGGGAAAGGATTTTCACCAATACATCACGGCCCACGGCGGAATGTTGATAAACACCGACGCGGATGCCTTTCAAAGCGTCATGCGCGAAAAAGTTCAGGTAGCGCATCGCGTAATTTTCCCCGGCGACGGGCGAAATTTCATGCGGCGCTTTTGCCTTCGCAAAATTCCCATCGGCGCCAAACATCGCGTCCTCCAGTTCCACGATCTGGCTGCTCATGCCCTTTTCATCTTCCTTCAAAACTTCGCCGGTAGCTTTGTTGAATTTGATGCCATTGCGGTCGTCCGGAATGTGGCTACCGGTAACCATGATGGCGGGAATTTTGTTTTCCAAGCCGAAAAGCGCCACGGCCGGCGACGGCACTTTGCCGCAGTTCACGGCGCGGTAGCCCAGATCATCGGCGGCGCGGCAGACCGCTTCCATCACGCGGTCGGAGCTGGGGCGGAAATCGCCGCCGACAGCCACGCGTTCGCCGTCGCGCTTGAGTTCGCCGATACCTTCAAGATATTGCAGAAAACCTTTGGTGTAAGCGTAGCAGACCTGATCGGTCATCCCCGTGGCGAGACCGCGCGCGCCGCTGGTGCCAAACGCCACGCCGCTGCGGGCCATGAGATCTTGAATGGAAATTTTCATCTTGGCTGATTTTGCATTCAGTCACCGGAAATGGTCAACAATTGTCCGGCGGTGATTTCGACTGGTTTGGTCAGCGTAATCAAAATGCGCTTTTCCGTCCGCGAAAAAGTCGCAGGCACCATATTGCCGCCAAGACTGACGCGAATGGCGACTCCCGCTGATTCCAAAGCAATGGTTTTTAATCTCAACTTCCCCCAGCGCACGGCGATTTCTGCTTTTCGCTTTCCGCTTTCCGACTTTTGCGAGTAGCTACCCCACGCTTCTGCGCTGGTGAAGGCGCATTTGAAATTCTCCGGCGTCAGTTTCGGCGCGAAGCCGATGTGCGCCTTGGGCCCGTCGTATTCAAAGCCGCACGCCGCGAGATAGACGCCGTAGCTCGCCATGCTGCGCGCGTAATGGTCGCCGCATTCGACTTCGTTCCAGGAATTGCGGCGCGATGCGTGATAGCGATCGTGCACCGCGCGGGTCACCGCGAGCCCTTCCAGCACCATGCCCTCCCAGATCATGTGGCCGGCCGCTTGATACTCGAAGCCGTTCATGCACTCGTTGAAATAGCCTGCCGCCCAACCAGGCTTGTCCTTACCGCTCGCCTTCGCGAAGTCCCAGTCCCGACGCGGGAACGAACACATCAGCAAGCCCGCCTCGCCCGGCATGGCATACCAGCGGCCCGAACCCATTTTGTTGCGATAATCGCCGGCATCCGGTGAAAAGTTGTAGCGCCAGAGAGATTTTAGCGCGGCCACGGTCTCCTTCTGGGGTAACACGCGGGGCAGGCCGACTTGGAACGCCCAGCTCTGGCCAAACACCTGATCAATCTCGCAGCCCGTTCCCGAATTGATGGCGTCGAGGTGTTTCGGATCAGCCTGGTTGATGAAATATTCGCCATCAAACAAATCTGCGACGAGCTTCTTCCGTCCGACTTCAAAAATCTTTCGGCATTTCGAAGCAAACCCGGCATCACCGGCTTCATCCGCCATCCGCGCCGCGCCGAGGAGCGCCGCGAGATAAAGTCCGCTCAGCCACGCCACCGGCCCGAACCAATCCGTGTCCAGCGTGTTGTGCTGGTTGCCTTCAATGATGCCGTCGCCATCGGCGTCCTTCGCGATGAGCCACTCCGTGGCGAGCTTGATCTTCGGCCAGTTGCGCTTGAGAAATTGCCCGTCGGCCGACATCTGATGTTCGCGGAGAGCGCGCAGCACCGTCCCGGCCTGTCCGTCCACGGCGGGAATTTTATTGAACTCGCCGCGAAAATAAATGGCGCCATCCGGCTGCAGAGCCAGGCCGAAATCCACCCGCTCGCGCGTGTCCCGTTCCAGTTCCGGAAACAGCCGGCCGGCGGCGTGCGCATAGTGATAAACATGGCCGCAGGTGCCCGCGCAGCAGCCGACGCCTTCCCAGCCGTAGAAGCGTCCGTTGGCCAAACGGAAGCACGTCGAAGAGGCGAGGATGGACGTGTTCAGCATGGTGCGGTCGAGAAACCAGTAGGGCAGCGTCGAGTCATACCAGGTGTCGCGCCACAATCGGGTTTCGCGCGCCAGCCGGTCAAATTGCGCGGCGACGTATTGCGCCACGGCGTGCGCCGAGGAAAACCTGGCGGCATAATGGCGCCCCGCCTTCGCCAGCACCCCGCCGAGCGAAAGGTTTGGAAAATTCCAGGCCACGACGAAAGTCACCACCGCAGAGGCGCCGGGGGCGAGTTTGATTTTGCGCCCGAGTGAGCCGGATAACTTTTCCTCAAACGGCGCGGTGGCGTCCGCGCTGGTTTCGTCCGCCGGTTCCCCGAGCAATGACAGGCTCATCGTGCCGAAATCCGGCAGTTCCCCGAGCGCCTCGGCCTTGCCCGGCAGGTCGGTGAAGACAATTTTTCCCACGCCAACGTTGCCCCAGCTGCCCGTGGCATCATCAAGAATCTCGAGGCGCGCCGGCTTGCCGGCGTGATTGCGCACGTCAAATATTTGCAGCGCCATCTGGTTCTTATCCTGCCCCGCCGCCGTCTGCACCGGCCGGCCTTCCACCAGCAGCGTCAGGCCGAAGCGCGAACCTTTCTTCGCCTTGCCGCCGCCGATCCAGAACGAGATGAAATTGCGCTCAATGACGAACTCGCGGCTGACAAGTTTGCCCGTGGCGCCATCTCTTCCCCCGACGAAACCACCCGGCGCGGAGGCGTGCGAATTCACCACCCGCGCCGTGTCCCCGCCGACGTCGCCTTGATAGGACGGAATTTCGGCTTTCTTGATCGGCCCGCTGCCGAACGCCGTGCCTTCCACTTTCCAGCCGGCGTAGGTTTCCTGGTTCCAATCTTCAAACATCACATCCGCCCGGTGGGGCCGCGGTGACGCGGACTTCTCCGCCGAGCAAAACAGCGTGGTCAAGCCCGGCTCGCGCAAGCTGCGATTGCGCAATATCCCGTCCTGCCAGCGGTGATTCAAACAGACGCCATTCTCCAGTTCGCCGTAAAGCACCGCTTCGACGGGCGCAGCCGAAGTATTGCGCAACGTGAACTGGAGAATCGTGGCGGGCAAACTTGAGTCATCGGTATTCAACGGGATGAACGGTGAAAACGCTTCCAGTTTCACCGCCAGCGGAATGCTGGCATCCGTGTAATCCACCATGCCAATCGGATATTCGCCGCGAAACGTGATGTCCGAAAACCCGTCGCGATCCAGCGTGTGGGTGGTGCCACCAATTTTGAGCGAGAATTTTTGCGCCAATGGTGAGTTGGGAACCGATGGTTTGGCATAATGCTCCGAGCCCGTTTTACTGCTGCTATTAAAAATGTCCCAATGCCAGAGCCGCCCGTCACCGCCGAGATAAAGCTGGCCTGCGCCAATGCCACCGACGGGCATGCCAACGTATTTGAGTTCGCCCCCGCGCAGCACTTCCGGCGTGCCGCGCGCAAACAGGGATTTCACCCATTCGGGCGAAAGTTTTTTGTCGGCGGGAACCAAGTGGTCAAAGTCTTCGCGGGTGAACGGCCCGGCCATCGCGGGCATCCGTGAAAACACCATGCCCAGGGCAGCGGCGGACGACAGTTTTAGAAAATCGCGGCGGGGAAACATGGCGACAGGATTTGCAACCAACCACGCCGCCGCAAGAATTTTCTTCGGGGCGGCCAACTTGGGTTGCCAGTCTTCAGCCCATCACTGGCACACCGGGAAAATCATTTTCAATCCGTATTTGAAAAATGACACGACATGAAGCAGATTCAGCCCCACGGCCAATTCTACCATGAAAAAAACCGGTTTCATTTCCATCATCGCCAGCGCGCTGCTGCTCACTGTCGGCTGCAGTGCCGCGCCGACGAATCAGATTGCAGCCACTCCCACCAATTCCACCACTATGAAATTTCCCCTGCAACGCACCGAGGCTGAATGGCGCAAACTCCTGACGCCGGAACAATACCACGTCCTGCGCGAGGCGGGCACCGAACGACCGTTCACCGGTAAATACTGGAACACCAAGGAGCCGGGCATTTACCGCTGTGCGGCGTGCGGCGAGATTTTGTTCAAGTCGGACGATAAGTTTGATTCGCACTGCGGCTGGCCGAGCTTCTCCGAGATCGCCGCGCAGAAGAAAGTCATCGCCCGCGAGGACAACAGCCACGGCATGAAACGCACGGAAGTCTTGTGCGCCAACTGCGGCAGCCACCTTGGCCACGTTTTTGACGACGGCCCCACGCCGACCGGCCTGCGCTACTGCATCAACTCGGCCTCGATTGATTTCGCCGCCACCAATTCGGTGAGCGGGAAAAAGTAATCCACATCTGACCGGCTCAGCCCGCAACGGACGGCAAGCTGCCGTTGGCCATGAGGAAGTGAAACCATCGGTTGCCCGGACCGGACGAACAATGCGGGCCACATGGGCCACAGAACTCCCTCGCCCCAATTCTCTCTCCTTGGGAAGGCTGGATGAGTGGTCATTTGTCGTAAGTGATTGATAGAGCATCCAAAACTGGACCGTTTCTGGACCGTGGAGAGGCATATTTTCAGGGGTCGCTTTCCGGAGTCTGGATGCCCTGTGGCACTTTTTGTCGTTTTTTGGCGCATTTGTCGCCTCTTTTCTGGCGCACGAGGGGTCGGCGGGGGCCGAAGATGGAAGATGGAGGCTGGTGAGCCACGGTTTCTTTACCAGGCAGAGGACCAATTGTTGCAAGTGGTTGATAGAGCATCAAAAACTTAACCTTTTCTTTACCGGTTAAATTTTTGTGACCCGACCTCACCACATTAACCTCGGATTGCCGGAGCGCCCCCTCATCCCGGCCTTCTCCCCCGAGGGGGAGAAGGTGCCCGCCACACGAGCCATGACAGCTCGCGGGGACGCTCGCCCCACCGATAATTACTTTACCGTTTTCTTTACCACCCCATGGGTGATTTGTTGTAAGTGGTTGATAGAGCACCTAAAACTTTACCATTTCTTTACCATTTTTATTTTTGAGGGGATCAAGTTTCAAAAGGAATCAGGGCCAAATGCTCCAGCCAACGGCAGGTGAAAGTAATCCGAGCACACCAAACCGCGCCAATAATTAAATTTTGAAATTTTCCAGGTTGCCGGGCGAAGGGGACAAACTCCACCCGGGCAACCCAGAACGAAATCTCTGCAAATGCCGCGCGCCGCACGGTGCAGCGTCCGGCCGGTGGCCGGAATTCACCGGTTGGCCACGTTGCGGTCAAGCCACAGGCTCGACTCTACACCTGTTGCAGAGATTACAGAACGGGCGGCGGGACAAAATCCAGATGTCAAAGAACGGCCACGCACGCCACACGGAAAACCGCACCCGCCACCGGCAAGGCAGCGTCAGAGACACCAGCGTCCGGCGACAGGCCGAGCCCACTGAACAATGTGTATTATAATACATAGATACAGATATATCCAGTGAAATTATCATAAAATCCGAGAGCAGATGTGGAAGGTAATAGGATAGTGGAAGGCGAGGATGGAAGATGGCGCGACCCCTCACGCAAAGACGCCAAGGCGCAAAGTGCTTGCCGCACGGGCAAGCAAATTCAAAAGCGGAAATTCGGGAAACATTCAACACTCAACACTCAACGCCGAACGGCCATACAGGGCTGCTCTGGCCGGACCTTGCCGGCAAATAAAAAAGGCCGCCAGCAATCACGCTGGCGGCCATGATGGGTTTGGGAATTTTATTTAATTTCCAGGCAGACCACCGAGGCGATGGCGTCCGGTGCTTTTTCCGGCAAAGCGATGGAAATTCCGGTTTCCGTTTGCTTCACCTTCAGCTTTTTTTGGCCAGCCAGCAGGTAAGCCTTTTGCACTTTGCTTGATAGTGCGGGCACTTCAAATTTTCCGTCCTTCGGCCACTTGAAGATGTGAAGATAAATTTTCCCCGACTTGGTTGTGCAACGCCATTCGCGGCTGCCCGAGGTTTCGCGCTCCTTACCATAGCCGTCCTTTTCCTTGACCGCCTGTCCATATTCCACTCCGAAACAGGAGGTGCCGGCACCGTAGATCGCCTCGCTGTTGACCTTCATCCATTTGCCGATTTCCGCCAGCCGGTCGAGACTGGGTTGCGGAATGATTCCTTCGCTCGTCGGGCCGACGTTGAGCAGGTAGTTGCCTCCCTTGCTCACGATGTCAACGAGATTGAAAAGCAGCGTCTCGGTGCTCTTCCAATTGTTGTCATCGCGCTTGAACCCCCACGTGTCGTTCAGGGTCATGCAGGCTTCCCAATCGCGGCCCGGATAGCCCTTCTGGGGGATATGCTGCTCGGGCGTCTCGGTATCGCTCTTGAAACCGCCACCAAGACGGTTGTTCAGGATGATATTCGGCCGGAGCGCGTGGACGGCATCATAAAGTTTCTGTGCGCGGTTGGTATTCATGCCAGTCGGCGTATCCCACCAGATGACGGCGGGAAATTCACCGTAATTGGAGCAGATTTCCTTCACCTGCGGCACCGCCACCTTGTCAATGTATTCATCCATGTCATATTCCTGCGCCTTGTCCCATTTGCCACCGCTGGCGGAACCACCGTTGTTCCAATCCTGCGCCTGCGAATAATAAAAACCGAGTTTGACACCATATTTACGACAGGCAGCAGCAAGGTCTTTTAGCGGGTCTTTGCCATAGGGCGACGCTTGCACGATGTTCCATGGGTTGGCCTTGGTATCAAACATCGCGAAGCCGTCATGATGCTTCGAGGTGATGATGATGTATTTCATGCCCGCGTCCTTGGCAGCTTTGACCCAGTCATCGGCATTATATTTCGCCGGGTTGAACTGCTTGGCAAACTGTTGGTATTCGGCCATGGGAATCTTGCCGCGGTTCATGATCCACTCGCCAATGCCCTTGACCGGTTTATCCTGATAAAATCCGGCAGGCACCGAATATACTCCCCAATGGATGAACAGGCCGAATTTAGCCTCGCGCCACCACGCCATGCGGGCATCGCGCTGTTCCTTGGTTTCGGTGGCTTCACCGGCAAAACTGCCAAACGGCAGCGTGGCGACACAGGCCAATACAATTAGGAGTAGAATTCTTTTCATGGTGATTCGTCGTCATTATCAACAGAAAACCAATTTCCGCCAATGGCAGATATCATGACAAAGGCCAAACATGCTTGGACATAACACATATTTTGGCCTCATCCCGCCTGAAACAGCTTCGCGCGAAACAATTCTGCGGCAAAAGCCCGCATTGCACCCGGCGGCGGCATCGTTTAATTTTGTTCCATGTCTTTTCTTGGCAGAATAAATTTAATCACGCTGACCGCAGCGACCATGGTCGCGGTCAGCGGATGTTCGCCGACCGGCCAAGGCCAGCTGGAAGACGAGAAGGAACCGCACTTCGGCCTCGGCAAAAGCCGCATCAACCAGATGGATTACCACGGCGCCGTCGAGGCGTTTCAGCAAGCGCTCGAAGCCAACCCCCGCTCCGCTGCCGCGCACTTCCAGCTCGCGTGCCTTTTCGACACGAAGGAATCCGATCCCGCCGCCGCCATTTATCATTACCAGCAGTATTTGAAATTTGATTCCAACGCCCGGAACGCGGAAGTCATCCGCCAGCGCATCGAGAGCTGCAAGCAGCAGCTCGCCGCCAACGTCCTGACGCCGCCCAGCACCCCCGCCGCGCAACGGCAATTGGAAGACCTCGCGGAAAAAAACCGACAGCTCAATAGTGAGGTTGAAAAGTGGCGCGCCTACTACGCCGCCCAACAGGCCACGCTCAAAGCCAATCCGTCCGGCGCGCAAAACAATCCCGCCCCGCAACCGGCCGGCAGCCCCATGCCCGACGACATGTCGCAGCCTGCGCCAAACACCGGCGGCCCGATTATATCAGCCAAACCAACCACCCCGGCCAAACCGGTTCCGGCAAAAGTTTCTCCGCCCCGCACCCACACCGTCGCTGCCGGTGAAACGCTCGCGGCCATCGCCCGCAAACACAATATCAGCCTCACTGCCTTGCAAGCGGCGAACCCCGGTGTCAGCCCAAAAAAAATGCGCGTCGGCCAGAGTTTAAATCTGCCGCCGCCGTGATTGCCGCATGATCGCGCGCCTGACTTTTCTTGGCATCGCCCTGTTCTGGCTCGTGATGAACGCGCTGCTTTGGCGCACGGAATATGGTTCGCACGCCGGCGACACACCAGTGCCGGTGGCACTGGTATGGAAAAAGATTTTGCAATCGCCGGACGCCTCCGCCTTGACCGTCTATCAAAACGGCAAACGCATGGGCTATTGCGAATTTTCCACCAGCGTGGCCCGGCAGATGGCCGCTCTCGACGACAATAGACTGCCGCCGGATGCCCTTGCCGCCCGCGCCGATTACCAGATTCACCTCGCAGGCAACTTGGCCCTCGGCGACTTCACCAACCGCATAAAATTCGATGGGAGCATCCGTTTCTCCTCTTCAAACGAATGGCGGGAATTGAACCTGAAAATCTCCTCGCGCCTCGCGAACGCAGAAATCCATTCCCTCGCGACGAATCAGATGGTTCACATCAAAATCGGCGACGAGGATGTTTCCCTGTTCGACCGCGACGTCACCTTTGCCGAGTTGGAGAAACCCGACGCGCTCATCAGCTCCATCGCGGGAAACTTCGCCGGCACACTGCTTGGAGCAGTCATTCCAAGCGGCGCCACCAATTCTGCCGCGCCTAAATTCCAATGGAATTCCCGCCTCACCCGCGTCAAGCTGGGCAGCGCGCTTGTGCCGGTTTACCAGCTGGAAACCCGGGTGTTTGGCCAGCCGATTGTCATCGAAGTGAGCAAGTTAGGTGAAATTCTGCGCGTCCAACTGCCCGGCGGCATCGTGGCACGCATTGACGAATGGCCCCTGCGATGATCGAACTCGACCAGCTCGTCAAAAAGTTCGGCGACCTCACCGCCGTCAACGGGGTGTCGCTGAAAATCGCGCGCGGCGAATTTTTTGCGATGCTCGGCCCCAACGCCGCCGGCAAGACTACCACCATCAAATTGCTCACCGGCCTGATGAAGCCGACTTCCGGATCCGCCCGCATCTGCGGTTTTGATATCCAGACACAGCCGCTGGAGGCGCGGCGGCGGATGGCCTACGTTCCTGATTTCCCGTTTCTCTACGACAAGCTGACCGCGTGGGAATTTTTCCGTTTCACCGGCCAGTTGTTCCAACTCGATGCCCGGCGTATTGAGAAAAATGCGCGGGAATTGGTCGAGCGTTTCCACCTCGGCGAATTTGCCGACCGCGCGCTGGAAGGGCTTTCCCACGGCACGCGCCAGCGCGTCGCAATTGTCTCCGCGCTGCTGCACGACCCGGAGGTGTTTGTGATCGATGAGCCCATGGTCGGCCTCGATCCGCAGCACGCCCGCGTGGTGAAGGATGTTTTGAAGGAGCGTTCGCTCGCCGGCATGACCGTGCTGGTCTCGACGCATCAGTTGAGCATCGCCGAGGAGATCGCCGACCGCATCGGCATCATTCACGGCGGCAAACTCATCGCCGTGGGCACCCGCGACGAACTGCGCCGTCAAAGCCATACCACCGGCCACCTTGAGGAGATTTTTCTCGCGCTGACGGCGGAGGAAAAATAACGGCGCTTTCCGCCGCAACACTGCCCGGACGGCAATCCGCCATCAGTCAAATTGAGCCATCGAATCAGGGCGCTTTCGATCCCACCAACCACGCCCACCCACCCACAGAACGACCATCACCATGCCGGTCCACCCGAGAAATTTCACCGTGCTGGCAAAGTTCAGGTCGTATTGCAGCATGTTCCAACGCGTGAAAATCGTGTTCCAGTCGTGATCACCGCCGCCGACCAGCGGCAGTTCCAGCGCCCGCGCGTCCGCCATATAGCGCGCGATGTTCAGCCAGTTCTCAAAAAACCAGATGACCGATGCCCCGAACGCCAGTGCCTGGCCCTTGCGCCAGAAAGAAACCGCCAGCGCGGCGGGGAAAACCAGTTGCCCGAGCGTCCCGCCATACGGCTCCAGCCGCGTGCTGAACAAGCCGATAAACGGATGCCCCGCCTCGTGGAAAAGCAGGTTCGCATGATCCAGACCAAAAATGAAACCGGGCTCGCTTGCCAACAGCAACGCCACAAACGCCGCTAGTCCCAAACTAAAGCCTGCCAGTTTCCAACCGGTGATCTTTTCCCAGCGACAATCTTCCATGGCTGGATTTTGCAATGGACACGCACGCGACACAAGTTTTGCGGCCGGTTTCAGGCTTTTGCCTTTTAATCTGTTTTTAATCCGTGTTTAATCTGTGGCATTATTTAAGTTTATGCCCAACTGCACCAATCTCCACCGCGTTCTTGCCACCGGCCAGACATGCAAAGCGATTCAAAAGAATTGCCCGAGCCTGAAACTCCGTTTTTTTTCGCTGCTGTTATTTATCGGGCTTGCTTCGGCGGCCTGGGGCGACGGGGCTCCCGGCGAGCCGTCAGCGACACCACTGGTTCGCGATGCGAAGGCCGCATCCGGCATTGCCACCAATCAAAATTACTGGGCGGTTGAAGATGCCCAGGCCCGTGAAAAACTGCCGCTTTATCTGACCATCCCGGCGGCCAAGCGGGAGGAATTGACGCCCGCCAACGGTTATCCCAGGCGCAAAACCTATCTGACCTGGCAGCGTTCTCACGGCGACAACGGCGGCATGCGCTATTCGGCGCTGGATCAAATCAACCGCCAGAATGTGACCAATTTGCAGGTGGCCTGGACGTATCACTCAAAGGATGGCAGCAACAACATCCAGTGCAATCCCATCATCGTCCGCGATGTGATGATTGTCCCCACCCCGGGCAAATGCATCGTGGGCGTCAACGCGGAAACCGGTCAGGAATTGTGGCGATTCAAGCCGGAAGGCCAGAGCCGGCCGGCCTTTCGCGGGTTGATCTATTGGCCCGGCAGTTTTCTTAACAGCGAACGCGTTCTGTTTTGTGCCGGCAAATATCTCTATGCGTTGAATCCCAAAAACGGCCAGCTCATCAAAAAGTTTGGCGTTGGCGGACGCGCGGAACTCCCCGGCCGGTCCAAGGGAGAATTCGGCGCAGCCACGGCGGGACCGGCCATCTTTGAAAAGATCATCGTCGTGCCCGGATTTGAGAAGGATGTCTGGGGCTTGGATGTGGTGTCCGGCAAACATCTCTGGACCTTCCATACCGTGCCGCAACCCGGCGAATTTGGTTACGACACCTGGGATCATACGGAGGATTACGGAGCCAACGACTGGGCGGGCATGGCGATGGACGATGTGCGCGGGATTGCCTACATCGCCACCGGCGGGCCGAAGCCCAATTTCATCGGCGTCACGCATCGCGGCGACAATTTGTTTTGCAACTGCCTGATCGCCCTGGATGCGCGCACCGGCAAACGCCTCTGGCATTTCCAGGAAATCCCGCATGACCTCTGGGATCGCGACATTCCCGCGCCGCCCAATCTGGCCACCATCAAGCGCGATGGCCAGCGGGTGGATGTCGTCGCCGTGACCACCAAGAATGGCAACACGCTGCTGATGGACCGGGTGACGGGCAAACCGATATTTCCCTATCGTATGCGGCGGGCTCCCACGAGCGATCTGCCCGGCGAAGTGACCGCGCCCTACCAGCCGGATCTGGAATTGCCGGAGCGTTTTGCCAAAATGGAATTCACCGCCGCCGATCTGACCGACCGGACACCGGAAGCGGCGGAATTCGCCGCGAGCCGTTTCAAGAGCGTCAATACCGGCTTTTTCCGCCCGCCCAGCCTGAACCACCCCATTTTGTTTTTTGGCTGTGATGGCGGTGCGGAATGGTCCGGCAGCTGCATTGATCCCGACGCCGGCCGGCTCTATGTCAGCGCGAACCACGTCGGTTGGATTTTTTCCATTTTCCGCGACGAGGATCCGCCGGAAAATCCGTCCGCGCCGAAGACCGCCGGTCGCAAAGTATATGAAGCCGCCTGCCTGCAATGCCACGGAGCCGACCGGCTGGGCATCGGCGTGGCGACGCCGCTGCGCGGCTTGCGCTTCTGGCTGACAGACGCTGAAATCATCAAACATGTGCGCAACGGAAAGAACGGCATGCCGGCCTTCCCGCCCGCCACCTTGAGCGAAACCAACCTGACCGCGCTCTTGGATTATCTGATGGTGCGCGACCGGCCCATTCCCCATGCGACGGCAAAATCCGAACGGCCACGTTATAATATCACCGGCTATCCGAGATTTCGGGACAATGAGGGCTATCCCGCGAACAAACCGCCGTGGGGCACGTTGAATTGCCTCGATCTGAACACCGGCAAACTCGTCTGGACCGTGCCGCTCGGCGAATATCCGGAGCTGGCGGAACAGGGCTTCCCGAAAACCGGCACGGAAAATTACGGCGGCGCCACCGCCACCGCCGGCGGGCTGCTGTTTTGTTCGGGCACCCGCGACCAAAAAATCCGCGCGTTCGACAAGGACACCGGAGCCGAACTGTGGGCCGGCAAACTGCCGTGGGTCGGCATTGCGCCGCCTACGACTTACCAGGTGAACGGCCGCCAATACGTCGTCATCACTTCGACCGGCAACAAGCTTGGCAAACAGAGCGAATACGGCGACGCCTGGGTCGCGTTCGCCTTGCCCAAGCCGGTTGGAAAATGAGCTTGGAAACCTCATCCCTGAACCGGCGCAACGTGGCAGGGCTGGGGTTTACACTGATTGAATTGCTCGTCGTCATCGCGATCATCGCGATACTCGCCGCCCTGCTGCTGCCCGCCTTGGGTCGCGCCAAACAAAAAGGCCAGCAGGCGGTCTGCCTCTCCAACCTCAAGCAGATCGGGCTGGGGTTTGAATTGTATCTGGGCGATAACAACGATCATTTCCCCGACCGGCGCGATCTGAAAGCCAGCTTGCCCGGCGGGTTTTGCCCGTGGACCAGTTGGCCGCCGTCTGATCCGCGCGCCGGTTGGGCCGCGACAAATTTTCAGAGCTATTGTCCGAATCTCAGCATCTGGTCCTGCCCGACGGCGGTGAGTTCCGGCACCGGCAACGCCCTCCAGTCCGTCCAATCCACCTCCAGCGCCACCAACGCACCGCTCTGCCGTTATTGGGCCTGGCGGTTTGACCGCACCAACGATTTCAGCGATCCGGTCATGCTGGAGGTTTTCTGGGGCAAATCCACCGCGCAGGCCGTCGCCGATTTGCAGGCGGCGAATGATCCCATCGTCGGTCCCATCAGCGGCCCGACCGATGTGGAACTGGCTGTGGACCCGTATTACCCCAGGACCACGCCGACGGTTTCTCCGGAATTGAAAGGCCGCACCATCCACGCCGGCGGACGCTGCCGCGTCTTTCTCGACGGCCACACGCAATTCATCAAAGATCCGCGCACGCCCTTGCCATAAAGCCGTTGATTTAATCCGGGCAGTTTCATTTCCGCCTGCAATTTGCTTTCGTTTTCCGACCAATTCGTGTTTCATTCTGCCGTTTCGATTTATGCCCAAGCGCACCGACATTCATTCCGTCCTCATCATCGGCGCTGGCCCGATCATCATCGGCCAGGCGTGCGAGTTCGATTACTCCGGCACCCAAGCCTGCAAAGCCCTCAAAGAGGAAGGCTACCGCGTCGTCCTCATCAACTCCAACCCGGCCACCATCATGACCGACCCGGAGTTCGCCGACCGCACCTACATCGAACCCATCACGCCCGAATGCGTGGAGAAAATCATCATCCGCGAGAAGGATGAGATGAAACGCCTCGGTGCGAAGGGTAAACTCGTCCTGCTTCCCACGCTCGGCGGCCAGACCGCGCTGAACACCGCAATGTCGCTGCACAAAAACGGCGCACTCGAACGTCACGACGTGGAAATGATCGGTGCCAAGCCCGATGCGATCCATCGAGGCGAAGACCGTTTCGCGTTCAAGGAATTGATGCTGAAAATCGGCCTCGACGTGCCGATTTCCGGCGTGGCTCATTCGCTCGAAGAGGCTCGCGATGTCGCGAAAGCCATTGGCCGTTTACCGCTCATCATCCGCCCCGCGTTCACGCTCGGCGGCACGGGCGGCGGCATCGGCTATAATCAGGACGAGTTTGAAGCCATCGCTAAAAATGGCATCGAACTTTCGCCCGTTAACGAAATCCTCATCGAAGAATCCCTCCTCGGCTGGAAGGAATACGAGATGGAAGTGATGCGCGACAAGGCCGACAACTGCGTCATCATCTGTTCCATCGAAAACTTCGATCCGATGGGCGTTCACACCGGCGACAGCATCACCGTCGCGCCCATCCAGACACTGACCGACAAGGAATTTCAGATCATGCGCGACCAGAGCTTCGCCGTCATCCGCGCCGTCGGCGTCGAGACCGGCGGCTCAAACATCCAGTTCGGCGTCAGCCCCGAGAACGGCCGCATGGTCATCATCGAGATGAACCCGCGCGTCAGCCGGAGCTCCGCTCTGGCATCCAAAGCCACCGGCTTCCCGATTGCCAAGATTGCCGCAAAGCTCGCCGTGGGCTACCTGCTCGACGAGCTCAAGAACGACATCACGCGCGAAACCCCCGCGAGCTTCGAGCCTAGCATTGATTACGTCGTCACCAAGATTCCGCGCTTTGCCTTTGAGAAGTTCCCGCAAGCCGACCCCACGCTCACCACGCAGATGAAAAGCGTCGGCGAAGCGATGGCCATCGGCCGCACCTTCAAGGAAAGCCTGCAAAAATGCCTGCGCTCGCTGGAGATTGGCCGCAGCGGCCTGGGCGGCGACGGCAAACCCTGGCGCATCGGCACGGAAGTCTATGGCGACCGCGACATCCTGCCGCGCGACGTCATCAGCCGCAAACTGAGTGTGCCCAACGCCGAACGCATCTTCTTCATCCGCCACGCCCTCCGCGCCGGTTTCACCATCAAGGAGATTTTTAACCTCACGAAGATTGACCGTTGGTTTCTGGTGCAGATCAAAGAGATTGTGGATTTTGAAGAGGAGTTGGCGGGGGTGAAGAACTAGGGGATTTTGCGGCATCAACGGGCCTGTGAGCAGAAGGAATAAATGAACCTGTTACTGAAGTGGGCGACTTTCAGCGGAGTTCTGCCGAATGGTGGCGAATGGTGATTCCATCCGCCGCATGGCTGGCAATTCCGCTGACAGTGGCCGTCCATCGCATCAAGCAACCCTTTATTTATGCGGACTTTAACAACTTGATGACAGATGAAACACGGATAAACACGGATTTTTCGGGCTTGAATTAATGAGTATTCCATTCGTAATCATTGGTGAAATTCGTGTCGTTTTTCTTCATCCGTGTCCACCGGTGTCCATCCATGGTTAAAATGCTTTCTATCATTCAAAAATGGTTTTCGTTCGTGCGCTTCTCGCACACGGTGTTCGCGCTGCCGTTCGCGCTGGCGGCGATGATGGTGGCGGCGCGGGACAACCGCGGCTGGCCGGGCTGGCGGGTCTTCGGCCTGATTCTGGCGGCGATGGTCTGCGCGCGGACATGCGCGATGGCGTTCAACCGGATTGTGGACCGCAAATTTGACGCGCTGAATCCGCGCACCCGAAACCGGCACCTGCCCGCCGGCGCAATTTCACTGATCAGCGCCATTTCACTCTGCGCGCTTGCGGCGGCGGGATTGATGGCGGCCAGCTGGCTCTTGAATCCGCTTTGCTTCTATCTTTCGCCGGTGGCGCTGGTGATGGTCTGCTTTTATTCGCTGACGAAACGCTTCACGGATTACACCCATGTTTTTCTCGGCATCGCGCTGGCGCTCGCGCCCATCGGCGCGTGGCTGGCGGTGAAGGGCACGAATGTTGCGCCGCTTGAAATCGCGCAGATGTTCGTGCTGGCAGCGAGCGTGATCTTATGGCTCGTCGGCTTTGACATCATCTACGCGCTGCAAGATTACGAGTTCGACCGGTCCCACGGTCTGCGCTCGCTGGTCGTGGCATGGGGGCCGAAAAACGCGCTGGCTGCGGCCTTCCTCGCGCATATGTTCATGTGCGGCGGGCTGTTCGGCTTCGGATTGCTGTGCCGGTTCCGCATCGCATATGTCATCGGCTGGCTGGTCATCGTTGCCTGCCTGGTGATGGAACATTGGATTGCGCGACGGCGCAGCTTGAACTGGATCAACATCGCGTTCTTCCGCCTGAATGCGCTCGTGGGCGTGGTGTTTCTCATCATGGTGGCGACGGAAGTCATTTTGCAGGGCGGCTTCAAGCTGCGGTGACTTCGGGCAGTAATAGAATGCCGCCAACTGAAATGGCGCGAGTTCGGGCTTTTCATTTGGTTTGGGTGAAGTAGATTTTTCGTCATCCCTTTAAATCACCATATGAAATTCGGCATCAACACTTTTCTTTTCACCTCACCGTTCAACAATCGCAGCACGCAGCTGTTCCGCCAGTTCAAGCAGTGGGGTTTCGACGGCGTGGAAATCGCGGTGGAAAATCCGGCGGACATCGATCCGGTTTACGTGAAAGCCCAATTGGACAAGCACGGGCTGGTTTGCACTTCGGTTTGCGCCTGTTTTCCGCCCAGTCGCGATTTGCGCGGCACGGCGGCGCAACAGCGGGCGGCCGTCGTTTACATGAAGCAACTGGTGGACATGGCGGAGCGGCTCGGCACCAACATCGTCATGGGCCCGCTGTATTCGGCGACCGGCCGCGCGGATGCGGTGCCGCTGCCGGAATACCGCCGCCAATGGCGCACCGTTCGCAATCACCTCAAGACGATTTGCGCCTATGCCGAAGCCAACGGCAAAGTGATCTGCATGGAGCCGCTCAATCGCTTCGAGACGGATTTTCTGAACACAGTGGAACAGGGTTTGCAGATGATCCGCGAAGTGAAAAGCCCCGCCTTGAAACTGCTGCTGGACACGTTCCACATGAACATCGAGGAAAAAAATCCGGCGAATTCCATCCGCCGGGCGGGCCGGCACGTCGGCCATATCCACGCGAGCGCCAGCGACCGCGGGACGCCGGGTAACGACAATGTGGATTGGAAAGGCGTGGCCAAGGCGCTCAAAGACATCCGCTACCAGGGCGCAGTGGTGATTGAATCCTTCACCACGGATGTGAAGGTGATTGCCCGCGCCGCCGCCATCTGGCGCAAGATTGAACCGCGCCGGAACGACATCGCCATCAAAGGCCTGGCGTTCCTGAAAAAGACTTTGAAATAATCCCCATCCAAGAATCCCGTGAGAGCATTTGCCACATTGTTATTGCTGGCGGCCATCATCCCGGCCGTCGGTCACGCGGAAGACAAGCGGATTGTGATGATCGCCGGCAAACCCAGCCACGGCCCCGGCCAGCACGAACACCGCGCGGGATTGCTGTTATTCCAAAAATGCCTCCAGAATTTTCCCAGCATCAAGGTGGAGGTTTACACCAACGACTGGCCGACGGATTCCAGCGTGCTGAAAGGCGCGGCGGCGGTGGTGATTTACAGCGATGGCGGCGGCGGACATCCGGCCTTGCAGGCAGACCGGTTGCAACGCCTGGACGCGCTGATGAAACAAGGCACCGGACTGGCGTGCATCCATTACGCGTGCGAACCGACGATTGGAAACGGCCAGAAGGAATTCATTGACTGGCTTGGCGGCTGTTTTGAAATCAATCGCTCGGTGAACCCGATTTGGAAGGCGGAATTCAAAACAATTCCCGATCATCCCGTCACGCGCGGGTTGAAATCGTTCAGCATGAAAGACGAATGGTATTTCTACATGCGGTTCCGCGACGGCATGACCGGCGTGAAGGCAATTCTCAACGCCGTTCCACCCGCTTCCACCATGGATCGCTACGACGGACCGCATGAAGGAAATCCCGCCGTGCGCGAGGCGGTTGCCAAAGGCGAGCCGCAAACGGTGGCATGGGCGAGCGAACGCCCGAATGGCGGACGCGGCTTCGGTTTCACCGGCGGCCATTTTCACCGCAACTGGGGCGATGATAATTTCCGGAAGGTTGTGTTGAATGCCATCCTCTGGCTCGCCAAGGTGGAGGTGCCGCCGGACGGCGTTCAATCCACCGTCACAGCAGAGGATCTGGAACAGAACCTCGACACCAAACCCGGTCGCAAACCGCAACCCAAACCCGCTCCCGCTCCGGCAGCCAAGTAACCCGAAAATAGTTTTAACCAAGCCATTCACCGCAGCGTCAAACATTAAAACCAAAAACTAACAAAACAAAAACATGACCACCCCCCTCATCATGCCCCGTCGTAACTTCATCAAAAATGTCGCGGTTGCCAGCGCGGCGATTTCAGCCCTGCCGCTGTTCAATATTCGCGCGCAAGGCGCCGGCAGAAAATTCAAAATCGGAGTGATCGGCTGCGGCGGACGCGGCACCGGTGCGACGGGCAACATCGTGGAAGCCGCCAAGACGCTCGGCTACGAAATTGAAGTCGTGGCGGTCGCCGATTTCTTCCAGGAGAAAGCCGACAAGCTCGCCCAAAAATATCCCGGCTGCCGCGCCTTCAGCGGTGCCGATGGCTACCACAAGGTGCTGGAACAGCCGATTGAGATCGTGCTGATGGCGACGCCGCCGGCTTTCCGTCCGTTGCACCTCGAAGCCTCCATTGCCGCCGGCAAACATTGCTTTGTTGAAAAGCCCGTCGCGGTGGACCCGGTCGGAGCGCGCAAGGTCATCGCGATCGGTGAAGTGGCGAAGAAAAAAGGCCTCTCCATCGTCGCCGGCACGCAGCGCCGCCACATGAGCACCTACCTGCGGAATCAATTCGCCATCTCGCAGGGAGCCATCGGCAAAATCACCGGCGGCACCATCAGCTGGTGCCAAACCAAACTGTGGTTCAAAGAGCGCAACCCCGGCGAAAGCGATGCCAGCTATCTCGTCCGCAACTGGACGAGCTTTGTGGAAATGTCCGGCGACCATATCGTCGAACAGCACCTCCACCAGCTGGACGTGACCAACTGGTTCATCGGCCGCCCGCCGGTTTCCGCCATCGGTTTCGGCGGACGCGCCCGCCGGCAAACCGGCAATCAATTCGATTTCTTCAGCGTGGATTTCAATTATGGTGAGGACTGCCACATCCACAGCATGTGCCGGCAGATCAAAAGCTGCTATGACAACGTCGGCGAATTTTACATCGGCACCGAAGGCACGACCTATGGCGCCGGCAAGATGCAATCCGCCAAGCTCGCCGGCCTCAAAATCCCGGAATTCGCCACCCACGCCAACGGGCAGGTGCAGGAACACGTGGACATGCTCGCGGCCATTGCCAAAGGTGCACCACTCAACGGCGCGAAGGATGTCGCCGAAGCGACCTTGACCGGCATCATGGGCCGAATCTCCGCCTACACCGGCCAGCTTGTCCGTTGGACGGACCTGACCACCAACACCGAATCGCCGTGGTATAACCTCACGCTCAAACCCGCCGCCGCCGATTTTGAAGGCGGAACCGTGATCGCGCCGAAGGACGGCGTCTGTCCGATTCCCGGCGAAGCCTGAGCAATCATAAATCACTAACGCCACGGAACGATTTCAGTTCTGTGGCGTTTTTATTTGGATTAGAAAAGAAATACTTTAGAAACTGCCGCCTGATTATTCGAACGGTGAAAGAAATCAAAACTTGGTTTTAATGCCGCAGGCACGGGCAAGACACCAACCGCGCAGGGCTTCGTAGATGGCAAACAATCCGGCGACCACAAAAACCAATCCCAGCCAGAGGTGGTAATCCACCAAAACGATTCCGGCGATGAGACAGAGCGTGCCGATGACGCCGCGGGCGATGCGACCCTGCCGCTTGATGTTAGGCTGGAAGAAATTGCTCACGACGGGAATCTAACACAGCCAATTTGCGTGGCAAGCCGCACAAAGTTGCGGCAGATTAATGGCATGGACTTGATGAATCAGAGTTTTCTGTGGGCCTCGCTGTTCTGGGGCGCGGTCGGCAGCGGTTATCTGATTTATGGCTGGCGCCAGCGGTCGGCCATCCCGTTTGCCGGCGGCGCGGCCATCACGGCCGGTTCCTTTTTTCTTCCGGCGCTGTGGATGACCCTCGCCTGTCTGGCGGCGATGGGACTTGTCTATTGGCTGCTGAAGCAAGGTTATTAAAAAAACCGGAAGCCTTGCGACCTCCGGTCTTGATATATTTCAATCTTTAGAACGACCAGTTCACAATCGGGAAACCGGTGGCCAGCTTGTCCGGGAATTCCTTGAACCACGGATTATTGCGCGCGATGTTCACAATGCCGATCTGCACGCCGCGCAGATTTTTTGCATAGTTGATCAAGCCATATTGCAGGCCGGTAAAATCTTCCGCGACATTCACCCAGCCATCCTGCACACCCACAAACGTGCCGGACGAGACATTGACGTAGCCCATCTGCACGCCGCTAAAATGCTTGGAGCTGATGTTGACCAGTCCATAGGAAAAACCGGTGTAGCCCTCGGCGTAGTTCACCAGGCCAAGGGTAAAACCAATGCTATCGCCCGTGCTGCCGTTGACGAAGCCAAGCGCAAACGCGCGTTGCGGATTTTCGCCCCAGATGCTCAAACAGATGCCGTCGATTTGAGTTGTTTTGCTGTAAATGGCGATATCCGGCGTAAGCGAAGCCTGAAAGAACGGCTCGGCGGCCGACAAACTGGAAAGGCCAACAGCAACAGCGGAAAGGATGATTAGTTTCTTCATAGTCATTTATATTTCTTTGCAGTCTATCACTACATCCCATTTCAGCAATAGGGTCAGCACCTGATACTCCCCTTGTCCGTCCGGGAAGTCGCCACAGTCCAAATGGACGATTGACGCCGCCGCTGGGCACCCTAAACTCTGCCCCCGGTCGGTTGGCGGCAACATCCCATGCCCCAGCTTCCGCCCGGGTTCGGAGAAAGACTTTTTCCATGTTAATCATTCGTGATCTAAAAATGACTTTTGGCGGACGGACGCTCTTCGAGAACGCCTCGTTCCAGGTGAACTACGGCGAACGCGTCGCGCTCGTCGGTCCCAACGGTGCGGGCAAAACCACGCTGTTCTCGCTCATTCTCAAGGAGCGGGAGCCCGACGCCGGCACCATCGAACGCGACGAATGGACGATGGTCGGTCACCTGCCCCAGGAAGGCGAAGCGCTCGGCGATGAAACCGTGCTGGACGTGGCGACGGGCCGCGTGGATGAATTGCCGCAGATCGAAAAGCGTTTGCACGAGCTGGAAAAAGCCGGCGATGTTTCCACTCCGGAATATCTGGAACTGCACGCCAAGCACGACAAGCTGAACGATCCCGAAGTCGAGACCAAGGCCAAGAAGATGTTGCGCGGCCTCGGCTACAAGGAAGCCGACATCAGCCGTCCGGCAAAAGAAATGAGCGGCGGCTGGGTCATGCGCGCGCGCCTGGCCAGGCTGCTCGTGATCGAACCAGACCTGCTGCTGCTCGACGAGCCGACGAACCATCTCGATCTGCTCTCGCTGCTCTGGCTGCAAAATTACCTTAAAAATTATTCCGGCGCCGTGCTGCTCATCTCCCACGACCGCGTGTTCATGGACGAAATCGTCACGCAGGTTCACGAGATTTCCGAGCGCAAGCTCATCGCCTACACCGGCAACTACACCGACTTCCTCCGCCAGCGCGAGGAGCGCTACGAGCAGCAGCTCGCCGCCTACAAAAACCAGCAGAAGGAAATCGCCGACTTGCAGGCCTTCGCCGACCGGTTCCGCTCGATTCCCTCGAAAGCCTCGCAGGCACAGAGCAAGCTCAAGCAGATTGAGCGGCTCGAACTCATCGAGAAACCGCTGGCGCCCAAGAAGCCGTTCCGTTTTCACATCCCGCCGCCGCCGCGCGGCGGACAGCGCGCCATATCCCTGGAAGGGGTTCACATGGCTTACGGCACGCACAAGGTTTATTCCGGCCTCGACCTCACCATCGAACGCGGCGAACGCACCGTGCTCGTCGGCCCGAACGGCGCGGGCAAATCCACCTTGTTGAAAATCCTGGCCGGCGTGGTGGAATTCCAGAAGGGCAAGCGCGACCTCGGCCACAACGCGAAAATCGGCTATTTCAGCCAGCATCGCAGCGCGACCCTCGACCCGGAAAAAACGGTGATTGACGAAGTGCTTGCCTGCGCGCCCGAAATGCGCGAGGACGATGTGCGCGGCATTCTCGGCTCATTTCTATTCCGCAAGGACGACATCTACAAGAAGACCGCCGTGTTGAGCGGCGGCGAAAAGAGCCGCCTGAACCTGATCAAATTCCTCGTGGATCCGCCGAACTTGCTGCTCATGGACGAACCCACGACGCACCTCGACATCCACACCGTGGAATCGCTCACGCTGGCGCTGGAGAAATATGAAGGCACGCTGGTATTCATTTCGCACGATGTGCATTTCATCCGCCATCTCGCAACAAAAGTGCTGCACGTCAACGCCGGCCAAATCACGCCTTACACCGGCGGCTACGATTACTTCCTGGAAAAGACCAACCTGATCAACAACGAACGCGCAGCGCTCACGGCGGGGTAGGCTCAAAGCTGGACACCACCTGTCAGGTTATTCGCAGTGCTATGGCAACAGGCCTTCGGCAATGCCATGTAACCTTTACCACCTAGACTCGTCTACTTTGCCATCATGAAAAGATATCTCTTGTTGGCAATTTTCATCGCAATAAACGCCACCAGCTTGCTGGCAGCGACACCCGCCTCGAAACCCAACATCATTTTGATCGTTTCCGACGACGTTGGCCTGGGCGACGTCCATTGCACGGGCGGCCCCTTCAAGACGCCAAACCTTGACGCGCTCGCCACTGGGGGAACACGCTTCGAATACTGCTACTCCACGCCACTGTGCGGCCCCTCGCGCTGCCAGCTGCTCACCGGTCGTTATCCGTTTCGCACCGGACTGATCAGCAACCAGAGCGCCAGCGCACTGGACGCCCACAACGAAATCATGATTCCGACCATCATGAAAAAAGCCGGCTACGCGACCGCTTGTGTCGGCAAGTGGGGCCAGATGCCCTACGGCCCGGGCCAGTGGGGGTTTGATGAATTCATGAGCTGCAAAGGCAGCGGCCGCTATCGCCCGGAACAGGGCATCGAATACGAGCGCAATGGCAAGTGGCAGAAACTCAAGGAGGGCGAATATCTGCCCGACCTCATGCACGATTTCATCGTCAACTTCATCGAGAAGAACAAAAACAAGCCCTTCTTTCTCTATTACCCGATCGAAGCGATCCATGGCCCGATTCTGGCAACGCCCGACAGCAAAAAGAACGCCGACAAAACGCAACTCTACACCGACAACGTCGCCTACATGGACAAGCTCGTCGGCAAACTCATGGCCGAACTCGACCGGCTGCAGCTTCGCGAAAACACCCTGGTGATCTTCACCGGCGACAACGGCACCGCTCACTTCGGGGTGGAACTCGCCACCGTGGATGGCAAACCCATCAGTGGTAATAAAGCCACCATGCTCGAAGGCGGCAGCCGCGTGCCGCTCCTGGTGAATTGGCCCGGCACCACACCGGCCGGAAAAGTTTCAAAAAACCTCACCGACTTCAGTGATTTCTTTGCCACCTGCGCGGAACTCGGCGGGGCTAAACTTCCCGACGGCGTCACGCTTGATAGCCACAGTTTCGCCCAGCAAATCAAAGGCGAAAAGGGAACCCCCCGGAACTGGATTTATGTTGAGTTGAATGGAAAATCTTACGTTCGCGACGCCCGCTACAAACTCACCAACAAAGGCGAATTGTTTGACCTCATTGAGGCCCCATTCAAGGAAATCCCCGTGCCAAAGGACACAACGGACGCCGCCGCCATCGCCGCGCGAAAATCCCTCCAAGAAGTTCTCGACCAGCATTCCACTTCACCCGCCAACGGCGTTGACAAGAAAGCTAAAAAGAAGGCCAAGAAAGCCGCCCGTCTCAACTAAATTACAATCTGTCTGAAAACAAAAAGCCGGAAGCTGGTTACCCAACTTCCGGCTTTTGAATTTTCAGCAGCTTACTTGCTCTTTTTCAGCGCGCTCAAGCCCGCGTAAACCGCGTTCTTGCCGAGCAACTGCTCGATGCGCAGGAGCTGGTTGTATTTCGCCAGACGATCGGAGCGGCTGAGCGAACCGGTCTTGATCTGGCCGCAGTTCGTGGCCACCGAGATGTCGGCGATGGTGGCGTCCTCGGTTTCACCGGAGCGGTGCGAGAGCACGGCGGTGTAGCCGCTAAACTGCGCAAGCTGCACGGCATCGAGCGTCTCGGTGAGCGAGCCGATCTGGTTCACTTTCACGAGAATCGAGTTGGCCGTGCCGGTATCAATGCCCTTTTGGAGGAACTTGACGTTGGTGACGAACAGATCGTCGCCGACGAGCTGAACCTTGTTGCCGATCTTGTCGGTGAGCATTTTCCAGTGCTTCCAGTCGCCTTCGGCGCAGCCGTCTTCGATGGAAACAATCGGATACTTCGCACACAGCTTGGCGTAGAAGCCCACGAGTTCAACGCCGGTGACGGTTTTGCCGGTGGATTTCTTGAAGGTGTAGGTGCCGTCGTGGTTGTAGAATTCCGACGCAGCCACGTCGAGCGCGAGATAGATCTGCTTGCCAGCCTTGTAGCCCGCGTTCTTCGTCGCTTCGAGGATGGATTCGATCGCGTCTTCCACACTGTTGAGCTTCGGCGCGAAACCGCCTTCGTCACCGACGGCGGTGGAGAGGCCGCGCTTCTTCAACACGCTCTTGAGGGCGTGGAAAATTTCCGTGATGGCCTGCAAACCTTCGCTGAAGGTGTTGAAGCCGTGCGGCTGGATCATGAATTCCTGAAAATCAATCGGGGCGTCGGAGTGCGCGCCGCCGTTGATGACGTTGGCCATCGGGACGGGGAGAACCTTGGCGTTGGGTCCGCCGAGATATTTGAACAGCGGCTGGCCAATGGCGGCGGAAGCGGCTTTGGCGTTCGCGAGCGAAACGGCGAGAATGGCGTTCGCGCCGAGCTTGGACTTGGTTTCGGTGCCGTCGAGCTTGAGCATCGTGGCGTCCACGGTGAGCTGGTCGAGGGCGTCCACACCCATGAGGGCGGACTTAATCTTGGTGTTGGCGTTGGCCACGGCCTTGCTGACGCCCTTGCCGCAGTAACGCTTCTTGTCGCCGTCGCGGAGTTCGATGGCTTCGTGTTCGCCGGTGCTGGCGCCGCTGGGGACAGCAGCACGACCGACGGCACCGCAAGCGAGCGTGACGTCCACTTCGACGGTGGGATTACCGCGCGAGTCGAGGACTTCGCGCGCCTGAATATTTGTGATTTGTGTCATAAAAAATTGAACGCACATAATAAAACGCGGAGGCGTCGAGTCAAGACAGGCATTGCGGTTCCCGCAGTTTTAACCGGAGGTGAAGTTAATCATTAAATTGCAAGACGCTTGGCTTTTTTGCCGTTTCCGTGGTTAATTAAACCAAAGCCATGAGTGAAAAACCAAAACACGCCCCGCACAAGATCGAGCTGAACCTGCGCGAGGTCGGGCAGTTGTTCAACACCATGGATCCCGCACCGTTCCCAGAAAAGGATCTGGACGGCGACGCGGAGGAATTTATTTTGAGCTGGGTCGGCGAATTTCCGCTCCATGAGCCCGTTTCGCTCGTGGTGCATGTGGCGGAGTTGTCGGCCAACGAAAACCCGCAGGAGATTGTCGAGCAGGGCGTGCATCATTACTTCGCCTACCGCGCCCGGATGAACCGGATGGAACTGCGCCGGCTCTTGAGCGACGGGCAGAAAAGCCTGTTGATTGGGCTGTCTTTCTTGTCCCTGTGTCTCATGGCAAGCCATGAAATCGGCGGCGGCGATGTCGGCACGTTCCGCAGCATCGCGCAAGAGAGCCTGACTATCGCCGGCTGGGTGGCGATGTGGCGGCCCATGCAGATTTATCTCTACGACTGGTGGCCGGTGCACCGGCGCGGCAAGCTGTATCAGAAACTCTCCCGCATGCATGTGGACGTGAGAAAGAAAGGTTGAACGGGCGTATTTCGGTTGCGCCGAACCGGCAACAAAGACAAGATTCCGGATAACTTTATGATCGCGTATCTCTGGGTGGCCATCGGCGGCGCGCTGGGCAGCGTGGCGCGGTTCGGCCTTGGCGGCCTGATTGACGCGCGCTGGGGCGAGACGTTTCCGTGGGGCACGCTCGCGGTCAACGTCTCCGGCTCGTTTCTCATCGGCGTGTTCGCGGCTTATTCGGATCCGGACGGACGCGCGATGATTTCGCCGGGGGCGCGGCAATTTCTGATGATCGGCATCTGCGGCGGTTACACCACCTTTTCCTCGTTCAGTCTGCAAACATTGAACCTAATGCGCGACCGTGAATGGCTTTACGCCGGCGGAAATGTTTTATTGTCCGTCGGACTGTGCATGATCGCCGTCTGGCTTGGCTTCGTGCTTGGGTCTGTGTTCAATTCAATGAAAGGAAACTGATATGCAAATCCCCACCGACGCCGTCCTGCTCCGCATCTTTCTTGGTGAAAGTGACCGCTGGGAACACAAGCCGCTCTATGAAGCCATCGTGCTGGCGGCCCGCGAACTGCATCTGGCAGGCGCGACGGTGCTGCGCGGGCCGATGGGTTTCGGCAAGGCCAGCCGGCTACACACCGCGAAAATTCTCCGGCTCTCGATGGATCTGCCGCTGGTCATCGAAATCGTGGACAGCGAGGAGAAAATCAATTCGTTCCTGCCCACGCTCGAAAAAATGCTGGGCGGCGGCCTCGTCACGCTGGAAAAAGTGAAGGTGCTGCACTATCGCGGCGAACCCAAATAATCAGCGGAACGAAGTGCTATTTCTTGCAACCGCTGGCGCATTTGGTTAAAAGGTTCGCATGACCCCATCCATATCGCGCCGTTCGGCCATTCGCAAAGTCGCTGGCTACACTGCCGCCGCTGCTGCAATCCCTCTGTTTTCGAATTTAGCCAAGGCTGAATCCGCCACACCGGCCAAACTCAAAGGCAACATCAATCACAGCGCCTGCCGGTGGTGTTATGGCAAGGTCAAACTCGAAGATCTCTGCGCCGCCGGCAAGGAAATGGGCCTCGTGGCGCTCGACCTGCTTGGGCCGGGAGATTTTGCGACGGTCAAGAAATACGGTCTGGTCTGTTCCCTGGTTTCCAATCCGACGATTGACGGCCTCGGCGGCATCGGCAAGGCGTGGAACCGAGTCGAACATCACGACAAACTCGTTCAAGCCTATGAACAACGTCTCAAGGAAACCGCGGACGCGGGTTTCGAGCGTTTGATCTGCTTCTCCGGCAACCGCGCCGGGCTCGATGACGAAAAGGGTTTGGAGAATTGCGCCATCGGCTTGAAACGCATCATCCCGCTGGCGGAAAAGCTCAAGGTGACATTGATCATGGAATTGCTGAACAGCAAGCGCAACCACAAGGATTACCAGTGCGATCACACCGCGTGGGGCGTTGAATTGACAAAACGCATCGGCTCCGAACGCTTCAAACTGCTCTACGATATTTACCACATGCAAATCATGGATGGCGATATCTGCGACACCATCAAGGAGAACAACCAGTATATCGGCCACTATCACACCGGCGGCGTGCCCGGACGGGCCGAAATCGACGAGACGCAGGAATTGAACTACGCCCGCATCATGAAGGCGATTGTTGCCACCGGCTACAAGGGCTACGTCGCGCAGGAATTCATTCCGAAGCGGCCGGATCCGATCGCGTCCCTCCGTCAAGCCGTGCAAATCTGTGACGTTTGATTCAACCAATTAAATCCTATTAAATATGAACCGTCGTAATTTTCTTAAAACCGCCACCCTCACCGCCGCCGCACCGATGGTGCTAAGCTCGGCTTTCTCCACCCGCGTCGCCGCCGAAGAAGTGCTCGCCCTAAAGCTCAAGGGCAACATCAATCACTGCTCTTGCCGCGGTGTTTTCGGAAAGATCCCATTCGACGAAGCCTGCGCCATCGGGAAAAAGCTGGGGCTGAAAGGAATTGACCTGATCGCACCCGCTGATTTTGAAACCCTCAAGAAGCACGGCTTGGTCTGCTCGATGGTTTCCAATCCGATGGTGGATGGTCTCGGCGGCATTGCCAAATCAATCAACCGCGTTGAACATCACGACAAACTGGTTCCGGCTTACGAGCAACGCATCAAGGAAACGGCGGACGCCGGTTTTGAACGCGTCATTTGCCTCTCCGGCAACCGCGACGGATTGGATGATGCAAAAGGCCTGGAGAATTGCGCCATCGGTTTGAAGCGGATTCTGCCGATCGCCGAGAAACTCAAGGTGACGGTGTGCATGGAATTGCTGAACAGCAAGCGCAGCCACAAAGATTATCAATGCGACCATGTGGCGTGGGGCGTGGAATTGGTGAAACGCATCAGCTCGGAACGGTTTAAGTTGCTCTACGACATCTTTCACATGCAAATCATGGACGGCGATGTCTGCGACACCATCAAGGAAAACAACCAGTATTTCGACCACTACCACACCGCCGGCGTGCCGGGCCGCCATGAAATCGACGACTCGCAGGAGCTGAATTATCCGCGCATCATGAAGGCCATTGTGGCCACCGGCTTCAAGGGTTACGTGGCGCAGGAATTCAGCCCCGTAAATCCCGACCGGATTGGCTCGCTCCGGCAGGCCATCCAGATCTGTGACGTGTAACTTTTCTATTTCTATCCCCGTCCACCATTAAACACCCTTAACACCATGAACCGCCGATCATTCCTAAAATCCACCACGCTTGCGGCCACCGCGCCGCTCATCATCACCAACTTCAATCTATTCGGCGCGGATGCACCGAGCAAAAAGCTCAACCTCGCCCTCATCGGCTCGTGGGGCCGCGGCGAAGCGCACTTCAGTTCACTCGCCACGGAAAACGTCGTCGCCCTGTGCGACATCAATGAAGACCATCTGGCGTTCGGCCTGAAAAGATTCCCCAACGCCAAGACCTACGTGGACTGGCGCAAACTGCTTGACGACCACAAGAAGCTGGGCCTCGACGGCATCGTCATCTGCACGGCGGATCACACGCACGCCTTCATCTCCAACTGGGCGCTGAACCGCGACCTGCACGTTTACTGCGAGAAACCGCTCGCCGTCAGCGTTGAGGAAGCGCGGATCGTGCGCGCCAACTGGCTGTCAAAGAAATCCAAGCTCGCCACCCAGGTCGGCATGCAGCGCCATGCGAATCAGAATTTCAACCGCGTCCGCGAACTGGTTCGCGACGGCGTGATCGGCGAATTGAAAGCCGCCTACGCGTGGGGCAACCGCCAGGTCAAGCCGGCCGGCGGCAGCTACGATATAGAAAAAGGTATCGTCACCTACAAAGGCGCGGACGGCACGGACAAGGTGGCCGGCTATCTGCCGGACGCCGGCGCGCCGCCCAGCGGCCTCCACTACGACCTTTGGATCGGCCCATCGCCGGTTCATCCTTACAACCCCGGCTATTTCGCCCTCGGACCGGGCGCGAATTGCCTGGCGTGGAATATGTTTTGGGACTTCGGTGCCGG
>CAIOIC010000110.1 GCA_903858275.1 uncultured Verrucomicrobia subdivision 3 bacterium | reverse complement strand
CGTTGAGCAGAAATGAAACTGCGGTCAGCAAGAATAGGTTCTTCATATGGATTAATAATGGCTAGCAGTACATCTAACGGCTCATTAGAATTGAATTCCTATTTTGCTTTCAAACTAATTACCTCAATACCGCCAATAAAATCATCAAGCGTCTGTTTTTTCGCATTAAGCGCCACGCTTCAGCGCATTAATTTCCGCATCCGGCAGCATCGTGTCGGCCTGTCCCGGCAAGAACAACGAACTGTGCTTTGGCTTCCTCGGCGGCACATCCACCAATGCGACGCTGCAAATTCAGAACATCCAGTTTTATTCCTTTCAGAAGACGCAGTTAAATATTGTGCCGATGAAGGCGTGCCGGTGCGCGGCATCAGCCAGCGTTAGCTGGCTGGCCGCGCATGAACGTCAGGCGTCCGCGCACGCGCCTGATGTGCGGGCAATTGTTCCGAGCAAAGCGAGCCAATAAAACCTCCGCACAACGTGAACAATGGACACGTTGCGGTGGGCCACCAGCGCGTTCGTATTCATTGAGTAGCGAGCGCAACGCAGCTCGAACAAAAGCTTCATCGAGCGCAGCGAGCTGACTTCCCGTCAGGTATTGTGGCGTGATTGGGGTCGACTCGAAGAATCATGGTCGGCGAGTTGCTCATTGACCTCAATCCGTGCAACTCGGCGACGCAAGACGCGGGCGGATGCCTTGATATCCTCGGTGGATTCCCAGCGGGGCATGTTGGAATGACCACGTTTGCCGCCCTGCCCGCCTTCGACTTTTTTGGAACGGACATTCCCGATAAAATCTCACGCCAGAATATATTTTCCGGTTTTCTTGGTGCCGATTTTTTTCACGAGCCCGGCTTGGATGAGCGGCTTCAACAAATCCATGGCCCCCTGACGGGACACGCCCAAGGCATCCCAAATTTCACTGGGGGTCAGGCTCTTTTTATCGCGAAGCAGTTGCAGCAATTGCTCCTGCCGGGGTCGCAACACCAGCTTGGCCGGGCCGGTCTGGCCCGTGTATATTTGCACGCGCTGCCACACACGCTCCAGCGTGAGGAGCAATCCCTCGGCGGAATATTCCAGCCATTGCGTCAGATCTTCACCTTCGCGGCGCACGCCGTCGAGCGCCGCGTAGTAGCGCGGACGATTTTCCCGGTAGAACTCATCCACGGAAAAGATGTGGTGCGTGTCGAAGCCGCGCCGGTAAAGTTCCCACAAAGCCAGCGCACGACCGGTTCTCCCATTGCCATCGGCAAATGGATGGATGGCCTCGAATCGGTAATGAACGATGGCTGAGCTTAACACGGGTGAAAGACCGGCGGTTTCCTTGTTCCACCAGGTCAGCAACTCGAACATCAGCCCGGAAACATCCGATGGCGGCGGCGGCAGATAACGGCCGACGCGCACGGCGATGGTGCGATAACGTCCCGCCGCGCCCTGGTCCATCACGTCCGCCGCCATGATCTTGTGAAGTTTAAGAATATCCTCGCGCGTGACGGCCCGCTTGGCCGCGTTCTTTTCGACGAAGCGCAGGCCGGCAAAATAATTCAACACCTCGCGCCTGGCACGGTCGGCCACGGCGGGAAGCTCACGACCCTCTTCGACGGCGCGCACCTGTTCCAGCGTCAGGGGATTGCCTTCGATGGCGGTGGACGAATGGGTGTTGCGAGTGCGCGTGTCCTTCTGCAAGGCCGGAATCCAGCGCACCTGCACCGTGGCGGCTTGAATCCGCTCACGGACAGCAGCGATCTGCTCCACCCGCGTGAGCAACGCGGGAGTGATGGTGTAAATGGGCTGGTAGCTCACGCCGATTACCATCGGAGTAAGTCAAGTGTTAGTCAAGTTATTAGTCAAGTGGCTGGTGGACGGCCATTGGTTATGCTCCGCCAACATAATGTTTGATACGCATAATGTTCAGAGCGGGAATTATTCGCGCTTTCCTACGACTTGGCCGGTGACTTGGCCGGCGACTAGGCCGGTTGGCTGCGCTGCAAGACAGCCTGTGCGAGCGGCCTGATCGGAATCATGGTCTGGAGCTGGCGGATGGCGTCCGCGCGGGAGGTGAGCGGCTGACGCAAACGCCCTTCAAGCGTTGGCCAGAGTCGCTTTACGGATGGCTGGGGCTGGTGCATTTGCACCAACATAATAGCAAACCGGCCCAAACGGAAAACGGGTAATTTTGACCAAGGAAGACGCGAAGCACACGAAAGGCGGGAGATCGCGTGCGGTGAATGGGGCGCTTATTCACCGCATATTGTGCGGCGAATAACCTTGCCGGATGCGGCGAATCGGGTGTATAAACACCGCAAGCCTTGCGGCGAATCCATGTATATCCATGAGCGTAAAGAGTGGCCGGAATTCCGCTGGAACCAGTCTGCCCTGACCGGCCGGCTGGCGGAAGTGCGCCATGCGCAGGGGCGCCTGCTGGGCCGCATGGAAACCTTGGGCTTCCCGTTGCGCGAAGAAGCCACCCTGCAAACCCTTACCCAGGATGTTCTCAAGACCAGCGAGATTGAAGGCGAAAAGCTGGACGCCGGTCAGGTGCGTTCTTCGCTGGCCCGGCGCATGGGCCTGGATATCGGTGCACTGCCATCCATTGACCGCAACGTGGAGGGCATTGTGGAAGTAATGCTGAACGCCACGCGCCAGCATAATGAACCTTTGACCCAGGAGCGCTTGTTTGGCTGGCACGCCGCGTTGTTTCCCACCGGCCGAACCGGGATGCGCCGCATCACGGTGGGCGCCTGGCGCACTCAAAAAAGCGGGCCGATGCAAGTCGTGTCCGGCCCGATTGGACGCGAGCAAGTCCATTATGAAGCGCCGGACGCTGACCGCCTGAAAAAGGAAATGAGCCGCTTCCTGAAGTGGTACAACACCGCGCCCGCCGTGGATCCGGTGATTCAATCCGCACTGGCGCATTTCTGGTTTGTGACCATCCATCCGTTTGAAGACGGCAATGGCCGCATCGCGCGCGCGATTGCCGACCTGATGCTGGCGCGGTCAGAAAAGACAGCGCAGCGATTTTACAGCATGTCGGCGCAAATTCAGCGTGAGCGCAAAGCCTATTACGACGCGATGGAACGCTGCCAAAAAGGGACGCTGGACATCACCGAGTGGATCGAGTGGTTCCTGAACTGTTTGCAGCACGCCATCGCCGCCTCGGAGCAAACCCTGGAAGCGGTGCTGGTGAAGGCTGGGTTTTGGAAAGCCCACGCAGGTGAGTCAATCAATGAACGCCAGCGCAAAGTCATCAACCGGCTGCTCGACGGATTCGAGGGCAAACTGACCAGTTCCAAATGGGCGAAGCTGACGAAGTGCTCGCAAGACACCGCGCTGCGCGATATCAGCGATCTGGTGAGCCGACGCATTTTAGCCCGCGACCAAGCAGGCGGTCGCAGCACCGGCTACACCCTGTGTCGATTGCAGTAACATCATCTGATTGTCTGGGTTGCCAACCGATTGACAGGCAAAGTGGTTGCAATTGCAACCGAATCCCAAACTTGTGATTTGGCCAAATCGGTCAGGCGGAACGGAGCCGGGTCTTTCCTGAAGGTGGAAGCGCCACCTTTTGCTTGGTTCTGGTCGCGTAGTTCAAACCACGCTTGAACTACGGTTCCGGTTTCAAGAAATTCCCCAATAAAACAACCCAATGATTGGGGTGAAATACGTTTTTATGCAGCGAGGAGACGGTGTCTGGCCTGCTGTCGGTGGTTCAATCCCAATCCTCGCACCAGACAACGGCAACGATATTGCTCGAAGCGCCGTTGCCAAAAGGTCAGCAAGCAAGAAAGCCAGCGGCGGTGGTTGGCGAAGCCAGATAATCGCCATTACTGGAGCGGCTCAGTTCATGTGGAAAGGGTGCGGCAATGGCGGGCGGCGCATCCGAAATACTGGCAGCGATGATTTTTGACAGGTGCGTTACAAGATGTGATAGGAGGTTTGGCCTGTGCGTGATAAAAAATCGGCAACATTATGAAAGATGACATATATCGATTTCTTTCGGTCCATGGTCGTTTGCCAGGGCGGGTTAATGCAGAACAAGCGGGCTGGCTGTTGAATTGCCTCCCCCATAATATTCCAGTGCTGGTAAGAGCCCGGCTTTTGAAGCCATTAGGCAATCCGCCTGCCAACGGCAACAAGTTCTTTGCCACGGATGAGATTCTGGAACTTTCCAAAGACAAGGCGTGGCTGGGGAGGATGACAAATGTCATTTACAAAAACTGGCAGGACAGGAATGCGCGCTATAGAACTGTGTCCAATGAAACGTTGGAAAACGTGGAATCGCGAATTGGGGCTTAGCCACCCGGCGGGATCCGGACGTGAAAAGAGCCCAGACACTACTCTGGGCTCTATCAACAACACTTTGTTTTTTGGTCGGGACACAACTCCCAACGAGGAAAGCTTACCAGAGACGGGATTTCCCGCATGTCACCACAACTGGTGACACGGGCTGAAACGAACGGCACCTAAAAGACGGCAGCACGAGCGTCCCTACCGCAAATAAAACGACGGTCATAGACCGCACGCTAAACCATTAGCCAGGCTGAAGGCAATCAGGGCCGTCGTTTTTGGCGTTGTTGACGAATTTGGAGACGCGGCAGCAGGCCATCTCGCCTGCGGATAAGGGCAGAGCATGGTTTTTAAGAAATTGTGGTTCAAAGCGGTTTGGCTCCAGCCACCATTGTTAATGTTCCGGGCCGAGAATGACCGGCATCCGATTGTGCAATTTAAATCAAATAAAACCCTAAATAAGGTTGGTCTTATTTGGGAAGGAGGCGGAGAGTCGTAACGGGTTCCCAAAATTTTTCCAAAACCAACTCACCTAATTATGTCCACCAACTCCCGCCCAACCATCTGGGAGCATGCCCAGTCCAAAGGCGTCTCGCGCCGTGACTTTCTCGCCGCCTGTGCCTGGATGACGGCCATGCTCGGCCTGCCTGCCAGCGCCGTCGCGCAAGTGACCAAGGCGCTCGAAACCCAGCCGCGCATCCCGGTGCTGTGGTTCCATTTTCAGGAATGCACCTGCTGCTCGGAATCATTCATCCGCTCCTCGCATCCCGGCATCGCGGACATCGTGCTCGACAAGATTTCACTGGATTACACCGAGACGCTGATGGCCGCTTCGGGCAAGCAGGCCGAAGACGCGTTGCACGACACGATGACCAAATACAAAGGCAAGTATCTCATGGTCGTCGAAGGTTCGGTGCCAACGGCGGATGGCGGCGTTTACTGCTGCATTGGTGGCCGGACGGCATTGGACATCGTGCAGGAAGCGGCGGCGGGCGCGAAGGCGATGATCTGCTGGGGCAGCTGCGCGAGCAACGGCTGCGTGCAGGCGGCCAAACCGAATCCGACCCAGGCGACGCCGATTCACAAGCTCATCTCCGGCGTGCCGATCATCAACGTGCCGGGCTGCCCGCCCATCGCCGAGGTGATGACGGGAACGATTGTCCATCTGCTCGCCTTCGACCGCATACCGCAACTCGACGGACTGGGCCGGCCGAAAGCCTTTTATTCCCGGCGCGTTCATGACACCTGTTATCGCCGGCCCAATTACGATGCCGGCCTGTTCGTCAATTCGTTCGACGACGAAAATGCCAAGCGCGGCTATTGCCTCTACAAGATGGGCTGTCGCGGCCCGGTGACTTACAACGCCTGCGGCGTGATGCGGTGGAATGGCGGCGTGAGTTTTCCGATCCAGTCCGGCCACGGCTGCATCGGTTGCAGCGAGGGCAATTTCTGGGACAACGGCCCTTTCTATCGCCATCTGCCCAACTTCCCCGGCTTTGGCATCGAGACCACGGCGGACAAGGTCGGCGTCGCGCTCGGCGCGGCCACGGCGGTCGGCATCGCGGCGCACGCAATTTCCACGAACATCCGCAAACGGCATCTCATCAAGGAAGAGATCGCCGCCAGTGAAGACGTCAAAGACTGCCGCGCCGAACAGGGCGGTTGTGAAATCAAATAACCAGGAAAAGATTTATGGCTGCCAAACGAATTGTCATTGACCCGGTCACCCGCATCGAAGGCCACCTCCGCGTGGAAGTGGAAGTGAAGGACGGCTTTGTCACCGACGCCTTCAGCTCCGGCACGATGGTGCGCGGACTCGAAATCATCTTGCGGGGGCGCGACCCGCGCGACGCCTGGGCCTTCGCGGAGCGCACCTGCGGGGTCTGCACCACCGTGCATGCGCTCGCCTCGGTGCGTTCGGTGGAAGACGCGCTCGGCATCGTCATTCCGCCGAACGCCGAACTCATCCGCAACCTCATGTTCTGCACGCAATACATGCAGGACCATGTCGTGCATTTTTATCATCTGCACGCGCTCGACTGGGTGGATGTCGTCAGCGCGCTCAAGGCGGACCCGAAGGCCACGTCCGAACTCGCCCAAAGCATTTCCCACTGGCCGAAGAGTTCCACCGGTTATTTCTCCGATGTGCAAAAGCGCATCGCCAAATTTGTCGCCAGCGGCCAGCTCGGCATTTTTGCCAACGGCTACTGGGGCCACTCGGCGATGAAGCTGCCGCCGGAAGCGAACCTGCTCGGCGTGGCGCACTACATCGAAGCGCTCGACTGGCAGAAGGAAATCGTCAAGGTCCACACGATTTTCGGCGGCAAAAATCCGCATCCCAACTATCTCGTTGGCGGCGCGCCCTGCTCCTTCAACCTGGACGATGCCAACGCCATCAATGCCGAGCGCCTGGCTTATGTCGCCAAATTATTGTCCGACGCGAAGGCGTTCGTGGAGCAGGTTTACATCCCCGATTTGCTGGCCATCGCCTCCTTCTACAAAGATTGGGGGGCGATCGGCGGCGGCTTGAGCAATTATCTGGCCTACGGCGATCTGCCAACGAACGGCTTCGCCAATCCGGGCAAATTCAAATTTCCGCGTGGCGCGATCCTCAACCGCGATTTGAGCAAAATTCACGAAGTGGATGCGCACGATCCCCAGCAGGTCAAGGAGTCCATCGCGCATTCGTGGTATCAATATTCCGACGGCGACGCGGCGGCGAAACATCCGTGGGAAGGCGAAACCAAACTCAATTACACCGGCCCGAAACCGCCTTACGACCAGCTCAATGTGGAGGGTAAATATTCCTGGCTCAAGACGCCCCGGTGGAAAGGTCACGCGATGGAAGTCGGCCCGCTCGCACGCCTGCTGGTCGGCTATGGCACCGGCCGCGCCGACATCAAGGAAGCGGTGGACATGGTGTTGAAAAAACTCGATGTGCCGGTGGCGGCGCTATTCTCCACCCTCGGTCGCACCGCAGCTCGCGGCATTGAAACCTATCTGGTCGCGCAGTGGTCGCAGGAATTTTACAGCGACCTGCTGGCGAACATCAAAAACGGCGACTCGCGCACCTTCAATGGCGAGAAGTGGGAGCCCTCAACCTGGCCCGCCTCGGCCAAGGGCGTAGGCATGAGCGAAGCCCCGCGCGGCGCGCTCGCCCACTGGATCGTCATCGAGAACGAAAAGATCGCAAACTATCAGCTCGTCGTGCCCTCGACGTGGAACGCTTCACCGCGTGACGCCTCCGGCCAGCGCTCGGCTTACGAAGCGTCGCTCATCGGCACGCCGGTGGCCGACCCCGACAAGCCGTTGGAAATCATCCGCACGATTCACTCGTTTGATCCGTGCCTCGCCTGCGCGGTGCATCTCTATGATCCGCAAGGTCGCACGCTCAACCGCGTCACCGTCGGCGGCTAAGGAGGCACTATGCAAAAAGCTACGCTCGGCCGAGTCTATGTCTGGGAAATTCCGGTCCGGTTTTATCACTGGCTCAACGCGCTCAGCCTCGTGGTGCTGTGCGTGACGGGTTATCTCATCGGCGCGCCGCTGGCCATCCAGCAGGCGACCGAGGCGTCGTTCGCTTATTGGTTCGGCAAGGTGCGCTTCATCCACTTTCTTTTTGCCTACATTTTCTTTTTCAACTTCCTGTTCCGCATCTACTGGGGCTTTGCCGGCAACCGTTATGCAAACTGGAAAAACTTCATCCCCTACCGCAAAAACCAGTGGAAGGAAATCAAGCAGGTCATCGCCGTGGACGTTTTGCAGCGAGACAACACCCCGATTGAAACCATCGGGCACAACGCCGTCGCTGGCTTCACCTATTTCATGACGTTCCTCGCGTTTCTCTTCCAGTGCGTCACGGGCTTCGGCCTCTACGCCGCGATGAGCAAGGCGTGGTTTCCCAAAATGTTCGCGTGGATCGTGCCGCTGATGGGCGGCGATTTCGCCGTGCGCCAATGGCATCACGCATTCATGTGGTTTTTTATCCTATTCGCGCTCGTCCACGTTTACATCGTGTTTTATCACGACTACGTCGAAGGCCGCGGTGAAATCTCCTCCATGGGCAGCGGCTGGAAATTCATCGAGAAGGAATACCACCCGACGCTGAAGGACGAGAAATCCGCCGGCGAAAAGAAATAATGAATCTCACCGTCGGCACCCAAAAAACGCTCATTCTCGGCATCGGCAATCTGCTGATGGGCGACGAAGGCGTCGGCGTAGCCGCCATCCGGTATCTGGAAGAAAAAGGTTTTGCCGAACACGCTGAACTTGTGGACGGCGGCACCAGCGGATTTCATCTACTGGGCCTTTTCCGTAATCAGCAGCACCTCATCCTGATTGACGCGGCCACGGACGACAAGCCGATCGGCACTGTCTCGCTCATCCGCCCGCGCTATGCCACTGATTTTCCGCCGACACTCACGGCGCACGACATCGGACTGAAGGACCTGATTGAATCCGCCGCGCTGCTCGACTACTGGCCGGAGGTGGATCTGATCACAATTTCCATTGGCGGGCTTAGTTCGATGACGATGGAACTTTCCCAAGCTGTGGCCGATGCCCTGCCGACGATTGCGATGACGGTTGAAAAATGCTTAATGAAAACCCCGCAGCAGGGACTTTCTGTTGCAATTTCCGGGCAATAATACGAACTGAAATCAGCCAGCAAGCAGGCAAGCGGGGCTGTCGTGCTTGGCGTTGTTCACGAGCTTGGATACGCGGTAGCAGGCCATGTCTTCGGCGGGATACGGACGCAACAGGGTTTTCAGGAACTGCGGTTCAAATCGGTCTGGCTCCAGCCACCATTGATAATGTTCCGGGCCGAGAATGACCGGCATCCGATTGTGGACGGCGGCGACCATAGGGTTGGGTTCGGTGGTGATGATGGTGAAGGTCTCAATCATCTGAGAAGCTGAAACCTGATCGGGATCGTCCAGAGCCAATTCATCGGTGCGCGGCGGGCGGATCCATTTTTCCCAGAGGCCGGCCATGCAAAAGAATCCCCCACCCTTCATCGTGAACCGGAATGGCTGCTTACCGGCTGGAGTCGTTTGCCATTCGTAAAAGCCGTCGGCGGGAATCAGGCAGCGCTGTTTCTCGAACGGTTTCCGGTAGCTGGGTTTCTCGGTGATGGTGACGGCGCGGGCATTGGTGAGTTTATCGCCGATGGTTTCATCCTTGGACCAAGATGGAATCAAGCCCCAGCGCATGGATTTCAGGGTGGGCTGGCCGGTTTCCCAGACGAGGACGGGGGCTTGCTGGCGTGGGGCGAGATTATATCGGGGTCCTTCCGGACGGGCACCTTTGGAGATAATGAACCGGACGAGCTTTTCCAGCCCGGCTAAATCCTGGGTGATGGTGTAGCGGCCGCACATTTAGTTTAGTGACTACGAGTTATGTTAAGGCGCCCTTGAGACCACTCGCTAACTTTTCGGCGAACTGAATCAATCTCGCTATTTGACATTTGACCGATGAACTTATCAATCCCCTCTTGGGAATGCTCACCGCCATTGCTAGCGGCCACTGACAACCAAAAATGCGCTTCGGCCAGATTTTTCAGAACACCCCGCCCCTCTTGAAAGAGTCTGCCTAGATTATGTTGTGCCGGCATAAAATTAGCCTTGGCGGCTTTTAAATAGTGAGTCGCCGCGCCGGATAAATCCGTTTCGCCACCCCAACCATGCTCCAACATCACTCCCAGATAAAACGCTGATTTGGTGTGACCCTGCTGAACTGCGACGGCAAACCATTTCCGGGCGAGCGAATAATCCATTGTGGTTCTTTCCCCACGATAGTGGACAAAGGCATATGAAAACTGGGCTTCAACATCGCCCGCTTCTGCTTGCTGTTTCCAGCATTCGATATCTTCCGGTTGGGCTTGGTCTGGATTGGGATGTGAGGTCATAATTGATGGGGCTAATTCGGCCAGCAAAAGGCAATCTCAGACTGGTCGGACAATTGTTTCGCAAGTTCAACCTCCTCTTCGGACGGTCGCCAATCGCACATGATGTATGGATGGGTTTGCGCCGCAGCCAAAGATTGGGCAATTTCTTTAAACTCATCAAAACCGCCAACGTCAAGGATTCGCAAAGGTGAGGCCGCCAGTTTGCCGCACGCCCACGTCAATCCCTCAAAGCTCGATTCGCAAATCATACCCTCGGCAATAAGCTCAGTATCCACGTCCCCATACAAACAAATCAGATTTGTTAGCGTATCAAGCGCCGAGTGGTTTTGGGTGAGCCAAACAAGCGGGATTTGGCGGTTCACGGTGGCCAGCCAGACCATTCTTGCCTGATCACGAAAGATGGCCTGGGTCGGATCGTAGGTGAAAGACCAATTCTTTAGCGGTTCAGAAGAACTGGTTTTCGCTGCTTCATCGGCTGCTTGATTAAATGACCGCGAAATCAAATCGATGGCGGAAAGCAAGCAAGGTTTAATATTGGGCAGCGAAATCACAAACGCATTTTACACGGCCTGCGCTCAAAACAGCCGCCAGCCAGTGGCAGATGGTCGATTTTAAAAGCAAAAACCAACACAAAATACTATTGACGGCATGGGGAGCATAAATGACGCGGGTTTTATAACGCAAGCAGTTCAAAACCGTTTAAAAATGGGGTGGTTACGCCCAGCTCGATCAAGTCGCAGATGATGGTGTGGCGGCCGCGCATGGAGCGAAGATAGATCTGAAACCGGAAACTTTTTTTGGCGAAGCTTCCAAAGGAATTTCCAAAACGTTAGAATGCGTCCGTGACCTCCATCTCAGAATTCCTTCATCGGCATCGATGGGTTATCGGCGGCTTTATCGCGATCATCGCAGTGATGGCCGGGGTCGAATATGGGTTTGGCCGGTCCCCGCTGGGGCCCGATGGTCGTTTCGGCTGGTGGGACAACAATATCTGGGGAAGCGAGAATTCACAGCGCGTGGCGGATGTCTATTCGTTCTCGCATATCATCCACGGGATGCTTTTTTATGGCTGCCTGTGGCTCTTCGCCCGGGAATTGCCGGTCCGCTACCGTTTCCTCATCGCGGTGCTCCTGGAAGCGGGTTGGGAACTGCTGGAGAATTCGCCCATCATCATCAACCGATATCGGGAGGCAACCATCGCGCAGGGCTACGTCGGGGACAGCATCCTTAATTCCTCATGCGATGTCCTGATGGCAAGCCTGGGATTCTGGCTGGCCAGCCGTTTGAAATTAAGGGTGACCATCGCTCTCATCCTGATGATGGAGGTGGGATGTCTGCTGTGGGTTCGGGATAATCTCACACTGAACATCCTCATGCTGATCCATCCGTTCGAGAGCATCAAGGCCTGGCAGGCCGCGGGACAGCCATTATTGTTTTCCAAGTGATCATGGGTCTGGCTCCGTTCAGGCCAACAGCTCCTGAATTTCCTCCCAGTTCAGGGACGCGGCAAATTCCTCCTCCCCGCTGATGGTGGACTGGATGACCGCCCGCTTGCGATTTTGCAGGATCAGGATTTTTTCCTCCACCGTGTCGCGGGTGATGAGCTTGTAGCTGGTCACGACTTTGGCCTGGCCGATCCGGTGGGCGCGGTCTGTCGCCTGGTCTTCCACGGCCGGATTCCACCAGGGATCAAAATGAATCACGGTGTCCGCTCCGGTCAGGTTCAAGCCCACGCCGCCGGCTTTCAAGCTGATGAGAAACACGGGGATCCCGGCCTGGGTTTGAAACCGCTCCACGACGGCGGCCCGGTCGGTGGTGGAACCGTCGAGATAACAATACTCAATCTTCTCCGCCGCCAGCCGCTCCTTCAACAGGGTCAGCATCCCGACAAACTGGCTGAACACCAGCACACGATGGCCGCCGTCGATCACTTCCTCGAGCAGTTCGCCGAACAAATCGAGCTTGCCGGAAGTGGTGGCGGGATTGAGGTTGTCCAGCTTCAACAGCCGCAAATCACAGCACACCTGCCGCAACCGCAGCAGGGCGGTCAGCACCACCATGCGGCTCTTCGCGAGGCCCTGGGCGCCATCGGCTTCCAAGATCTCCTTGCGGCTGGCTTCGATGACCTGTTGATAAACGGCCCGCTGATCCGGCGTGAGCTCGCAAAATGAAACCTGTTCCAGCTTCGCCGGCAGATCCTTCGCCACCTCGCGTTTCAGGCGGCGCAGCAGGAAGGGGCGCAGGCGGCGGGCCAGCCGCGATTGCGCCTCCGCATTTTTCTCTTTGGCGATGGGCAGTTCATAGCGCTCCCGGAAATCCTTGGCCGTGCCCAGGTAGCCCGGCATGAGAAAGTCAAAGATGGACCACAGATCCAAAACGGAATTTTCCAGCGGCGTGCCGGTCAGCACCAGCCGGTGCTTTGCCCGCACCGCCTTCACCGCCTGCGCGTTCTGGGTCTGGCGGTTCTTGATGTGCTGGGCTTCGTCGAGCACGACGGTGTCGAATTCCAGCCCGCGATATTTTTCCGCATCGCGGCGGATGAGCGCGTAGCTGGTCACGACCAGGTCGCTGGCGGGGATGTCGGCAAAGCGGGCATGCCGGTCGGGCCCGTGCAACGCCAGCACTTTCAACTCCGGCGTGAACTTCCTCACCTCCGCCTGCCAGTTGAAGACGAGGCTGGTCGGACAGATCACCAACATGGGGGCAAGGCCGGGCTGCGACTGCCGGATGAACCGCAGGTAGGCCAATGTTTGCAGCGTTTTCCCCAAACCCATTTCGTCGGCGAGAATGCCGCCAAAGCCGTTCGTGCGCAAAAAATGCAACCACGCCACGCCTTGTTTTTGGTAGGGGCGCAACACCGGTTCCAAGTCGCCGAGCGGCGGACAGTCCAGCTTGGCTTCGCCGCTTTGTTTCGCCGCGCGCTCGCGCCAGGCCGCCGGCGCCTGGACTTTCCAATCGGCATGCTGCCGCAGCGTCGCTTCGAGAAAGCCGGCCTGCGTGTTGTTGATACGATAGCCGCCCGCGTTCTGCTGCGGCGCGCAATCGAGCAGCACTTCCTGCAATTCCTCCACTGCGCCGGTGTCGATCACCGCCATCCGGCCATTCTTCAAGCGCGCATGGTTTTGCCCGGACAAAATCAGCCTTTGAATATCGACAGCCGAAAAAGTTTCGCCACCGGCGGACGCGAACACGACGCCCAGGTCGAACCATTGGACGCCGGAGGAGGTGATCTGGAATCTCGGCTCGACCCGCTCGAGATTTTTCAACGTCCGGTTTTCCAATTGCTCATCGAGCGTCACCTGCCATTCGCGCTGCAGCCGGGGAAATTCCCGCGCCAGGAAGTTCAATACCGCATTCTGGCCGGTCAATTGCAGCTTTCCGCCCGCATCCGGACTGGAAAAGCCGCTGCACTGCATCCGCCCCAGCGCCGCTTTCTCCGCACTTGAATCGCGGGTGGAATAACGGGTCGGCGAATCGGGGTCGGGCAGCCAGACGGCTTCATCCGCCGCCGTCACGCCGACGGTCATGATGCGCGAGCCATAGGCGCATTGCAGCAGGGCGCTCAATTGCGTGAGCCCACCCTTCAGGGCCAGGAGGAAGCGCGGCGCCTGCGGTTCGAGCGAGAAATCTTCGGGTTTGAAATTCGCCTCCAGTCCGCCGGCGGCTGACAGCAGCGGCCAATCCCGGCTCAAGAACTGCGGCACCTGCGCCCGCGTCACGCGCACCGGGGCGTGCCACAGATCTTTCAACGCCGGCGACAGGCCAAGCGGCTGCAAGGTATTGTTGTGCCAGACCCAATCGCCCGCCATGGCGGGGGCCAGGGATTTGTTTTTCAGCGCCAAAACAATTTCCCCGTTCGCCTCCAGCGTGGCGCACAGCGGCACCATCAAGGGTGTCTGGGTGACCGTGACCGCAGTGGATTTTCCGAGCGTGATATTCTCATGCCCCATTAGGAGCGGGATGAGCCCGGCAAAATCCTTTGCGTCCAGTTGCAGCAGCGCGGGCGTCTCGCCATTGGTCAAGGTCTCGAGTTGCTCGATGAAGGCGTCGTCGGCCGGTGAAAAAGCAAAGGTGCGCCCTTTGGGCAGCGCATTCAGCGGGCACCGCCCGCCATCCCATTTCCCCTCCAACACCAGCATGATCTTGCCGCGGGCGAGCGCCTGATCGAGGTTGGGCGGCAGGATGATGAATAATTCAGCGGGCTCGCCGCCTGCGGCGCGCAACAGCGACGGGGTTTTCCGGGCCGGCGGGGCAGCGGCCGGTCGCGCCGGAGCCGGGGCGGCTGCCGCTTTCTGAGCCTGCAACCAATGCAGCCCGACGGCGACGCCGTGGACGCAGATCTTTCCCCATTCGCGGGCCTCGCGGCAATTGCAGAGGTTCTCAACATCCACCGCGTTGTTGATGACCAGGGAACCGCGAAAAGTCATCCCACCGGCTTGCACCACGCCCCGCAGCAACGGCGGCGCCCAATACGAGCTGACCACCTGCCCTTGCGCGAGACAGAAACGGGCGTGCTTCATCACGTCCCAGCCAGCGGCTTGAGCGAGCAATGCTTCGGTGAGTTCAACGGACATCGGTGACAGTATGCCGATACCCGGCCCGGATGAGAATTAAGAATCGGAGTCCCCACAACCCAGATTGAGGGCTTCGTTTAGCTGCATCATTCCCTCGGTGGCTCTTATGCGAAGGTGGATGGCATCGGGAATACCGGCGAAAACATGGGAGGCTTGCAGGTCCAGGTTGTCGGGATATATTTTAGCGGGTTCATTCGGGCTTTGGGGGTTTGTCATTCTTTTTCACCCCGCCGAATTGAATCACCGTATAATCCTCAGTCGCATCCAGACGGAATCCAGTTTTTTGAATTTCTTTGGCAAGCCCCGGCATGTGAGCCGCCCCCCACGGCACGATGAGGGTTTCCGAAAGCGGCAGCTGGTCGCGAATCTTGTCCAAGAGGTGCGCGTTCCGTTTCGTCAGCAGATCATCAAACAATTGATATTCCGTACCGGGCGGGGTCGGGTATTGCATCAAGATCAGCAGGTTTTTCGGGGTCAGTCCCTCCTTATGAATGCGCATGACTAGGTTTAGCAGGTCAATCGTATTCGTGCTGAATTGATCCACATCCACATCGGCCCGCACCGTTTGATTCCGGGGCGGAGTAAATTTCTCATGTTGTTCAGACAGGCCAAGTTTGGTCGCCATCCGCTGGTAACTGATCTTGTTCGTCAGCCGGTTGTGTTCGTCCGTCACGCCTTCCATCAGGATGATCGCGTTGGTGGGAAATGACTGGGTGAGCTTCTGGTAAAAACCGGAGTCGCCAACGTGAGCCATCGGCACCAGCTGAATCGTCCTGCCATCGTTGCGGACGTATTTTCGCACTTGAACCGTCAAACCACTTGGGCGCACGGCCAGGAAGCCATCACTGAAATGGCCAACGGCCAGGACGGCGCAAAGCCCGAGATATGCGACCAAAGCGGGCAGCAACAGGAAAACATTCAGGAGCAGAAACGTGATCAGGTTTACCCAGCCAAACCCTCTTGTTCCCACCTGATCCTCGGTCACCAAAAGCCAACGGAGCTTAAGTCCGCCTCGCAGCCAATAAAGAATCCCCAGACCCAAGAAAACCTGACCGGCGGAGATGAGCCAGACCACCAGCGAAAGCCGATGATAGAAATATATCATGGCCGGAAGGGCTATGACTTCAGCAACCAGGTAGAACAAGGTGAGCGGAAGAAACAGGCGCTTGGGAATCATCGGGGTGATTCCCATCAAGCCATAAACCACGATTGCCAAGAGCATGGACAAAATGCAAAAAATCCCACGTATCAGGGAAAGCGGGTGACTTCCAAAAAGAAGGTTAAGGGAATCGTCCGCCAGAGAAACAACGGCGTCGGCCAGAAACAATCCGAGGCACAGGCTTAACAGAACGCTGATCACCGGGCGAAGGGACGAATGGTTTCGGGCAGGCACGGGCAATGGCGGAGGCAAAATGCCAAATGGTTGATTGTCCTTGGAAGCGGGTGTTTGCGGGTCTGGTTGCGCCATAATCGGTTGGAATTACTGCATTTTATGAGAGCCGACTTGTGAACTGCTATCAAGGTTTATCCGATTAAAATAAAGTTCCTTGAGCGGGTTTCGCCGGACCGTTTGCGCCCCATAATTTTGAAATCATTTCGCGCTGCGGGGTGAAAGGGCATTTAGCCGCAGGGATGGGCGATTGATGATTTTCGATTTGCGAATGCCGGAGGGCGAGTTGCGCGCCGGTCATCAGGGCAGTTTTGCCGAGCTTCTGATTCAGTGCGTGCGTGGCGTCGTCGAGGGCGCCCCAGCGTTCTTCGTTCGTGCGGCCCCAGAGCGTCGGGTGCGTGTCGAGGCGCTCCAGATTGAACATGGCGAGGCGGATCTGGCGCACGGGCCGATGAGCGTCGGCCATCAGGTCGCGAAACATCTGTTCCAAGACCGAATTGATGACGGAGTTAAGAAATTGCGGATGATTGAACCGGTGGCTGGTGCCGACTTCGGTGAAATCGTTGAACCGCACAGCCAGACTGAATTCTCGCGCCTGCATCAGTTCCCGGCGCAACTGGCCGGTGAGGCGGGTGGCTTCGCTGAGCATGAAGGTGAGCGCGGCTTCGTAATCGTGCTCGTCCTGCGGCAAGGTGGTGCTGCTGGAAATGGTGGTGCGGTCTTTGATCTCCAACACGAGCGGTTCATTCCATTGTCCGTTGGCGAACAGCCACAATTGATGGCCCCAGATGCCGAACTTTTGTTTCAGCAGCATCGAGGGTAATCGGGCGACGTCGCCGAAGGTGAAGGCCATGAAGGCGGCAAGCGAGCGTTGCCGGTTTTTGCCGATACCGGACATTTCTGACACGGGCCGGTCTTTTAGAAATTCTTTTTCCGAACCGGCGGGCACTTCGAGAAAGCCGGTGCCTTTGGCGGCGTCGGTGGCGAGCTTGGCGAGTTTGGCGGAGTTCGCGAGGCCGGCGGTCACGGGGAGACGGGTTTCTTTCTTGATACGGGCGCGGATGCTTTGAACGTAATCGGTGGCGGTGGTGTTGCGCCAGATGTGTTCGTCCATCGTGGAAAAATCCAGAAAGCCTTCGTCGATGGAATACGGGACGAGCGTGGGCGTGTATTCCTCCAGAATCAGGAACATCTGACGGGATAATTCGCGGTAGGCGTCGTAATGCGGTTTGCAGAGAACGCCATTGGGGCAAAGCCGCTTGGCCTCGAAGCAGGCGGTGCCAGTCTTGATGCCGTATTTTTTGGCAAGCCGGTTGGCGGCAATGACGATGCCATCGCCGCGT
>CAIOIC010000109.1 GCA_903858275.1 uncultured Verrucomicrobia subdivision 3 bacterium | reverse complement strand
GTTGGCGGCGATTGCGATCCCGAACTTCGTGAAAGCGCGCGCCACCTCGCAGGCCAATGCCTGCATCAACAACATGCGTCAGTTGGACGCGGCCGTGAACCAGTATGCCTTGGAAGCCAAGAAGACCACTGGCTACCAGCCCGTGCTGGCTGATGTCACGCCCTACATTAAGCTGAACGGGGCAAACAGCCTTCCGCCTTGCCCTGCAGGAGGCGACTACAACTATGCCACGGTTGGCACCTCGCCGTCCATCACCTGCACCCTCGGCAGCTCGGTCACGCCGCCGCACTCGATGCCTTGATATTGTTGGACAGCAACCAGTTTTGGGACACCCCAACGCAAGACCTGCGTTGGGGCTTTTCATTTTCGGTGTTAAAACTGGGTGCGCAGGCCGCCGTATAATCCTCGGCCAAGCGCGAGGCAGCCAAAAACTTCTAGATCGCGTTCGTCAGTCAGCCCACCGCCATATTAAAACGAAAAGTGAAGCTTTAAAATCAATGCTATGTGTGTTGTAAATAATTTTTAATCCACCATGACCGCTGACATCAATCGGTTCGTATTGTTTGGCTAACACCAAAGGCCAGGATCAATACAATACATTCAAGGAATAGTTAAGATTTCCGGGCGTAGCTGACCGATGAATTGGTTTGGCATTCGCTTGTCATAAGAACCTTCAATGGCCTGCTCCAAACCCACATGGCCGTCGGCGAACGTCACGGTTGACTTTTGCGAATGGCGGAAGTGACCGTTCGGTTGGAAGTTAGCGCTAGAGTAGTTGGTCTGTAAATCCAGATAATTCCATTCCTCGAACATGGGATTGCCTGAGGAAGCCGGGGCTTGAAACGTGTTGACCTGGGCGGCGTCGGCAAACAGCGCGGTTTCAGTGGGTCGCGTGAGGCGGCTCGTGTTCACTGGCGGCTGGGTGGGTGCGCCAAAGATGTAGCGGTTGCACCCATAGCTGAAAATTACATTGGTTCCTTTAAGTTTAAATTGCGGCGAATTCCATACCGGAGATGGGCAGAGCCGCACGTCGCTGCCGCGCAAATAGGGGAACAAAACACTGGATGAAAGATCGAAGGGGCGTTGACCTTCGGTGCCATTACCAATCCAACCGAACCACCAAGTCTTGCCGATGGCGTCGGTCTTGGACCAGAGCGAAAAACTTTTTTCGTGGTTGTCGGCCCAATACAATTGCGTGGCGACGCCGATTTGACAGAGATTGCTCATGCATTCAGCACGCTGCGCGGTGGCCTTGGCGCGGGCTAGCACGGGCAGCAGCATGGCCGCCAGAATCGCGATGATGGCGATGACCACCAGCAGTTCAATGAGCGTGAAGCCTGGAACTCGAGGCGCAGGGGGTGGGGCGAGGGCTGTTTCAAGCTGGAAATTGTCCGCGCACGACCGACAAATGCAGGCGCGGTGGCGGGAATTTTCCGGCACCCGCGCAAGCAGCGCCTCTGGCATGGCGACGTCTACACACCAGCATAGATCTTTGCCCCCCACCGGCGCGCAAAGTCGGCAGACGTTCGGCCCGCTGCAAAGCGGGCAGAGACTGGGATTGATGAAGAGCGGCGAACTCATGGTTGCCCCGCACTGACCCGGTAGAACGCCTGATCCGCCGGCGGCGCGGGGTCAGTGGTGACGAGGTTGGTGCCATTGCCGAGAACACCGTTGGTTACAACGGTCCAATTTTGCAAATCAGACGAGCGTTCGAGCGAATAAAGCCAGTTGGTGCAGCTCAGGAATTGTGTCTGCCAATGTCCGCCCTGAAAGCCACCGGCCAGATTTTTAACCAGCGCCGTGAGGCCGGGATCAGGGGTAGCCGGCGCATGCTTATGTGCATTGTAGGGGGCGGACAAAGCAAAATCATATGGTCCGGCGGCCACGGTAATGCCAATCCAAGAACCGTTCGTCATTTGCAGGCTGCTCAGTCCCCAGGCAAAATCCCATTGTCCGTGATAACCGGAGGACGCATAGTCCGGATCAGTCGAAGTCCAATAGGCATCGGGGCCGCGATCCGGACATTTGAAAAAGCCGCCGGCGTCGCCCAATTCAGTCCAGTTTTCCCAATTGGGGCCATTCCAACCACCCCAATACAAATCGCCCGGATTCAACGGGGCGGCTGCATCTATATCAACGGTGGCGTTGGTCAAAAAGCGACTGGTGGTGAAATAATTAGTGGTGATGCCGTCCGTGATTCCAGCGTCACCCCCGCCGCCAAGATGATAACCAATGCCAGTAATGCCAAGGCCATATTGCGGGTCAATATTTCCCACCGCGTAAAAGCGCGGATCGGCCGCCAGAAGGGCGATGAACATCTGTGCCGCCGAGGCCGGGCCGTTGAACCGGTAGCCCCAGACGAGCGATTTGTTGGCGACGGGCGCGGGCACGGTTGAGCCAAAGGATGATTCCGGCGTGCTCCATTCCACGACGAGCGCAGCGCGGTTGGTGCCAGAACCGATCCAAAATTGGACGTCATTGAACGAAACCGCCGGGGATTTTGAGATAAAAAACAAGCCGGCCAACGCCAGCCACGAACTGATTCTTTTCATTTTACCGATCTTTCAAGTTTGTCCGCCGGAAAGATTTCCCTGCGAACAGTTTTTCTAGTTGGAAGACCAGCGCGCAGCCTGAAAATAAAAAACCTTCAGACTCCGGCAAAACGGGGAATGAAGGCATTCAACGAGTCCCGCCGAAAATCGATCGGCAGGCTGGCTCCATCCTTCTCTTTGCGGAGAAGTGCCTCGAAACGTTCGAGGCTGACGAGCGCGGTCAAATCGGTATCCTGACTTGGGCTTCAGACCTTTTCCCGCCTTCCCGTTCCTGCGAACAGTGGCAATGGGAATTGTAGCCATTACAGTGGCGCAACCGTCCCGGATTTACACCGGGTTCCCTGACATTTGACTGCGATAAGCGGAATTGCTTCCGCCGTTTCAAAGAACGCGGCCAGCTTACGCGCAAAATAAATTTACCCAAGCAAATTTTTTACACGCGTAAAACTTGCGCGGCATCCCTGTAATTTACATAATGCCGGCTCGAAAATTTATGAGCAAAACTCCTATTCGTATCGCGATCACCGGCGCCGCCGGCCAAATCGGTTATTCCCTCCTGTTTCGCATCGCCTCCGGCGCGGCGTTCGGCCCTGACCAGCCAGTCATTCTGCATCTCCTCGAAATTCCCGACGAAAAAGCCCTTGCCGCCCTGAACGGCGTCGTGATGGAACTCGACGACTGTGCGTTTCCCTTGCTCAAGGGTGTCGTCGCCACGTCGAATCTCGATGAAGCGTTCAAGGGTGTGAACTGGGCGCTGCTCGTCGGCGCCGTGCCGCGCAAGGCGGGCATGGAGCGCAAGGATCTGCTGGGCATCAATGGTAAAATTTTCACCGGCCAGGGCAACGCCATCGCCAAGAACGCCGCGAGCGACGTCCGCGTGCTCGTCGTTGGCAATCCGTGCAACACCAATTCGCTCATCGCCGCGAACAACGCCGCTGGTGTGCCGAAAGAACGTTTCTTCGCCATGACCGCGCTCGACGAAAACCGCGCCAAGTCGCAGCTTGCCAAGAAGGCGAATGTGGAGGTCACCGCGGTCAGCAACCTCGCCATCTGGGGCAATCACAGCGCCACGATGTATCCCGATTTTGCCAACGCCAAAATTTCCGGACAGCCGGTTCCGAGCGTCATCAAGGACGAAGCCTGGCTCAAGGGTGAATTCATCACCACGGTGCAGCAGCGCGGCGCGGCCATCATCAAGGCGCGCGGTTTGAGCAGCGCCGCCAGTGCCGCCAACGCCGCCGTGAACACCGTTTACAAGCTCACCCATCCGACGCCCGCCGGCGACTGGTTCAGCGTGGGCGTGCATTCCGACGGCAGCTACGGTATCGAGAAGGGGCTGATCTTCAGCTACCCGATCCGCAGCAACGGCAAGGATTTTGAAATCGTCCAAGGCGTGCCGCTCAACGACTTCAGCAAGGCGAAAATCGCCGCAACGGAAAACGAATTGAAGGAAGAGAAGTCGCTCGTCACGGATTTACTGCCGAAATAATCAAACCTTCCGAAAACCCCCTGTGGCGGTGTTCTAAAACCGCGCCAGGGGGTTGTTTTTTTGGCGGGAAGCCGCGTGGCTTAAACCCGCCGCCAAATAAGCAGCGAACTGGCAGCAGATGATTTAAACTGGGGGATTTCGGTGCCAATAGTTGACTGTATCCGCTGCATCAGTTCCGTTTGCCGATTCGTTGTTTGACCAAAACCGTGTGGCAACCTAAACTGGCCGTCCAATTTTGGAATTATATTTATGAAAATCATCATCTGCGACCCTGTGTCGCCCAAAGGCATCGCGTTGCTCCAGCAACGTCCCGAATTCAAAGTCGTCGTCCTCCCCAAGCGTCTGTCCGAGGCTGAACTGCTGCCCCTTGTCGCCGATGCGACCGCGCTCGTCGTCCGTTCCGAAACCAAAGTCACACAGAAAGTCATCGCGGCGGCCAAGCAATTGCGCGTCGTGGGCCGCGCCGGCGTCGGGGTGGACAATGTGGACATCGAGGCCGCCACGCAACACGGCGTGGTGGTGATGAACACCCCCGGCGGCAATACGGTCACCACGGCGGAATTGAGTTTCACCATGCTGCTTTCGCTCGCGCGCAAGGTGCCGCAGGCCCACGCGACGATGGTCGCCGGCAAGTGGGATCGCAAATTATTTCAGGGCGTGGAACTCTCTGGCAAGACGCTTGGCGTGCTCGGCATGGGCCGCATCGGCACGGAAGTCGCCAAGCGCGCCATTGCGTTCGGCATGCGCGTCGTGGCCTACGATCCGTATCTCACGGAAGACCGCGCGAAGGCCATTGGCGCGGAATTTGCGCCGGAAGTGGACCATGTTTATCGCGAGGCGGATTTCATTACCGTCCATATGCCGGTGACGAAGGAAACCAAGGAAATGCTGAACACTGCGGCATTTTCGAAGATGAAACCTGGCGTGCGTATCGTTAATTGCGCCCGTGGCGAAATCATTTGCGAAGCCGACCTCATCGCGGCGCTGGAATCGAACAAAGTCGCCGGTGCGGCCCTAGACGTTTTCGCCGTCGAGCCGCTGCCCGCCGATCATCCGTATCGTAAGCAGGCGAATCTAATTCTCACGCCGCACCTTGGCGCCAGCACCGAAGAAGCACAGGAAAAATGCGGCATTGAAGTCGCCGAAGTCATCGCTGGCTATCTGCTGACTGGCGAAGTTCGCAACGCGGTGAATCTGCCGTATCTCGACGCGAAGACCTACGAACAGGTGAAGCCATATCTGCCGCTCGGCGAGGCGCTGGGGAAATTGATCGCGCAGCTAACTCCGGCGACCGCCGACCGGCTGCACATCACCTTTGGCGGCAATGCGCGGCATTTGCCGAATGTCGACCCGGTGACGCGTGCGATTCTGCGCGGCTTCCTCTCGACGAGCAATTTAAAGGATGTGAACAATGTCAATGTTCGCAGCGTGGCGCAGAGCATTGGCGTCACGGTCGAGGAAAAGAAATCGGACGAGCCGGTGACGTTCAACGAATGGGTTCACGTTCAGGCTTTGGCTGGGAACCGGAAGCTGGTTTCGGCCGGTGGCACGTTTTTCGGTTCGCCGAATAATCCGCGCATCGTGCGCATCTTCAGCCAGCCGGTGGAAGTTCCCATCACGGGCACCCTGCTGCTGTTGAACAACGCCGACAAACCGGGCATCGTCGGCCATCTCGGCACGCTGCTCGCGAAGCACAAAGTCAACATCGCCAGTATGAGTCTGGGCCGCGACACGGCGGGCGGGCGGGCTTTGACGGTGTTGAGTCTGGACAGCGAGCCGCCATCGGCGGTGTTGGATGAGCTGAAAAAAGACAATGACATCAGCAATGTAAAAGTGGTAAAGTTATAACTCTGTTTTTGAACTTAAACGAAACTTGTTAGTCCAATTGACCAAATGAAATTGAAATTGATCCTTTCCGCCGCGCTGTTGGCCGGTGTGATTTCCGCTACGGCGGCCACTGAAACCGCCGCGCCGAAAGCTGCCGGCACCAACGCCGATCCTCAAGCCGCCATGACGGCGTTGTTTGGCGACCCGGTCATCGTCAAAGGCGGCAGTTTTGAGATTAAACGCAGCGAGTTGGATGAAGTTCTTGCCGGTGCGAAGGCGAATGCCGCCGCTGCCGGCCAGATGCTGCCTCCGGATTTTTCCGTCGGGGTATTGAACCAGCTGATTACGATCCAACTATTGCTCCAAAAAGCCACGGATGCAGACCGCGTGGCGGGCAGGGTGGACGCGGATCTGCAATTCACCAATCTGGTGAAGCGGTTTGGTTCGGCGGAAGCATTCGAACGTCAGCTTAAAGCCGTGGGCATGACCGTGACCGAGTTGCGCGGCAAAGCCATGCAGGAAGCCGTGGCCAAGACCGCGTTGAAGCGGGAGTTGAAAATTGCTGTGAGCGAGGCGGACGCGAAGGATTACTATGCCAAAAACCCCGCGGATTTTGAGCAGCCGGAAATGGCGCATGTCCGGCATATTTTGCTGATGACCATTGACCCGGCCACGCGCACGCCGCTTTCCACCAATGCCGTGGCGGCCAAGCGGAAACAGGCTGAAAGCCTGCTCAAGCGAGTTAAAGGCGGCGAAGATTTCGCCAAGTTGGCCAAGGAATTTTCTGAAGACCCCGGCTCCAAGGAAAGCGGCGGCGAATTGCCGGAATTTCCGCGCGGTCAGATGGTGCCGGAATTTGAGGCGGCAGCTTTCTCACTGACCAAGAATCAAGTCAGCGATGTCGTTACTACCACTTTCGGTTTCCACCTTATCAAGGGAATTGACAAAACGGCCGCGAAGAAAATTGACTACGCCATTGTCGCTGCGGACCTCAAGGAAGTTTTGTCCCGCCGCCAAATCGCCAAGCTGGCGCCGGATTACGTCAAAAAATTGCGCGCGGATGCCAAGTTGGAAATTCTGGATCCGGCGCTGAAAGCCTTGAGCGAAAAAGTCGAGGCCTCCGCTGCGGCTCCGGTCGAAAGCAGCAAGTAACCAGACTTGCCAAACCCGGCGTCTGCGGCCATGTTGAACCTGTTATGAAAATTAAGATTGCCATCATCGTTCTTGCCATAGCCATCGTCGGGTTGGGGATTGCTCTTTTCGCCATCAAAAAGCAGGCGGAAGAGCAGCAAACAAAAGACGCCGCTACCATCGCCGACCTCTCTGGTCAGGTGATGAGCGCCAAGAAGCAGATTGATGATCTTGGTCAGGTCAACATCGTCCTCACGAACGATCTGGCCGCCAGCCGCCAGCAGCTTGCCCAGTTGTCCAACAGTCTGGCCTCGGCCGCTGCAGCGTTAAATAGCACCCGGTCTTCCCTGCTGAGTGCCCAAAATCAGATTACCAACCTGAACACCCACATCGCCGACCTTGAGGTTCAAAACAAAGTGCTCGACCAGCGCGCCGGCGAACTGACCAACTCCCTCGCGCAGTTGACCGCTAGCATCGAAAAAACCCAGACCCAACTGGCCATTGCGGAAACCAACCGGATTTTCATTGAACAGGAACTGCAAAAGCAAATGGCCAAAAAGGCCGAGTTGGAACACAAGTTCAACGATTTGGATACGCTTCGCGCCCAGGTCAGGAAGCTCCGTGACGAGATGTTTGTCGCGCGCCGGCTGCAGTTGATGAAAAATGACAACGGCACGAAAAAAGGTGCCGAATTGTTGATTCAGCGCAATGTGACATTTACGAATCTTCCCGTAATGAAACCGGCGACAGTGGCTGCGCCCGTTGTCACCACCACCAACAAGCCCGCCGCCGTTCGTCCTCCAGCGCCGGTCGCCAAGCCGGCGTCTGGCTACGATCTTAACGTCGAGGTTGGTTCGGATGGCTCCGTCAAAGTCATTCCCCCGCTCGGCGCGACGAATCGTCCGGCTCGCTGAAGTTCGCCATCCGTTTCGCCTGCGGCCATGCCGACCTACGAATACATTTGCAAAAAATGTGGCCACGAATTCGAGGCCATTCATTCCATTGCTGCTGAACCGCTAAAAAACTGTCCGGAAGATGTTTGTGGTCGGGAAAAATGGGGCCGTGGCAAAGTTTCCAAAAAAATCAGCGCCGGTTCCGGTCTGATCTTCAAGGGTAGCGGATTTTATATTACCGATTATCGTAGCGAAGGCTACAAGTCGGCGGCCAAAAAAGATTCCAGCGATGCTAAACCTGCCGCCAAACCGGAAAACAAGTCGGAAACCAAACCCGCAAAAAAAGCGGACAAAAAATGATTCCGGCGCTCCCTCGCGGCTCCGTTGCAACCTTGCAACGGTGGGCGGATTTGGCGTCGCAACGATTCGGTAGTTTCTCGGTTTTCACCACGCTCCTGTTTCTATTCACAACGGTTCATGCGCAGTCGCCATTGCCGGAACTGGCTTCCGCGCGCAGCGTTTCTGGCCAATTCTTGGTCGCTGCCTCGATGCAGCCGTCGCCGCTCCTCCATCGTCAGGAGATTGCGACCAATGCAAATCTCGTCCGCTTGGAACCCGCGCTGCTGGCCGTCGCCGCCGAGCGGTTAAAAACTTCCCTCTGGAATGAAATCGGCTTGAGATCTGATACGCCATGGCGGGGCAAAATCACGCTTAAACTCCGCCCCGCGCGGTCAACGGATGATGGCGTCACCATCGTTTCCCAACCGTCTTCCCGGACTTGGAATTACCGGGTGGAATTGCCGGATGTCCTGCCGCGCACGCGCTACGTTCGCGCTCTCACGGCGGTGGTGTTGCTGGAAATCGCCAATCGCAATGCCGCCGTTTCCGGGCATTCTGCAGAAATTCCAGCGTGGCTGGCTGATGGCCTGGCGCAACAGGCGCTGGCCGAGGAGCAGGACAAACTCATTTTGTCCGCGTCTTCAAAACCCATCAACGGCATGATGCAAAACCGGGTGGAAAAAACCCAACACGGCATCAATCCGCTCGCCGCTGCGCGGCAGACGCTGCAAAATTCCTCAGCGCTCACGTTCGACCAGTTAAGTTGGCCGACCGACACGCAGGTTGACGGCGCCGACAGGGGCGTCTATCACGCCAGTGCCCAGTTGTTTGTCAGCGAACTGCTGCGATTGAAAGACGGTTCCGCCAAACTGCGCGACATGCTCACCCGGCTTCCGCAAGGTCTCAACTGGCAGACGGCTTTTTTCTCCGCGTTTCGCGAAAACTTCCGCCAGCCATTGGAGGTGGAAAAATGGTGGTCGCTGCGGGTGATCGCCGTTGCGGGCAGCGATCCCGGCCCGCGCTGGAATGTCGCCGCCAGCCGAACCCGGTTGACGGAATTATTGAGCGTGCCGGTGGAATTCCGCAGCAGTTCAAATTCCCTGCCCACGCGCACGGAAATCTCCTTGCAAGCCGCCATCCGCAGCCTTGATTCGTCTCAGAAATCGGCCGTGCTGCGGGTCAAAATGCGTGACCTTGAGTTGGCGCAATTCCGGCTGGCGCCGCCGTATGCGATGCTAGCCGATGGCTACCGCCGCGCCCTCGCTGATTTTCTGGATGAAAAAAAGCCGACGCCTGCCGTTTCATTTTCCGGCAAGCAGACGGTTGCCATGCGCCGCAATGAACCAATCGAGGGAACCTTGAAGAAACTGGATGCTTTGGATATTCAACGGCGTGAAGCCGAAACTCGGCTGAAGTCGGTTGAAATCCCGAAAGTTTTACATCGGCCCACGCCTTGAGCCGTCAACTTGACAGACCCAAAACCGGATTTATAGTGCGCCATTGAAAATGCAGGCTGAAAAATCATCCAAGGACAGCGGGGAGCCACCTTCGGCACGCCCATATCAAGGGTTGAAATCCTTCACGTCCGCCGGTCGCGGTTTCTGGCACGACGTTGCCGAAACTGATTGGAACGACTGGCGCTGGCAGCTTAAACACCGCATCACCACGGTCGAGCAGTTGCAGAAATATTTCCCGACCCTCACGCCTGAGGAACTCGCCGGCGCGCAGCTTTCCAATTCCAAACTGGCGCTCGGCATCACCCCGTATTTTTTCAACCTTATTGACCCGGCGGATGAAAATTGTCCCGTCCGCTGGCAGGTGATTCCGCGCATCGAGGAAACCAGCACCGCCTCGTGGGAAATGTCCGACCCATGCGGCGAGGATTCGCATTCGCCGGTGCCGGGACTCGTGCATCGCTATCCCGACCGCGTTTTATTTTTGGTGACCGACCGTTGCGCGAGTTACTGTCGCTACTGCACACGTTCACGGCTCGTCAGCAATGCGAGCGGCTATGATTTTCATCCGGAATACGACAAGCAGATCGCCTATATCGCCGCGCATCCGGAAATCCGCGACGTTCTTTTGAGCGGGGGCGACCCGCTGCTGTTGAGCGACGAGAAGCTGGAAAACTTGTTGAGCCGCCTGCGCGCAATTCCGCACGTCGAGTTTCTCCGCATCGGCACGCGCATCCCGGTTTTCCTGCCCCAGCGCATCACGCCGGAACTCTGTGCGATGCTCAAGCAATTCCATCCGCTGTTCGTCAGCATCCACTCGAATCATCCGCGCGAACTCACCACGGAAGTGCGCGACGCGCTTGCTCGTCTGGCCGATGCCGGCATTCCGCTCGGCAACCAGACGGTGTTGCTTAAGCACGTCAACGACGACGCAGACGTGATGAAGGCGCATCTGCAAAAGCTGCTCATGTGCCGCGTCCGGCCGTATTACATCTACCAGTGCGACCTCATCGCCGGCTCCGCGCACCTGCGCGCGAGCGTGCGCAAGGGGATTGAGATCATGGAGAAACTGCGCGGCCACACGACCGGCTACGCGGTGCCGACCTATGTGATTGACGCGCCCGGCGGCGGCGGCAAAGTGCCGGTCAGCCCGGAATACGTCTTGAGCCGCAACGCCGACCGAGTGGTCATCCGTAACTTCGAGGGTAAAATCTTTGAATACCCGGAGGCCACGGACGGCACGCCGTTGTTCAAAGCACCGAAGAAAATCGAGGAGCCGGAGTTGGTTTGAATTGTGACTGAAGGAAGGCGGTGGAAAAAGTTTTCTTGGTGCTGGCGCAACTTCATGGTTAAACTTTTCAACAATTTCAGAACCAAAGGAAAATTATGGCGACAACTCACACATGGAAATTCTTCCGCGCCGGCGGATTTGATCAGGTCAAACTCGAAACGGGTGCCGACCTCGCCAGCCTCGACCAGCTCGACCAAAAGCTCTGGGTGGCGCTGGCCTGTCCGACGCGCGGGCTGGAGTTCGACAACCGCACGCTGGATTTGATTGACGCCGACAAGGATGGGCGCGTCCGCGCGCCGGAAGTCATTGCCGCCGCCAAGTGGGCGACGAGCCTGCTCAAGAATCCGGATGATCTGGTGAAAGGTTCGCCGTCGCTCGCGCTCGCCGCGATCAACGATGCCACGCCGGAAGGAAAACAGATTCTCGCTTCGGCCAAACAGATTCTCGCCAACCTCGGCAAGACCGATGCCGCGACGATTGACCTCGCGGACACGGCGGACACGGCGAAAATATTTGCCGCCACAAATTTCAACGGCGACGGCGTCATTCCGGCCGACGCCGCGAGCGATGACGCAACGAAAGCCGTGATTGGCGAAATCATCGCCACGTTCGGCGCGGAAGCCGACCGGAGCGGCAAGCCCGGCATCGGCCAGGCCAAGTTCGATGCATTTTTTGCCGAGGCCGAAGCGCACTCGAATTGGTGGAAGCAGGCCGAGGGTGACAAAACCATTTTGCCGCTGGGTGAAGCCACTGCCGCCGCCGCCGCCGCCGTGAAAGTGGTGAAAACCAAGGTGGACGACTTTTTTGCGCGTTGCCGGCTGGCGGCGTTTGACGTCCGCGCCATTGCCGCGTTGAATCGCGAGGAAAAGGAATACCTCGCGCTGGCCGCGAAAGATTTGACCATCACCTCCGCCGAGATCGCCGCGCTGCCGCTGGCGCAGATCGCCGCGCACAAAGCCTTGCCTCTCCGCGAAGGTGTGAATCCGGCGTGGGCCGCTGCGCTCGCCAACTTGCAAGCCGCCGCCATCAAGCCGCTGCTCGGCGACCATCCGGTGTTGACTGAGGCGGATTGGAGCGCGCTCACCGCAAAGCTTGCCCCATTTGAAGCCTGGGCCACCGGCAAGGTTGGCGCAAAAGTCGAAGCTCTCGGCCTGAAGCGCATTCGTGAAATCCTGGCCGGTGCCGCGAAAGAAAAAATCACCACGCTCATCGCCCGGGACAAGGCGCTGGAGCCGGAGGCGAACGCGATAGCGGCGGTGGAGAAGCTGATTCGTTTTAACCGCGATCTGCACACGCTGTGTGTCAATTTCGTGAGCTTCAAGAATTTTTACAGCCGCCGGACGCCGGCAATTTTTCAGGCGGGACGGTTGTTTCTCGACCAGCGCAGTTGCGACCTCTGCCTCACGGTCGAGGATGCTGGCCGGCACGCGACGATGGCCGGCTTGGCCGGCGCGTATCTGGCCTATGTGGATTGCGTGCGCAAGGCCACCGGCGAGAAATTAAGCATCGTCGCCATCTTCTCGCAGGGTGATGACGACAATCTGATGGTGGGCCGTAACGGCATTTTCTACGACCGCAAGGGCCGCGACTTTGATGCGACTATCACCAAGATCATCGCGAATCCCATCAGCCTGCGGCAGGCGTTCTGGTCGCCTTACAAAAAATTCGTCCGGATGATTGACGAGCAGGTGGCCAAGCGCGCCGCCGCTGCGGATTCGGTTGTGAGCGCAAATCTTTCCGCCACCGCCGCCGGCACGGTGAGCGCAACTCCGGCCGCGCCGCCAAAAAGCAAAATTGACACCGGCACGCTGGCCGCCATCGGCCTGGTGTTGACGACGTTGATGGGCGCGCTGGGCACCATTTTTGCGAAGATTCTTGGCTTGGAATGGTGGCAGATTCCGCTGGCGTTTGTGGCTATCATACTGGCCATCTCCCTGCCGTCGGTGATCATCGCGTGGCTGAAACTGCACAAGCGCAACCTCGGCCCGATTCTCGACGCCAACGGCTGGGCCGTGAACGCCAAGGCCAAGATGAACGTGCCGTTCGGCACCAGCCTCACGCAAATTGCCATCCTGCCGCCCGGCTCCCAGCGCGACCTGGTGGATCCGTTTGCGGAAAAGAAAAAACCGTGGGGTTTGTATGTCACGCTGCTGGTCATCGCGGGCATTCTCTTCCTCGCGCTGGGCTGGTATCTGGGCAAGCTCGACGGCAGCCTGCCGCAAAAATTCAAGAGCACTTCGGTGCTTGGATCCGGCGCGCCGGCTTACGTGGCACCCGCCATCACGCCGCCGGTGCTTTCGACCAATGCCGTGCTGGCGAAATAAGCACCGATGCTTTCATCGCCCGGACGTTTGCGTCCGGGCTTTTTATTTTCCGGCATTGTGACAAAATCGTTTTGATGCCACGCGAAACCGCCGCCGCCAAAAAGGAACGCGCAAAACAAATTTGCGCCGCGCTTCAGCGGACGTATCCGGACGCGCATTGCGAATTAAATTTTTCCAATCCGCTGCAACTGCTCGTGGCCACAATCCTTTCCGCGCAATGCACCGACAAGCGCGTGAATTTGGTCACGGCGGAGTTGTTCAAGCAATATCGCACGGCGGAAGAATTTGCTGGTGTGCCGCTGGCGGAAATCGAAAAGGCGGTCAAATCAACCGGCTTTTTCCGCAACAAGGCGAAGAACATCCAAGCCTGTTGCGCCGCGCTCGTGGAAAGATGTGGCGGCGAGGTGCCGCGCACGATGGATGAACTTCACGCGCTGGCTGGCGTCGGCCGCAAGACGGCGAATGTCGTACTCGGAAACGCCTTCGGCATCAACGTCGGCTTGGTCGTGGATACGCACGTCACGCGACTTTCCAATCGTCTCGGCTTGGCGAAAGGAACTGATGCCGTGAAGCTGGAGCAGGAACTGATGAGGCTCGTGCCGCAGCCGGAATGGACGGTGTTCAGTCACTGGCTGATCTGGCACGGCCGGCGTCGCTGCGAGGCGCGCAAGCCGGACTGCGCGAATTGCGAAATCAAGAATCTCTGTCCGCAAATCGGGGTAGCCAGAAATGAACAACGAAGGCGCCAAGACGCAAAGAAATAAATGAATTTGCAAAACTTTGCGCCTTGGCGTCTTTGTTGTTTATGAATTCTTGGTTGTTGCTCAACTCGGGCAAGTGTGACGCGGCGTTCAACATGGCGCTGGACGAGGCGCTGCTCGAAGCCCTGCCGCGTTTGAAAAAACCGGTGCTGCGGTTCTACGGCTGGATGGAGCCGGCGGCAACGTTTGGTTATTTCCAGAAATATGCCGAGGTGGTGACGGCGACAAAATTGCGTCCGCTCATCCGGCGTCCGACCGGCGGTGGCATCGTGCCGCACGCTGCGGACTGGACTTACAGCGCTGTTTTTCCTGTCGGCCACGAATGGCATTCGCTCAAGGCCGAGGAAAGCTATCGTCGTATCCACGACTGGCTGCGGCTGGCGTTTGCAGAGTTGAGGGTGGAGACAGAACTCGCGCCCTGCTGCAAGAAATCATTGCCGGGCCAATGTTTTGTCGGGCATGAAAAATATGACCTCCTTTGGCACGGCCGGAAAATTGCCGGGGCGGCGCAGCGGCGGAACAAGCTGGGTTTGTTGATTCAGGGCTCGGTGCAGCCGCCGCCGGTTTCATTCGGTCCGGTGGAATTTGCGGCGGCGATGTGCGTGGTGGCGGAAAAGCAATTCTTCGTCCAGTGGCAGGATTATAAGGCGGATAGTGTCTTGATCGGTGCGGCGGATAACTTGGTGCACCAAAAATTCTCGCAGGCTGCTCATAACCAGAAACGGTGACACCGATGAGCGTTGCCACTACGGGCCAAAGCGATTAACTTGCGCGCCGCATGATTCGGCTTGTTCTCTTCGACATCGACGGCACGCTCGTTCACACGGGCGGCGCGGGCACGGCGGCGTTCACGAAGACTTTTGCCAAGCAATTCAACCTCCATCACGGAACGGAGCAGATGAAGTTTGCCGGGCGCACCGATATCAGCCTCGTCCGCGAATTTTTCCGCATCCACGATGTCACCGCCACGCCGGAACATTTCCGCGAATTTTTTGAGCATTACGTTTTCTGGCTCCACCACATCCTTGAGCAAAACGGCGGCGAGATGTGTCGCGGGGTGCGCGAGTTCATCCGTGACTTGCAGTCGCTGCCGCATCCGCCGGCGCTTGGCCTGCTCACCGGCAACGTTCAGATTGGCGCGGAAATCAAGCTGCGCCATTTCGGGCTATGGGAGCTTTTCCAGTTCGGCGGCTTTGCCGACGACCACGAGGAACGTGATCAAATCGCGCTAGCAGCATTTAAGCGCGCCCGCCGCGTGCTGGGGAATAAGTTGCAGCCCCAGGAGATTCTGGTGATCGGCGACACGCCGTTCGACGTGCGCTGCGGAAAATTCATCGGCGCGAAAACGCTCGCCGTGGCGACGGGCGGCTCGAAGTTAGAAGCTTTAAAACCCTGCGGCGCGGATTGGACGGTGGCAAATCTGACGCAAATCAGCGCCCGGGAAATTTGTCCGCGCTGAATCAGTTGCCGTGGCCGTGGCAGTGGCCGCCGCAGCAACCGCCGCTCCGGCGGCCGCCAGTTTCGCAGGACGGTGAATTGCCGCCACTGCCTGCAGCGGCGAAGGTGGAAAATTTCTTGCCCAGCTTGGAAGAACCGCAGTGCGGGCATTTGGTTCCAGTCCAGTCGGAGGAGCGAACAAGGATTTCGCTGTCGCGTTCGCATTTTTCACAATGAAATTCGTAAATCGGCATGGGAGGAAAATAATTGGTTTTATGGAAAGCTCAAGTGCCTTGACGAAATGAGGCCGTAAACCGTTTGAAATCTTTTCACCGGAACGCCCCGGCTCCCGGCGTCAATGACTGTCCTTTTCTTTTATAGGCGCGGAAATAATCAATGATAAATTCCTGTTTGGACGAATCCCGGGTATTGCCGTAAAGCGTCAGGAGAAAGAGGCTCGGATAGTTTGGCGCCTGCGGCATGCTCATGACCCGCCGATTATCAATATGGAGAACACATTCATGCGCATTCCATTCCAGGGCATAAATATGAAACTCCTGGGTGGAATCGAAGTCCAGTTCCGGTTCCTGATGTTGATAAGCCAGGGATTTGTCGCCCCAAGTGTGCAGCACAAACTTGAGTCGCTTGGGCTTGTTTTTGATGCTTTCAAAGATATCAATCTCACCGGCATGCGTGGGCGAATCCTTGGTGCCGACCGTCCAGAAGGCGGCTTGGGCCCCTTTGGGAAGTTTTGCCCGAATTTCAAAATAACCGTAAAGCGGCGTGTAATTCATCTTTACCGGAATCTCATGGTGGATGGGGTCCGAATCTTTGTGCAGGCGGGTGCGATCACCCGTCTGGATGCCGGACACCGTCATTACATTCGATCCGTCCTTGAAATAGCCTTTGGAATTGCCGTCAACATATAAGATTAAAGTTCCCTGACGGAACTCGTAATGAGCGGCTGCTCTTTCTTTTTCCGTCCGCGATTCCAAATAATAAGGACTCCAGAAATTAGTGTTGAGGAGCGGGCCGGCAAACTCATCATGGGCATCGAGCATCCAGCCCGGCTTTTCCAATGGATTAGGCGGAAAGTCATCAGCGGATGCCGCAGCGATTCCGGCGAGGAACATCAGGCTGATACTGAGATACCAATATCTTTGGAAGAAATTTGGAGTGAATGTTTCGTCCGGGTGATTGGCGTTCACATCATGTTCCATTAAGCCCAAAGTCCCCAAAACGGGTTAATTATTCAAGGTTGCACCTTTGTGGCAGATTGTTTTTGGCGCCAGCCGAAAAGTTTTTTGGCCCTGATGGCTTCAAAGATCGGCGGCGGGATAAACCGGTCCAGATTTTCGTCGCCCGCATGAATTTTGGCCAGCAGTTCGCTGGAATAAATTTTCAGCGCCTCGGGATTGTAGCCGGTGATGTTCTGGATGAATTTGTTTTCGACGAGGTGGGCATAGAGATGGCGCAGGTTGGGCGGAACCTCGAGATTCTCCACGGTCGTCAGCTGGCCGGTCTTTTTGTCGAGCGAGGGATAGATGTAAAGTTTCGCATCGTTTTTGAAAAGCTGGCCGAGCGATTCCATGAGGCCGCCGGGCAGGTCGGTGTAAAACTTCTCATCGAGGATGTCGCGCAAGCGGAGGAGGCCGATGGGCAGGCCGATGGGCTTTTGGGTGTGACGGGAAAGGTAGGTGACGAGGCGGTGGTAGCGGAGAAAATTGGAAATCAACACGGGCTTGCCGAGGGCGCCGAGCGTGTCCACCCGGTCGAGAAAATCCCGGTGGTCGATGGCGTCGCCGACCTGTAACTGACGCAGGGTCATTTCAAACATGACGACCGGCTCTTCGCCCTGAAGCGCGGGTTCGCGAACGAACATTTCCTGGGCGCGTTCAAGCATGTCGAGCATCGGATTGGTGAGCGGACGGAAACTGCCCCGTTCGAGCAGAACGGGTTTTTTCCATAAGAGTTCACCGGGGATGACGGTCTCCCCGTCGGCGGTGAAGAGGGTGGCTTCCGTGAGCCATTGCTCGACGAGTTGCAGGGCCATGAGCCGGTTGTCCACGTCGCCAAAAGCAGGGCCGGAAAATTTGATCATGTCCACCTCGACGCGCTGGCTGGTGAGACCATCCAGCAGCGAGCCGATGAGGCGATCGGGTTCGATGTGCTGATAAAATGCGGCGTGAATGAGGTTCACCCCGATGATGCCAACCGCTTCCTGCTGCCGTGGCGTTTCCCAGTCCAGCATCCGCACATGGATGATGATGGTGGAAGGCTCGCGCCGCGGGATGGTTTGAAACTTGATGCCCAGCCAGCCTTGGCCGCCTTCCTCGCCATACTTGGAAATGGGCTTGGTGGTGACGGTATTTGCAAAGGCGAAAAACGTGCGCCGGTCGCCGATGGTTTTATCCAGGCGCTTGAGCAGCAAATCAAATTCCAAATCCAGCATGGCTTGCAGGCGCTTGCGGCTCACATAGCGGTCGCTGGGGCCGTAAATGGCGTCACTCACCGCCATGTCGTAGGCGGAAATGGTCTTGGCCACGGTGCCCGACGCCTTGCCGACATGAAAAAACCAGCGCGCCACCTCCTGCCCGGCGCCAATCTCCGCGAACGCACCATATTTTTTTGCGTCGAGGTTGATTTGGAGCGCCTTCTGGCCCGTGTTCAATTTATCGCTGCTCATAACTTCCTTGTGCGGCGACGATACACAAAAATTTCGCCGCGGCCAACAAGATGCGACGGAGGATTCTCGCCGGCGGTGCGCGCTACAATCTCAGTCAACCGTGTCTTGACACAGGCAGGTTCACGGCTATTCTCTCATGCTCCGGTTTTTGCGCCGGAACCCATTTGATTTGAATTTATGAAACGCCAGTATCAACCGTCGAAAATCCGCCGCAAACGCCAGCACGGATTTCTCAACCGCAACTCCACCAAGAGCGGCAAGGCCACCTTGGCCAACCGCCGCCGCGTGGGTCGCAAACGCCTGACGCCCGTTTGAGTTTGTGAACACTGCGCCGAAACGCCTGCGCCTGGGCCGCTCCTCGCGACTCGCGCAAAGTCGCGATTTCGCGCGTGTCCGGCAGCGGGGCGAGCGCCTCGTGCTCGGTTGTCTCATCGCTAATTGGAACCGGTTGCCGGAAGGCAGCGCGCCCAGACTTGGCGTCGTTACCACCAAAAAAATCGGCGATGCCCCGGGTCGCAGCCGCGCTCGGCGCCTGCTGCGTGAAAGTTTCCGGCTCCATCAGCATGAGTTTGTTCAGCCGGTGGAACTGGTTCTGGTCGCCCGCAATTCGATCGCCGGAAAAGATTTTGCGGCTGTGGAAAAAGATTTTCTCGCCGCTCTCCATCGGGCGAAGCTGCTAAAGAATTAAGGTGAATCCGCTCCAGCACATTCTGGTTTTTGTGATTCGCGTCTATCGCTGGACGATTTCGCCGCTGCAGGCCTTCCTCTTTGGTCCTACCGGCGGCTGCCGGTTCACGCCGACGTGTTCTGTTTATGCGTTGCAAGCGGTGTGTGAACATGGTGCGGTAACCGGAACGGCGCTGGCGGCCCAACGCATTTGCCGCTGCCATCCGTGGGGCGGCTGCGGTCACGACCCCGTTCCCGAAAAGCGGAAGGCGAAGAAAGCGGAAAATGGAAATATTTTACATCCCGTTCATTTATAAAATTTCATGGATAAAACAGGAATCATCGTCGTTTCAATCTGCGTGCTGCTGCTCGGCTGGTGGTTTGTCGAGCAAAACAAGGTCGCCAAGCAACAGGCGATTTTTGCAGCGACCAACACGGTCGCCACCGCGTCGGGACAGCCGGGCGTGACCAACGGGACTGCCACCAGTGTGCCATCGCCCGCGCCCGTGACAACCCTGCTGAAGCCCACGGTGTTTTTCGACACGAATGCGCTGGAAGAGACCGCCGAGTTGACGAGCAGCCGGTCGCGCTACACGTTCACTTCGCGTGGCGGCGGCTTGAAGCAGGTGGATTTGCTGGATTATCCCGAAACGGCTTCCGCTCGTTGGAAAAAAACCGGCGGAACGGTAACGAAAGGTGTGGCCTCTTTGAACACGCGGGCACCCGTGCCGGCGCTGGCGGTGTTGGGCCATGAAAGCTTGATTGGCGACGGAAATTTCAAGCTGGTTAAAACCACCGACATCGTGCGCGCGGAGAAAAATTTGCCCGGCGGACTGCGTATCGTGAAGGAATTTCAGCTCGGCTCGAATTATCTGCTCAATGTCACCGTGCGGTTGGAGAATACTTCCGGCCAGCCGCTGGTGTTGCCGGCACAGGAATTCGTCGTAGGCACGGCTACGCCGATGGATGCGGACGATGATGGTCAGACCGAGGGCGCAATGTGGTCAGATGGCACAAGTAGCGCCACCGATCAGCAGTTGTCGGCGTTTTCTGGCGGTGCGTTTAGCTGTGGTCGGGGCACGCCGAAGACGGAAATCGTCGGTGGTGCGGGCAATGTGGTCTGGGTGGCCGCCCACAATCAATTTTTTGCGCTGCTGGCGATGCCCAAGGAACGGGCGGCGCAGATGATTGCGCGGCCGGTGACGCTGACGCAATTTTCCAATGTCACCGCGACGAACCAGCCCCTGCCGCGCGGCATCCAGACCGCACTGGTGTATCCGGCGGGAACCTTGGCCGCCAATTCATCCATCGAGCGGCAAATCGTCCTGTTTGCCGGGCCGAAGGAATACCGGACGCTGGCGGACATCGGTGAACAGTTCAAGAACCGCGCGGACGACATCATGGGTTTTGGCGGGTTCATGGGTTTTTGCGCCAAGCCGCTGCTGCTGGCGATGAACTGGCTGCACGATGTTACGCGGCTGGGTTATGGGCTGGTCATCGTGTTGATTACGATTCTGATCAAGCTGCTGTTCTGGCCGCTTACGGCGGCGAGCACGCGTTCTATGAAGCGGATGCAGGCGCTCGCGCCGGAACTGGCGGCGCTCAAGGAAAAATACAAGGACGATGTCCAAAAGCAGACGCAGAAGACGTGGGAAATTTACAAGAAAAACAAAGTCAATCCGATGAGCGGCTGTCTGCCGATGCTCATCCAGATGCCGGTGTTCATCGGCTTTTTCACGATGATCCGCAGCGCAATCGAACTGCGCGGGGCGCATTTTCTTTGGGCGGCGGATTTGTCCAAGCCGGACACGCTGTTCATGATTCCGGGTGTGACGTTCATTCCCTTCATCAGCACGCCGGAAGGTTTGCCGTTCAACTTGCTGCCACTGCTCATGGGCGGCGCTATGCTGTGGCAATCGCATCTGACCCCGCCGTCGCCGGGCATGGATCCGGCGCAGCAGAAGATGATGCGTTATATGCCGCTCATGTTTTTGGTGTTCCTTTACAATTACTCCGCCGGTCTCGCGCTCTACTGGACGGTCAACAACCTGCTGACGATTTTGCAGACCAAGCTGACCAAAAACATGGACGTTCCGGCGGTGGCAACAACGAATCCGGCATTGACGCCCGCGTCAAAACTTAAAAAATAATCCTATGTCCGCGCATCCGAAACCCATTCTCGAAAAAGTCCTCGGCACGCTTGGCTTCGCCGTGACCGTGGAGGAGCAACATCTCGGCGAAGACCTGGTGCTGGATGTGAAAACGGATGAGCAAGGCCGGTTGATCGGCCGCCAGGGGCAGACGCTGGCCGATCTGCAATACATCGTGAATCGTATTTTGTTCCAGCAAGATCAGAGCGCACCAAAGGTGATGATTGACGTGGGCGGCTATCGTTCGCAGGCGCGCGAGGCGCTGGTGCAGAAAGCCAGGGAAGCCGCTGAAAAAGTCCGGCGCTGGGGTGATGCGGTGGAATTGGAGCCGCTGAATGCATTTGACCGGCGCATCGTGCATCAGGCATTGCGCGACGATCCGGACATTGAGACGCAAAGCGTGGAGGTGGACGGCACGGAGAAGAAGGTGTTGCTGCTGCGGCCCAAGCGCCGGTGAAATTTTGGAAACAAAAAAGCGCGGACAAGGATTTGTCCGCGCTTTTTGATTTTTTTGAATCAAATCAATCCAAGACTTTCAGCGTATAAACCTTGGAGGAAGCGCTGTCCGGCTTGGGCGCGGTGCCGAAATTGTTGTAGAGGTAATCAAACTTGAAGCGATAGCTGGCCATGCTGGCCGTCGGCGGCACGGGCACGAGGCCTTCCCAGCGGTTTTTCACGACCGGCACCGGACGCAGCGGCAGCGGCTGGCCGTTGACCAGAACGTAGGGCTGGATGCTATCCCAGCGGAGCGACTGTTGTTGGGAATTAAAAATCACTTCAACGGGATAAAGGTTGTTGGCGTTGCGCGGCTGCGCGCTTGGGGTCAGGCGCGTGAACGAGGCGGTGGTGCATCCCGCCAGCAACAAGACGGGCAAAAAGAGTAGAAACTTTTTTAATTTCACCCCGTCAAACTGCCAAAAAACACTGAGTTGTAAAGCTGATTTCCATGTCGGAGCGGTTGGTATGGCAAAATATATTCCCGCCGTGCGCCCGATTCTGCTATGCTGCGGGTAGTCGCAAAGACATTTTAATGACACCAAAACTTTTTTCCGAACTGGGACTTTCCGCCGAATTGCTGAAGGCCATTGACAAGCTGGGCTACGAGCAGGCGGCGCCCATCCAGGCGGCGGCCATTCCCGTGCTGATGACTGGCAAGGATATCGTCGGCCAGTCCATGACCGGCTCCGGCAAGACTGCCGCGTTCGGCATTCCCGCCGTGGAAAAAGTGGATCCGAACCTGCGCGCGGTTCAGGTTTTGATTCTCTGCCCGACGCGCGAACTGGCGATTCAAGTTTCCGAGGAAATCCACAAGCTCGCGTTCTTCAAGCGCGGCATCAACTGCCTGCCGATTTACGGCGGCCAATCCTACGAGCGCCAGTTCTTCGGCCTCAAGCAAGGCGCGCAAATTGTCATCGGCACGCCGGGACGCGTGATGGATCACATGCGGCGCGGCACCTTGCGGCTCGAGACCTTGAAGATGGTCATTCTCGACGAGGCGGACGTGATGCTCAACATGGGTTTCCGCGACGATATCGAAACGATTTTGAAGGACGCGCCGAAGGAACGGCAGACGGTTTTCTTTTCCGCCACAATGCCCAAGCCGATCCGCGACCTCATCGAAAAATATTCGCGCGAGCCGCAGAACGTGAAGATCGAGCAGAAGGCGATGACTGTGCCGACCGTCGAGCAGGTTTATTACGAAGTGGATCGCCGCTACAAAATGGAATTGCTCACGCGGCTCATCGACCTTTACGACATGAAGCTCGGCATCATTTTCTGCAACACCAAACGCATGGTGGATGATCTGGTGGAGCATCTCGAAGCCGCCGGCTATCAGGCCGACCGGTTGCATGGCGACATGACGCAGGCCATGCGCGACCGCGTGATGAACAAATTCCGCAAGTCCGGACTGGAATTTCTCGTGGCCACGGACGTCGCCGCGCGCGGCATTGACGTGGACGATGTGGAAGTCGTCTTCAACTACGACCTACCTTACGACCCGGAAGACTATGTCCACCGCATTGGGCGCACCGGGCGCGCGGGCAAAAGCGGTAAGGCGATTTCGCTCGTGCCGTTCCGTGAACTTTTTCAAATCCGCAACATTGAGCGCTTCGCCAATGTGCGGATTCAGCGCGGAAAGATTCCGACGGAAAACGAAGTCGCCGAGGCGCGGGAAAATGTTTTCTCCGACAAGCTGCGGGCGCTGCTCACCAGCGGTGAATTTACCAAACAAGACCGCTTGGTCGAACGTCTGGCGGAAGAAGGCTTTAGTTCCACCGACATCGCTTCGGCGCTGATCCATCTTTTGCAGGCCGGTGAAGCAACCAAGCCCGCGCCAAAAACAGAAAGTTACGAACGACCCGAACGCGATGAAAGACCGGCCGGCCGTTTCGACGACCGCCGTGAACGTCCGGCGCAGCGCGATGACCGTGGTGGCAGCCGGGGAAATTTCCGTGATGACCGCCGCCCGCCGCAGTTTGAGGACCGGCGTGAAGAACGCCCGCGCCGTTTTGAAGACCGGCCGCCGCGCCCCGGAGTTAAATTTGCATCGCCGCAAAAGTCCAAAACCGCACCCTGGAAAGCCGCCGCCGCGTCCGCGCCCAAGGCGATTGTTCCGCCCGCGGTAATTCCGCCGCCGGTTGAGGTGAAAACCGAGCCGGTTAAAACGTATTCGGATGCGGAAATACTGGCGTCGGTGAAAGTGCCGGAAGTGAAGCCGGAATCGAAGTTGTTTATCAAGTCTAAGCCGCCGGTTGCCGACGCGCCCAAGCCGAAAGCCAGCCGCGCCACGCCTTCCGGTCAGACGCGCCTGTGGATGAACCTTGGCGACACGCAAGGCATCAAGCCGATTGACATCGTGAACGCTGTCGCCGGCGAGACCGGCCTGCCCGGCAAAGTGGTTGGCACCGTGGATGTGCGGGAGAAGCATCTGTTCGTGGATGTGGCGGCCGAGCATGCCAACGGGATCATCGCCAAGCTGAACCGTGCGAGCATCAGGGGTCACAAGGTCAAGATGAAGGTGGCGTGATGAGCGACGAGGTTGTTCCCCATCCGGTGGAACGGATGTTTCCGTTCGTGCTGAAAACCCGCGCCCTGCTCGTGGGGCGTGACACGTTGCGCGCGAACAAGGGCAAGCTCCATTTTGTTCTGATCACGACCGACATCGCCGAAGCCAGCCGCGAGGAAGTGTTGAAGGATTTTTCCCATTATCCCGTGGTGCAGTATTTCTCCGCTGCGGAGTTTGAAAAATTCTTTAGCGTGAAAGGCGCCAAGGCGGTGGGTTTTACCAAGTCCGGCCTCGCGCAATCCATCTACGCCGAACTCAAGGCGCATCGCATCAACAAGCCGTTGCATCCGTCGAAGCCGCCAGGCGAAACCCCGCCCAAGTTTACCAGTGAAGGTTGATTGCCGCTGCCCCGCCTTTGGATTAAATTTCTCACTATGAAAAAAGTGATTGTCTGGTTGTTCGTTGGCCTGGTAAATTTCCACGTTTTCTGCTCGTTCGTTCCCGCCGCGCCTGCACCCGCCGCTGATTTTACGATCGCAGTTTTGCCGGACACCCAGTTTTATTCGCGCAAATATCCGCAGATTTTTCAGGCGCAGACGGACTGGATCATCGCCAACCGCACCAAGCTGAACATCGTTTACGTCGCTCAACTCGGCGACATCGTGGATGGCGGTGACAAATTTCCGGAGCAATGGCTTGCCGCCACCAACGCGCTTTACCGGTTGGAAAGCCCCGCGCTCACCGGCTTGCCTGATGGCATTCCCTACGGCGTGGTTCCCGGCAACCACGACCACATGGGCGGCACTAGGTCTTACAACACGTATTTTGGTCCGGAACATTTTGCCAGCCATAAATATTACGGGGGGCACTACGGCACCGATAATCAGAATCACTACGACCTGTTCAGCGCCGGCGGCATGGACTTTGCCGTGGTCTACATTGATTTCAATTATGCGAAGCCGGAAATGAATTATCCGGATTTGGATGTCTGGTCTCATCGCGTGCTTAAAGCGAATGCCCGCCGGCGAGCCATCGTCGTCAGTCACGATTTGCTGGCGGTGTCCGGTGAATGGGATCCTCGCGGACAGGCGATTTACAATAATCTGCGAAGCTGCACTAACCTCTTCCTCATGCTCTCCGGCCACAATCACGGCGAAGCCCGCCGGACGGATGTCTTCGATGGCCACACCATTAACACCTGCCTCAGTGATTTCCAGAGCTACACCAATGGCGGCAACGGCTTTCTTCGCCTCTATCAATTCTCACCCGCGCAGAATGTCATCCGGGTGAAAACTTATTCGCCTTGGGTCAACCAGTATCAAACCAACGGGGACAGCCAGTTTGAAATTCCCTACACCATGACGGCGCCGGCAAAATAAGCCGGTTGGGCGACAGGGTTCAATCCTGCGGCGGAGCGGAAGCCGCCCGCAGCGCCTCCAGTTCTTCCCAGCGCGCAAACAGCTTGGTGAGGGTTTTCTTTTCCGCCTCGAGTTCGGCCAGCAGTTGACTCGTTTGCGTCGCGTGGGTGCGATGAAAATCCGGCGTGGCAAACAGGTTTTCCAGCCGGCAAATCTCCGCTTCCACCGCCTGGATGTGCGCTTCCATGCCGGCGAGTTCGTGCATTTCCTTGAACGACAGCTTGCGCGGCTTGCCTTTTGATTTTACCGGTGGAACTTCCGGCGCGGTATATTTGGCGGCCAGTCCGCGAACGACCGTTTCTTGCGCCTTGGCTGCCTTCTGCTTTTTCTCCAGATAATAATCGTAGTCGCCGACGCTGTGGTGGATTTTGCCGTCGCCCTCAAACGCCAGGATGTCCGTGCAGACCCGGTTGAGAAAATAGCGGTCATGGCTGACGACGCACACCACGCCGGGGAACGCGATCAACGCCTCCTCCAGCACGCGCAACGTCGGCAAATCCAAATCATTCGTCGGCTCGTCCAGGATGAGGAAATTGCCGCCGCATTTCAAAATCCGCGCGAGCAGCAGCCGGCTGCGCTCGCCGCCGGAAAGTTTTCTGACCTGCGTCGTGATGCGGTCGTCCGCAAAGAGAAACCGCTTGAGATACGAGCGCACGGATATCCGTGATTCGCCCCAGATGACAAATTCCGAGCCGTCGGAACATTCGTCCAGCACCGTGCGCTCCTCGTTCAATTGCAGCCGGCCCTGGTCCACGTAATTGAACTTCGTGAGCTGGCCGGCTTTCACCGTGCCGTCCGTTGGCGCGAGCTGGCCGATGATGATCTTGAGCAAGGTGGTTTTGCCGAGACCGTTCCGCCCGCAGATGCCCACGCGCTTGCCGTTTTCAAAATTAAAACTGAATCCGGAAAACAATTTCTTCCCGGCGATTTCCATGCCGAGATTGCCGACCTCGACTGTGCGGTTGCCCAGTTGCGGCGGCGGCGGAATGCACAGCTCCATATCCTCCTCCAGCGTCGGGCCGGTCTTCGCGGCTTCATCATAGTAGCGCTCAAACCGATCCTTCTGCTTGCTCCGCTGGGCGCGCGGGCCTTGGCGCACCCAGGCTAGCTCCTTTTTCAGGAACATCTGGCGCTTGTGCTCCACCACCACGTCGGCGGCCTGGCGTTCCGCCTTGTCGAGCAGGTAATCGGTGTAATTGCCGTCGTGCCACCAGAATGTGCCGTCGCACAGCTCCACGATGCGGTTCACCACGCGGTCGAGAAAATAGCGGTCGTGCGTGACGACCAGAAAGGTGCCGTCGAAATGCTCCAGAAAATCCGCGACCCACTCGATGGATTCCGGGTCCAGATGGTTGGTCGGCTCGTCGAGCATCAGGAAGTCCGGGCGCGAAACAATCGCCCGCGCCAGCGCCACGCGGCGTTTTTCGCCGCCGGAAAGCGTGGCGATGTCCCGCTCGCCGGACGGGCAGTTCAGGTGCGACAGGGCCGATTCCACGCGCTGATCCACCGTCCAGCCTTCGAGCGTCTGGATGCGCTGTTCCAGTTCCTCGTGCCGCTTGGAATCGGCGGGCAACGATTCAAATTCCGCAATCAAACCCAGGACGTGTTCCGCGCCGGCGCGGACGTTGGCGCGCACATCGAGCGCGGGATCGAGCGTGAAATCCTGGGCGAGATAGCTCACCACCAGATCGCGCCGCCGGGTGACCGTGCCGCCATCCGGCGACTGCAGACCCGCGAGAATTTTCAGGAACGTCGTCTTGCCGCAGCCGTTGCGCCCGACGAGGCCGAGGCGCTGCCCCTCGTCGATCGCCAGCGTGGCGGCATCGAGAACCGCCCGTTCGTTGTAGCGGACGATGACGTCGGTGGCGTTGATGATGGTGGACATGGCAAATTACGACCGGCAAATGACGGATGGCGAACCGCCGGAAAATTCCGAAGCGCGCTGCCGGTGGCTGAACTCAAAAGTCAATTTCACAGGTCGCAGACGGTAGCAAAGAATCGGGCGGGAACAAGACGCATTGCATGGTGTGGAGACGTGCCGAGGGTAGGGGCTATTTCAGCGGAAAACTTAGGATTGGCAACGGGCTAGGATATAAATCAAAACTGGCGGGATAACTTTTAGTTCATAGCTGAAGGGTTTGTTTGACTAGTATTAACTCAAGTATCAGAATTTGGTGTGATGAATCAGAGGAAATTCAAAGCTACTGTTTGTTTTGGATTAATTTGTTGGGTTGGGTTCATGTCTTCAGTCCGCGCTCAAGTCTATCAAACAAACATAATCGGTTACACTACTGTCCGGTTTAGTTTTTGGTGACAGCGATTTCATCATTGTAAAAACTGGATAAAACCGCAGTCCGGTCTTTTTTCGATTTCAATTCGGCGACGATTCCCTGAGGGTGGCTCCCCGCATTCCTGCGGTTTCCCACCATATGAACGAAGGTCGCATTGTCTTCGCCCAACTTCTCGACTTCCTCCCCAAATACGAGTTCGACAAGTGTGTTGCTCGTTACCACGGCAACCACCGCGTCCGCAAATTCCCCGCTTATGAACAGTTCCTCGTGCTGGCTTTCGCCCAACTGACTTGGCGCGAAAGTTTGCGCGACATCGACACATTGGTCGGAAGTATCTGGTCTGGGCTTAATGTCACCGGATCATATAATCCACCGCTCGTCTCAATCTATGGGACGCTTCTTTTGTCCTGTTATGTGCCTATAAACTCGGCAACTTTTTTTGATGTAGTCGGGCGTGATCCACAAAATGGTGAGTCGGTTACTAGCTTGAATGCTTCGTCGCAGATTTTAAACACCACCACATTCCAAAATGGTTCGTGGAACAATGGTATTCCATTGCTGAACGTCGGCCAGTCAGCCTTCTTCAATTTGGCAGCGGTTCCCGAACCTGAAGTTTTGAGCTTGTTTGGTGCCGGTGCCGTTTTGCTGATGGCTCACCAACTGAAACGGAAACGGTAATTTCACTCCCACTCAATCGTTCCCGGCGGTTTGCTGGTGATGTCGAACACGCAGCGGTTCACGCCTTTCACTTCGTTGATGATGCGGCTGGCGAGTTTTTCCAGCAGATCGTAGGGCAGTTTCACCCAGTCGGCGGTCATGCCGTCCTGCGATTCCACGGCGCGGATGGCGATGGTGTAATCGTAGGTGCGTTCGTCGCCCATCACGCCCACGCTGCGCACGGGCAGCAGCACGGCAAAGCTCTGCCAGATCTTGTAGTAAAGTCCGCTGGCCTTCATCTCCTCCACGACAATGGCGTCGGCGTTGCGTAAAATCTCGCAGCGCTTGGGCGATACTTCGCCGAGAATGCGCACGGCGAGGCCGGGGCCGGGGAACGGCTGCCGCCAGACGATTTCCTTGGGCAAGCCGAGTTCGAGTCCGAGCAGGCGGACTTCGTCCTTGAACAGGTTCTTGAGCGGCTCGACGAGCTGAAATTTCATGTTCTTCGGCAAACCGCCGACGTTGTGATGGCTCTTGATGAGCGCGGCTGGGTTGCCGGCGATCGGCACGGATTCGATGACGTCGGGATACAGCGTGCCTTGCGCGAGGAATTTTGCCTTGCCGGCGCGCTTCGTCGCCGCCTGGAAAACATCCACGAACGCCCGGCCGATGATCTTGCGCTTCGTCTCGGGATCGGTGACGCCCTTGAGTTTTTTGAGGAACAGCGCGGAGGAATTCTCATATTGCAACTTCATCTTGAAGTTGCGGCCAAAAACTTCCCGCACCACGTCCGCTTCGCGGGCGCGGAGCAGGCCGTTGTTGACAAAAATACAGGTAAGCTGGCTGCCGATGGCCTTGTGCAGCAGCGCCGCCGCGACGCTGGAATCCACGCCGCCGCTCAAGCCGAGAATGACTTTTTCCTGGCGGACTTGCGCGCGGATCTCCTCGACGGCCTGCTCGAGATAATTCCGCATCGTCCAGTTTTTGCCGCAGCCGCAGACGCCGTGGACGAAGTTGGCAAGGATTTCCTTGCCGCGCGGCGTGTGGACGACTTCAGGATGGAATTGCAGGCCGAAAAATTTCTTCGCGCGGTTTTCAATCGCGGCGTATTCGGAGTTTTCCGTGACGGCGACGGGTTTGAAGCCGTTGGGGATTTTCGTGAGTTTGTCGCCGTGGGAATTCCAGACCTGGAGCGACTTCGGCAGTTTGGAAAACAGCGCGCAGGATTTGTCCTTGATGGTCAGCGTGCCTTTGCCGTATTCGCGCTTCTGGCCTTTCTCGACCTTGCCGCCGAGGAATTGCGCGAGCAGTTGCACGCCGAAGCAGATGCCGAGCACGGGCACGCCGAGGTTGAAAATGTTTTCGTCCGGCAGTGGCGCCTTGGGCGCATACACGCTGGAGGGACCGCCGGACAGGATGATGCCGCTCGGCTTCATCGCCGCGATCTTGGCGGCGGGCGTGTTGAAGTGGACGATGGTGGAATAGACGTTGCATTCGCGGACGCGCCGGGCGATGACCTGCGTGTATTGCGAGCCGAAGTCGAGGATGACGATTTGTTCGTTCATGGATAAAACGGAAGTGAATTCTCTTTCGCCGGAGGGTGGTTGGCGAGCGAAAAAAGTTTTCCCCGGCACAAATCTGGACTACAACGCCACCGTGCTTGAGCGAATTTACCGCTATTTCACCGCCCGCCCGCATCTGACCCTGGCGCTGGCGGTGGTCGGATTGCTGGGGCCGTTTCTCGATAAACCCTTCCATATTGACGATCCGCTCTTCATCCGGGTGGCGCAGCATATCTGGGCGCAGCCGCTGGATCCGTTCGGTTTCAGCATCAATTGGTATGGCGCGCCCTGTCCGATGTGGGATGCTACGGAAAATCCCCCGGTGGCCTGCTATTTTCTGGCGCTGGTGGGCGGCGCGCTGGGCTGGAGTGAAGTGGCGCTGCATCTGGCTTTCCTGCTTCCCGCGCTGGCGGTGGGGTTCGGAACGTATCGGCTGGCCAAAATGTTTTGCCGCCAGCCGCTGTTCGCCGCCCTGGCCACGGTGGTGATGCCGGCGTTTGTGGTGTCGGGCACGACTTTGATGTGCGATATGCTGATGCTGGCTTTCTGGACGTGGGCGATGGTTTTCTGGCTGGAAGGTTTGAAAGAAAATCGCGGCGGAAAACTGTTATTTGCGGCGCTGCTGATGACGCTGGCCATGTTCACCAAATACTTCGGCTTCTGCGTCGTGCCGTTGCTGGTGGCGTGGAGTCTGGCGCGGGGGAAACGGTTCAAGGACTGGGCCGGCTATTTCCTGCTGCCGCTGGCGGCGCTGGCCGCATATCAATGGTGGACCCGGGAAGTTTACGGTCTGCCGCTGTTTTCGGCGGCGTCCAGTTTTGCCTTGTCCGCCGGGAGCCCGCGATTTTATCCACGGATGATTTCCTTGCTCCAAACTTTGACATTCACCGGCGGATGTTTGGCAATGGTGATGTTTCTGTCACCCCAGATCTGGTCTTGGCGCAAAATCACTATAGCAGCAGCGATCACCGCCGGCGGTTCGCTGGCGATTTTTGCTTCGGGCATGATCCAAAGGCGCTATCCATGGCTCGATCTTTCGGTCCGTCCGTTGGTGGAAATCCAGATCATCTTCTGGGCCATCGGTGGCGTCATGGTGCTGCTGCTGGTGGTGGATGAATGGTGGAAACGTGATGCCGACGGCTGGCTGCCGGGGTTGTGGGTGGCGGGAACTTTTCTATTCGCCGCTTTATTCAACTGGACGGTCAACGGCCGCACGATTTTGCCGATGGCTCCCGCTGTGGGGATTTTGCTGGCCCGTCGCCTGCCTTCGGCCTCTGGTTGGTGGATGGGAATGGCGCTGGGATTGAGCGCGGCGCTGGCGTTGCTGGTTGCCCGCGCCGATTATTTCTATGCCGCCACCGCGCGGGCTGGGGCGTTGCAAGTTTTGTCGCGTCAGGCTGGACAGGCAAAGCCGCTATGGTTTCAGGGGCACTGGGGATTTCAGGCATACCTGGAAGTCGGCGGAGCCCGGGCGATGGACTTGAAAAATCCGACGTTAAAACCCGGTGACCGGCTGGCAATTCATCTGCAAAACACCAGTGTTTTGCCGCCCGCCACCAATAAAGCCACGGTGATCGAGCGGTTTGATTTACCGTCGCCGCGCTGGTTGGCCACTTGGAATCGCGCCGCCGGTGCCGGCTTTTATGCGGCAACTTTGGGGCCTCTGCCGTTCGGTTTCGGTCGTATGCCACCCGAGGAATTTGTCATCTACCAATGGAGTGCCGTGCCGCTGCGGTGATTATGGTTTTTTTGGCGCATAATCCCCGTAATGACGGGTCGCGCAATCGGGGCAGAGGCCGTGGGTGAAAATCGCCTTGGAATGACCGGAGATGTAATTTTCGAGCTGCACCCATTCTTCCTTTTCGTTGCGGATGCATTTGCAGAAAGAACAGATGGGTAGCATGCCTTCCAGCGCTTGGACTCGCTTGCGCAACTGGCGCGACTGCCGCCCGAGCTGATGGGTTAATGCCGCCAGCAGCATCAATACAAAAAAGCGGATCAGCGCGGCGGTAAATTCATTTGCGGTATCGGGAGCTCGATCAAAAATGAACTGATGGGTCAGCCGTGTCAGCGACAGTGCTCCGCCGCAAACCATCGTAAAAAGGAGACTGCGGTTCCAGGCCGCCAGCATCACCGGGAAAATAAAGATGAAGGGAAACATCGTCAGCGGCACCAATTCCCAGTCCACTTCCACAAACACTAGGCACAGCAAAATAATGAACCACGCCCGATTCCAAAGCCCGCGCTCGAAAGGCAGGATTCCAGTTTGGTTGAAAGTTGTTTCTTTCATGCTTATTGCTTTACCACAGATACGGTGGCAGTGGCGGGATTGTAGACAATTTTATGGCCAAACGGCGGCTCTGGGATTTTCGCGATGTAATTCGGCACCAGCTCTTGCAAGGTTTTGGGTAGATGACCTTCCTGCACGTTGAACATCTGGATTGCCTGATTGATGGCGGATACGTCAATGACATTGACCGCGTGTTTTTGCGCCTGCACCACGCCGCTCACATAATTCGCCGGGGCGGACGCCACCTCGTCAGCCGCCTTGATCACCTGCTTGGATTTTGAGTTGTCGCCGCAGCCGGCCACTCCCGCTGAAACCGCCATCAGGATTAAAATCGGGATTCTCATGGATTCAACTTACCTTTGTCTGCCGGAAATCCAAATGTAATTTCACCAAATCCCGCGCCTGCCGGATCAGGTTCAAATCCTCGACCAGATTGCCGAATCGCAATTTCATCGTCCCGCTCTGTTGCTGGCCGAGTAGTTCGCCTGGCCCGCGCAATTTCAAATCCGCCTCCGCGATTTTGAAGCCGTCATTGGTCTGCTCCAGAATTTTCAAACGCGACTGTGCCTCCTCGTTTTGCTGGTCCGAAATTAAAATGCAAAAACTCTCATGCTCGCCGCGTCCGATGCGCCCGCGCAACTGATGCAACTGTGCCAGCCCGAAATGTTCCGCATTTTCGATGAGCATCACCGTGGCATTCGGAACATCCACGCCAACCTCGATGAGCGACGTGGCGACGATTGCCTGGATTATATTCGCGCGGAAATCAGCCATCACCGCCTCTTTTTCCACTGGCTTGATTCGGCCGTGCAGCAAGCCGACTTTGAAGGGCGACAGCGCCTTTTGCACGTTGGCAAATTCCTTCGTCACGGCTTTGATGTCCTTGTCCGTGTCTGCCACTTCAACCCGTGGATAAACAATGTAAGCCTGTCGTCCGGCGGAAATCTTTTCGCGGATAAAATTAAAAACCTTCGGCAACTTGTCCGCCGCCCGGACGAAAGTTTTAATCGCGCCGCGTCCGCCGGGCATTTCATCAATCACCGAAACATCGAGGTCGCCGTAAAGTGTCAGTCCCAGCGTGCGCGGAATCGGCGTCGCCGTCATCACCAGCAGATGTGGATAATTCCCCTTGCGCACCAATGTCTCCCGCTGTGCTACGCCGAACTTGTGCTGCTCGTCAATGATCACGAGGCCGAGCTTCGGCAGGTCAAACCCAGCCGTGAAAAGAGCGTGCGTGCCGATGAATATGGAAGATGGTGAATGGAGGATGGAAGGTCGCGCGCGCTTGCCATCCTCCATCTTCAATCCTCCATCCTCGCCGCTCTTCCTACTGCCCGTCTGCAGTTCCACTTTCACGCCCAGCGGCTCAAACCATTTCGTAAAATTCCGGAAATGCTGTTCCGCCAGGATTTCCGTCGGGGCCATGAACGCGACGTTGAAGCCGCTTTCTAATGCCATGAGCGCCGAACACGCGGCAACTGCCGTCTTGCCAGAGCCGACATCGCCCTGCAACAACCGCCGCATCGGATTCGCGCCGCCCAGATCACTGCGAATTTCACGCAGCACACTGGCTTGCGCGGCAGTCAGCTTGAAGCCTATGGCTGCGAGAAACGGCTTCATCAGGCGATTGTCGCCGCCGCACGGCAGCGCCTTCGCGCTGGCCTCGAATCTTTTGCGACGCAATTGAATTTGGGTTTGCAGCTCCACGAATTCATCCAGCGCCAATCTTTGCCGTGCGATTTCCACATCGGTCAATTCCTCGGGGAAATGGATCATCCGCACCGCATTGGCGCGCGTGGGAAAAGTTTTCAAATCCAATGCGATGGCAGGCTCCGCGATATCTGTTTCAAATTTTTCCAGCGCCCGCCAGATGAGCATGCGCATCACCCGCGCCGTGAGCCCGTCCGTCAGCGGATGCACCGGCGCGATGCGGTTGACGTGGATGAATTCATCGTCGCTCGGCTCGACCAGTTCTGTCTCAGGATGGTCGATGTTGCGCGGGCGCAGGGAGTCCGGTTTGCCGAAGACGAGGAATTCGCGGCCCACGGTGAACCAGTCTTCCATCCACGGTTGCGCCTGCCACCAGCGGCAATGCAGCAGCGCCGTGCCGTCATCGAACACGCATTCGAACATCGCCCGCGCGCCCTTGCGAAAACGCTTCCCGCCGGCGGCGACGATTTTCCCGCGCACCGTCGCCGCTTCTTTCAGCTTCAAATCGCGGATGGGGAGAAATTTCCGTCGGTCCTCATAACGGCGCGGAGCGTGCAGCAGCAAATCTTCGATGGTGAAAATGTCCAGCCGCGCCAGCAACCGGGCGCGTTCCTCGCCCACGCCCCAAAGCGAGGTGATGGGCGCGGCGAGCGGGGAAATCTGGTTTTCCGGCGCGGACATTGCCCGCACGATACAAACCGCCGGATCAAATCTCAATCACGGTGATTTCAGGACGACAATTAAAACGAAAATTGAAGCCGTAAACGTAACCAATGCCGGAATTCACATACAAAGGTCCGGATTGGGTCTCAAAAAGCCCCCAATCATATTCATCCACCTCATACGGCACCATCAGTGGTCCATAAAAAGGAATCCGCACTTGGCCCCCATGGGAGTGTCCGGAAAGCATGAGATTAAATTTTTGTCCGCCAAGTTTCTTAACCCATGCTGGATAATGCATGAGCAGAATATTGGTTTGCGCGGGATCAAGCGGCATTCGAGCTTGGTTGTCATGGCTGCAGGTGATGCCAATCAGATTGATTTTGCCATCGGCGATAATCCGATGTTCATCCATCAGCCATGCTCCACCGGCAGCTTTAAAACATCGGTGAATGGGCTCAAACGAAACCTTGCTCCAATAATCGTGATTGCCCGGCACGCCAAACATGGGCGATTTAATGCCGGATAAAATCTCTAATGCCTCGCCTAAAAACTTTTCCTCCTCAATGATGTCCCCGGTAAAACAAACGAAATCCGGAGCCAAAGAGTTGATTTTTCCGACAACTGCCTCCAGGTAATCAATGTCGCCCTTGTGGTGTAAATCAGTGAAGTGAACAAGTCGATGAGTCGGAAGATTGTTGCCAATGCGCAGTTTTTGGACTTTCAGCCATGTCGGCTCGATTAACTTGGCATCGGCAACTAGCGCGCCCGGTGTCGCCAAAAGGGCGGCGGCAATAAATTGGCGGCGGCTGATGCGCGAAAACTTCACAACCCTATTATTTCACAACCCCCTGAACCTTGAGCCAGAACAGGCAGTCGCCCGCCCACGGATGCGGATTGGCAAAGGGCGGCTTGTCTTTGAGCCCGATGCCGTGCCGGCCTTGTTCGTAAATGTGCAAGTCAAACCGGACACGGTTTTTTTGCAGCGCGCCGGCGAACAGCAGGGTGTTTTCTATCGGCACCGCCTTGTCTTCAAACGTCGTCCACAAAAAGCACGGCGGTGTGTTCGTGGTCACTTGCAGTTCGTTGGAAAGCAGTTTCACCAGTTCCGGCGCCGGTGTTTTCCCCAGCAGATTATTCTTCGAACCTTGATGGGTGAATTCACCCAGCGAAATCACGGCGTAGCAAAGAATCCCCAAATCCGGACGCGAGCTTTGTCGTTCAACCGGGTCTTTGGCCTGGGCGTTCCCCGAATCAAAATGGGTCACCAGGGTGGAAGCCAGATGTCCGCCGGCCGAGGATCCCATGATGCCGACGCGGCGTGTATCAACCTTGAATTCATCCGCATGTGCCCGCACCCAGCGCACGGCGCGGGCGGCGTCATTGAGCATCGCCGGATGCCGGTAGCCATTGGAACCAAGACGGTATTTCAAAACGAAACAAGTGATGCCGTGCTGGTTCAGCCAGAGCGCGTAGTCTTTGCCTTCATGCGGCGCGAGAGCGCCATAGCCGCCGCCGGGACAAATCACCATTGCCGCGCCGGTCGCATTGGTGGCGTCCGGCAAATACGGAGTGAGGGTGGGAATGTCGTTGGTGGAACTGCCCAGCGCGCCGGGCGCGCCATCGGGCCAGAGTGGAACGGGTTTTTGCATTTCAGCGCGGGAAAAAGTAAGTGATAGCAACAAGATGGTCGAGGCCACAGTCAGATATAAAGGTCGGATGTATAATTTCATTTTAAGTCTTTGTTTTTCATTTGAAAACCAACTCGCCCGCATCCTCGACTTTCCAGTTTTGCGCAAAGGTGCCCGTCCAGACTAACGGCGTATTCGCGGCTGCCTGCCGGGTGGCGATATTAAACTGCAGTTTCCTGTCCTTCACCGGCATGATGCCGATCGTCCTCAGCGGAAGGCGGAATTCCGCCGTCCAATAGTTGTCGCCGACGGAGGTTGCTAGTTTCAAGCCGGAGTCCTCAATTCGTTTTTTCTGTTCCAAGCCTGAGCCCGCCACGGTGGAAGCTTCGACCATTCCGGAAACAAAACCGTGGATGACGTGGACCGGTCCCTTGCTGGCCGGATCCTTGAAACTAATCTCAACCCCATCGTCCCTGCCCCATTCTTTGCCCCTGGTCAGGGCTTTCACGTCGCGCACACGATTCACGAGCAGCACATAAAGAAATTCATCGTCGTACGCAGCCCGCGCATAGCTCCTCGGCGTGGTTTCAGTCACCTTCGTCCGATCCGGCGCCTGCTCGATGACTGCGGGCTTTCCGTTGCCCGTTTTCGGCCATTCTCCCTCGCCTTCCTTGCCGTCGAGGGCGATGGGCTTCTCAAGCCGATACGCTTGAATCGGTCCCGGCTTTCCCCACAACACCTTGGCCGGATAAATAATTTTGTCGGCGAGCATCGGCTCCTGGCGCGCCTCGTTTGCCCCGGAAATGGGCCAGGTCGCCCGAAGTTCATCCTGATATAACCCGATTTGATCGAACGGGATTTTCTGAAAACCGGGTATCTTCCGATATACCGGGGAGTCGTCACGGAGGTTGAAGTTGAGATTTTTGGCATCCACAAATCCGGGATCACCGTCAATCCAGTTGTCTTTGATCTTAATTAGCTGGTCCAATGGCGGCTTCGTCTCATCCTTGCGGCGAATCAGCCAAGTCCACGTCCCGCCAACGCGAACATTGCGCGTCACGACATTGTATTTTGGTTCGCCCGGTTCATCCTCAAGAATGTTGACGAGGTAGGGATAATGAGTGCTCCACGGCGGTTGTTGGTATGGAATCTGCGCCAGGGTGAGATTAAGTGTTCCCTTCTCACCCATGTGGACGTAGGCCCGATCGTCCACGTTCACGGCTGGCTCGCAGTCGATAAAGATGTTGTTTGCCACCGTGGTATTACGGCTGCCGCCGAGCACGGTCGCCCACGTTCCCTTGTAAAAGACGTTCCCCAAGATTGTATTCCCGGCATTTCCGTCGTCGAGATAGACTCCGGACGACCCGATGCCAAACGCGCCGCGATGATGGATGAAGTTGTAGCGGATCATGTTTCCCGTGCAGGTCCAGTTACGCCCCATATAAATCGCGCCCGCATCGTGCGTCTCCAGCATCAGGTGGTGCATTTCGTTGAATTCGATGACATGGTCGTTGCCCTTGAAGAACACAGCCGAGTGCGGGGCATGATGGAGCAGGTTATGGGCAACCAGATTGCCAACCCCATCCACACTGATGGCTCCGGCGTAGGTCCGCATCAACCGGCCGAAATGATGGATATGGTTGTTAACCGCAAAATGTTTTGCCGGGGCAAGTGTGTTTCGATTGCCACCATTGAGCATGATACCCTCGCGGCCCACTTCGGAGATGTCGCAGCCGGTCACGCCGTTATGCCGTCCACCGCCCAGTGCCCCCGGCAAATCCTTGATAGTAACCGCGATGCCGCCGAGATTGCGTAGTGTGCAGCCGGCAATAAGATTTTCTTGGCCGCCCTCAATGACCACCCCGTCGCCTTGCGAAAATTCGACCGTTAGGCCACGCAGCGTCACATGCGAAGCGTCTTTTATTGAGATAACCGGTTTAGCCAGCGTCGAGACCCACATCTGTGCTCGCGCCAGCGGCGCCGGCGGCCAGAAATATAAAATGCCCGTCTTGCGGTCCAGATACCATTCGCCGGGCATATCAATTTCTTCCAGCAGATTCAGGGCATAGTAGCGCCGCAGACCGCTGCCCAAGCCATACGCGGCGGGCGCGGCGAATTTGATGGTCTGCGCTACGGTGTCAATCGTCCTGACCTTCAGGGTCTCGTCAAACCAGTCTTGGCACCAATACCCATGAAGCATTACTTCGTCCGCCTTCGTCCACCGCTGCGGTCGGTCGCCATGATACAGGAACGTGCTGGGTATGCCCTTGGGGTTGGCGGGCGAGGGTTTTGCCCCGGATGCAACCGTCCGTGCGACGGTCATCCAGGCGTCGTTTGGCCAGCGCGCTAGCGGCATCGGTTGGCCGTTGAAGAAGAGTTCCAAAAGGGGAGCGTTTCCTCGATAAACATCCGGGAACCTGCCGAAATTTGTGATTCCCATGGCCTTGAGATCGACTTGAAGCATCTTGTTTCGCGCCGATTCATCGATGCGGTTGAGAATTTGAGGGTCCGTGACGGGTTTGAAGTCGCTCGCTGAAATCTGGTGGCCACCCGCCAGCCGAACGGTCTCGTTCTGAAAGGCGCGATAGGCGACCGGCCGGTTTTCAGCACCTCCATCCGCCTGGTTCAATTCAAACGACTGCTCAAAGCAATAGGTGCCCTCGCGCAGCCACACCGTCACTCCTTGTTCCTTGAACTTGCGGGTTTCAGCGCGCGCCCGATTCAAGGTTGCAAACGGTTTTGCTTTCGTGCCGGGATTGGTGTCATCACCGCTGGTGGCAATGAATAAATCAGCAGCCGAAACCATGTTGGGGAGGAGCACAGCGAATAAAACAAGACAGCAAATTTTCATAGATAAATAAGCGGATTAAATTGGAGTTTGTGTTTTCGCCTGTGCCGAGTCAATTGCTGGCATGGGGAAACTGGTTTTTTTGTTGGTGTAAACGCTTATAAGCACGCTTGCGCTGCCAACTTAATTTCTAGTTACAAAGAATATTGTCTAGTAACAAATTCTTTTGTTTCTCTACTTCAACAACAACCGCGGTATCATTGAAGGATTATTCCACGGTCACGCTTTTGGCCAGGTTGCGGGGCTTGTCCACATCGCAGCCGTTCGCCCCCGCTCTCTCCAGCACGCCCTCGAAGCACTGTTCCCGCCGGAGATATTTGCGTAACTTGTGGCTTTCCGGATCGGTGAACCAAATGTCGTCAGCGGCATCAAATGACAGGCAGTCGATTTTGCCACCGGCGGCAAGGCGCTCCAGTTTTCCGTCGGCAAAACACGTCAGGCAGCCTGCTTTACATTCTGTGAACCAGAGCTTGCCGCTTGAATCGAAACATGGGCTTTCGGGAAAATTGGGCCGATAACGAGTGTCGTGATCTTTGGTTTCAAATTCATGGCGTTTGGTTGGTAATGCATTATCTCGGAATACGCCCCCCCAACAACCCAAGCCTTCCCGTAGAGGTTTTTTAGCCGTGTTCAGATGGATTTTATTCCGGTCCGGTTTTTTTGCCGGAGCGCCGTTGTGTAAAACTCATAGGACGCCACCTTGTCTGGCACGTCCACAACATGAACGGTGAACCGCGCGGGCAGGCCGTGTTCCGGCAGATGGTCATGGAAGTAAGCGGCGTAGGCGCGTCCGTAGGCCGTGCGCAAGCGCTCGATTTCGGCGGCATAGCCGGCGGGATCGGCGAGCGGACTGGGCGACTTCGGTTGGCAACCAAAAACATGCATTTCGATGAAATCCAGTTCCGTGATCGAATTGCATACACCCGCTTCCTTTAGCCAGTCTTCCCACGTCTCGAACACGCGCGGAATCTCCCGGTCGGGATCCATCGTGGCCGTGTCAGACAGGCCGAGATTGCGCGTGGCCGATTCGCCTCCGGTCAGTCCTGCGAGATAGACCCGGAGATCGCCATCCGGCATCGCCTCCGTGACGACGAAGGAGAATACGGGTCGGCTGGCGCGATAGTAGTAGGTCAGTTTGCCGCGCTGTTTGATGTCAAATGCCATATGAGTTCTTTCGCTGAATGTTTTTACAACAACATGCCGCCATCCACATAGAGGGTGGTTCCGGTGATGTAATCTGATTCGGGCGACGCCAGTAGCACAACGGCGCCGACCACTTCCTCCGGCTCGCCGACGCGGCGGCTCGGAATTTTCGCTAGGACGCGGTCACGATATGCGGGGTCTGACAGTCGGTCGCGGGTTTCGTCAGTCACGATTGCGCCAGGCGAAATGCAGTTCACTTGTATGCCCTTTTCCGCGAGTTCGAGCGCGAGCGACTTCGTCAGCATCACAAGGCCGCTTTTGCTAATGGAGTAGATCGAGTTGTTCATCATGGCCCGCGTGTCGTGGACGCTGGAGATGTTAATGATTTTGCCCGTGTGTTGCGGGGCCATGACGCGCGCCACCGCTTGAGTTAAAAAATAGACGCCTTTCAAGTTAACCCCCATGATTTCATCCCAAGCGGCGGCGGTCGCTTCCTGAAACGGGTGCCTGTGTGTAATGGCTGCGTTGTTAACCAGAATGTCAATTCTGCCGAAATGCTTGCAGGCCGCCGCCACGATCCGCTCATGTTGCGCGAGGTCTTTCATATCAGCCTGAACGGCGACCGCTTGGCCGCCTCTGGCTAGGATTTGGTTGACGACTTCCTCGGCGGCGGCCGACTTGGTGGCGTAGTTGACGACGATGGCTGCGCCTTTGCCCGCTAGCCCGATCGCGATGGCTCGGCCGATGCCGCGCGAAGCTCCCGTCACAATGGCGACCCTATCTTTTAACTGATTAGTTTTCATAGCAAGCCTTACATTCCGCCCACAATCGGATACCAGTCCGGCCGGCGCGGATCTTGGTGGAAACGTGCGTAGTAGTCGCCTTTCTCCGCGTAGTAGCGCTCGTATTTTTCCATCTTTTCCTCGTCGAGCGCGACGCCGAGGCCAGGGCCGGTCGGCACGCGCAGGCAGCCGCCCTCATAACGCATCTTGCCGCCGACGATGATGTCGTCGGTGAGATGGTTATAGACGGCGTCGCCGGCGAAGTGCATTTCGGGAATCGTGCAGGCGGTGTGAAGCATGGCCGACATCTCGATGCCGAATTCCGCGCCGCTGTGCATGCCGACCCCGAGATTGAAAGTCCGCAGCACGGCGCAAAGATCCTTCACTCCGCGCGGACCTTCCCAGTAGTGCAGATCGGTCAACACGATGTCCACCGCGTCGAGCCGGATCGCCGGACCGAGGTCGTCAAACTTCGCTGGATACATATTCGTCGCAATCGGAATACGCACCTGCCGCCGCACCGCCGCCAGTCCTTCGATGCCCCACGCCGGGTCTTCAAAGTATTCGAGGCCGAGCGGCTCCAACCGCCGGCCGATCCGCACCGCCGTCGCCACCGACCAAACGCCGTTGGCGTCCACGCGCAGGTTGAAGTTCGGCCCCATCCGTTTGCGGCAAAGTTCCATTACGCGAACCTCCGTATCCGGATCCACCACGCCGCCTTTCATTTTCACCGTGTTCACGCCGAGCGTCTCATGCAGTTCCACGGCTTGTTCGACGAGATCCTCGGCGCAGGTGTCGTCGCCGCCGCCGGGACGATCATAGCGCCAGCTTAGCTCGCCCATCATCGGCACGCGATCTCGCACCGCGCCACCGAGCAGGTCGCTTACCGGTCGGCCCAGCACCTTGCCCTGGATGTCGAGGCAGGCGATCTCGATCGCGCCGTAGAGTCTGGAGTTGGACATGTAATAAATGCTGCGGAGAACCTTGAGTTTGATGACTTCAAGGTGGAACGGATCAAGGCCGACGATGCGCGGCTTGAGTTTCAACAACGCACCGCGCTGGTCCCCGCCGCCGACTTCGCCGAGGCCGACGATGCCTTCGTCGGTAATGATTTCCAAGATCGTCCGCAGGAAATATCCCGGATGGACGCCTGTGTTGTGCCGCAACTGGCAATCCAACGGGATTGCCACACACCGTGCTTTGAGGTCAATGATTCTCATATTTGGTTCAACTGCGTTTGCCGCGCCGTTTTATGACCTGCGTCGCCCGGATTACTTCCACGACTCGTGTTACAACGGCCGCGAGCAGCAATTTCCCGTTCTTCGCCGTGGCGAGTTCCGCGTAGCCCACGCCGCCGTGTTCGGTTTGTACTTTCATGTCAGGGGCGACGTAAACGCCGCGTAAAGTCTTTGGCTGGCGCGTGGCCAGCAGGTCGTTGTGGATTGCGTCGCGGCGCACCAAGTCCGGCTGGATGGCCAGCATCATCGCCGTCTCGCACTCGCATGCGTGACCGACGGCCTTGATCGGGCCTTGTAAAATCCTGGCAATTTCATCGGTCGCTACTTCCCAGTAACTCGCCCCAAAAAGCTGCGCGTCGGGGAACTCCAGGATGAGCTGGCGCAGGGCTAGGTGAAAACCATCCTTGTTGCCGCCGTGGCCGTTAAGCACGAACTGCCGCTTGAACCCGTGTCGCAGCAGGCAGCGCATCGGTTCGGCGATAAGTTTGATGTGCGTCTCGTTTTCTGCGCTCACGGTACCCGCCATGCCGAGATGATGGGTGGAGGCCCCGAGCCACTGCACCGGCAGCAGCAACACATCGCTGGGCAGCGTGGCCTCGACGCCGTCCGCCACCGCACCGCAAAGGATTGCATCCGTAAAGAAGGGCAGATGGCGGCTATGTTGTTCCAGCGCGGCAATCGGATGGACAACGACAAGATCGCGTTTCAGCTTGGCCATTTCAGGCCAGGTCATGTTTGCCAGTTTCATATGAAGAGTTTCATTAACCGCATGGTTGAATCCATGTGTGTTGAATCAGGATTATTCGCGGACATAATCTCTTGCAAAAAAGACTTTCAACGCGATGAAGAGCAAGGCTGCCCCGAAAAAATAAACGAACGCCAACGCTGATAAACCTATACCGAGATTAATGTGCTGTTTCAGATAGCCCAGCAGAACGGGCGATGTCGCGCCCACGGTGAATGCGCAACTGAGCATCAGCCCGGTGGCCGAGGAACGATAACGCGCGGGAATCACATCATAAAGGGCGGCGAAGAGGTTCGAGTCATACAACCCGCGGAAGAATCCAAAACCCGCCAGCGCCACATAGACAATGGTCAGATTTGTCGAAGCGCCCATCAACCAGATGAACGGTGCGCCGAGCAGCAGGCCGAGAATTCCAATTTCCATCCGGATTGTTGGTCGTCGCGCCGCCAACCCGTCGGAAACCCGCCCTCCCACCAGCACGCCAAGGAAGGCGAAGCTAAAGTGGTAGAGCATCGAGTTTAGTGCGGCATCTTTTACGGAGAGATGGAACTTTTCGTAGAGAAACGTCGGCATCCACGTCATATAGCCTACCCCCACAAACACCATGCCGCCAAAGGCCAGACTCAACATCCAGACCGTTGGCCGGCGCATTAGATAGGACAAAACTTCTCGGGTAGGGATTTTATCCATCGTACTCTTAGTGCTTACTGCCGGCAACGGCGAGTTGCGCAAACGCAAGGCAATCACGATTGTCCACAGAATGCCCGCTCCACCGAAGACCAGAAACGAATTGCGCCAGCCGTGTGTCTGGCCAATCCAGCCCGCCAGCAGCCCGCTGACGGTGATCCCGATGTAAAGGCCGGTTTGCAAAAGCCCCAATGCCAGCGCCCGGGTTTTTTCGTGAAACTGCGCGAGCAGCGAGGTGGTCGAAGGATAAAAAAACGCCTCGCCGCCGCCGGTAGTGATACTGATGAGCAGCACCATCATCACGAGACTGGTGCTAAACCCCGTCAGCAACGTTCCACTACTGAAAACCAACAGACTTGCAAAGATAATCCATTTGCGGGGAAACCGGTCGCCGACCAAACCCGCCACCGGCACCAGAACACCATAAACCAAGGTGAAAATGGAACTGACCAAGCCAGCCTGAACATCGGTCAAGCCGAGATCAGTTTTGATGAGCGGGATCACTGAATTGTAAATCTGGCGACAGCCTTGATGGAGGAAAAAAGCAATCCAGAGAACCACCAACATTTCCCACTTATACCAATGCGGGACAGCACCGGATTGTGAAGTTGGTGCCGTTTTCATTTTCTGTTTTAGGCTCTTTTGAAAGCCGCCTGGCACAAGCGAATCACGCCTGCTTTATTTTTGTTGCGGCCAACCGCCTTGAAAAATAATTTAGCAAAGCCTGACAAACTGGACTTCATCTGGAAAAATTATCATAGCATTTTACCTTGGGCAATTCAAATGTGAAATCATAATTTCCCTTATGAAACTGAGTGAGGTTGAGCACCGTGTGATTATCCGTGAACCGATAGCAAACATGAAAGCCATTCGCGTAGATCAATTCGGTGAACCTGACGTGTTGCGTTTGCTGGAGCTGCCAGTTCCACAGCCAGATGTCGGGCAAGTTCTTGTTCGCGTGCGTGCCGTCGGGGTTAATCCGGTCGAGACTTACATCCGTTCCGGAAATTACGCCCGCAAACCGGCGTTGCTTTACACGCCAGGTAGCGATGCGGCAGGGATTGTTGAAGCGGTCGCGGTGAGGTGAGTGCGTTCAATCCGGGCGACTCGGTTTATACCGCCGGCAGTTACGCTGAGTTTGCGTTGTGTCAGTTATCCCAAGTCCATCGACTACCAGCCAGCGTAAGTTTCCCGCAAGGCGCGGCCATCGTCGTGCCGTATGCATCAACAACAACCGCGGTATCATTGAAGGATTATTCCACGGTCACGCTTTTGGCCAGGTTGCGGGGCTTGTCCACATCGCAGCCGCGCGCGACAGCGATGTGATAGGCGAACAATTGCAGCGGCACGCTGGCGAGAATCGGATTCAGCAAGTCGAGCGTCTTTGGCAGGTAAATCATGTCTTCCGCGACTTTTTTTGTGGCCTTGTCGCCTTCGGTTGCCACCGCGATGATCGGGCCTTTGCGGGCGCGGATCATGGCGAGATTTGCCATCGTTTTCTCATACATCGCGTCCTGCGGCACGAGAAAAACCGTCGGGGTCTTGGCGTCAATCAGTGCGATCGGCCCGTGCTTCATCTCCGCCGCCGAATAGCCCTCGGCGTGGATGTAGGAAATTTCCTTCAGCTTCAGTGCGCCTTCAAGCGCAATCGGAAACGTGTAGCCGCGGCCGAGAAAAAAGAAGTCCTCCGCCTTCGCATATTTCTTTGCCAGCTTTTTCAGCAAATCATTTTGCGTCAGTAACTTTTCAATCTGTTTTGGCAAGGCTTCCAATCCGTGCAAAACATCCAGCGCGCGCTTGGCGGAAAGATGGCGCAGCCGACCGAGATGAACCGCCAGCAGCGTTAAAATGGAAAGGGTCGAGACAAATGCCTTCGTCGAGGCGACGCCGATTTCCGGTCCGGCGTGCATATAAATACCGCCGTCCGATTCGCGCGCGATGGTGCTGCCGACGACGTTGACGATGGCCAGCGCGCGGTGGCCCCGCCGCTTGGCTTCGCGCAGTGCGGCGAGGGTGTCTGCCGTTTCGCCGGACTGCGAAAGCACCAGCAGCACGGTGTTTTTTTCCAGCGGACAATTCCGGTAACAGAACTCGTGCGCGAACTCCACCTCGACCGGAATTTGTGCCAGTTCCTCGATCAAATATTCGCCTACTAGCGCCGCGTGCCAGCTCGTGCCGCTGGCGGCGATGACGATGCGGTCAATGTTCCGCAGTTCCGCCGCCGTCATGTTCAGGCCGCCGAACTTCGCCGTCGCGCCTTCAAAATCCAAACGCCCGCGCAGCGCGTTCAGCACCGTCTGCGGCTGCTCGTAGATTTCCTTGAGCATGAAATGCGCGTGCTTGCCGCGCGCCGCGTCCTCCTGTGAAAATTCCAGCTTGCTGATCTGGACGTTGGCTGTTTCCGTGCCGAGATTCTGCACGTCGAACCGGTCGCCGGTGACGGTCGCCACGTCGTAGTCGTTCAGGTAAATCACTTTTTTGGTGTGCGCCACGATGGCGTTGGCGTCGCTGGCAATAAAATTTTCATCTTTGCCGATCCCAATGATGAGCGGCGAACCGCGCCGCGCGCCCACCATTATGTCCGGAAAATCCGTGCAGATGACCACCAGACCGTAGGTGCCGATGACTTCGCGCAGCGCGTCGCAGACGGCCTGGGTGAGCGAATCACCGTTCTTGCCGGCGCGTTTGGCATAATAATCGCCGATAAGATGCGCGAGCACTTCTGTGTCCGTGTCGGATTTGAACTTGTGCCCGGCTTGAATCAGCTTCTGCTTGAGTGAGTCGTAGTTTTCGATGACGCCGTTGTGGGCGACGGCGATTTTGCCGGAGGCGTCGAGGTGCGGGTGGGAATTTTTATCGGATGGAACGCCATGCGTGGCCCAGCGGGTGTGGGCAATGCCAAGCGTGCCGGTGACGGGTTCGGCCTTCAGCAGGCGCGCGATGCCCTCGTCAATCTTACCTAGTTTTTTACGGACGGTCAGGGTTGCTTTGTCCAAAACCGCCACGCCTGCGCTGTCATAGCCGCGGTATTCCAGCCGCCGCAAGCCTTCCAGCAGGATGGGCGAGGCCGCTTTTTTTCCAACGTATCCAATGATGCCGCACATAAAACATTTAACCGCAGATTTCGCAGATGAACGCAGATTATTTTGACGCAGAAATTGTCTGCGAAAATCGGCGCAATCTGCGGATTTATTGGCAGTTCAAAACCCAATCTGCCATTTCCGTCAAATCATTGACCGCCACCGCGCGGGCAACCGCCGCCGGCGACATTTTTTCTTCCTTTGCGCCGTAGCCAGTGCGGACGAGTATGCTTTTTTTGACGCCGGCATTCCAGCCGCATTCGAGGTCGATCAACTTGTCGCCAACCATGAAACTCTCTGGGAGGTTCAAATTAATTTCATCCCGCGCCTCGAATAAAAACTGCGGCGACGGCTTGCGCCCGCGGCTGGGTTGGTCGGGCGCTTCCGGCGCGATGTAACATTTTTCAATCGGCACGCCCTCGCGGGCGAGCAGGTTGCAGACATGCTCGTTCACGCGGACGGCGTCGGCCAGCGTGTAATAACCACGCCCGATGCCGGACTGGTTCGTGACGATGATGAGCTTGAACCCCGCGTCCACCAGCCGTTTCAACGCCGGGCCGACGCCGGAAAAAACCTCCACCTCTTCGGGTCGGTGCAGGTAGTTTTTTTCGACGATGAGCGTGCCATCGCGGTCGAGAAATACGGCGCGGTTCATGATGCAGCCAAATTGTGGGGTGTTTGCGGCAAGAATGGAATTGAATTTTTCCCCAATGCGGGCAATATGCGCCAATCTCGCGGTCATCAACTTAACATTCAAAATATGAGCTTTAAAGGCAGACTTGGAATTCTCGTTGGCGGTGGTCCCGCGCCCGGACTCAATGGCGTCATCTCCGCCGCCACCATCGAAGGTATCAATCAAGGCTATGAAGTCATAGGTTTCCGCGACGGCTTCAAATACATCGCGCAGGGCGATACCACGCAGATCAAGCCGCTGACCATCCGCGACGTGAAGGATATCCACCTCAAGGGTGGCTCCATTCTCGGCACCGCGCGGACGAATCCCACCAAGTCCGAGGAGCAGATGAAAAATATCTTCACCGTGTTTGAAAAGCTTGGGATTACCGCCCTGGTTTCCATCGGCGGCGATGACACGGCCTTTTCCGCCAGCTACGTCGCCAAGCACAGCCAGGGCAAGATCAAGGTCGCCCACGTTCCCAAGACGATTGACAACGATTTGCCGCTGCCCGGCACCGCGCCGACGTTCGGCTACGAAACCGCGCGCCACTACGGCGTGCAGCTCGTCCGCAACTTGATGGAAGACGCGCGCACGACGTCGCGCTGGTATCTCATTGTCAGCATGGGTCGCGCGGCGGGTCATCTCGCGCTGGGCATCGCCAAGGCGAGCGCCGCCACGCTGTCCATCATCCTGGAAGAATTTCGCGGTCGCCCGGTCACGGTGGATGAAATCTGCGACATTATCATCGGCTCCATCATCAAGCGCAAAGCCGAGGGTTCCAAATACGGCTTGGTGGTGCTCGCGGAAGGCTTGATTGAAGGCATCGGTGAAAAGGGCCTGCTGGCTGCGCTGCCCGAAGGCGAACTCCAGCATTTTGGCAAAATCATCCGAGATGATCACGGTCATCTGCGGCTCGGCGAAATTGAATTTGGCCGCCTGATGAAAGAGCTGTTGACCCAGCGCTTGGAAAAGCTCGGCATTAACATGGCCTTCATTGACAAGGATCTTGGCTATGAACTCCGCTGCGCCGATCCCATTCCGTTTGACGCCGAATACACCCGCGACCTCGGCTATGCCGCGGTGAAATTCCTCCGCTCGGCCGAAGCCGAGAAATACGGCGCCATCATCAGCTTTGTGGACGGCAAGATGAATCCGCTGCCGTTCGAAAAAATGCTCGATCCCAAGACCGGCCGCATGCAGAACCGCCGCGTGAACGTGGACGGCGAAGCCTATGAATGCGCCTGCGCCTACATGATCCGCCTCGAACGCGAAGACTTCGAAGACGTCAAGCAGCTTGCGAAGCTTGCCGCCGTCATTAAGGTGACGCCCGACCAGTTCCGCGCCCGCTTCGGCTATCTGGTCGGTTTGAAGTAAGCACACCCATTTTGCAAGCGGTTGTGGGAGATTTCCTGCCGCCGTTTTTTGTTTTGAACAACAAAGCCACGAAGATGCAAAGTTTGTGAGAATGGTTTTTCTTTGCGCCTTGGTGTCTTTGCTGTTCAATTTCCGGGAATGAAACCGCTCGCGGACTGCCAGCTTTACACCTTTGTTGACACGGCCTATTTGCATGGCCGCGCGCCGGAACTCGTCGCCCAGCAGCTTTGCGACGGCGGCAGCGACCTCATTCAACTTCGCGCAAAGAATTCTTCAGCCGATGAAATCCGCGTCATGGCGGAGAATATCCTGCCAGTCATCCGCCGCGCGAACGTCGGCCTCGTTATCAACGACCATCTGGAAATTGCGCGCGAAGTCGGCGTGGACTTCTGTCATCTCGGCCAGGAAGATTTTTTCGACGCTGGGCCTGCGCACGTTGACCAGCTTAAAGCCAAAAATTCAAAGCTTAAAATTGGCCTGTCCACGCACGCGCCGGACCAAGCGCAGCGTGCGCTCGATGCGGGGGCGGATTACGTTGCCATTGGGCCAATTTACGCCACCGGTACCAAGCCGACGGCTAAGCCCGTGACGCTCGAATACGTCCATTGGGCGGCGGCAAATGTGACCGTTCCGTGGTTTGCCATTGGCGGCATCAATTTGCAGACGCTGGACGCTGTGCTGGCGGCAGGGGCGCAAAGAATCTGTGTCGTTTCCGCCATCCTTAACGCTCCGGATGTGGCGAAGGCTTGCGCGGAATTTCGGAGCCGACTGGCCTAACATTACAAGCCACCTCAATATGGTTGGCAGTTCAAAACCGGCAGCGGGAGGAGGAGGAGGGGGGATTACTTGCGGAAACGTCGCGTTGCCAGCAAAGCGCCAAAGCCGCCGGCAATCAGCATCCAAGTCTGCGGTTCGGGCACCGTAACGATGGTCAGCCCCCAGCTTACCAGCGTGGATTGGCCACCGCCTGATCCCAAATCGGCGATAAACAAAGTCCAATCACCATTCGGAATCGTGCTGGCAAAGAGGTCGAAATTGGCTGAAGTCCCCGCCGTATCGAATACGCTGGGAGCGGAACCGGGGCTGATGTTGCGTCCGTCCGGAGCCCAGGTTCCGGTCAATTGACCGCCCAGGGGGTCGGTCACATTCAGATAAGAATGAATGTTGGGTGCGCCGGAACTTAAGGTTATATTAAAGCCCGCGTCGCTGTAGGAAAAGGGATTGGCGCTGCTCATGCCCACCCGGTTCAGCAAAACGGCAAACCCGCCTTGTGGACCCAGCAGATAGGCGTATAAATCGCCATTAAACCCGCCGGTGATATCAAGGTTCACCTGAATGCTGCTGATGACGTTCGTCAGGCCGGAAACCGTGGTGGTCGAAGCCAAACCCACCGGATTGCCGTCGGAAATCGAGGAATTGACGTTGTTCGTGTAAGTTTGCCCGCGTGCAACACCGCCAAAAACCAACCCCAAGCCCAACAGGGCGAGGATTGCCAGCTTCGTTGTTTTAAAAATCTGTTGCACGGGTTGCTTAAAAGTAATCTTTCAGCGGATAATTATTTCTCATAGTCGCCCATTGAGCAGACCGTTTCAAGGAAGAAAATAGAATTAGTTCTTAAAGCAGTGTTGCGTTTGCGTTACGGGAGCATTTCGTTGCCCATTTGATGCTTTTTCACACATTTCCTCGACAGTTGCCGCTGGAAAATTAAAATCCAACTCATGGCTAAACCTACCCTACTCGTTCTCGCCGCCGGCATGGGCAGCCGCTACGGCGGTCTCAAACAGATTGATCCCGTCGGCCCCAACGGCGAGACCATCATTGACTACTCCATTTTCGACGCGCTGCGCGCCGGCTTCGGCAAGCTCGTGTTCGTCATCCGCAAGGACATCGAGCAGCAGTTCCGCGAAATTGTCGGCGCGCGGTTCGAGCAGCGCATCGCCGTGGAATACGTATATCAGGAACTCGATAAACTGCCCGCGCCTTTCCAATTGCCCGCCGGCCGCACCAAGCCGTGGGGCACCACGCACGCCATCCTCATGGCCGAAGGTATCGTCAAAGAAAATTTCGCCGCCATCAACGCCGACGATTTCTACGGCCAGCAGGCTTACAAAGTTCTCGCCCAACACTTGACCTCCGGCACGCCGGACTACGCGATGGTCGGTTTCATTCTTAAAAACACGCTGTCCGCCCACGGCAGCGTGGCGCGCGGCGTCTCGCGCGTGGATGCCAATAATTATCTCACGCACATCGTCGAGATGATGAAGATTGAGCCGGATGGCGGCGGCGCGAAGAATACCGAGGCTGACGGCAAAATCACCCAGCTCACCGGCGACGAGGCGGTCTCGATGAATTTCTGGGGTTTCACGCCCGCGCTGTTCCCGCAGCTCCGGGTGGAGTTCGGGAAGTTTTTGGCGAAGGCTGGCGGCGAGCAGAAATCCGAGTGCTACATTCCCGCCACCGTGGGCGACATCGTGACCAGCGGCCGCGCCAAGTGCCGGGTGCTGCGCTCGGCCGACTCGTGGTTTGGCGTGACCTACCGCGAAGACCGCCCGCAAGTCGTCGAAAGCATCCGCCAGCTCATTGCCAAGGGCGATTATCCGGAAAAACTTTGGGCGTGAGCTTGTGTAAACTTGTTTTACAACCGCCGCCTCCGGGTGGCGGTTTTTAATTTCCCCGCCGCACCACGCTGTCGCGCTGCGCCCAGTCGGGATTCAAATCCGGAAAATCCAGGTTGTAATTCAGCCCGCGGCTTTCCGGTCGCATCAGCGCGCACCGCACAATCAGTTCCGCCACCGTCGCGATGTTGCGCAGTTCCAGCAGGTCGGCGGTCACGATGAAATTCCAGTAATACTCCTGGATTTCCTGCTGCAAGTTCGCCAGCCGCGATTGCGCGCGCTGCAGCCGCTTGTTCGTCCGCACGATGCCGACGTAATCCCACATCAGCCGCCGGATCTCGTCCCAGTTGTGGGCGACGACGACCAGTTCATCCGCATTCGTCGCATTGCCGGATTGCCATACTGGGATTTTGAGGTCGGATTTCGGCAGCGGGGCGGAAAGAATTTTTTCCGCCGCGCGATGCGCGCAGACGAGCGCCTCCAGCAGCGAATTGCTCGCCAGCCGGTTCGCGCCGTGCAGTCCGGTGCAGGCCACCTCGCCGATGGCAAACAACCCGGCGATGTCCGTCCCGCCGTCCGCGTTCGTCACCACGCCGCCGCATTGATAATGCGCCGCCGGCACCACGGGAATCGCCTCGCGCGTGATGTCAATGCCGTGGCGCAGACACGTCTGGTAGATGTTCGGAAACCGCTCGATGATGAATTTCGCCGGCTTGTGCGTGATGTCCAGATGCACGCAATCCGCGCCGGTTTTTTTCATCTCGCTGTCAATCGCGCGCGCCACGATGTCGCGCGGCGCCAGCGATTTCATCGGATGAACCGCGTCCATGAATTCCTTGCCGTCGAGCGTTTTCAAAACGCCGCCTTCGCCGCGCACGGCTTCGCTGATGAGAAATGATTTTGCCTTCGGGTGATACAGGCACGTCGGGTGGAACTGCACGAACTCCATGTTCGCGATGCTCGCGCCCGCCCGGAACGCCATCGCCACGCCGTCGCCGGTCGCGATGTCTGGATTCGTCGTGTAGAGGTAAACCTTGCCGCAGCCGCCCGTTGCCAGCACCGTTACCGGCGCGGCAAACGTCCCGACGCGATTCGCTTTCTTGTCGAAAACATACGCGCCGAGACAGCAGTTTTTAAGGTCCGCTTTCCGCTTTCCGCTTTCCGCCTTTTCCAACTTCTGGCTGGTGATCAGATCAATCGCGACATGGTTCTCAAAAATCTCGATGTTCGGCTGGCGCGAAACGGCCGCCAGCAAGGCGCGTTCAATTTCCCGTCCGGTCACGTCCTTGGCGTGCAGTATCCGTCGTTTGGAATGACCGCCTTCGCGGCCCAGATCCAGTTCGCGGGAACCATCCTCCGCGCGCTGTTCGTTTTCCGAAAATCTCATGCCCAGCGCGATTAATTCCGCGATGCGCGCCGGGCCTTCCCCGACAATCGTGCGCACGACGCTTTCCTTGCACAGGCCCGCGCCGGCCTCCAGCGTGTCCCGGACGTGCAACTCGAAAGAATCCTCCTTGCTGGTCACCGCCGCGATGCCGCCCTGCGCGTAGTTGGTATTTGACTCCGCGCGGTCTTTTTTGGTGACGATGGCCACGCGCCCGCGCGGCGCCACCTGCAATGCGAAGGTCAGCCCCGCAATCCCGCTGCCGAGGATGAGATAGTCGAATTGTTTCACGTTTTTCTATTCAACCTGGGAGCTTATTGGATTTTGGGGAACAACTTGATTACACGCACACTTCCGTCGGCGATATCAGCGGGAAGTGACACCGTGATAGTGCCGCCGCTGGCGGGTTCCGGTCCGAGCGCAATTTCCGAAAGCTGGAACAGGGTGGATTTGTTGTGGACACCCAAAAACTCAATCCGATAGTAGGCATAGGCGGTGCGGGTGGAAAAAGTGAAGATCCTGGGGGAAAACCGCTTCGCCCAGACGGCTTCACCTTTCCGTTCGTCGAGTTGCGTCCAATTGGAGCCATCGTTGGAGCCGAGGAAGCGCCAAGCTTGGGGATCGCGATCCGGCATGTCATTCGCCGATGTCAAGGTATAGGAATTGACCGGAGGACGTTTGCCGACCACCGCAGCCTGCCAGATGATGGGAAACCGTCCGCCATGAGACACACACCATTTGGTCGAGGTATCTTCATCGACGGAGGATTCCACGCCTTGCGCCCCATTTCCCTTGTGCCCGCTCGGACTGCCAACTTTCAGGCTCGTCACCGGCTGCGTCGGGGAAAAATCGCCCTCCATTTTGACGGACAATTCCCGGGCATCGCCCAGTATCCGCGCCTGATAAGGACCGGGATGACGGATGCCGGAAATGGAGGCGGATGTGAGTTCTTTTTTGCCTTTCCGGTTGGGCACCAGATACAGATAACGGAAGTCACCTTTGGAACTTGCCGGCACACAAGCCTCTTCTTTGCCCTGCAATGCGCGTGTGCCATAGATGGATTCACTGTTGTTTTTCATCCACGACGACAATGCCTCCAAGTTTGGATACGCCTCCGGCGGAAAATCGCCGGTGGACATCGGGCCAATGTCCAGCAGGTTGTTGATTCCAGCGGCACGGCAGCGCACCAACTCGGTCAGGACATTGTTCAGTGAACGGAATGGTTTTTGGGTGTAGGACCAGCTTGTTGCCCAGCAGGAACAAAGTTCTCCCCATTCATCGGCCTTCAAATGGAGTCCGTCGGGTAATTTCCCTTCGGGTGTGATGAAATCAGCGTGGCCGTGGAAGCGGGGATTGATGACAATGCCCGGCTGGAGCTGCCGGATGCGCTCAATCGGCATGATGTCACCACGTTCCGGACACGAAGGCCCGCCGTCAAACCAGATCAGATCAATCTTGCCGTATTTTGTAAGCAATTCCTCAATCTGACCGCGCACCATCTCGGCCACGGCTCTTTGGTGGGCCGCAATCTCTTCAGGCGTGTGCTGGAGCGGGCGAGCTTCGTGATCTGGTCCCAGTTCGGGCAATTTGCCGGCATATTTTTTGGCGGTTTTGTGATACATGAAATTCATGTAATCCCGCTCGAAATGCCAGTCCGGCCCGGAAAAATAAAGCCCCACCTTCAAACCAACAGCGCGGCAGGCCGTAACATATTCTTTCACTAAATCCCGCCCGTTCATGGGCGTGTCCTTGGTGTTGAACCCGCCATAGGCGGAAGGCCACAAGGCAAGTCCATTGTGATGCTTGGTGGTCAACACCGCATAAACAAACCCGGCTTCCTTTGCTTTCTTGAGCCAGATTTCCGGATGAAAATTGGTGGGATTAAACTCCTTCGCCAGCGCCCAGTATTGATTCGGGGTGATTTGCGGTTTTTTTCCGTCCAGATTATAATCCTGCTCCCGGATGATGCGAGCGAACTCGGCGGGATCATCTTTGATCACCTTTGGAGGATTGGCCCAAAAAAGACCTGTGCCGGCAATCATCGGCCATGAAGTTTCCAGATAACGAACGGAAGCTTCATCCCAATGGATAAAAAGGCCAAGCCCGGCCTCCGGAAACCATTGGGCATCGGGATGCTGGGTATGCTGGTTGTTTTTCTTAACTTCAACGACACCGATTCCCGCGTGTTGCCCATTGACCTCCTGATTGTCAGCCAAGACTGAGGAGACATTCAGGGCCATACCGCCAGCAAAGGAAATCAGAAGAATCGTATTGCGCATGCGTAAAGCAAGAAAGGCCGGAACAACAAGCAGGTTAAATAGAATCGGGTTCATCAATAATGTCCAATCTAACTGCCACTGCGACATTCAACAACCCTGTTTTACAAGGCTAAAATATTTTCGGCGCAGGCCTAAATTTGCGCGTTATCAATCAACCGCGTCTTGCTGAAAAATACCGCCAGCGCCATGTGCGTGCCACGTTTCACCTGCGCCACCGGCTGCAAGGTTTCGGGATCAAAAAACTCCACATAATCCAGTCGCGCCAGCGGCGCAGCGGTGATGAATTCCTGCAAATCCTTTTTCAACCGCGCCGCCCGCACGGTTTTTTTTGCCGCCGCTTTTTTTGCCGCCTGCAACGCGTGGAACAGAATCACCGCCTGCGCGCGCTGTTCCGCATCCAGATATTTGTTCCGGGAACTCATCGCCAACCCGTCCGCCTCGCGCCGCGTCGGCGCGACGATGATTTGCACGGGAAAATTCAAATCACCCACCATGCGCCGGATGATGGCCGCCTGCTGAAAATCTTTCTGCCCGAATACGGAAACGTCCGGTAAAACAAGGTTGAACAATTTTGCCACCACCGTCGTCACGCCGCGAAAATGCACCGGTCGCGCCGCGCCTTCCATCCCGCGACCCAGATTTTCCTCGACGACGTAAGTGCTGTATTTTCCTTCCGCTTTGCCCGGATACATTTCCGCGTCGCCCGGCATGAACACCACGTCCGCGCCCTCGGCGTGGCACATTTTCAGATCGCGCTCCAAATCGCGCGGATAATTGGCAAGATCTTCGGTTGGCGCGAATTGGGTGGGATTGACGTAGATGCTGACCACGACTTTGCCGGTTTTGCCGACGCGCTGGCGCGCTTCGCGCACCAGGCTCAGGTGGCCGGCGTGCAGATAGCCCATCGTCGGCACCAGGCCGATTTTCACCCCGGCGCGTTTCCAGTGCCGGGCGAGTTTTTGCATCGCGGCAGCCTTCGGGACAATTCGCATGCGCATGGTTTAATCGAATTTGGCTCTGATTTCACGAAATAAAACGCCGCATCGGAGTCCGATGCGGCGTTTGTCCCCCACCCCAAAATTTATTTAAACCTTGGCATACAGATGCGTGTGCTTGCTGCATGACTCATTGGTTGGCGCATCTGGCACGCGGTCATTCGGAGTCACAATGTTGTTTGACAGCATCCACGCCTCCACCTCGTCGCCGCTGATGTCGGCCAGCATCTGGCCGTTGATCTCAACGCACGGGCTGAACATCTGGCCGCTTTTCTCAATCATTTCCGCGCGCTGGGCAGGATTGTTGATGATGTCGCGATCCTCATACGGCAGGTCGTATTTTTTGAGGATGGCGCGCACGCCATTGCTCCAGCCGCAAGTCGGCTTCAAATAGGCAATGATCTTCGGTTTGCTCATAGGTTTGCAAATATTGTCAATACAATGACAATATAGTGCTGCACGTTGGCTGGTAAAGCAAATACTTTGCTAGCCAAAGAAGGCGTGGAATTCGCCAGGCTGCTGTGGAGGTGAACAGTTTAAACGACGAATTCTAATTCCTGCCGGTGCGGAATCAGTCCGCGCTCAAAGGCCTGGCCGAGGAAGCGGCGGATGGATTCGCGGCCCTTGTCGCCGTAGTCGAGTGTCCAGTGGTTGACATACATTCCGACAAATTTGTCCGCGAGGTCGCAGCCCATGTCTCGGGCGTATTGCAGGGCGTGCTGAACCGCCTCCGGGCGATGGTCGAGGCTGAACTGGATGCTTGCTGTGAGGATGTCGGAAATCTGCTTGCGCGTGGCGCGGTCAAATTTCTTGTGGATCACATTCCCGCCGAGGGGCAGGGGAAGACCGTCGTTTTGTTTGCCCCACCAGACGCCCAGATCTTCGCACACGACGAGTCCTTCGTTTTGGTAGGTCAACTGGCCTTCGTGGATGATGAGGCCGATTTCCGCCGCCCCATTTTTCACGGCGGCAAAAATCTGGTCGAAGGGCACGATGACAAAATTGATTTCCTTCGCCGGCTTGCCCAGCCAGAGTTGCAGTGCTAGAAACGCGCTGGTCATGGTTCCCGGCACGGCGATTTTCTTCTTCGCAACTTCTTCGCGGGAAAACTTCTGTTTCGCCACCAGCATCGGGCCGTAACCATCGCCCATGCTCGCGCCGCTGGGCAGCAGCGCGTATTTGTCAGAGACGAAGGCGTAAGCGTGAATGCTGACGGCGGTGATGTCGAGTTCGCCGCGCATGGCGCGTTCGTTCAGCGTCTGGATATCCTGCAAAATGTGCTGGAACCGAAAATCATGCGTGGGAATCAAATCCTTCGCCAAGGCGTAAAACATAAAGGCGTCGTCCGGGTCGGGCGAGTGGCCAAGAGTCAGCGTCGTTTGTTGCATTGGCGCAGGTTAAGCCACGCGCCGCCGGACTGTCACGACGAGAATTTAATACAAACCGGCGGGCAAACGGCGGCCGGTCGGCGGCGGGAATTTCTATTCAAAGTCGTAAACCGCGACTTTCTTCACGAACGGCTTTACACAGTGCGCGATGAATTCCAGATGCTGGGGATGCGTCTGATATTCGTCCTGTGCCTGTTTGCTGGTGAAAACCGTGTTGAGCGCAAGCTGGTAGCTTTGATCCACGACTGGCCGGTGGCTGCCGGCCATTTTGCCGATGTGAAAATGAGTGAGGCCGGGAATGGGCTTGAGAAATTTGTTGGCGCCGGCAATGACGGCATCCGCAGCCTCGGGTTTGGCCGGGTCCGTCCAAAAAATGACGATGTGGGAAAAGGCTTTTTGATTCATATTATCTGTTCTTTAACTTTGTCACTAATGTCAATCACATCACGACGTGTGAAAACATATTCCTTGAATTAAACAGCAAAGCCGCAAGGGCGCAAAGCAGAATGAAAATTTTCCCCTTCGCGTCTTTGGGTCTTTGTTGTTAAAATTTCCGCATGAGCAAAACCGCATTGTTATTCGCTGGTCAAGGCGCGCAGGTTGTCGGCATGGGCCAGGACCTTGCCGGGAAATTCCCGTCCGCCCGGGCGTGGTTCGACCGCGCCAACATCGTGCTGGGCTACGATCTTGCCGGCGTCTGTTTCAACGGCCCGGAAGTCGATTTGACCAAGACCGAAAACGCCCAGCCGGGAATTTTCCTCGTGAGCTGGGTTTGCTTCCAATTGCTCAAGGAACAGGTGCCGGATCTGAAATATGAAGCGACTGCCGGTTTGTCGCTCGGCGAATTCACGGCCTTGACGGCCGCCGGCGCGATGAGTTTTGAGGATGGACTGCGCGTGGTGCGGCAGCGCGGCAAATTCATGCAGGAAGCCTGTGACGTGACCGGAGGCGGCATGGCGGCGATCATCGGTCTGGACGAAGTGCCGACTCGCGAGGTTTGTGCGGCGGCGGGCGTGGTGCTGGCAAATTTAAATTGCCCCGGCCAGCTCGTGATTTCCGGCGCCGCGGAAAAAATCACGAAAGCGTGCGAACTCGCCAAGGCCAGGGGCGCAAAACGCGCGTTGCCGCTGCCAGTGGCGGGCGCTTATCACTCGCCGCTCATGGCGGGCGCGCAGCCGAAACTCGCGGCGGAACTGGCGAAGGTGAATCTGGTTTCGCCCGGCGTGCCGGTGATTTCCAACGTCACGGCCCGGGCCCACGGCGCGGCGGTGGATATTTCCGCCAAGCTGGTCGAGCAGGTTTGCGCGTCGGTGCTGTGGGAAACCTCGATGCGCGCGTTGCTGGCGCAGGGTTTTACGCGGTTCATCGAACTCGGACCGGGCACGGCGTTGAGCGGTTTCATGAAGCGCATTGATAAAACGGCGACGATGCTGAATGTCGCGGACGTGGCTAGTTTGGAAGCCACCGAGAAGGTTCTAAAACTATAAACCCAGGAAACCGCTGTTGGGTTGAACCTCGGGTCACCCTCGGGTTCCTTTTTGTGGCCCCCATCAGTGTTTCATTGGGGCCCGTCTGGGGTTGCTCTTCCCGCGTCCATTTTCGTGTGCCCGGCATGGTTCACGGTGGAGCTTTTCGGGGCTTCTGCGCCCTTTCACGGCCGATGTGCTGCCCGTAAATTCGTGCTAATTCGTGTCTGTTCCTGCCTGGAATTTTCTCCGCATTTTTCTTCGAAAAATCTTTTTGACAATCGGCGGCACTCGGCGTAAAAAGTTTCTTGTCGACGGCACTGCCGGGTGGTGGCTGTTTCCAAAGTTTTCTTTGGCTCTTCTCCCTGGGGAGAGGGGGTGTAAATCATGCGTGCGGTTTGTGTGCTTGGGCTGGAAACTGTAACTATCGCTGATGAATAAACTCAACCAGTTCGGAAATGGCACCGGTAAGGGCGGGCGCGCTGCACCGTCCATGTTCTTTCTCCGCCCGAACTTTACCACCCGAAAAATAAAAATGGTAAAGGATTGGTAAAGTTTTAAGTGCTCTATCAAGCACTTAAAACAATCAGCCTGAACTTGGTAAAGAAAAGTGTATCGTTAAAGTTTTTAGTGGAATGCCTGGCGCAGCCGCTTGAAAACGGCAGACTGGGTTTGCGTTGCGAACCTGTTTGCCCATATCTGGATGAGTCGGATGGTCAAGCGAACTACTTGAAAACGTGCTGGGGAGTTCCTCTCCTTGTACCTTCCTATTTGTCCCGCTTGGGGGAGAGATTTCACGAGCCATCAAGGCTCGTGATGGATTTCCCCCTGAACCTTCCTCCGGTAAGTCCTTGGAAATAAGGATGAATTTTCTACCATCTGATTTTTTGTGCCAAAACTTCCGTTTTATTGACTGCCCCCCCCCGGAAGTGGAAGCGACTTCTTGTCTGGTAATCTTTCGAGGCAACCTGCGGGATTTAGGTTGATCCGTGTGATTCCCAGTGCGATGCGAAGCTCCTGGTTCATTGACACACCAGAGGAATAAACTCTCAAATGAAAAATCTGACGAAATAATTTATTGCTCAAAAAATTCTGTCTAAACCGAAAAAATCTGTCCAATATCATTTAAACCTATGAGTTCACTTGCTAATCAAATTGCTGTTGTCACCGGCGCGGGGCGTGGAATCGGCCGCGCCATCGCCTTGAAATTCGCCCAAGAAGGCGCGGATGTCGTTGTCGTTTCGCGCACGCAGGAAAATTCCGAGAAGGTCGCGGCGGAAATCCGCGCGCTCGGTCGCAAGGCGTGGGCGCACGCCGTGGATGTGGCGGATGCCGCCGCCGTGAATGCCGCCGCCGAGAAGATTTTGGCCGAGGCCGGCAAGGTGGACATTCTCGTCAACAATGCCGGTGTGACGCGCGATGGTCTGCTGATGCGCATGAGCGATGCGGACTGGGACACCGTGCTGAACACCAATCTTAAGGGCGCGTTCCTCGTCACGAAGGCATTCAGCCGCGCGATGATCAAGGCGCGCACGGGCCGCATCATCAACATTTCGTCGGTCATCGGCCTCATTGGTAATGCCGGCCAATGCAATTACGCGGCGAGCAAGGCCGGTTTGATCGGTTTCACGCAGTCGTGCGCCAAGGAACTCGCGGGTCGCGGCATCACGGTGAATGCCATTGCGCCGGGCTTCATCCAGACGGACATGACTTCCGAGTTGAAAGAGGAAATGAAGGCGGCGTTGCTCAAGCAGATTCCGCTCGGCAGCTTCGGCGAGGCGGACGACATCGCGAGCGCGGCGCTTTACCTCGGCAGCCCTGCGGCGCGTTACGTTACCGGTCAAGTGCTGACGGTGGACGGCGGAATGGTGATGTAAAAACTGGTGCAGCGTAAATGGCCAGACTTTTCGCCGGCGCTGGCTGGCGCGGCGGCAACAGTAAAGTTTTTTCGGAGCGAAATAAAATTCAAATCGAGGCTTGACGCCGACGGCGGTTGCAAGCTAGATAAACAGTCAAATTATGTCAGACAAACCTATCGAACAACGCGTAAAAGATATCATCGTCGAACAACTCGGTGTGAAGCCGGATCAAGTCGTTCCGTCCGCCAAGTTTATCGAAGACCTCGGTGCCGATTCACTCGACACCGTCGAGCTGGTCATGGCGCTGGAAGAGGAATTCGGCATCGAAGTGCCGGATGACCAGGCGGAAAAACTCCAGAGCGTCGGCGACGTGCTGAAATACGTCGAAGAAAACGCCAAATAAACAAAAATTGAACTGTCGGGGCAGTTTTGGCTGGACACAGCCCGAACTGCCCCGTTTCCTTTTCCCATGGCAAGCAACTATTCTGACCGTCGCGTGGTCATCACCGGCTTGGGCGTCGTCACGCCGCTCGGCCACGACCTGAAAACGTTCTGGCAAAACCTGATCACCGGCCAGTGCGGCATTGATAAAATCACCGCATTTGACGCGTCGGCGTTCGCCACGCAGATCGCGGGTGAGGTGAAAAACTTTGACCCGGCGCCCGCGTTTTCTTCGCCCAAGGAAATCCGGCGCACGGATCGCTACTCGCAATTCGGCGTCTATGCCGCGTGGAGCGCGCTGAAAGATTCTGGGCTCGAACTCGACAAGGAAAACCTCGATGAAATCGGCGTGTTCCTCGGCTCCGGCATCGGCGGATTGCAGACGACCAGCGAGCAGTTGAAAATCTTGTTCGAACGCGGCCCCGGCCGGCTCTCGCCGTTCATGATCCCGATGTTGATTTCCAACATGGCCTCCGGTCTCGTCTCGATGTATTTCAATTTGCGCGGGCCGAACTTCGCCACTTGCTCCGCCTGCGCCACGGCGAATCACGCCATCGGCGAGGCTTGGCGCACCATCAAAATGGGCGATGCGCAAGTCATGCTGGCCGGTGGAGCCGAGGCGACGATTGTGCCCATCGGCATCGGCGGCTTTTGTGCCATGCGCGCCATGAGCACGCGCAACGCCGACCCCAAAACGGCCTCCCGTCCGTTCGACAAGGATCGCGACGGCTTTGTCATGGGCGAAGGTTCCGGCGTGCTGGTGCTCGAAGAATTGGAGCATGCCAGAAAACGCGGTGCGCAGATTTATTGCGAAATTGCCGGCTATGGCAATACGGCCGACGCGCATCATCTCACCTCGCCGTCACCCGGCGGTGAAGGCGCGGCGCGCTGCATGAAAATGGCTTTGCGTTCCGGCGGCCTGAATCTGACTGACATCTCCTACATCAACGCCCACGGCACCTCCACGCCGCAGGGTGACGTCTGCGAAACGCAGGCGGTAAAAACGGTTTTCGGCGATCACGCGCGCAAGCTCGTTGTCAGCTCCACCAAAGGCGCGACCGGTCACATGCTGGGCGCGGCCGGCGCGGTGGAAATGACCGCGTGCGCCCTGGCCATCAAGCACGGCATCGTCCCGCCGACCATCAACCTGCAGAATCCTGATCCCGAATGTGACCTGGATTATGTGGCCAACACCGCGCGCCAGATGCCGGTGAACGCCATCGTGAACAATTCGTTTGGCTTCGGCGGCCACAACTCGACCATCGCGGCGAAGAGGTTCGTCGGATAATCAGTCAGACTGAGAATGAACCAGCTTGCGATGTCTGGTCAAAAAGTGGTGGTCGGTAGCACTCTGGCCAGGACCGCCGAGAGCGAGGCTGGCGTAAAATCAGCGCTGGCGGGATTGAAGGCCGCGTTTGTTGTTTCGCCCCATCGCCCGAAGTTCGGCAAGCTGATCCACGAAGTCCTAACCTGATCAATCGAGTTTTGCCGGCGTGATGCGGATGTTTCGATACGCCACCGGGCCGTGATCTCCCTGCAACATCAGTGGTCCGGTCGTCTTCTCGTCGCCGAATAACGAAGCTCGGGTCGGTCCGTTCAATTCAACATTTTCATGGATGATCTGGCCGTTGTGTCGGACCTTTATGAACTTCGCGTTGGCAATCTTCTTCCCGCTTGCGTCGAAGCGTGGCGCGCGAAAGGTGATGTCAAACGTCTGCCATTCGCCCGGCGGCTTGCTGGTGTTCACGCGCGGCGAATGTCCCTCGATGTTTTTCTCATTGATCCAGCGCGGGTAAATCCCGCCGCATTCGATGCCCGGATATTTGTCCTGCGCCACGCCGAAGCTGTCATAGACCTGCACCTCATAACGGGCCATGACATAGGCTCCGGAGTTGGAATTTTTCGGGATGCAGAACTCGATGTGAATGTTTGCGTCGCCAAACTCCGCCTCGGTTGTGAAATGCGATGTCTTGCCTTGGTCGCCGTTTACGAAAATGCCCGCGCCCGGGGTCACAACGAATTTCGCGGCGTCGCTCGGATCGAGCGCAACCGAACGCGCAACCTTCCAATCGCCGGCCGGCTGGCGCCAGCCGGATAAATCCGTTCCAACGAAACGGGTCGAGGGCTTTTCGGTCGCGCAACCAGCGGCGAGCAATAGTGCCAGCGGAAAATAGTGGCAGACTCCAAAATATGTTTTCATGGAATCTTCTTAGCCGATTTTTTCCCAAATCGTGATGGTTGGGAACGCCGTGCAAAGCTCGTCCACGCGCGGCAGCAAGGCTTTGATATGTGCTGATTGCAAGTGCGCGTCGAGATGCGCCTTGCTCGTCCAGTTTTCGTGGAAGAGAAACTTTGCCGGGTCTTCGGGCAAAATGTGCAAATCATAATTGAGGCAGCCCGCTTCTTTGCGCGTGGGTGCGACCAATCCAATCAGCGCGGCTCGCAATTCAATTTCTTTGCCGGGTTTGGCTTCAAACGTGGCAACCACGGTAATGGCTTTTATATTCATAATTTCAATCTGTGTTTCATTTGTGCCTGTCTGTGGCTAAAAAATGGATTCCAAAATTTTCTCTGCCGCTAGACGCGGATTTTCTGCCGCGTAAATCGGCCGGCCAATCACCAGCCAGCTTGCGCCGGCCTGAATCGCCTCGCGGGGTGACAGCGTGCGCTTCTGGTCGTCGGCCTTTTCTGCGCCGGTGCGGATGCCGGGCGTGACGAGCTGAATCTCCGGCGGAAGAATCTGCCGCAAGTCCGCGATTTCCAGCGGCGAGCAGACCAGACCGCGCAAACCGGATTTCACCGCCAGCGTCGCGAGCCGTTCGACTTGCCGTCCGACGTTGGATTCACAGCCGATTTCCGCGAGCGTGTTCGCATCCGAACTGGTCAGCACCGTGACGCCGAGCACAAGCGGCGCGGGCAGGCTGAGTGACTTTGCCGTGTCCTGTGCGGATTTTTCCGCCGCGCGCATCATCTCGCCGCCGCCGCTGGTGTGGATGGTGATCATCTGCACGTCCAGCCGCGTGGCGGCGGCGACCGCCTTGGCGACAGTGTTCGGGATGTCATGAAATTTCAGGTCGAGAAACACGCTTGCCCCGGTCGCGCGGACACGCTTCACGATGTCCGGCCCGGCGGAAACGAACAGTTCCTTGCCGATCTTGAACGCTCCGACGGCGGGCGCGACCTGTTCCGCGAGTTTCAATGCCTGTTCCGCCGACGGCACGTCGAGCGCCACGATGATGGGATTTTTCATAGCCACAGATGCACACAGATATACACAGATTCCAGAAAAGTGCACCCGCGAATTTTGACTTGGCCGCAGATTCTTCATATCCTGTGGCCATGAAAACCGTTCGCCATACCGACAAGAATTACGCTGCGAAGATTCGCGCGCTTTCTGCGGATACCAGTTTGTTTGACGCTGAAATCGAGCAGCGCACCAAGGCGATCTTGCACGAGGTCTTCGTGCGCGGTGACGATGCGGTGCTGGAATTTACGGAAAAGTTTGACGGTGCCAAGCTGGCCGCTGAACAACTCGCCGTGACGCAGGCGGAATTGTTCAACGCCTCGCTCGTTGCCGATGAATCATTGCGCGCGGCGGTGGCTGAAGCTGAAGCGAACATCGCCGGTTTCGCAAAAAAATCCTTGCGCAAAAGCTGGTCGGCGAAGAATTCCCATGGCGCGAGCGTAGGCGAGAAGTTTGATCCCTTTACCCGCGTTGGCGTTTACATTCCCGGCGGCACCGCGCCGCTCGTTTCGACGGCGCTGATGACCATCACGCTCGCCAAAGTCGCGGGCTGCAAGGAAATCGTCGTCACCACGCCGTGCGGCAAGGACGGATCCATCAATTCCGCAATCCTCTTTGCCGCGCGCGCGGCGGGAGCGACGGAAATTTACCGTGTCGGCGGCGCGCAGGCGGTGGCCGCGATGGCTTACGGCACCAACACGATTCGTCGCGTGCAGAAAATCTTCGGCCCCGGCAACGCCTATGTAAGCATGGCCAAGCGGTTGCTGGTCGGGCGCGTGGCGATTGACCTGCTCGCCGGGCCGAGCGATTTGCTCGTGCTGGCCGACGACACCGCGAATGCAAAGTTTGTCGCCTCAGACATGCTGGCGCAGGCTGAGCACGGCTCCGGCCACGAACGTGTCTGGCTGGTGACGACCTCCGCGAAAGTTCTCACGACGGTCGAAAAGGAAATTGCCCGGCAGCTTCCCAAGTGTTCCCGCCGTGATTTAATCCGGCGTGTTTTAGAGCGGAATGTCTGGTTGATTCAGGTGGCTGGCCTCGCTGAGGCCGTGGCGCTGGCAAACCAGATTGCGCCGGAGCACTGCGAAGTTATCACGCGTGACGCGCGCAAGGTGAGCACCGGCATCATCACCGCCGGCGCGATTTTTCTCGGCAATTGGTCGCCGACGGTGCTGGGTGATTATGTCGCCGGGCCGAGCCATGTATTGCCGACCGATGGTGCGGGTGCAAGCTTCGCCGGCTTGACCGTGGATCAATTTCAGCGCCGCACAAGCGTGGTGGAATACAACCGGGTTTCGCTCAGAAAAGCGCTGAAGGGCGTGAAGAAATTCGCCGAGCTGGAAGGCCTCGACGCGCATGGCATGTCGGCGGAAGTGAGGGGGAATTGATTATGGCTTGGTTTTATCTTCTGGTTGCCGGTATGTTGGAAATCGGCTGGGCCATCGGCATGAAATACACGAACGGCTTCACGCGTCTCTGGCCAACCGCCGCCACCTTCGCCACCATGACCGTCAGCTTTTATCTTCTTTCTCTATCGCTTAAGACAATTCCGATGGGCACGGCTTACGCAGTGTGGACCGGCATCGGCGCGGCGGGCACGGCGTTGTTTGGCATGCTGATTCTGGGCGAATCCCGTGAAGTTGGCCGCATTGTCTGTCTGGTGATGATTGTTGCGGGTACGATGGGTTTGAAATTGTTTTCTGGCAAGGCGGGCTGAGGTAGCGTCTGGCGGCTGGACTAAATCAACCCGCGCCTTTAATTTCAAACCATGACAACGATGGCGGAAGGCAAGGGGTCCCCGGCGTGAACGTCCCGCCCCAAAAAATTCTCGCGCTGCAGTTCAAATACTTCGGCGACGCCGTGCTGATGACTCCAGCGCTCCGCGCTCTGCGTGAACACTTTCCGCAGAGTGAAATCCATCTGCTCGTTCCGGCGGAAATTGCGCCGCTTTTTCAACATTTACCTTGGTTGACACGTGTTTGGGCCATGCCGCGGCGGCGTGGCCGCGCCAGCTTGAGTGTTACTTGGCCGCTAATCCGCGCCTTGCGCCGTGAGCGTTTTGATGGTTCCGTGGATTTTGCCAGCAACGACCGTGGGGCGATTTTAAGTCTTCTCATTGGCGCAAAGCACCGGCTGGGCTGGGATGAGCGCGGCGGGTTTATTGGGAGAAAACTTTTCTATAACCAGCGTGTCGTAGCGGAAGAGAATTTCCCGCATGAATCCCTGCGACTGGTACGGCTCTTGTCCGGCTGGCAAATTCCGCCGTCGGCTTCGCTTGAAGCTGAAATCCATGCGGATACTTCATTGGCGGATGCGGCGGGAAAAATTCTCCTGGGTGAACAGGCAGTGATTTGCCACGTCGCTTCGAGTCAGCAAAAAAAAGAGTGGCCGCTGAAATATTGGGCGGAATTTCATGGGCTCGCCACGGCGGGCGGTTGCCGTGTTGTCTTTACCACCGCACGGGGTGAACGCGAAGCCGCGTTGATGGCGGAATTGAAAAAACTCGCGCCGGAGGCCGTGATTTTGCCGCAGATTTCCGAGTTGCCACTGTTTCTCGCGGTGCTGGCGCGGGCAGGAATCTTCATTTCCGGCGACACCGGGCCGCTGCATTTCGCCGCCGGCCTGGGCGTGCCGACGATTTCGTTGTTCGGACCGACTTCGCCTTCCCGCTGGGCGCCAATGGGTGCCCGCCATCAGGTTTTGACCGGCGGCAGGTGTGATTGTGACGGCAATTCCGCCGTTTGCTGCGCTGCCCGACATTGCCTTGCGGAAATCTTGCCCGCGCAAGTTTTGACTGCAATGGGAAAAGTGCTTGGAAAACATTGATCGGTTGGAACCGCCGCAAAAAGCGTCGAAAGGTTGGCTGAATTTGTTCTGTTCATCTTCTATCCATTTTAGCGACAATGTTCACTCACCCAGATAAATTGAAGTCATTGAAAATTATGAAAGCCGACGAATCAAAAAATAATAACGCCGCCAGCCGCTGGCTCTCCTACCGCCCTGAAATCAAGGTGGTGGACTGCACCATCCGCGACGGTGGCTTGATGAATAATCACCATTTCGAGGACAAAATCGTCAAGGTCGTCTATGACACCTGTGTCGCCGCTGGCGTGGATTACATGGAGATCGGCTACAAATCGTCGCGCAAAAGCATCAAGGTCGGCGAACATGGCGATTGGAAATATTGCACTGAGGAATCCATCCGCCGCATCGTGGGCGACAACAAAACCAAATTGAAACTCTGCGTCATGGCCGATGCCGAGCGCAGCGATTACCACGAGGACATTCTGCCAAAGAAGGATTCCGTTCTGGACATGATTCGCGTGGCAACCTACATCCACCAGGTGCCCACCGCGCTGGAAATGGTCAAGGACGCGCACGACAAGGGCTACGAAACCACCCTCAATCTCATGGCTGCTTCCACCATTCCCAATGACGAACTCGAAGTGGGCCTGGAAATGATGGCCAAATCCGAGGCCAAGGCAATCTATGTGGTGGACAGCTTCGGCGCGTTCTATAGCGAACAGATCCGCGCGCTTGTAAAAAAATATCTCGGCTACTGCAAGGCCTCCGGCAAGGAAGTGGGCATGCACATGCACAACAACATGCACCTCGCCTTTGCCAATACCATCGAGGGCATTGTTGAGGGGGCGAATTTTATTGATGCCACCATGGCTGGCCTCGGTCGCGGTGCGGGCAACTGCCAGATGGAATTGCTCCTCGCGTTTCTGCACAACCCCAAATACGAACTGCGTCCCGTGCTCGACTGCGTACAAAACCATATCGAGCCGCTGCGTGCGAAGTTGCTTTGGGGCTATGACCTTCCGTATCTGCTTACTGGTATGTTGAACCAGCATCCGCGCACCGCCATCAAGTTCAAGGAAGCCGAACTCAAGGGCGAGAAGGGCGATGTCTTGAAGTTCTACGACACGGTGACGGATCAGTAACTGATTTGCCCTCTGCTATGCGCCGGCAGACTTTGTGAAATGGATCGTAAAATGTGCCGGTCTGGTTCTGGTGGTTTTGACCGGACGAGCCGGCCTCCCGGAAAACTGGCAGAATAAAGTGGACCCGCGCCTGCTGCAAGGCGCGCCGGCCACCAATGAATTTATTCTCGTCTTCTCCGAACAGGCGGATTTAAGCGGTGCGGCGGCGTTTAAAACCAAGGAGGCCAAGGGCCGTTATGTTTATGAGCGTCTATCGGAAACGGCGCAACGCACACAAGCACCGGTGCTGGATGAGCTTCAACGGCGAGGGTTGAAACATCGTTCATTTTGGATCGCGAATGCAATCTGGGCGCAAGGTGATGTCGCGTCCATTCAAGCACTGGCGCAAAGGACCGAGACCGTGCGTCTGATTGCCAATTTTCACGCCCGCGCGCCCGAGGTTCCTTCCCGGAGCGTAGCTTCCAAATTAACCACGACGCTGGAATGGAACATTGCCCAAATCCACGCCCCCGATGTGTGGGCACTGGGCTATACCGGTCAGGGTGTCGTGGTCGGTGGCCAGGATACCGGCTACCAATGGAATCACCCCGCGCTCATCCATCACTACCGGGGCTGGGACGGCACCAATGCCAATCATAATTACAACTGGCATGATGCCATTCACACGACTGATTCTCACTTCACCAGCACCAATCCCTACGGCTACAATACGACTTCTCCCTGCGATGACAACGGACATGGCACTCACACCATGGGCACCATGGCGGGTGATGACGGTGCCGGCAACCAGATTGGCGTCGCCCCCGGGGCCAGATGGATTGGCTGTCGCAACATGGAGCGCGGCTGGGGGACACCAGCCGCTTATGCCGAATGTTTTCAGTGGTTTCTCGCGCCGACGGATCTTGCCGGACAAAATCCCGATCCCGCCAAGGCCCCTGATGTCATCAACGATTCCTGGTATTCCGACGCCTCCGAAGGCACCACCAATCTTTTGGTTTTTCAAACTGCCGTCGAGAATCTCCGCGCCGCCGGGGTGGTGGTCGTCGTTTCCGCCGGCAACCAGGGCCCTGCGTGCAGTACCATCACGTCGCCAGCCATTTACGACGCGTCGTTCAGTGTGGGGGCCACCGACAGTAGCGACATCATTGCCGGTTTTAGCAGCCGCGGCCCGGTGGCGGTGGACGGTAGCGGCCGGCTCAAGCCCAATGTCACCGCGCCGGGTGTTAACATCCGCTCCAGCGTGCCCGTCAACGGTTATGCGAGCGGCTGGAGCGGCACGAGCATGGCGGGACCACACGTCGTCGGTGTGGTAGCCTTGTTGATTTCAGCGCACCCAGAACTCAAAGGCCAAGTGGACGGCATCGAGCGCATCATTGAACATACCGCCGTGCCCCTCACAAACTCCGAGTCCTGCGGAGGTGTTGCCGGCACCGAAATTCCCAATAATACTTATGGCTGGGGCCGCGTGGATGCCTTAGCTGCGCTCGGCCTCAATGACGCCGACGGCGATGGCCTACCCGACTGGTGGGAACTCTGGCACAACCTCAACCCGAACGACTCGTCCGACGCAGCCCTGGACTCCGATAACGACGGAGTCATCAATTTGTATGAATATCTTGCTGGCACTGACCCGCGGGATGAAACCGACTTTTTTCATATTGCGTCCATTGCCTCCGGCTCCATATGTGTTCTGTCCTTCCAATCGGCACTCAACCGCCTCTACACTCTGGAAGTCCGGACGAATCTGGGGTCGGGTTCGTGGACCTCGGTATCCGGCCAGGTTGACATCGCCGGAAACGCGGGTTTGCTCGAGTTGAGCCAGGCAAATTCACCATCTGACATGACCCAGTTCTATCGCATCAAAGTTCGCATTGCTCCGTAAGTTGTGCGGATGCTAGCCGTTAAGTTCAAGAAATGAGTTCAAGGGCGAGCCGCTGGCATCCTGAAATTTCACGACATCGTCGTTGGTTAGTAATAAAAGACTTTTTTGGAAACTTTGCAGCTTGGTGTCTTGGCGCCTGGAAGTTAAATTATTCCCATGTCGCACGCTGACTTTGTCCACTTGCATCTGCACACCGAGTATTCATTGCTCGATGGTGCCTGCCGATTGGACAAACTCATGGAACGGGCGCACGAGCTGAAATTCCCCGCGCTGGCCATCACCGACCATGGCGCGATGCATGGCGTGATTGAATTTTATCAGGCCGCCCGCGCGAAAGGCATCAAGCCCATCGTCGGCTGCGAAATGTATGTCGCGCCTGGCTCGCGTCTGGAGCGTAAAAAAGTCGAGGGCGACAAGTATCATCACCTTGGCCTGCTGGTGAAGGATGAGGTCGGCTACAAAAACCTCATCAAGCTTACTACGGCGGCGCACCTTGACGGCTACTATTACAAGCCGCGCATTGATAAAAATATTCTCGCGCAACACAGCGCTGGTTTGATTGGCATGTCCGGCTGTCTCGCTAGCGAAATTCCGGATTTGATCATGAAGGATCAAATCGCCAAGGCGCGCGATGCGGTGGATTGGTTCAAACAAACGCTCGGTGCAGAAAATTTTTTCCTCGAACTGCAAAACCACGGCATTCCCGAGCAAACCAAGGTTAACAAGCAGTTGCTCATCTTCGCCAAAGAGTTCGGCTTGAAATGCGTCGCGACGAATGACGTGCATTATATCGAAAAAGGCCACTCGCACGCGCACGACTGCCTGGTCTGCATCGGCACGCAGTCCATGTTGAGTGACCCGAAGCGCATGAGTGCGGGCTATGTGCCGGAGCAGTTTTTTCTGCGCAGCGCGGAGGAAATGAAAGCGCGTTTCGCCGAGGTGCCGGAAGCGGTGTTAAACACGTTGGAGGTAGCTGAAAAATGTAATCTTGAAATTCCTTTTCCCAAAGGGGGCGACACGCGTTTTTATCCGGTTTTCAATCCGCCGGAACATTTCACGCGCGACGGCTACCTGCGACATCTGCTCGCGGAAGGTTTGTTTCGTCGCTACACGATTCACGCGGAGGCGGAGGGAAAAGAATTCATTGTCACTGGCGTTGATGAGCCCAAACGGTTGCCCACCTTCGATCCCAATCAGCCTAACCAGGAGCAAGCCATTCAGACGGTCATCGACCGCCTGCAAGTCGAACTCAAGGTCATCGAAATGCAGGGCTATATCTCGTATTTCCTCATCGTCGCGGACTTTGTGCAATACGGCCGCAGCAAGGGCATTTCCTGCGTGGCCCGCGGAAGCGCCGCCGGCTCTATCGTTACCTATCTATTGGAAATCGCGAACGTGGATCCCATTCGCTACGCGTTGCTGTTCGAACGCTTCCTGAATCCTGAGCGCGTCAGCCCGCCGGATATTGACATTGATTTTGCCGATGACCGCCGCGCGGATGTGATTGAATACGTCCGTGAAAAATATGGACGCGATGCCGTGGCGCAGATCATCACCTTCGGCACGATGGGCGCGAAATCCGTTGTGCGCGATGTCGGACGCGTGATGGGTTTGCCCTACGGCGACGGCGACCGGCTCGCAAAATTGATTCCCGCCGACCTGAAGATGGATTTGACGAAGGCGCTCAAGCAGGTGCCGGAACTGAAGGAGGCTTACGAGAACGAAGATGTCACCCGCGAGTTGATTGACACCGCGTTCATCCTCGAAGATCTCACGCGTAACGCTAGTGTGCACGCCGCAGGCGTCGTCATCGGCCCGGAACCGCTCGTGAACCTCCTGCCGCTCAAGCTGGATGAAAGCGGCACGCTCGTCACGCAATATGCGATGAACCCCGTCGGCAAACTCGGTTTGCTGAAGATGGATTTCCTCGGTTTGAAGACGCTCACCGTCATCCGCAACACCTGTGAAATGGTCAAGCGCACGCAAGGTGTCACCATTGACATTGATCACCTGCCGTTCGATGACCAAAAAACTTACGACCTGTTGAACCGTGCGGAAACATTGGGCGTGTTCCAACTGGAATCCAGCGGGATGCGCGAACTGTGCAAAAAGTTTCAGATCAGCTCCATCGAGCACATCACCGCGCTCGTGGCGTTGTATCGTCCCGGCCCGATGGAATTAATTGGTGATTTCGTTAAACGGCGCCATGGTGAAATCAAAGTGGAATACGAGCATCCGCTGCTCGAACAGATTTCCAAGGAGACCTACGGCATCCTGATTTATCAGGAGCAGGTGATGCAGGCAACGCAGCTGCTTGCTGGCTACACGCTTGGCGGCGCGGATCTGCTGCGTCGTGCGATGGGCAAAAAGGATCTTGTAGAAATGGCGAAGCAGCGCGAGACCTTCGTCAAGGGCTGTCACGAGAAAAACAACATTCCCAAGACCAAGGCGAACCAGATTTTCGACTTGCTCGAAAAATTTGCCGGCTACGGCTTCAACAAGTCGCACGCTGCCGCTTACGCCATCGTCGCCTATCAGACCGCGTATCTTAAGGCGAACTACCCGGTCGAATACTACTGCGCCATGATGACGAACGATATGGCGGCGACGGAAAAATTAAGCGAATACATCGCCGAGGCGCGCGAAGTGGGTATCGAGGTGCTCGGGCCGGACGTTAATGAAAGTGGTGTTTATTTCGCCCCGGCGCAAAACGGCAAAGCCATCCGCTTCGGCATGGCGGCGATCAAGGGCGTGGGTGAAGGCGCCGTCGAGACGATCCTGAAAGCGCGGGGTGAAAGCGGAAAATTCAAGACGCTTTCCGAACTATGCGAGCGGGTGGATGGACGCTCCCTTGGTAAAAAGACCTTGGAAGCACTCGTCAAAACTGGCGCTTGCGACTGTTTCGGCCAGACGCGCGCGACCTTGACGGCGCAGATTGAGCGCACGCTGGCGCGGGCGGCGAGCATTCTGTCGGACAAGCAAAAAGGTCAAAGCTCGCTCTTCGGGGCCATCGAGGAAAAAGCCCCGCCGATGCCGGAACGCGAAAGTAATCTGCAGGAGTGGCCGCAGCATGAACTGCTCGCCCACGAAAAAGAGCTGCTGGGTTTCTATGTGAGCGGACATCCGTTAACGCCGCTTGCGCCGCTGTTGCAGCGGTTCTCCTTGCACAATACCGCGCAGCTTGAGACGGTGGCAAACCGCAGCATGACCCGCATTGGCGGTATGATTTCCGTCGTGAGCCACGGCGTCTCCAAAAAATCCGGCAAGCCATATTCGATGGTGACCCTTGAGGATTTGGATGGCTCGGTGCAGTTGCTCGTGATGAACGACTATGACAAATATCGTCCGCTGCTGGAGCCGAACAAGGCATTGCTCGTCATTGGCGAAGTCAGCACCGGTGAGGATAAGCCGAAGATATTTCCGCAGGAAATCATACCGCTGGAAGATGCGCCGAAGAAATACACCAAGCAGGTTCACCTGCGTCTGCCGATGGCGCATTTGCAGCCGGACGATATGGCCAAAGTCGCGGAACTTGTCGCCGCGCATCTAGGCAAATGCCCGCTATACCTCTGTTTCATGCGCCCCGAAGGTGGAACAATCTTTATCCAGACGCATGACCGCTTTGGTGTCGCGCCATCGGTGGCGCTGGAACATGCCGCCAACCGGCTGTTCGGCGATAAAACATTTTACGCCGTCGTGGACAAGTCGCTGCCGGAAAAAAACCGGCGCAGTTGGGAAAAGAAAAATACCGGCGGTGGCGGTGATGATTAGCTTTAGCATATGAAAACTCGTCGTGAATTCTTCAAATCCGCCGCCGTGCTTGGTGCGCTCGGTGCCGCTGGTCTGCCAATGCGCGCGGTGGAAAACAAAATCGAAGCCGCCGCCCCCGGCGATGACCGGCGTTACTGGGTTTCCGTCACGGAAAAAATTGCGCGGCCGGTCCTGGAAAACCTGACCCGCCGGCAGTTGAGAAAAAATATGCCGGTGGCGGCGCATCCGCAGGCAACCAAGCGAGAAATTGTGACGCATCTCGAAGCTTTCGGCCGGTTGCTCTGCGGCATCGCCCCGTGGTTGGCGCTGGACGACCTGTCGGGCGGGGAATTGAAACTGCAGCAGGAGTTCATCAAGCTTGCGCAAGCTGCGCTGGATGTGGCAACCGATCCGCAATCGCCGGATTTCATGAATTTCACCACCGGCGGCCAGCCGCTCGTAGACACGGCATTTCTGGCCCAGGGCATATTGCGTGCGCCCGATGTCTTGTGGGCGCCGCTAGAGCCGCGAGTGAAAATGCAGGTCATCGAGGCCTTCAAGTCATCGCGTAAAATCCCGACGCCTGCTGGCAACAACTGGGTGATGTTCGCTGCGATGGTTGAAGCGGCGCTACTGGAATTCGGCGAGCTGACGCTGGAGGAGCGGTTGGAAAACTGCGTGCGCAAGATGCTCGGCTGGTATTGCGGTGATGGCGCCTATGGAGACGGCGAGTTTTTTCATTTTGATTATTACAACAGTTTCGTTATCCAGCCGATGCTGCTGGACGTGCTGGCGGTTTTGAGAAAGCACGACGTGCGTTTTGCCCCCGCCTTGGCGGTCCAGCTTAAGCGGGCAAAACGCTATGCGGAAATCCAGGAGCGATTCATCGCGCCGGATGGGACTTTCCCCTTGGTTGGACGTTCGATGGCCTATCGCTTCGGTGCGTTTCAGACGCTGGCGCAGATTTCTCTGATGCGGGATTTGCCGGCTGAAACCAGGCCGGCGCAAGTTCGTGGCGCGCTCACGGCAGTCATCCGCAAAATGATGGAGGCGCCGGGAACTTTCGACGCCAATGGCTGGCTGCAAATCGGCTTCTGCGGATACCAGCCGGCACTGGGTGAAACTTACATTTCCACCGGCAGTTTATATCTGTGCGCTGCCGGTTTGCTGCCACTTGGTTTGTCGCCGCTGGATGAGTTTTGGCGCGCGCCGGCCGCAAAATGGACTTCGCAAAAGATCTGGTCGGGCGAAAATCTGGCCGCCGATCACGCCATCAGCGACACGCGCAAGGTGGAAGTGCCGGCGTTGAAGCGATAAAAAGAAAAGCCGCGTTCAGTTGAACTCGGCTCTGAAAATGTTCTCGGCTATTTCACCGCTGCCCAGACGCGATGAACATCATCGTGTTCATCAAGAGTTTGGAGAAATTCGCCGACTTCATTCTGCTGTGCCTCAGCGAGTTCTGGAAATTGTTTCGGCACATAGCCGATTTCGCTCGTCACCACCGTCCAGCCGTTCGCGGATAACCATTTGGAAACATTTGCGACTTCCGTGCGTTCGCAGACGAACTTTGCGCCGGTTGCCTCCTTGGGAATATCGTCATTCTGCTCGTGTGTCAGCGCTTCAACTTCGTTTGCACCAGCCTCGATGGCGGCGGCCTCGCGGTCAATGTTCGCGTCGGGATGATGCGCCTCGACGAGGCCTACATGGTCGAAAAGAAACTTGTTGCTGCCGCTGGTGGCGAGTTGCCCTTTCTTAAAGAGCACGCGGATTTCAGGGGCGGTGCGGTTCACGTTATCGGTGTAAACTTCGACGATGACGGGCACGTTGTGCGGCGCGCGGCCTTCATAGGTGACGTGCTCCATGATCATCTTTTCGTCGCCGATACCGGCGCCCTTGTTTATGGCGCGCTGGATGGCGTCCTTCGTCACACTTTCTTTCTTCGCTTTTTCCACGGCGGTGAACAGTCGCGCGTTCATCGCGGGGTCGGCACCGCCCATTTTGGCGGCAACGGAAATTTCGCGAACCAGTTTTCCGGTCGTCCGGCCTTTTTTGAGGCCGGCGACCAATCGTTTGGCATGAAGCCATTGGCGTCCCATGTCGCTAGGCTAACAAACCCCGTCACTGGTTTCAATCCCGCTGCCGGTTTGGAATATAAAATATTATTAATTTCCGCCATGTGTGTTTTTTAACCGGTTATTCGTAATCTAGTCGTGTCTTTATGAAAAGAATTCTATGCATGATGCTCTTGCTGGCTTTTGTTTGTGCAAACAAAGCCTCTGCACGCTATACTCGGCCGCCTGCCGGCCCCGGCATGTTGCTCCCCGTCTGGCGGTCGCCAAATGGCAGCCAGCGCTGCGCCGCCATTCCTCCGCCGGCGGGAAATGAATTCTTCCAGCTCCATCACCCGTGATTTTATGAAACAGATATTGCTATCAGCTATCGTCATTGCCGCCAACGTCATCGGTTGCGTTTTGCCGGCCCACGCCACAACCACCACCATCTACTTCAACGCCTCGCAAACCATGACCGTCACGGCAAGCAATATGACGGCGGTGACCATCAACAGCGGCGGCTTTCTTTTCACCTATTCGCAAGACGGCTATTTCACCGGTGGAGTGGGGCTGACGAATCCAGTGGGACGTTATTTTAGCGTTGTCTGGCCGAACGGCGTGCAGGCGCAGGCTTATACCGCCGGTCTGTTAAGTGGTAGCGGTGCGAACATCACCATCAAGCGAACCGATGGCAAACTATTTGACCTTCAGTCGTTCACCGGAAAAATTCTCCTCAACACTGCCGGGGCCGGCGGCGCGTTTGAAATCATGCCGCAGCTCAACGGCAATGACGCCTTTGCTGATCCAATGATGTATGACTGCACCGGCTATTGGGGACAGAGCTTTTCCTACACTCCGGCTTTCACTGGTTACGACACCTATAAAATTCACATGTGGGGGGATTTTGCGCTCACCGCCCTCACGCTGACCGATACCAATCCTGTTGTTCCGGTCTCCACCATCACGAATGCCATCTCTGCCAGCGCATCGCCCGTCGGCGCGGGCACCGTGGGTGGCGCGGGCAATTATCCGAGCAACTCCGTCTGCACGCTCACCGCCTCGCCCAACGCCGGTTGGGGCTTCAAGAACTGGACGCAGAACGGCACGCAGGTCAGCTCGTCAGCCGCTTATAATTTCACCGTGAGATCCAACCGCACGCTCATCGCCAATTTCGTTCCGGCTTACACGGTCACGACGGCTGTTGCACCCGGCTATGGCGGTTCGGCGAGTGGCGGAGGAATGTTCAGCAGCAATTCCACCGTCACCGTGCGCGCGGTGGCCGCCAGCGGATTTCAATTCGTGAATTGGACCGACTACGGCACTCCTGTGAGCACCGCGACGAATTATTCTTTTACCATCACCGGCAGCCACGCGCTTACCGCCAACTTCGCCATGCTGCCGCAGACCGCGCTTTTTGACTTCGATACCGGCTGGCCGTCGGTTGGTCAAGGTCAGGGCATGCCCGGCACGCAATCCAACAATCTGCTCACGGCTGCCTTCAGCACGATCGGCGGCGGCTGGTCCATCCAGACCAGACAATCGTCCGTCATCGGCGCGCCACCGTCGTTCTCGGGAAATTTTCTATATCCGAGCACATGGTGGAGTTCGTTCCAGATCCAGTTCAGCGCGCCCATTACCAACCTCGCGTTCGACTTCATGACGGGCGATGTCTCCAGCGAATACAATACCCCCAGCACCGTGCGCATCACCGCTTACACCAATTCCACGGCCACGCCCGCCGTCGGTTCCGGCACGGCGCAGGGAACCTGGGCCAACGGTGCGTATCCCGATGGCCACATCAATTTTTCCTCGGCCACGCCGTTCACCATTGTCACGATTGACATCGCGCCCATCGGGCTTGTGTCGGGATTTCTTTTCGTGGACAACATCATCGCACAACGCGCCACGGCACAGAGCTTCAATCTCACTGCCAACGCTTCGCCAACGAATGCGGGATTTATTTCCGGCGCGGGCAACTATGCTGGCGGATCCACGGCCACTTTGACCGCGACGGCGAATTACGGGTTTGATTTCGCCAACTGGACGGAGAACGGAACGGTGGTCGAAACGCTGCCTGCCTACAGCTTCATTGTGATCACCAACCGCACGCTTGTCGCCAACTTCGTCACGAACCCGCCGCCGCAGGCGTTGGGCGGAACATTCTATCAGCTCTCCGACACACCGCTCGCCATCAACATCGGAGATCTGATGGCGTTTGATCATGATCCGGACGGCGACCCCGTCTATTTCACCGGCGCCAGCGCGACCACCAGCAACGGCCTCGCGCTTGCCACCACCCCCACGCAGATTCTGGTTCCGTCGAATTCAGTCGCCGACAGCTTCACCTACACCATCAATGACGGCAACGGCTACAACGCCACCGGCACGGCATATATCGCCATCATCGCCCGCCCGGACAGCCATGTGCTTTCGTTGGATCTGAAGACGACGCCGGGCATGGCCAGTGTGAATTTCTCCGGTGTGCCGTGGTATTATTACGAAGTCCAGCGCGGGACTAACGCCGCGTTTGCTGGCACCGTGCAGACTTGGAGTACGCAGGCGTGGGCGGATGGCGTGATTTCGCTTCTGGATGATTTTGCCGACCTCGGCGGTAAACCGGTTCAGGCGTTTTACCGTTTGTGCTGGGTGCCTTGATTTTTAACGCGTCACCCGCACGCGCAGCAGCAGCGTGGGGATCGCCAGGCCAGTGCCGATGGCGCCGATGGTGAAGGTCACGCGCAGGGTGTATTGCACGGCCGTGATAAGCGTTTGCGAGGCGTCGGTCGTGTCTGTTGCCGTAAGCGCAAACAGGCCGAGAATCGCCTTCGCTGCGAAACTGCCGGGTACCATGGGGATGCAGCCGACCACGTCCAGCGCGTTCTGTGAGATGTCCGTGCGCGCCCGCAGCACCTGCACCGCGGCGCCGACCACGAGTGCGGCCGTGAATGACGAGGCCTCCAGGTTCCAGCCGACGCCCAGGCAATAAGTCCGCACCGCCAGCGCCACCGCACCGCTCGCCGCGCACCATGGCAGTGAGCGGAAACCAATGTTGAACAGCACGCCGAAACCCGCCGCTGCAATCGCGCCGCAGACGGTTTGGTGGATGAGAAAAGGAAAATCCATGGTTCAGATTCCAAACGACTTGGCCAGCAGCACTTGTCCGAACCAGAGGCCCGCCGCCACAAAAATCAAAATCACCGCCACCGTCACCGCCCGTGCGCTACCCAGCGTTGGATGGCCTTCCAGAATGTCATTCTGCGCATTGACGGATGGCACCCCTGGAACCAGTAGTAAAATGGAGGCGATCATTGCCGTCGTGGTTGTAGCGCTCCCAGCCCAGTGCGCGCCCAGTCCGCCGAGTAGCGAACTCAAAAACGAAACCAGCGAAGCGCAGATGAAGACGTTCACATGGCGCGTGAGCAGTTCGCGCCGGACAAACTGGCCAATCATCGCCGCGAGAAATACCGGTCCGGTGCCCAGCCAGTCCACTTTCAGGAGCCGACCGAATGCCGCGCACGCCAGCCCCACTGCGATGGCCATGACCCACGCGGAATGGCGCGGTGTTTTTGTCGCGAGCCGGGTGAGTTCTGCGCGCGTTTGCTCCGGGGTGAGGCTTTGTTGCGCCACGCGCGCCGCCAGATGCCAGAGTTCCTGATCCAGTCGCTGATTCACGCCGAGGTGTCCAACTTCGCGCATCCGGGTGATGCCGTTGGGCCCGATGCCGATGGTGATGGCCAGCGACGCGTAGCCGATGCGCAAATCCACCCGGTCAGCACCGAGTCCGCGCGCGAACTTGGCCACGATTTCGTCCACGCTGTTCGCGCTCGCGCCGGCTTCCATCAGCATCCGGCCCGCATCCAGCGCCACCATGGCAATGGGTTCCAGCGCCGGTGCAGAGCCGCTGTCTTCGGGAACTAGATTTTCTAACTCATCCATCGGTTTTGCTGGAAGTTTTCAGCCAGAAAATTTTACCAGCAAAACGGGCTGCCTCAATTGAATTTTGTAACTGTCCGATATTCTGCTGGATTCATGCGTCTTGGAATGATTTGAAGCCTTCCGCCAGCAAGCCGTAACGATGGAGTTAAAATTTATTCTGATTGGTGCGGCTATTTGGGCTTGAGATTTTTTTGCAGATCCAGCATGGGTTGTTGATCGGCACGAATGAGTCCCCGGCGAGGATGATCAAAATCGATGATTGCCCACAGCACGGCGGCAATGAGGAAAGCCAGCGCCGAGGTCAATACCACATTCCGTTTGCCGGCCACGCCGAAGCCGTAGCCCACTGCCCCGACCGCCACCACCGAACAGGCCAGTAACAACAGCACCAACATCCCGGGCATGTGACGGTGCGCCGCTGCCACCCGGCTGCCATGCAAATCAATCAATTCATTGAATGGCGGCAGCAATACGTTCGCTAAATCTAATTTTGTTTTGGCCGCATTGGCGACGATATTCCAAATCCTGGCCTGTAGCGCCTCGGATTCGGCAATGGCGGTCATTTGCGTCGCATCATTTTTCGCATCGTAAAGCACCACCCGCTCGGCGGTGTAATGGCGCAGAAGGTCGCGCACTTCGCGCCGATCATTGGTGGAAAGCAGGTCGCAGCGCAGCCAGGCTGTGCCGATGGCATTGGCTTCATCTAGGATCAGTTGGTTGCGGGCCGAGAAACGCCCCGCCGCTAGGGCAAAACTGAAGCCCAGCAAGAGCGCGAGCAGGCCGAGAATGGCTGCCTGAACCGTGGCGAGCTGATCCGCCGGTTCGGCATGCTGTCGCCGCACCCGCTGGCCAAAGCGAAATCCGGCCTCCAACGCCGCCGTCAATCCACCGAACAGAATCAGTGCGGTCAACGTTTGAATTATTCCCGAACTATTTTCCATGATGATGGTATCCGTTTGGTCATCAGCTTGCTTCCAGGTTAACAATCGCAAGGCGAAAGATGCGATTTCTACTTGGTGGCATCCTTGACTTGATCTCCCACTTTCACGGCCCCGGATTTAACCTCGCCGGCTACATTTGTAGCCACCTGACCAACTTCATGTGCACCTTTCTTGATGCCTTCCCAGGCTTTCAGGGCCGTGCCCTCAACGGCGCTGCCGGTTTTTTTTGCGGCGTCTTTGATGGCATCACCCGCTTCTTTGGCGGCGGTTTTGGGTTTCTCAACGACTGGCTCGGCCTTGGGCTTTTCTTTGCAGCTGGCGAGGTAAACGGTGAGCACTACGGCAAGGAGGAGCAAGAGGTGGTGTTTGAGCGCGGGATTTTTCATTGGATTCATGATATTGGTTTTCGTCTCAATTTCCGCCAATAATTAGCAAGCCGCTGCAAGATTGCAAGCGGAGGAAAGCCGACCCACAGGGTGCGGCTCTGTCAAGGCGAAGGGCGGGATGATATTTACTCTGACCGCAGCAGGGCCATGGCGCACCACAAAGTGGGTGCCTGGCCGTGGTGGTCGCCTTTGACCCGGGGGCGATCGAGGTAAAATTGCCGGCTGTTTTTCTGTCCTGTGCCGACGCAAACCTGATCCACGTTGCCGTCAGCATCAATATAATCCGTCAGCGCGAGCCAGCCTTTGCGGGCGGCTGAGGCGTATGGTTTCGCAGGCAGCCAGCCGCGCTTCACCCCGTTAATCATGGCGTAAGTGAACATCGCGGTGCTGGAGGTTTCCTTGTAGGAATCGGGCCCGTCAATCAACTGATGCCACATGCCGTCGGGATCTTGGTGCTTGAGCAATACGGACATCATTTTCAGATAACCCGCCAGGATGCGGGGCCGTTGCGGATGATTGCACGGAAGAAAGCGGAGTAATTCGGTCATGCCTGCCGCTACCCAGCCGTTGCCGCGTCCCCAGAAAAACGGGAAATCCGGTCCGTGATGGAACAGCCCGTTGGGTTGTTGCAACTTGTTCAGATAGGCGACCATTTCCAGCGCCGCGCGATCCAGATAAACCTTGTCGCCCGTTGCGCGATACGCCTGCAACTGCAGGATCGTGATCATATACATGTCATCAATCCAGAAGCGCGTTTCACCGGAGAAGCCGTTGGTCAACGGCTGTTCCCATTGCCGGTCCGCCAGCATTTTGCCGAGTTTCAAAAACTTTGCGTCTTTCGTCTGGATATAAAGCTCGAGGGGAACGATGCCAAAGATGGAATGATCCACGTGCTGTTTCATGGAAATCAGGTTCGTTCCGCCGGGTGCGAGGAATCGGTCATAGCGCCGGATCAACGCCTCCTTAAGCTGGGCATCGCCGGTGAGCGTGGCAAATTGTAGCCCATGCACCCACGTGGAATCCTCCGCGTAATGGACGTAAGGCTTGGTGACGATCCAGCGCGGCAGCATGTTGGTCGCCACCTTGTAGCCGATTTCGCGCGGAGATTTGCCCGCCGGCCAGTCGGAGAAAGCCTCTGTTTTGCAGTTTTTGGTTGTCGTGCAGCCGGTCAAAAGTCCCAGCAACGCGGCGGCGAACAGGAATTGGAAACTAATATTCTTATAATTCATATGGATTCAATCTTGTGGGTCGTGAAGTTAATCTTACGGACGCAGTTTTTAAATGCCAGCCAGAATATTCGCCGGGACTTTTGTCTGATTCTGAATTCTTGCTCGGAATACGAACCGATGCGCGGATCAGGCACCTTTCCTGAATTTATTCCACGCATCCAGTTCGCGCTGCGCCGTTTCAAATTCCGAAAACCGGCTGCCTTCCTGTTCCAGTAGATAACATTCTACGCCACCGGTTGATTCAAGGGCTGCGGTGATTTCCTTCCAGGGCGAGACGCCTTCGCCGAAGAGGACGCGATAATTCTTTTCATCCGCGCGGCTCCCTGGCGCCCAATCTTTGAGGTGCGCGATTTTGATGCGCCCCGGATTCGCCTTGATCCAGGCGACGGGATCCGTGCCGGCTTCCACGCAGGTGCCGACGTCCAGTTGCAGCACAAATTCCTTGGGCGTATTGGCTGCGATAAAATCCATAATCCGCATCCTGCCATCGAGGATCGCCCATTCGGACTGATGATTGTGGAATCCGGCGGACAAACCGTGTGGTTTAAGCTGGTCTGCCGCCGCCGCGAGTAGGTCGCAAAGTCTTTTCCACCTATCCAATCCCTTGGTGCCGCCGGGTTCACTGGCAAGGATGAGATGGCGCACGCCCAGAATCTGGTTCAGCTCTATCGCCTTGGACATTGAGTCACCCGGCGTGAACGACGCGATATTATTATGCGTCGAGTAACAGCGCAGCCCGATATCGTCCATCAAGGTTCGGACCTCTTTCGCATAGGAAAGGGTCCAACTGGAATAGGGCGCATAAAACTCCGCGACTTCATACCCCATCTTCGCAACCGTACGGAGGGTGTTCGGCAGATCGCGGGCGAGTTCGGTTCGGACAGAGTAAAGTTCCAGCCCGATCGGATATTTCTTTGCGGCGGTGCCGGGCGAAGCTGCCGGTGTGATTTCGCTGGCGGCTAAAGCGGTGGTCTTTGTGGCGAGGACGGCAATGGTCGCCCCGGAAACGGCGAGAAAATTCCGCCGGGAAATCACATTCCGGTTGTTCTTCATAATTAAGATTGAATCAATGTTTTCCCGAACGGCAGATTTTACGCCCGGCGCTTTTTAATGTCCGCCAGAATATCCGCCGCGACATTCGCCCTAGGCTTCGCGCCTTGCGGGCCGGCGTGGAGGCGACGCATCTTCACCGCGGCGGTTCCCGTGTTGTTACCGCTGATGACCAAAATCATCTGGTGGCGTTCCCTTTCGGAAGTCACGCGCCATCGATTCCAATCTGGTTCCGGCCTGGGGCAGGGACGGGATACTGCCCGTCGGCGCCAGGCTGAACCGGCGGCTTGATGTTAAAATCGTACGGGCCCTGCGGCGGGAAGGCAAAGAGCGAATTGGCTAGCTTTGGCCAGCCGAGCTTCCTGCCATTGTAGCAGACCATCTGGCCCATCACCGCCGTCATGGTGCTGTTGACCATATAGTCGCCGCAGTTGATGGGCACGCCGGCCCGGATCGCTTTGAAGAATTCCCGCTGCTCGACTTTGTAGGGGGGCTCTACGTTTCCGGCAAACTTCCATGTGTTTTCTCCGGTGATCTTCCCGATGAGCAGTGATGCCCGGCCCTTGGTGCCGACGATGTAGTCAGAGGTCCCGTCATGGCAGTCCTTCTGCGTTCGGCAGAATGCATACACCTTGACTCCGGAGGGGAATTCATAGACCACGGAATGATGGTCGAAGACGTCGCCGTAGATGGGGCCGAAGGAGGCCGAGCGGCCGCCCAGCCCGTGCGCCGTGATTGGATGGTCGTCGCGCATGACCCAGCAGGCCTTGTCAAGGCTGTGCACCAGCGACTGCGTAACGTCGTCGCCCGACAGCCATGAGAAGTGATACCAGTTGCGGCACTGGTATTCGATCTCTCTCCAGCCCGGCTGCCGTTCCACGAGTACGTAAGGTGCTCGCAGAAAATTGACCTCTAGCGAAAGAACCTCCCCGATTGCGCCATCGTGGATGCGCTGGACTGTCTCCTTCACGCAGGTGTTGAAACGGTTGTGCAGCCCGGAGAGCACGCTCAATCCCTTGGTCTTCGCGAGGATGCAGGCATCTCTCGTGGCTCGCACGCCGACCGGGTCGATGCCGTGGGGCTTCTCCACGAAGACGTGTTTCCCGGCATCCACCGCGGCGCGCAGGTAATACGGATGAAAACGCGAGGCGCAGGCGATGAGAACGACGTCGCAACCGACGATCACCTGGCGATAACCATCGAAACCCGTGAAACGCCGATCCATGGGAACCTTTGCCCGATTGGGATGGCTTTGTCGAATTATCGCAAGCGAGGCCTCAATCTTGTCGCTGAACAGATCGCTCATGGCCGTCAACTCGACGCCGGGGTCGGCATCCAGAGCATCAATGGCGGCGGCGGTTCCGCGCAGGCCGCACCCAATCAGGCCGACTTTGATGATGTCGCTGCCGGCGGCGTGAGCTGAGCGGGTAAGATCCAGCGAGCCGAATGCGGTGGCGGCGGCGACGGTGGCGGAGGTTTTCAGGAAGTCACGCCGGGTGACATTGCCTGTGGATATCTTGATTCCGGTGTTCATAGATTCTTTCACAGTTTTGCCAGCGGTTATTCTTTGGGGTGCGTAGTCTTGGACATTTGGTTAAATCAGATTTAGGCCGTTTCCTTGATGCCGAGTTCCTTGAGCGTGGAGCGCAGCCAGGCAAGCGATTGCTCAATCATGGGTCCGCCCTGGCCTTCGCACTCGATGCTCAACACGCCGTTGTAACCGGCGTCCCGCAGTACGGCGAGGCACTTCTTGATGTTGCCTGCGTTCACGCCACCGCCAAGCGAACAGGCGCTGACCGCGATACCCGTGTCCTTGCCGCGCAACGCCAACGCCAAGGATTCGGACACATCTTTCACATGGACATGGCTTACCTTTTTGATGAAGCGCCGCAGATATTTCACCGGATTGTTGCCGGCAATGAAGGTGTTGCCGGTATCCATGTTCATCCGCAGCGCCGGGCTTTTCACGAACGCCAGCATCTCGGCCATGCGGTCGGGGTTGGTGGTGAAGTAGCCGTGCGGCTCGATGTTGACGATGACCTTGTGAGCCTCGGCCACCGTGATGATTTGTTCGTAGCTCCGCTTCATCAGTGACATGGCTTCGGGGTCCTTGAGGCCCTTGGGCGCGTGAAGGCCGTCGGTTGTGTCCACGCAGGGGCAGCCGATTTGCGCGGCCCAGGCGACGGACTTCAGCACATAGGGCACGCCGCGCAGCGGGCCGTCCGGCTGCGAGAGCGGATAGGCGGCGTCCACCTGCGAGAAGCGCACGCCATATTTGTCCATCTTCCGGCGAAGCAGGGCGGGATCTTCGTAGAGGGCGACATGCGGCTGGTAGCCAAGGCCGTGAATCCAGCTGACGCCGTCAATTAAGCCGCATTCGATGTAGTGGACGTTGTTCCGTTCGGCCCATTGGAGACATTTCTCAAAAGACCAGTAGGCGGAGTTGAAGGCGTCGGTGTGGAATCCGATTTTCATGCTAATGTAGGTGGGGTTGCGAGTTTGTTTGCTTGGCCGGTTGTGTGGAAACGCCTGCTGACCACGCGGTGCCGCGCCGTAGTAGTTCACCCACGACCGGGTTGTTCGTGTAGGCAAACACGTCGTGGCCCAGCGTCGTCAGGAATACGCGACCCTTGCCGTACTCGCGGCTGAATGCCTGCGGATGATATTTCTGGTCCACCTTCGATTTCGCGTGGGCGAGCAGATGGATCGGCGCGTCGCCCGTCAAACAGGTGTAAAGTTCGTCGGTTGTTTCAAAGTCGGTCAAACCGGCGGTGATGGGGTGGGTCTTGTCCGCGATTTCGACGAGGAATTTGCCGCGTTTGTCATGCTGCGGCTTGCCCGGCCCCTGGCCGTGCCAGACGCGGCCCATAATGTTTTGAAATTCCGGCCATTCGCCGTGCCACGCCCCGCAGGCGAAATGCACACTCACAAGTCCTCCGCCGTTTGTCACAAAGCGCTGCAGGTTGTCGCGCGCCGCTGCGCCCGGTCCGGGCTGTTGCCAGTTTTGGAAATGCAGTAAAACGGCGTCGTAGTTGGTGAGCATCGCGGAGTCGAGCGCATGCGGGTCTTCTATGACGCGCACTTTGAAGCGGGCGTCATCCTCCAGCAGCCGGCGCAGGGCGGGCGCTGTTTCGCGCCAGACATGCGCGGGATAATCCTGGCCGGTAACCAACAGAATGCGTAGCTGATTTGTTTCCGCCGGCCCGGCCAGTAGGGTTTTCTGAATACTGCAGGCTCCGGCTGCCAGGGAGACGGTCAGTCCCAGCCAGCGCACGGTTCGGATGCCGGGTCTTAAGGCGCCGGGGCGATTGTGGGACCAATATCGATCCGGCTCGCAGGTTATCATCGAGGCAATACCTTTGAGTATGGATTTGGCCAGATTCATTGTTCAGTCTCGATAATGCCGAGGTTGCGTTTCAGGCTCGTTACGATTGATCGCTTGCTCTGTTTTGAGCAAAGATGCGGTTCATGCTGTGCCCGCAGTTTGATTCCTTCCATTGCTGAGAGTACGAAATCCACGGCTTGCTCGGGGTCCGTAGTCTTTAAATCCTCCGCCGCCATGGCCGCTTTCAACAAACCCAGATAGAACTCCCGCACGCTGTCACTGAACTGCCTCCAGCTGCGGCCAAGTTCGGGGTTGTGCACGGCTAGCGTAAAAACCTCGGTGGTGAAGACCCGGTTTGCGCGATCCATCAGGCATATATTGACTGCAGTTTCGATTGTCCGCGCCAGCCGTTCCACCGGGTTGGTGATATGCGCCAGCTCGGAATTGATGCGGCGATGATATACCCGGTAGTAATGCGCGCAGGCGGCTTTTATGAGGTCGTCCTTGGATTGGTAGTGCCAGTAAAAACTCCCCTTGGTCACTCCGGCATGTGTGGCGATATCGTCCAGGCTGACCTGGCCGATGCCGCGCGCGGAAAAGAGGGCAAATGCGCTGGCGGCAAGTTTGTCTGGCATCGCCGTGGCGCTGCGCGGCTGCTTGCGCGGTGCGGGTGAGCTCTTGCGCTTCATTATGACATAGTACATACCGGCGGGTATGTTAGTAGTCAAGCGGAATTTTCAAACAGGATTCAAGCAGTGTTCGGTTCAGGTCTGATTCACCCGGGTCGCGGTCCGGATTTGCTCGCCGTGGCTATTCTCGGTCGCTTTACCTCTCCGCGTTCGAGGCGGAGTGAGTGAAGTGTTCCCGTGTTTTCGGTTCTCATTTTACGACTCCGTGTCTTTGCGTTGAAACTTCTTGCGGAGGGCTATCATTCGGCGGTTGATAGCGCACTGTCACACCCTTCGTTCTCTGGTGCTCGCCAGAATGTCCGCGACGATTTCCCTCCTCCGGCTTCGCGCCTTGCCGGCCGCCGCTGTGGAGACGCAATCTCACTGCGCCGGCGGATTGTGCTCCAGACTTTTCTGCACATCCGGCATGGGTTATTGATCCGCACGAATGAGTCCCCGGCGAGGATGGTCAATGCTGTGGTCAATGTCACATTCCGTTTTCCGGCCACGCCGAAGCCTGTAGCCCACTGCCCCGACCGCCATCACCGAACAGGCCAGTAACAACAGCACCAACATCCCGGGCATGTGACGGTGCGTCGCCGCAACTCGGCTGCCACGCAGGTCAATCAATTCATTTTATGCGCGTCGCTCTTTGATGCTCGCCAGAATATCCGCCACAGCCTCCGCCTTCGGCTTCGCGCCGACATTGCCTTTGCCGTGCAAGCGGACGGAAACTGCACCGGCCTCCATGTCGCGGCCGCCGATGACTAGCATCGTGTGGACGCGCAGCTTTTCGGCCTCGGCGATTTTAGCCTTCATCGGATCGGTGCCGTAGTCACCATCCGCGCGAACGCCTTGGGCGCGGAGTTCATTCACGATGTTCTTCGCATATTTGATCAACGGTTCAGACGCGGGATCGCCCTCCGCGCCGATGGTGATCACGCGCACCTGATCCGGCGCGAGCCAGAGCGGGAAGTTGCCCGCGTAATGCTCGATGAGGAAGCCGATGAACCGTTCGTGCGTGCCGAGCGGCGCGCGATGGATGCACAGCGGCGTCTTGTTCGAGTTGTCCTTGTCGCGGTAGGTCAGGCCGAACTTGGCGGGCACGGCGAAGTCCACCTGGTTGGTGGCGATGGTGAATTCGCGGCCGATGGCGCTCCACACCTGCACGTCAATCTTCGGCCCGTAGAACGCCGCCTCGTTGGCGACCTCCACGTAGTTGATGCCGGATTCGATCAACACCTTGCGCACCATGTCCTCGGTCTTCTTCCACAACTCCGGTTCGTTGACGTATTTCTTGCCGAGCCCTTCCGCCGCGTGCGTGCTGAAGCGCATCTGATATTTTTCGAGGC
>CAIOIC010000108.1 GCA_903858275.1 uncultured Verrucomicrobia subdivision 3 bacterium | reverse complement strand
CGGCCTGGCCACCTCACAAACCGGCTCCACCATCTCCATCCAATGGAACGGCGGCGGCCAACTCCAGAAAGCCTCAACCCTCAACGGCCCCTGGATCACCATCACCAACGCCACAACCCCCTTCAAAGCCAATACCTCCGGCAACAGCGGCTACTTCAGGGTGGTTCAATAGGGACAATAGCTGCGATATTAGGCAGTTGGCGTAGAGCGGCGGGTTACTTTCGACCATCAGCGATGGGGGATGGAGAATCAATCCCTCCTACGCTGGATTTTGGGGCGCAGGCAGGGTGAAGATCGGGTCCGCCAGCTTGATGCGGCGTCGGGATCGCGATCCGTTCCTACACGACTATCGACTTTCCTACCAAGGGGGGATGACCTTCAGAATTAGCAAAGTCGAGGAACCTGAGGAACTCCACAAAATGATCTATCACACCCCCAAATTGCACCGGAGAGATTTTTCAAAGACACAAAGTGTAGCCAAAACCATCTCGGCCTTGTGGTGATTAAACAGGCCGGAGCTTGATTATCAACAGGTTGCGGATGACGTGCGGGCATGGAGGTTAATTGGAAAAGACTACGATAATTTGTCTAGACTACGGTTTCCGACACTGAGATTGTTGTAACAAGTGCGAAAGTGCAAAATGCGTATGGTGGTGCCCACCGCGACACTTTGGATCTCGTTGTTGTCTTCTGCTTCGGGATGCCACGGCATTGAAACTTCCCAGAACTCCACTTCCCACAGTGCTTCGTCATCAGCATTCACGTCCACAATAAGTCAAAGCAAATGAACACTAAAAGCCTCTTTCTTGTTGGAATCCTTGCGACCAGTTTAGCGGCACGCGCAGCCAACTACTACGTCAACGATGCCAGTATTAATGGTGACGTGTTCTGCTCGGCAACAGGCGCGCTGGCCAACAGCGGCACATCCTCCAACGCACCAAAACCTTCGCTGAATGACGTTCTGGCCACCTACGTCGTGCGTCCTGGAGACACCGTTTTCATCGATACTGGCGGCTACACCAACGCCAGCACGCCGATTATAGGCCCAGCCGACAGCGGAAGCCAGCTTGGCGGCATGGTGACCGTCAAGGGGGCTGGCAGCGCCAAGACGTTCATTTACGGCGGCGGCGGCTACGGCGTCCACTGCCTGAGCGCTGTCTACGTGCGCCTTGACAGCATGGCTTTTCGGAACGGCGCCCAAGGCGTGAGGGTGGAGGACAGTCAGCATATCGAGGTGATCAACTGCGACATCGGCAGCGCCGACAACGGAATCATCATCTCCGGCGGTGCAGATAACCGGGTTGAGAACTGCGTCGTGCATGACAACGGGGACCGGGGCGTGGTGGCGGCGTCGAGTTCGAGGCTCGTGATCACGGGGAACCGCATCTGCAATCACCTCGGTTCATCGGGGTCCCGTCACGGTATCGACCTTTCCTACAACTGTAATGCTGCCCAGATCACGGGCAACATCGTCACGAACAACTACGGCCAGGGCATCCGCGTCTATTCGTGCGCCTCGCCGGCGTTGCAGAACAACATCGTGGCCCACAGCGGGCAGGATGGGGTCTATCTCCAGTCCTGCAGTTCGGCGTCGGTGGTGAATCACACCATCTACCAGAACGCCGGCGGCGTGCATGGTTATTACTCGCCTTCGCTCACGTTGAGGGGCAACCGCATTTTTTCCAACAACGGTTACGGCATCTACGCGGAAAGCGGCGCGATCAACGGTTCCGGTAACTTGATTTACGCGAACACCGGCACGGGGCTGACCTTGCTTAGTTCGCCTTCGTCCACCATCGAGAACAACACCTTCTATCGGAACACCACGGTGAACCTCCGTCTGGCCGGTTCGCACAGCAGCGTGCGCGTGGCGAACAACATTCTATCTTCCGCAGGCGCAGCGCAGACCTGCATCCAATTTGACACCATAGGGACGAGCTGGCTGGCGGACTACAACGACTATTTCGTCACCAACGGCGCGGTGCTGTGGAACTGGAAAGGCCCGCGCTACTCGCTGGCGGCCTTGCAGAATTACTCCGGCATGGAACGTCACTCGGTGGACCTCGACCCGCTGTTCGTGGATCCCGACGGCGCAGACAATCAACTCGGCGGCAGCTTCGGCACGGACGACAACTTCCATCTCGCCGCCAGCAGCCCGGCGCTCGACGCAGGCGCCCCTGACTCCAACTTCTCAGCTGAACCCGCCCCCAACGGCAGCCGTATCAACCTGGGCCATCTCGGCGGCACCCCGCAGGCCGACACGTCCGGCAGCCAGCGCGTGCTGCGGTTGCTCGCGCCGAACGGCGGGGAGATGATCTTCCGCCGCGGAGTGGTGCGCTGGGCGACCGCGGGGCCGTGGGCGACCAACGACATGGTGACGGTCGAATACTCGTCAAACGGCGGCGGTAGTTGGGCCACTGCGGCGAGCGCCAACGCGATGAACAGCGCCAACGGATTCTACGGCTGGGATGTCTCGGCACTCCCTCCCGGCGTCAACTATCTCGTCCGCGTGACCTGCGTGAACCAACCGGCGATCACCGACACCGCCAACGCGGTATTTGAGGTTCAAGGCCCCGGAACCAAGACCATCTATTTGAACGACGGCAGCACTGCCAACGACACCTGGTGCAGCGCCGCCGGTGCCCGGACCAATTCCGGCCTTAGCGCCGCCTCGCCGCTCGACGCGTTCCAATCGGTGATTGAGAAATATCCGGCCCTCGGTGCAGGGGACGAAATCCGGGTGGACACGGGGGTGTTCGATCCCAACCGCACAGTTTATTTGAATCAGCAGAACAGCGGCTCCGCGGGTTCTCCACTCGTGATTCGGGGCAGCACCAGCGGCGCGGCCATTTTTGACCGGCTCGACCAGGCGGACGACATGTTCCTTTTGGACGGCGTGAGCCATGTCCGGTTCGAGCGGTTAAACTTCACCCGGGGCGTGGCGGGTTTGCGCCTGGCCGGCACAGGCTTGAATCCCTCCGTCGGCATCACGATCACCGACTGCCAGAGCTACAGCAACAACTCCTACGGGATGATCGTGAGCACTTGTGCCACGCTGCTGGTGAAGAACTGCACCAGCGTTCGAAACGGCGGCGACGGCTTCAGCCTGAGCGCGTCGGATTCCACCGTGACAAACAACTTCGCCGGCTGGAACAACGGCACGGGGCTGGGCTTCGGGGGCAACGGCCTCGTCTCGTGGAATCATTGCGCGAGCAACAACTCCTGGGGCATGACTGCGGGTAACGACGCCTCGCTGGTGGTTTCATCGAACGAAGTCCACCACAACATCGGCAGCGGCCTCTATGTGGTCGGCGGTTATTACTTGGGAAATGCCCAGGCCATTGGCAACAACTGCTACGCCAACGGCGGGTCGGGCTTGGTGGGCGACCATTGTTACGGCCTGATCGGCAACCTCGTCTCCTCCAACTCCGGCGATGGCATCGTCTCGCAATACGCCACACATATCACGAAGAACACAATCAGCGACAACAAGGGCAACGGCATCAGCGGCTGGATCGGGATCGTCGCCACGAACAACCTGGTTGTCCGGAATGGCGGTGGCACTGGCTGGAACATCGTTCTGTCTCGCGACAGCGTGTGCCGGAACAACACCCTCGTCGGCAGCAACGGCGTTTACGCGTCCGACACCGGCTGCACGATCGTCAACAACATCATCTTCACGCGCGGCGCGGGCATGACGGCCATCTATGCCGCCAATCCGTCCGGCAGCATCACCAGCGACTACAACGACATCTACGTCACCGACGGTGCCATCGCGGGCAATTGGCTCGGGCCGCGCGCCACGCTGAGTTCCTGGCAGCAGGTTTCATTGCGCGACACGCACAGCATCTCGGTGGACCCTCGCTTCGTGGATGGCGCGACCAACTTCCACCTCCGCAGCACCGTCGGCAGCTATCGCGGCACCCCCTTCACCGCGCCATCCGGTGGTTCGTTTGTGAATGATGCCGACTTGAGCTTCTGTATTGACGGCGGCGATCCGGCGGCCGGCTATTCGCTGGAGCAGCTCCCGAACGGTGGCCGGCTTGACCTCGGAGCCTTCGGCAACACGCCAGACGCCTCCCTCACGCCCGCCAACCGTTTCAGCCTGCTCGTCGAGCCATTGCCCGGAGCAAAGTGGTTTGGCACATGCACCATCCGCTGGCTCACGCGCGGCCCGTGGGTCGGCGGCGACCTTGTGAAGCTGGATTTCTCCGCCGATGGCGGCGTGAGTTGGACCAACATAGTCGCTTCTGTGGCTTACTCGCTCGGCCGCTACGACTGGAACACGATCGGGCTGCCGCCGGGGACGAATTACTTCGTGCGCGTCAGCAAGTCCGATGGCACGGCGATGAATGTGGCCGCCGCCGCGTTTGAAGTGTCCGCCTCCGGCCCTCGGACCTATTATGTCAACGATACCAACACGTTCAACGACGTGTTCTGCTCCGCGCCCGGCAGCGGCGCCAACGACGGCCTCAGCGCCGCCACGCCCAAGGATTCCATCCAGGCGATCCTCGACACCTACAATGTGGCCGGCGGGGACATGGTCAGGATTGACACCGGCAACTACCTGCTCGGCGCGACCATCGTGATGACCACGAACGATGTCGGGGTAGCGGGCAATCCCATCGTCTTTCAGGGCAGCACCAACGGCACGACCATCAACCGTCAGAACACCGGTTACGACGCCTTCTACTTGCAGGGCGCGGAGTATGTCCAGTTCCGGAATCTGAAATTCACTGGCGGCCGATTCGGTCTGTCGGGAGATGGCACCCCGGCCAACTATCTGCGGGGTGTGGAAATCTACAACTGCGAAGCGATGACGAACGGCACCCATGGTTTCAACATCGCCTATTCCTCCAACCTGGTCATCAGCGCGTGCTCGCTGCATCACAACGGCAGTCGCGGCGCGAGCCTGGGGGCGGCCGTTCAAGTCACGGTGGTGAGCAATATATTTGCTTTCAATTCCTACAATTATGGCCTCTACGTGGATTCCTCCGGCGTGGTGATGGGCAATCTCTGCTTCAGTAACTCCGGCGACGGCCTGGCCGTGGGCGGTAGTGTCCTGGTGACGGGCAACACTTGTTGGCAAAACTACAATGTGGGTATCCATGGGTGGAGCGGGGTGACGGTGACGAACAACTTGTGCTACAGCAACCGAACCGAGGGCATCTCCATCCACAGCGGCAACAACCAGGTGGTGGGCAACTGCGCGTTTGGCAACGGCGGCACGGGCATCTATTTCGAGAACAGCGGGCGGGTTCAGCGAAACGTCGTCTATTCCAACGGCGGTCACGGCATCCAATTTGAAGGCTTCTCGGGCGACTCCCGCGAGATCGTCAACAACCTCTGCTACCTGAACGGCAGCGGGCCGGGCTATTTCAACATCATCGGCGGCGCCAGTTTTTACCAACCTAAGAACGGACTCATCGAGAACAACACCTGCTATGGCGGCAGCGGTATTTACATCGGCAACCCTTGGGTGTTTACGAACCGCAACAACATCATCTGGGCGACTGGCTCCAACTCCGTCGCGCTCGTCCGCTATACGCATACGGGGCAGTGGTATTCCGGAACCATTCTGGAAAGCGACAACAACCTCATCTACCTCACCGGCGGCGCCATCGTCGGCCAGTGGAACGGCAACCAGCCCGAGCTGGCTGACTGGCAATACGCCACGAAGCAGGACTACGGCAGCTTCATCGTCAACCCGCAGTTTGTGAACCCGGCGGGCGCGGACGGCGTCATCGGCGGCACGAACGGCTGGGACGACAATTTCCATCTCGCCAGCACGGCAGGCAGTTACGCGGGCGCGCCCTTCACCGCCACGGCCAGTTCCACCTTCGCGACCAACGCCGTCACCAGCCCGGCCATTGATTCCGCCACGTCGGCCAGTTTGATTGGCGACGAAATTGTGCCCAACGGCAGCCGCCGCAACCTTGGCGCGTTTGGCGGCACCTTCGACGCCTCGCTCTCGCCGGGAACCTCCGGCATCTCCATCCTGAACCTGACGGCCAACGACACCTTGCGCGGCGTGAAGACGCTGCACTGGATCACCCGCGGCCCGTGGGCCGGCGGCGCAACGATGCGGCTGGAATACTCCGGCAATGGCGGCGCGAGTTGGACCACTGCGGCGGGTCTGGACGCCGTACCGTTCAATCAGCCTTCGTTCGACTGGGATACGTCCAGCCTGACCCCCGGCGCGAATTACATCGTGCGCCTTGCGGGCAACAGCAACAGCGCCATCTGTGCCGTCAGCCCCGTGGCCATCATTGCCAACGGCCCGACCGACTTCTATGTCAACGACGCCAATCCGACCAACGACGTCTATTGCTCGGCCATCGGCAACGACAGCAATTCCGGCCTCGCGCCCTCCGTGCCCAAGGCCACGCTCAAACGCCTGTTCAGCGCCTACAAGCTTATCGGGGGCGACCGCGTCTGGATTGACACGGGCTACTGGAAGATGGATTCCACGCTCCAGTTCTTCGACTCCGGTTCACTGGCCTCAAAGATTCGCTTCATCGGCAGCCCCCACGCCGCCGGATCCAAGTTCGACCGCGACGACACCGCGCAAATTGCCTTCCTCGTGACCCTGGTGGACCATGTCAGCTTCGAATCCCTCAAGATCGTGAACAGCCAGGACGGCATTCACATCGAAGGCAGCGGTTCGGACTTGTGTGATGGCGTGCAAGTGCTGGGCTGCGAACTGTTCGCCAACCAGCGCTACCCGGTCTATTTCACCTCCGCCACCAACCTGACCATCGCCAACTGCGACATCCACGACAACACGAGCTACGGGGTCTATGGCGGCGGCTACGGCATCATCCGCAGCAACCGCGTCTCCCGCACTGATTATTACGAAGCCATCCGGGTTTGGGG
>CAIOIC010000107.1 GCA_903858275.1 uncultured Verrucomicrobia subdivision 3 bacterium | reverse complement strand
GTTTGAGTCGGATTTCGACCGTGCGATCAAGAAGCTGCCGGAGAATGGGGACAAGCCATGAGCCTCAACGAATCCATCGTCGAAGACGCCGCCCTCGAATGGTTCGGGGAGCTGGGCTATGCGGTCGGGCACGGGCCGCATCTCGCGCCGGGTGAACCAGCGGCGGCCAACCTCTAAATATGGAAGTCCTCCAGCTCACAGCCACCCAGTTCATCAAGCCGATGTCCACGGGGCGGAATCGACCGTTGTTGCTGGGCTGTGAGGACAGCGCCAACAACCCATTTGAAGTGGTGGTGAAATTTCGCGGCAAGGAGATGAATGCGAAGGCGCAAATGGCCGAGTTGGTCACCGCCCAACTGGCCGACGATCTGGGGTTGCAAATTCCGCAGGCCGCCGTGGTGGACATACCGGCCGGATTCGACGCTATCATTGCGGAGAAGGATTTGGCGGCTATGGTGAAGAGCAGTCCCGGTTTGAACTTTGGCTCCGTCAACCTGGGCGCGGGCTTTACCACGTGGCCGCCCGGTCGCAATCTCGTCGGCGCGCAACGGGATCAAGCCGCCGATATTTTTGCTTTCGACACGCTTATTCAGAATCCTGACCGGCGGGCGGTGAATCCGAACCTGTGGGCGCGTTCCGACAAGCTTGGCGTCTATGACCACGAACAGGCATTTTCATTTTTAGCCTTGCCGATCATTGGCGGAGCGCCCAAACCGTGGCAGGCGGCGAAACAGCCCAAAAGTTTTCAATTTCTCGAACAGCACATATTTTACCGGAGCTTGCGCGGAGGCCGGCTGGACTTTGGCCCGTTCAAGGAAAAGCTAGGTCGGCTGACGAATGGGCAGATTCAAGGGTATGCAGTCGCCATTCCAGCGGAGTGGCAGAGCAAAGACAATTTCAGCGACAAGATGGTTGAATATCTGGGCGAAGCTCGCAAGAACCGGGAAACTCTGATACAGTTTATCAAACACATACTACGATGAAAACGAACTACAGCACCATCATTCTGCGTTACGTCCATGACGTGGTGACCGGCGAGTTTGCCAATATCGGCGTCGTGCTCTACGCCCCCGACCAGCGGTTTCTGGAAGCGCGCTTTGCCACGTCCTATGAACGGCTAAACGCCATCTTTCTCAAAATTGACCATCTGCATTTCCGTGCGCTGATGCGTTACATGACCAACCGGTTTGAGGAACTGAGCGCAGAAATCCGCGACGACCTGCACGTTCCGCCGGTGAATGCGTTGTCGGAAATTGTCAAAAAGGTTCTGCCGCCGGACGATAGTTCGTTGCAATGGTCGCAGCAGGGCGGCGGCATCACCGATGATCCGGCGCGGGTGTTGGGCGAATCCTACAAGAGGCTGGTGGAGCGGTTTATCGCGGGGGCAACGCAGGTCAGCCGCAGTGATGAGGAAATCGTCAAACCGTTCAAGGCGAAGCTGGGGCGGATGGTGGAAAAGCTCTCCGAAAAGACGATTGAAACGAAGGACTATCAATACGACTTCCAGTTCGCCTGGAAAAACGACATCTGGCATCTCTACGAGCCGGTTTCGTTTGATCTCGTTGACCCGGGCAGCATCCGTGAGAAGGCAAACAAGTGGCTTGGTCGCGGCGTGGCGCTGCACGATGCGCGGGAGAAATTCAAAATACATTTCATTCTAGGCGAACCACGCCAGCCGGGAACAAAGGAAGCGTTTGAGAATGCGTTGCATCTGATGCAAAAGATTCCCGGGCAGAAACAACTCGTCCGCGAAAACGAAGTGGAACATTTCGCAGAGCATGTGACGGAGGAGATTGTAAACCACGATGCGGACGCGTTGGTCTTGCGCGACAAACCAAAAGAGAAATGAGCGAGGGGATTGACGAATCACACGTCGAAGACGCCGCGCTCGGATGGTTCGGGGAGTTGGGCTATGCAGTCGGGCACGGGCCGCATCTCGCGCCTGGTGAAGCGGCGGCGGAGCGGGCTTCGTTTGGCGAGGTGGTGTTGGTGGGGCGCTTGCGCGAGGCCATCCAGCGGCTGAACCCGGCCATTCCCGTGGAAGCGCGGGAAGAGGCGTTGCGCAAGGTGCTGCGGGTGGGGACGCCTTCGCTCACACAGACGAACCGCGCCGTTCACCGGATGTTGCGTGATGGCGTGCCGGTGGAGTATCCCCGTCGCGATGGCAGCATCGCGGGCGATCATGTGCGGCTGGTGGATTTCGGCGATGTGCGGGCGAACGAT
>CAIOIC010000106.1 GCA_903858275.1 uncultured Verrucomicrobia subdivision 3 bacterium | reverse complement strand
TAGGAGCAAATGCTTTTCAACCGACCATCAAAACCTGACGATCCACTCGTTGGGTTTCTCGCCTTTATTCAGCTTAAAGGTTTGCTTCACCGTTTTGCCCCCGGCTTGCGCGGTGACGGTGTAGTCGCCGTGGAAACCACGGAAGTGCGCGCGGCCCAGCACGTCAGTTTGGTCTTTGGCGTGAGTGGTCCATTGCTGGTTGATGAGTTCGTCCAGGGCACGATAAGCCGGTTTCGGCTTGAACTCCGCGTCGAGCAATCCCCCTTGCGCCTCGTTCTCGCCCTTGACGGCGGTGCCATCGCCGAGGTTCCACCAGGTGATGCCCGCCATGTTCGGCGCGGCGAACCACAGGCGGTAATGGTCGCGGACGACTTCGGCCTGTAATTCGGCGCCACCTTCGTCCGCAGAGGCAATGGTGATTTCAGTAATATACAGTGGCAGCTTGAACTCGCTGAATTTCTCGTAGAGATCGAGCAGATTGTTCGGGTTGGCATTGGTGCCGGCGAGATAGGTATCGAGCGCGTTGCGCCGGAAGAAATGATATTGCAGCCCGATGCCGCGAATTTGCGCGCCTTGCTCGAGCAGATTCCTGATCTGCGCGACGTAAGGATTCGCCGCGAAAGGTTTGAAGTTAAAAGAGGTCACCTCGTTGATCATGGTCATTGTGGTCGCGGGAAACAGCGGCACGGCCTCCTTGAAGGCCCAGCGCACATAATCGCGGTCTGTCGTCAGCAGCGGATATTGCTTGTCGCAAACGAGTGATTCATTGACCACTTCGAAGACGGGAATCCTGCTGCCGAACCGGCTGGCGATTTCGCGGAACCGTTTGCGATATAGTTCGCGCAGTTGGTCGGCGTCCTTGGGCAGCCAGGTCGGGTTGTGGGCATGCCAGAGCAACGGATGGCCCTTGAGCGTGATGTTGTTTGTGGTGGCCCACGCCAGGAACCGCTCCGGCGGTGGCCGGCGCCAAATGTCGCGCGCGGGTTCTGAATAACGCAGTTCGCCCTGCACCGGCTCGGTGCCTGCCCAATAGAATGGCACCGTGGCGAAGTTGAACAGTTTCACGAACGCCTCTTCGTAGCGCCGCTCTTTCTCTGGTGTTTCGAGTTGGCCGAGGACAAATGCGTTGCAGCCAAACAGGAACTCATGGCTCGTCTGCCGCAGCTCAATTTTTGCGCCGCTGACCGGCTTGCCGGCAGCATCCAGCACTTTGATGCGGGCGTCGCTCTTGCGATATTTTTCAATATTGCGCCCGATGCGCTCATTCAACGCCGGGTCGCGCCAAAGTTTGCGGTAAGATTCCGGTGCCGCCGCCAGCGCCGAAGTGGCCAGCAGGCTCCACAACAAACAACCTACGATGATCTTAATGGTTTTCATGTGATTCGTGTGGTTGTTTCTATCGGTTAGGTGCCGCCAACAATTGGATACCACTCTGGCCGACGCGGGTCTTGATGGAACCGCGCATAGTAATCACCCTTCTCTTCAAAATATTTCTCGTAGCGCTTCATTTTTTCCTCGTCCAGTTTCACGCCGAGGCCGGGGCCGGTGGGCACGGCGATGGCGCCGTCCTTGTATTTCATCAAGCCGCCCTCGATGATGTCATCGGTGAGGTAGTGATAATGTGCGTCGCCGGCAAAGTGCATTTCGGGAATGGTCGCCGCCGTGTGCAGCATCGCGGCCAGCTCAATGCCGAATTCCGCGCCGCTGTGCATCGCCACCCCAAGATTGAAGGTGCGACAAACCGCCGCGAGATCTTTCACCCCGCGCGGTCCTTCCCAGTAGTGGATATCCGTCAAGACGATGTCCACGGCGCCGAGGCGAATTGCCGGCCCCAGATCGTCAAACTTGTTTGGATACATGTTGGTGGCAATCGGGGTGCGGATGGCCTTGCGCACCGCGGCATTCCCCTCCAAGCCCCAGGCCGGATCCTCAAAATACTCCATGTTCATCGGTTCCAACCGGCGGCCGATGCGCGTCGCCGTGGCCACCGACCAGGTGCCGTTGGGATCAATCCGCAGACCGAACGACGGGCCAAGCCGCTCGCGGCAAAGTTCGATGACGCGCGCCTCTTCGTCCGGCGGCATCACGCCGGCTTTGAGCTTCATCGAATTGACGCCCAGCGTCTCGTGCAATTCCTGGCAGTGATCCGCCAGGTCTTCGGCGCATTGGTCGTCGCCGCCTTGCGGCCGGTCATAACGCCAGAAAAGATAGGCAATCATCGGCACAGCATCGCGGACGCGACCGCCGATCAAATCAGACAGCGGGCGATTGAGCGCCTTGCCCTGAATGTCCAGACAGGCCATTTCAATGGCGGCATAGAGCCGGGAATTGGAAAGGTAATAGATGCTCCGCAGCACCTTGAGCTTGATGAGTTCGAGCTGAAACGGATCGAGGCCGATGATCCGGGACTTGAGTTTCAGCAAGGCGCCGCGCTGGTCGCCGCCGCCGACTTCGCCCAAGCCAATCAAACCCTCATCGGTGATGAGCTCCAGAATGGTGCGCAAAAAATATCCCGGATGAACGCCGGTGTTGTGACGCAGTTGTGAATTCAACGGAATGGCTACCGTGCGAACTTTTAGATCAATGATTTTCATGGATGGCTTAAGGATTTTCGTTTTTTTGAACTCTTAACAGGGTGAATTGGTTCAGTTCCTGAGCTTTCCGGACAACCAGGTCGCGCCATTTTTTTAATTGCAACAGGTTATGCCCATGGCGCAGGCCGGCTATTGATAGGGCGCCTTGGATCGCCCCATCCGCCGCCAGCAAAGGCGCGGAAATGCCAAAAATATCCGGCCGATAGGCACCCGTATTGATCACGGCCTTTCGTTGGCGTGCTTCCTGAATACGATTCCAGACCTCGGCCGGCTTCTGCAACTGCCAGCAACTGTCCGGTGCCGTCTGGATAATCTCCTTGATCTCCGCGTCCTCCAGGCCGCTTAAGAGCACCGCTCCCGCTGCCCCGCCCATCACCAGATGAAACCGCCCGCCCGGATGCATGGCCAGTTCCATCGGCTCCTTCGAGGCAACCCGCACCACGGTCACGCAGTCATTGCCTTCCCGGATTGAGACCTTGCTGGAAATGCCGGTGATGGAGGTCAGTTCTTCCAGGGCGGCCAATATTTTCTGATCCAGCAGTTCATGGCGTTGGAGCCGCTGCAACAGCGGGAAAAGCCCGACACTTAATTCGCAGCGCCCATGTTTGAGCACCCGAATCCAGCCGGCGTGTTCCAAAGTTTGGATGATGCGGTAGCAGGTGGCCGGAGAAATCTTGAGCGAACGGGCGAGTGAACTTGTCGTCAAGTCGCCATCCTCGGTGGCCAAGGCGTCAAGCACCTGGATGGCTTTTCGGAGAACTGGAATTTGGTTGGCTAATTTCATTAGAGAAAATCGATATTCAAAAGATAAATAAAATACCAGCACGCTGTCAACGGGAAAAATATTTTTTTTGACCGGTTATTATCGATTGCCGAAAAACCTTGGTGAAGAAACCGCCGGCTTATGGAACCAGAACAATTTTTCCGCCCGCCCCGGATTGCATCACGGCGATATGAGCTTGCGCCGCCTCGGCTAGTGCAAATTCGCGGGCAATGACCGGGCGCAGCGAGCCATTCTTTAATCCCTCGATTAGTGCGGTGTGAATCTGCTTAAGTTCAGCCGGTGGCGTATTGAAAAGCACCATGCCGCGAATATCCGACTCCCGAACCATCGTCTCGCGCGGGTCAATCTCCACCCGCCCGCGACTGCCGATCACCACCACGCGCCCGCCGGGTGCGAGCAGCGTTAGATCCTTGGCCAGATTCTGGTTCGCCAGCATTTCCAGAATCATATCCACTCCGCGATTTCCGGTCGCCCTCAGGATTTTTCCGGGAAAATCCGCCGCGCCATGATCGAACACCTGATGCGCGCCTTGCTGCATGACCAGTTGCCGTCCGGCTTCCGTACTGGCCGTTCCCAAAACTTTCAAACCGTGAGCGCGCGCCAACTGCACCCCGGCGATGCCAACCCCGCCGCTCGCGCCATGGATCAGCACGCTTTCACCTGACCGCGCCTGGCCTCGCTGGATGAGCGCACGATAGGCGGTGGCATACGGCACGCCAATGGCGGCGCCCTGCGCGAAACTCACATTGTCTGGCAGGGGATGAACTTGGGATACATCACACAAGGTAAACTCAGCGTAACTGCCGGTGAGGGAGCCGGCGGTATAAACCCGGTCGCCCAGCTTGAACGCCGTCACCTCGCCGCCAACCGCCTCAACGATGCCCGCCGCATCACTGCCCGGAGTGTATGGCAACGCCGGTTTGCGGGCGTAGTTCCCGGAGCGGGTGTAAGTCTCGACCGGATTCACGCCGATGGCATGCACGCGAACGAGAACTTGTCCGACGGTTGGCTGCGGAGCTGGCAACTCCACCAGACGCAACACGTCAGGTTCGCCGAATTGGTCAACGCGGATGGCTTTCATGCTTTGCTGATTTGTTTGTGCATGCGGAAACGACGCAGGCGAGCGCCCCGACACTCAACCAACTCTTCCGCGTCGAGGTGGAATCTGAGATGCTCGAAGAATGGCCGAGCCGCCAGACTCGCCTCGGTAAAAATTTCCGGGATGCCGGCAGTTCGCAATACGGATTCAATTTTTAAGTAGAGCTGTGTGGCAACGCCGCGCCGCGCAAATTCGGGATGGGTAAACAGAAGGTCGAGATGGCCGTTCTTTTCATAGGAAGCAAAGCCTGCAAGAACGCCATTATCCTCAGCAACGATAGTATGAAGCGAATCCAGTCGCTGCTGCCAAGGCGCCACGTCAGGCTTAGTGGGAGCCCAAGCGGCAATCTGGTCAGCCGTGTAATAAGCCGCCGCCAAGCATCGAATCGAAGTGCTGTAAACCTCGATGACTCGCGACAAATCGGCTGGCTCGTATGGTCTGAAATTCATGGCGCAGTTGTCTGGCTTGGTTCTAATTCAGCCTTAACAATACGAAATTGGAATTGCTGTAAAACATTTTTCATTGCCGCATGACTAACGCAAGGCCGCCCGCAGAATCTGCGCCGGATGCAGAGCGGTGCGACCCGTGCCGTCGTGGATTTGATGCCGGCAGCTCGTGCCCGGCGCGGCGATGAGCACCTCCGCCGCCAGCTGGCGCAAGGCGGGGAAAAGCACCAGTTCGCCCACTTTCATCGAGACTTCGTAGTGTTCTTGCTCGTAGCCGAAACTTCCCGCCATGCCGCAGCAGCCCGAAGGGATTACTTCCACCGAATAATTTCGCGGCAGCCGCAGCATCCGCACCGTTGGCTCGACCGAGGCCAGGGCCTTCTGATGACAATGCCCGTGTAGCCGGATGGCGCGGGTTTCCTCCGTGAACTGGCTGGCGTCGATCCGTCCGCGCCCGGCTTCGCGGGCGATGAATTCGTCCACCATCAGGCAATGCGGTGCGAGCGAGCGGGCGGCGGCGCGCCACGGCGCCGAAACCAGCGCGGGATATTCATCGCGAAAGCCAAGGATGGCTGATGGCTCGATGCCCAGCAGTGGCTCATCGGCGCTCACGATGTCCGCGAGCCGCCGCACATTTTCTTCGGCAAATTCACGCCCGCGCCGCACCAGACCTTTCGACAGCGAGGCGCGTCCGCTCTCGACGTGGTCGGGCAAATTCACCGTGTAGCCGAGCAGTTCCAGCAGTTCCACTGTGGCGATGCCGGCATCGAGGTCGTTGTAATTGGTAAATTCATCACAGAACAAATGCACACGGCCTTTGGCTTTAGTTTGCGCGGGTAATGGCTTTCGGTCTGCAAACCAGCTTCGCAACGTCACCCGGTTCAAGCGCGGCAACGAGCGGTCGGGATGAAATTCAAAAACACGGTTTAGTCCCCGCCGCAGCCACGGCGTCTGAAAAACACAGTTGTAAAGTGCGGGGGAAACCGAAGCCAGCCGCGCGCTCTCCGCAAAGCGCGACACTATCCATGACCGCAACGACACGCCATGTGCGTCCTGATAGTGCTGGAGAAATTCCGCCTTCAGCCGCGCGATGTCCACGCTGGAGGGACATTCCGATTTGCACGCTTTACACGAAAGACAGAGATCCATGACCTCCTTGATTTCGTGGCTGTCAAACGGACGCGTGGCGTCGGCTGGATTGGTCAAAATGTGGCGAAGGATATTCGCCCGCGCGCGGGTAGTGTGCTTTTCTTCGCGCGTGGCCATGTAGCTCGGGCACATCGTGCCGCCCGCGAGCTGCGTTTTGCGGCAGTCACCCGAACCATTGCATTTTTCGGCAGCGCGAACGACTCCGCCAACTTCGCTGAAATCAAACAGCGTCGGATAATCCGGCGTGGCGTGGCCCGGCTCGTGTCGCAGATGCGTGTCCATCGGCGGGGTGTCCACGATTTTGCCCGGATTGAAAATGCCTTGGGGATCAAACGCGCGCTTCACCTCCCGCATCAACGCATAGCAATGCTCGCCCACCATCAGCGGAATGAATTCCCCGCGCAATCGCCCGTCGCCGTGTTCACCGCTCAACGAGCCGCGATATTTTTTCACCAGCAACGCGATATCCGTAGCCACGTCGCGGAACATCTTCAAGCCCGCCGGCGTTTTCAGGTCGAACAGCGGGCGCGTGTGTAGTTCACCGGAGCCTGCGTGCGCGTAATAAACGCAATCAATGCCGTATTTCTTTCGCAGCAGCTCGTCGAACTCCGTGATGTAATTCGGCAGATCGCGCACGTCCACCGCCGTGTCTTCCACCACTTCGCGCGGTTTGGCGTCGCCCGTCACGTTGCTCATCAGGCCTTGGCCGGCGCGCCGGAGTTCCCAGACTTTGTTGCCCTCGTCGCCCCGCAACACGGGATAGGCATACCCCAAACCGGCGGCGCGCCAGTCTCGTTCCACGGCGGCGATGGCGGCCTCGGTTTCCTCGCGCTGGTCGCGGCGGATTTCCACCACCAGCACCGCGCCGGGATCGCCTTGCACGAAGTCGCGGTTGCGCTGCTGCTCCAGATTGTGCCGGGTGCATTCCAGAATGTTCCGGTCAATGAGTTCGCAGGCGCTGGGACGATGCGGCAGCGCGAGCAGGTTCGCACGCAACGCCTCGTTCACGGAAGTGAAGTGACCGCAGATGAGCGCCGCCATGGGTGGCGGGAGCGGGTCGCAATCCAGCTCGAATTCCACCGCCAAAAACAGCGTCCCTTCCGATCCGGCGATAAGCCGGCACAGGTTGAATGGCTGGGATGAAGCCGAATTGAACACCTGCGCATCCATCAGCAGGTCGAGCGCGTAGCCAGTGTTGCGGCGTGGAATGGAGGCGAGCGGGAAGTTTTCGCGGATGGCCGCGCGGTTCTTTTCATCGCCCAACAGTTCGCGCACCTTGCGATAAATTCTTGTCTCCAATGTTTCCGGCCCGGCACACTTCGCGGCAAACTCTGGTGAAGTCAGCGGCCCGAAGACGGCTTCCGTGCCGTCGCTCAAAAAGCCGCGCACGGAAACGAGATGATCGCGCGTGTTGCCATAGACGATGGAATTTGAGCCGCAGGAATTGTTGCCCACCATGCCGCCGATCATCGCGCGATTGGCGGTGGAAGTTTCCGGCGCAAAGAACATCCCGTGCGGCTTAAGCGCGTGGTTGAGCTCGTTCCGCACCACGCCGGGTTGCACACGCACACGGCGACGTGCGGCATCCACAGATAAAATTTTTTCGAAGTGCCGCGAGACGTCCACCACGATGCCGCTGCCGACACATTGACCGGCCAATGAAGTTCCTGCCGTTCGCGGAATTAGGCCGATACCTTCCGCTGCCGCGAACCGGATGAGTTCGCGCACGTCGTTTTCATCCGCTGGAATTGCCGCCGCCAGCGGCAGCTCCTGGTATTCCGAGGAATCCGTGGCGTAAAGCCGGCGCATCACCAGCCCCGTGTGCAGCTCGCCGCGCAGGCGGGCGCTCAACTTTTCGAGGCGTTGCGGTTTGGCGGCTGGAATCATAATTGTGCTAAAGCGACACAATTTATATGTGAAACAAATATTTTCACAATTGAATTGTGTTGAAAGGTGGCTTGGCTAAGTTATCCGCGATGAAACCAACCCCGGCCGCCAGCGAAAAGCACACGATTCCCGCTGTGAACAAAGCGGTGGAGTTGCTTCGGGTGCTGGCGGAAGAACCCGGCGAGACCACCACCAAATCGCTGGCCATGCTGTTGGGCATACCGCGCACCACCTGCTACCGGATTTTGCGTTCACTGGTGGCGCGGGATTGGGTTCGGCCGGTGGAGGGTGGCCGGCATGTGCTTTCGCTGGGCTTGCTGCCGTTGCTCAAGCCGCTGCGGCAAGTGGAGCACCTGGGCGAAATGCTGCAGCCGGTGTTGGAAGATTTGACGGACCGGGCGCAGATGAGCTCGAAAATCACGGTTCAACAGAGTTATTCCGCCGTGACCATTGCGCGGTGCGAATCTCCGCGACGAACTTCGGTGGCCGCAAAGCTCGGCGCTTCTTTTCATCTGGTTTACGGGTCATCGGGAGCAGTTTTGCTCAGCGATTTGAAAACAGAAGAGGTTCAATCCATTATCAAACGCGCGCCGAGAGAATGCTGGGAGCGGGAGCAGCCGGCAGATGTTTTCAAGCGGATCAAGTATGTCCAAACGAAGGGCTGGTGTGCTGATTTGGGAACGTGGAATAAAAGCGTTCATGCGATATCCGCCCCGCTGCATGACGGGAAAGGCGGCATCGCGGCGGCGATCACCCTGCTGGGTTTTCCCGAAGAATTGCCGCCGAGCCGTCTGGCTGGTCCGGCAAAGCTATTGTTGGAAGCGGTGCGGCAAGGCGAAAAATATTTGAGGGCGACCGGCAAGGCATCGGGGAATAAATAGCAGAAATGAAAACGACCAATATCACGGCATTGGAATTAGTTGAGCCCGTTCCCCCAAAAAAAGGCCGGAGCTGGTATAAGTGGGAAATGTTGCTTCTGCTGTGGGTGGCTTTTTTTCTGCATCAGGGCTGCCGCCAGATTTACAATTCCGTCATCCCGCTGATCAAAAGCGAGCTGGGGCTGACCAATATCCAGGCGGGTCTGGTGAGCTCCATCTTCACGCTGGTCTATGGTATTCTGGTTCCCGTGGCGGGAATTGTCGGCGACCGGTTTTCGCGCAAGTGGGTGATTGTTTGCAGCGTGGCGATATTCAGCAGCGGCATTTTATTGACGGGTTTCAGCTCGGGGTTGGTGATGCTGGTGATTTTCATCAGCATTACGACGGGCGGCGGTGAAGCGTTTTTTTACCCCTCCGCCACTTCTCTGCTGGCGCAGGTGCATGAAAAAAGCCGCGCGCTGGCGCTGGGTATTTTGCAAACGGGGCTTTATGTCGGCATAACGGCCAGCGGACTGCTGGCCGGCTGGATCGGGCAAAATTATGGCTGGCGGAATTCTTTTCTCGTGTTCGGCGGGGCCGGTGTTTTTTGGACGCTCGTGGTGATCTGGCGATTGCGCAATACGCCGCCGCCGGTGGCGGTTTCCGGTCAGGCGGAGCGGTTGCCCATCGGTCAGGTAATAAAATATTTGGTGCGCCGGCCTTCGGTCTGCTTGTTGAGTCTGGCCTTCGGCACGCAGGTGTTTGTGAACGTGGGCTTTCTCACCTGGACGCCTGCTTTTTTGAACGAACGCTTCCAATTCTCGCTGGCGCAGGCGGGATTCCATTCCATGGCGTATCATTTTGCCGGCGCGTTTCTGGGCGTGTTGCTGGGCAGCCGGATTGCCGACCATCTGGTGAGCCGGCGACCGACTATCCGGATGGAGATGAACCTGCTGGGACTGCTGTGCGGCGCCCCGTTCATTTTCTGGCTGGGGCATTCGACGAATGCCACCGCCACATTCTGCGCGCTGGGGGTGTTTGGATTGTTCCGCGGCCTGTATGATTCAAACCTGTTCGCCTCGCTTTACGATGTGGTTGAGCCGCGCGTGCGGGCCTCGGCCACGGGCCTGATGCTGGCGTTCGCTTTCGTGATCGGCTCTTCCGCCCCCGCCATCCTGGGCTGGATGAAGACGCGCGCCGGTCTGGGGGCCGGGCTTTCGATGTTGTGCTGGTTTTATTTGTTTGGCGCGGCCTGCATTTTTGTGGCGGTGAAATTTTTCCTGCACCGCGACCGGGTTTCAACCACGCCAGCGAACGCTTGAATATGAGAACCTCCCCGCTTCCTTCCGCCATCGCCCTTCCGGGCTTGATCAGCTTCTGGGATTTTCAGGAGCCAGCCGGTGCCGACCGCGTGGCGCGCGGGCCACACGCCTACAAATTGCGCGAGGCGGCGGGTCAGATAACGCGCGTGGAAGGCGGGATTTTTGGCGCCCACGCCGCCGAGTTGCGGCGCGGTGATTACTTTGTGATTCCCCGGGCTGAATGCCCGGCCCTGGATTTGTGCGGTCCATCAGCGCAAGTGACGGTGGTTGCCTGGCTTCAGCGCCAGCGCAAGCGGGAAGTTCAATGCGAGGCGGTGGCGGGCATGTGGAATGAGTCGGCCAAACAGCGCCAATACGGGCTCTTTCTGGATTTGCGCATTCATCAGGCGGGCGACAATGTCGCGGGGCATGTGTCCGCCACGGGCGGCCCGACGCCGGGGTATCCCTGGTGCATGGATGCTGCCATCGGCGCGGGTTACCTCACTTACTTCGACTGGCACTGTGTGGCTTTCACCTACGATGGCAGTTTTATCCGCGCGTGGCAGGATGGGCGACTGGATCCGCGGGTGGGCTTCAACCCGTTCGCCTATCCCCACGGCATCCACAATGCCGGATCGGCGGGAGCGGATTTTACCGTCGGGGCCGTGCATCGAGGCGGCGAGATGGGCAACTGGTTTGTGGGCCGGCTGGGCGGGCTGGCTGTTTATTCCCGCGCGTTGAATGCCAACGAATTGCTGGCGTTGGCGGCCCTGCTGCCGGAGCCGCCGCCAATCTCGCCCACCAAACCGCCGGTGCTGGTCTGATTTTATGCGTTACGTCGACTTTCCCTCCACCGGCTGGTCGGTTTCCGTCTTGAGCCTGGGTTGCTGGGCGTTGGGCGGCCAATGGGGCCAACTTGACCGCTCGACCATTGAAGCGACACTCGATCGCGCGGTGGACGCGGGCATCAACCTCTTTGACACCGCCGACGGCTACGGACTCGGTGCCAGCGAGGAAGCCATCGGCCGGTTTTTCGCCGGACGCCGTCATCAATTTCTAATCTCCACCAAGGCCGGCTACTGGGCCATGCGGCAGGGACATCGCCTCGCCTACACCAGTCCGCTGCATGTGCAGCTTTGCTGCGATGCGAGCCTGCACCGGCTCCGCACCGATTACATTGACCTCTACCATTGCCACCTCGCGTGTCCCACGCCGGCCGAGACGGAAGTGTTTCTCACCGCTTTTGCCGGGCTAAAGGCGGCCGGCAAGATCCGCGCCTTCGCGATTTCCACCGATGATCCCGGGTCGGCACGCACCTTTAATCGTGACGGCCAGTGCGCCGCTGTCCAACTCGACTACAGCATGGTCAATCGCGCGGCCGAGAAAAATCTTCTCCCCTGGTGCGCGAAGAACCGGATTGGAACGCTTATTCGCGGTCCGCTTGCGCAGGGCCTGCTCACGGGCAAATTCACCGCGCAGACAGTCTTCACCGATCAAGTGCGCGAATCTTGGAATACCGGTGAAGGTCGCACCCGGTTCCTCGCGCGGCTTGCCGGGGTGGAAAAACTCCGCCAGCTCGCCGCCGGTCGCCCACTCGCCGCTTACGCCCTGCGCGCGCTGCTTGAACAACCCGGCGTAACCACGCTTATCCCCGGCGCAAAATCACCCGCCCAACTCAACGATCAACTCGCCGCGCTGGATCTCGAATGGACGGCCGCCGACACGGCTGTGATGCGAGGCTGACCGGTTTATCAAATTGGAATGAATCAACCCCAACCGTTTATGGAACTGAAACCAACCATCACCACTCTTGTCACGGGGCTTAATTTTCCGGAAGGCCCTTGTTTTGATACGGACGGCAAGCTCTGGTTTACCGAATGCAAGGGAGGTTGCCTGACAAATTTTGCCGAGGGGAAGCTGGAACGCCTGGCCACCGGTGGCAAACCCGGCTGCATGATTTTCGATGCCGTCGGCGATATCTGGTTTACCGAGCAGGAAGATCACAAGATTCGCAAATATCTCCGCCGGGAACAGCGCTTCGAAGATGTGCTCGACCGTGTTGCCGGCGACCGGCTCAAGCGCCCCAATGACCTGGCGTTTGATCCAGCGGGCAATCTGGTTTTTTCCTGTCATGCTGATGGCCGCACTGAACCGCTCGGGTATATGGTGTCGTTTTCCAGGGACGGAGTCGCCAAAGTCATCAGCAAAAATAAATTTTTCACGAATGGCGTTGTGTTTTCTAAAGACGGGCGCTGGCTTTATTTTGCGGAAACTTACAAGCAGCAGGTCTGGCGCGCGGCCTGGGATTCAACCCGGGCGACGATTCTGGAGGAAGAGCCTTTTATGCAAACCCCCGGCCCTTTTGGTCCCGACGGCATGGCGCTGGATGCCGACGGGAATCTTTATGTGACCGTTTTTGATCAATCCCGCATCATGGTGGCGGCACCGGATGGCAAAATTATTGAGACCATCATGCTGCCGGTGAAGCGTCCGACCAGTTGCGCCTTTGATCCATCCGGCCGTTACGGATTGGTGGTGACGGATGCCGATGTCGGCTGCGTGTTATCAATTGATTTGGACCGCAAAGGTGAAAAAGTCTTTTTCCGCTAATCCTATGAATACCACTTCTCAAAACAACCCGCCGCTTTCCGGTAAAATCGCACTTGTCACCGGCGCGAGCCGGGGCATCGGCCGCGCCATCGCCCTCGGTTTGGCCCGGGCCGGCGCCCACGTCGCCGTCAACTATGTCTCCGGTGAAGCCGCCGCAAATGAAGTCGTCGCCGCCATCATCGCCGGCGGCGGCAAGGCGGTCGCCGTGCGCGCCGACATCGGCCAGCTCTCCGATCACGCGCCGATGCTCGCCACCGTCCGTGCGGCCCTCGGCCCGATTGATATCCTCTTCAATAACGCCGGCGTGGAAAAACGCGCTGGAGTTCTCGAATTCACGGAAGCCGACTGGGACTGGCATCTCAATGTGAACTTGAAAGGACTCTTGTTTCTCACCCAGTCCGTCGCGCGCGACATGATCGCCCGGAAAATCAAGGGGCGCATCATCAACGTCTCCAGCACCCACGAGTCCCGTCCGCTTCCGCGCGCCGCGATCTACAACATCACAAAAGGCGGGCTGGCCATGCTCACTAAGTCTTTGGCGCTTGAACTCGCCCCGCACGGCATCACTGTGAACACCCTTATTCCCGGCGCCATCCGCACCGACATGAACCGCGCCGTCCTCACTGATCCCGCCTATGAGGCGAAGGTCGTGGCCAGGATTCCCCTAGGCTACATCGCCGACCCCGCTGACCTTGCCGCCGCCGCGGTGTTTCTCGCCGGCCCTGGCTCCGCCTACATGAACGGCTCGAATGTTACCCTCGACGGTGGCTTGTCCCTCTAAAACCAACCGCAGGAAAACAATTTGCAGCATCAAGTGACGCTCACTTCATCGAATGGCGGGCAAGGGTGGCCAAGGTCGTGCTGCGACTTTGGCCGTCGCCGAGCGCCGCGTCAGGCGCCGGAACGTTCGTGAGCCGGAAAATGGCCGCGCCTCAAAGCGACCGCTGCGCGGTCAGGTCAAATCGCAGCGCGACTTGACCCACCACCTGCTGCCAAACCCACGGCTCCGGCGGCATTTTGAAAACACGCCCTGGTTATTCGGCAATGGCCGCACGCAACTCCACCAGCATTTTCGCCGTTTGCACAAAGGGATCGTAGTTCTTTCGTCCTGAGGCCAGCGTTTCAATGGGCAAATAACCGCAATAGCCGGATTGGCGGATGATTTTGACCAGCTTCTTCATGTCCGTGCGCGGCGAGTTGCCTGCGGTTCCAATCAGTTCTTTGATCTGCCAGGTCACCGCGGAGGGCGCCACCATGGCGATGTCCACGTAAGGGTCGGGAGTGTTGTATTTGCCCGTGTCCACCATGGCCGCGCAATATTCATGATCCACGCGTTGCAGCAGGCTGAGGTGTTCCGCGCCGGTGCTGATGAAGTCGCCGTGGTTCTGCACGGCCACGATGACGCCGAACTTCTTCCCGTGCACCGCGCATTCGCGCAGCGAATCGGCGAGCCAGATTTCGACCGCCTCGCGGCTCACGTTGCCAGACGCTTCCTGCCAATTCTTGAACGGCGGCTGCGAATCCGCAAACGCTCGGATCACCGGTGCGCCCAATTTCGCCGCGACTTCAATCCAGGCTTTGATGCGCTCCACGCCTTCGGCGCGGACCGCTTTGTCGGCGGCGGTGAAATCGTTGCGCACACCGGTGCCGCTGATGGCGAGGCCCAGATCAAATGCGCGCCGCTTGAGCCGGTAGATATAGGTGTCGTCCGGCACCTTCGGATAGCCGGGAAAGAAATAGCCGGTGACATCCACTGCCTCGAAATCGGCCTTCGCGCAGAAATCGCAGACCTGAAACAAGTCCACGCCCTTGCTGGCATCCTTGGCGTTGGCGTTCAGGAGGTCCAAAAAGGAGTAGGCGTTGAGCGACGGCTTCAGATGCGCGCCGCCAATCCGTTTGATGGGTATCACTGCGGCGGTCGCGGTTCCAATCGGAAGCCCCGCGACGGCGGCGAGTGGGAGCACGGCGGCTTGTTTCAAAAAACTGCGGCGGGTCGGTAGCGAGTTCATGGTGGGTTCGTGAGTGGTTATTTTTTCATCGGTTGATAGTTAGTTGCAAGCGGAAAAATGTGGCAGTAGCTGACAAATGCAATCTGTGTCCTGTCCAGCGACCACGAAGGAACATTGATCGCGTCCTGACCGCCGAAGAGTGTGGCGATGACTTCGGGTTTACAGACAGGCCGTTGCTCCCGGATTAATGGAAAAGTGCCGGGTGCGCGGGCGGACTATCGTTGTTTGATTCAGGGGGTATCTGACTTCATTTTGAATGAAGCGAGCGGAATCGATGGGATTTAAGCAATAAGTTGACCCGTGAGTTCAGCGCCAGAGCCACCGCATCGTGTCGGGGAACATCGCCGCGCCATGCTTGCCGTTGTGGGTGCCTTCGCCGAATTTGAAGTCGTAATCCCAGCCGGCGAATTTCAGCGCGGCGGCCATATCCTGATTCGCGAGCGGCCAGTTGCCAAACTGGTTGTCGAGATCGTTTTTTCCATCCTGGAGAAACACGCGGATTTTCCGGCGCGACTCCAGCAGTTTTTTCAACTCGGGAGTGTTGTAGATTTCACTCGAATGCTCCAGCTTCGTCTTGCGGATCGCCGGCGGATAGCCGTAACCGCCGCGGATGTTGGTGAAGCTGCCGATGTGGCTTACGACTTTACGGAACGCATCGGGTCGCTCCCACGCAACGGTGAACGAACAGATGCCACCGCTGCTGCCGCCGCAGATGGCGCGCTGCTCCGGATCGTCGGTGAGTTTGTGGGTCTTGCCGACTTCGGGAAAAATCTCCTCCAGCAGAAAGCGCGCATAGGTGTCGCTGGGAGTGTCATACTCGACGCTGCGATTGCGACGCGGCTGGGCATTTGGATCGGCGACGGGAAAAACTCCGGGACTGATGAAGATGCCGATGGTCACCGGCATTTGTTTGGCGTGAACCAGATTGTCGAAGACGAACACGGCGTTGTTCGGCCCGGCGAAATTTTTGTCGGCCGGCTTCGCTTTGCCGCCGTCTTGAAAAACCATCACCGCGGCGGGCTTTGAGGCGTCGTATTGTGCCGGCACATAGATCCACCAGTCGCGCACCGTGCCGTCGAAAATCTTCGAGTGCCACGGCTCCATCGCAATCACCTTGCCGTGCGGCACGCCTTCCTTCGGCAGTGAATCCGGGCTGAGAATATATTGATCATCCGGCGGAGCGGCGATGGCGGCGACTGCAGTAAAAACAAACAGGAGCAAATTTCGAAGCATCATGGTGTGGAGGTTTGGTTTGAGGTGAAATGGTTCGGAAGCGAGTGTTAACCGAGACGGAATTGATGTCAATGGGCGTGAAGGGAAGTAGCAGGAAATTATCAGGGGGAAATCTTTGCCAAGCCAAGCACACTAGACAGCCATCACAAAATCATCATAATTGCGCCATGAACCGCCGCCAATTCCTCAAATCCACTGCTGCCACCGCCGCCGTGGTTGCATTTACAAAACCCGGTTTCTGCGCTTCGCCCCGTCCGCTGCCCGAAGCCACGGCGCAGAAGCTCCCGCGTTGGCGCGGGTTTAACTTGCTGGAAAAATTCCGGCTTGATGGGGGCAACAAGCCGTTCGTTGAACAAGATTTTGAGATGATTGCCGACTGGGGATTCAATTTCGTGCGCCTGCCGATGGATTTCCGCTGCTGGGCAAAAACGCCCGAGGCGGAGTTTAACGAGCAGACGATGAAAGAAATTGACCAGGCCGTGGCGTGGGGCAAAGAGCATGGCATTCATGTCTGCATCAATTTTCACCGTGGCCCCGGTTATTGCGTCAATATGCGTGGCGGCGAGAAGCCGACGCTGTGGACTGAATCGGTGGCGCAACAGCAGTTTGCCCGGCATTGGGGCGTGTTTGCCGCGCGCTACAAGGGCGTGCCGAACAAGCACCTCAGTTTCAACCTCATCAACGAACCCGCCGACATCACTGGTGACGTGTATGCCGCCGCGATGAAGCCGGCGGTGGAGGCGATCCACGCTGCCGACCCGCAACGGCTCGTCATTGCCGACGGCATCCGCTGGGGTACGAAGCCGGTGCCGGAACTGGCAGCGCTGGGCATCGCCCAGAGCACGCGTGGGTATGAGCCGGGCATGGTGAGCCACTACAAAGCGAGCTGGGTGCGCCACGAAGGTCCGTGGGCGACGCCGGTCTGGCCCGTGCCCGTGGGCATCAACAACCATCTCTACGGTGACATCAAGCGGGAGTTTAAAAGCGCACTGGTATTGCGCACCGATTGTCCGCAGGCAACGCCGTTCAGCATTCGTATTGCTCGCGTTTCATCGTCGGCAGAACTCATCGTGAAAGCCAACGGCACCGTTGTGTTGAAAAAACAATTTCAACCCGCTCCCGGTGCCGGCGAGTGGAAGAAGTCCGAAAAAGCCAGTTGGGGCGGCTACACCGCCGACTACGACCGCGATTACACCGCGTCCATCCCCGCTGGCACGCGCGAGATTCAGATTGAAATCGGCAAAGGTGACTGGCTGACGTTTACGGAGTTGCGGCTTGGTGAAACCGTCATCGTTACCGGCAGCAATGATTGGGGCGTGAAACAGGAGACGTTCATCGTGGACAATTCCGGCGCGCGGCCGGTCAACCCGCGTTTTCTACACAGCAAGGAGACGCTCCAGAAAAACATGGTCGAGCCATGGCAGGCGCTGGCGGCAAAGGGTGTCGGGGTGCATGTCGGCGAATGGGGCTCACACAACCAAACCCCGCACGCCGTGGCGCTGGCTTGGATGTGCGACTGTCTTGAGAACTGGCAAGCGGCCGGATTCGGCTGGGCCTTGTGGAATCTTCGCGGTTCCTTTGGCGTTCTCGACAGCGAGCGCAAAGATGTGGCCTACGAAACCTTCAAGGACCACAAGCTCGACCGGAAAATGTTGGAACTGCTGCGGAAATTTTAACCGGACCCGATTTTCGGCACGGCTGATGGTGCTAATTTCCGTAGTGCTGAATTTTGTCCGTGATGCTGATACTCACGGTGGCTCTGGGCGTGGTGAGATCAGTGGTCGTGTTTTCGACCGCCGGCTCACTTTGGAAATTTCCCCACCACGCCAGCCGATCCGCTAATTTCCAGTCGGCGGCGTGGGGAGTAGCCAGCAATGATTCGCGCAACTCGTCGGCTGTTTGCGGGCGTTGATTCGGATCAACCGCCAGACAGCGGAGAATAATTTGTTCCAATTCATGGCTGATCGGATTGGCGGTGCGTTGGCTGGGTGGGATGGGATTTCCTTCCAGTTGCCGCTGATGGATGTCCCAGATTGTTTCGCCTTCAAATACAAAATTTCCGCCCGTCAGCAGATAGTAACCGAGTGCCCCGACGGAATAGATGTCGCTGCGCGGGTCGCTGTGGGCGGGATTTAAAATCGATTCGGGCGGCATGAACCAGGGCGTGCCTTCGATGGCGGCTTTTTCCTCCGGCGCATTTTGCTCGATGTTTGTGTTGCGAAATTCGCGAACCAGCCCGAAATCCAACACCTTCACACAATCAGGCGCGCCGCCGCGCTGGCAAAGAAATATGTTGCCCGGTTTAATATCCCGATGAATCAGCCCCAAGCCATGCGCTTCCGCGAGCGAGCCGCACACCTGGGTTAAAATGTGAATCACCCGGGCTTCGGAAATGCAACCAAAGCGGGCGACCAGCGTGTGGAGATTCAGCCCCTGGAGAAATTCCATCGCATAATAAAAGAGATTGTCCGGCGTGTGGCCGTAATCATAAACCTGAATGGTGTTGGGATGCGTGAGTTGGCAGGTGAGGCACACCTCGCGTTTGAAGCGTTCGATGGCTGCGGGGTCTGCCCGATCTGGCAGTAATATTTTGACGGCCGTTTCCCGCCGCATCATTGCATGGCGCGCCCGATAGACGGCGCCCATGCCACCTTCGCCGATTTTTTCCTCCAGATTGTATTGGCCGAGTTGCTTCAGTTTTAATTCCGCTTCGGTCAATCGCTGCCGGGAAATGGCGTTGGCATAGGAAAAAACGAACATGCCAACGGCAAACAATAACAGCAGCAAAGTCAGGATAATGAACAGCCACTGCAGCACATGCAGCGGACGGTAGGCTTCTCCGGCATCAATCTGGGTCGCCACGCCAAAGCCAAGTTTCGGCAGCCAGCGCCAAGCGCCAACGACCGGCACGCCGCGATAATCACGCGAGGGCTCCACCTCCACGCCCTTTTCGTTTTCCAACGCTTCGGCCACGAGCCGGATTAATGGCCGCCCAGCTTCCTCGTTTTCTCCCGGCTTGTAACCCTTGGTCAAATCGCCGCCCGGATCCTGCAAGCGCAAGTTCAAGGTGGAGCTGGAATTGGTGGCGGCCAGCAATCCGATTTGACGCAGTTGGCTGTCAAAACGACTGAGCGATATCAGCAGGCCGGTCTGATCAAAAGCGTAGGTCTCACCGGAATCGCCGGAACGGGCCACCGAAAGAATTTTCGAGAATTCATTGTCGGGGTTGATGATCAGAGCCAACGCCCCGCAGATCTTGTCGGCGGCGTTTCGAATCGGGGCGGCGACTTGCATCATCGTGATATCTCCGCGCCGTCCGCGTCCGGGACCGGGGCTGGATCCGACTTTGGCTGGCAACAGGCGAACATTGCGACGGGGATCGGCATTGGTTCCTTGTAGTCCCGGACCGAATTTCAAGGGGCGCCTTTGCAAGAGAAGCTCAGGCTTGAATGGAGTGATGATAACGGGTTGGCCGGCGGTGAAGAGTTCGGCAAATTTATTGGTGTGCGCTTCTGAAATCGGTTGCCCGGCCGCCATCCAATTACGTTGTGAGGTGGCGACCACGGTATAGTTGGTAGTCACCAAATGGGCGGTTTCATAGCCCATCAATTTCAACCGAGGCCGCAGGTAACTGGCCAGCTGTTCGGCGTCCGTTTGAAAAGTGGGGCCACGCGTCCCGCCGCCTTCCAAAATCCGAAGGCCGAGATCATGCACCGAGGTATCCGTGGCCAGCGAAGTGGTTAGCTTGAGCTGGTTGACCGTCCAGATTTCCAATGCCGTCACATTGGCGTTGAGTGTCGCGTTCAGTTGAGCCTTCAGCTCCTTTTCAATCGTTTTGCGCAACTGTCCGTTGCCCCACCAGCCAAAGACTGCCACCAAAGCGGCGATCGCCAGCGGAAATATCCACAACGGCAGCTTAAAACGTCTTATCATGTCCACGATTAGAGACGTTGTCGTCCAAGGCTGGGTTTCGTCAAACATTTAAAACCAGCATCATTGGCAAATATTCTTCCCCTCGGCCTTCTTATTATGCCGCTGCCAGGACACAATAATTGTGCGGGGTTTTTCAATTAAAGGTGAGAATTATTTTCATTTTTGGATAATCTGCTGCTAACTATCAACCCATAGACCAACTGCGAAAGGGAACATTGTGTCACAACCAGCAAACATTTTAGATAACGGCCGGAAAAGCATCGCGCGGAACCATCGTCAGAGTTTGAGCTGCAGCGGAATCAGTGCGGCCATCGTGGGGCTGCTGTTGCTGGCGTGCGGTTACGCGGCAATGGCGGCTGACGCCAAAAAGGAGGAATCCACGCCGGTGGCCAAGATGCGCAAAAACGATTTAACGCCGATTCCTGACCTGCAAAAACCGGTATCCGCCCATAGCCCCTATCAGGATGGAGATTGCAGCCTGTGCCACCAGAACAAGGATCGGACCAACCCCGGAGCGATTATCAAGCAGGTGAACGCGCTCTGCCTGGATTGTCATGATGATTTTGGAAAAGTCATGGCGCGGAAGTTTAGCCATGCTGCGGCGCGGGTGAACTGCGTCAGTTGCCATAATCCGCATAATGCCAAGCAACCCAAATTGCTGGTCGAGGAATCCGGCGCGCTCTGTCTGAGCTGCCACACGGCCATCAGCAACCTCGTGACCAACGCCAAGGTGAAGCACGACGCGCTGACCAGCGATGCCAAATGCATGAACTGCCACAATCCCCATGCCGCCAATGTGGAACACCTGTTGATCCGCCTGCCCTTCGATCTCTGTGTCGGCTGTCACGGCAAAGACGGCATCAAGGATCAGGACGGCAAAGTGCTCACCAATATGAAAAAGCTGCTGGCGGAAAACCCCGAGCAGCACGGACCGGTGGCGGGCAAGGATTGCAGCGCCTGCCACACGCCGCACGGCGGAAACAATTTTCGCCTCCTGACCAAGGAATACCCGGCCCAATTCTATTCTCCCTATGATCCGAAGTTATACGACCTGTGCTTCGATTGCCATGAGGCGTCGGTGGTCAAAGATCCAAAAACCACCACTTTGACCAAGTTCCGCAACGGCGATCAGAACCTGCATTTCGTCCACGTGAACAAAGACGAACGCGGCCGCACTTGCCGGGCTTGCCATGAAGTGCATGCCTCCAAACAAAAACACCAGATTCGTGATGCGGTGCCCTACGGCAAAACCGGCTATATGCTGAAGGTGAACTTTACCCAGACGGCCACGGGCGGCTCTTGCGCCCAAACCTGCCATTTGACCCGCAGCTACACTAATTCCGTGGTGCCGGTCGCGCCAAAGAAAACCGACACCGAATTACCCAAGTCACCGTAGCCTATGCGCCGGCTTGCCTACCTTGCCGCTGGCGGAATGCTTTGGTCGCTGTCGGTTTTGGCTTTTGCCAACGTCCCCATCGGCGCGGTGGTCGAGAATGTTTCGCTGCCGACACTCGCGGGTGTGCCGCAAAATCTGCTGGGTGATACGAACGTCAGCATTTTCATATTCCTCAATCCGGAGCTGTCCCACTCCAATCAAGCTTTAGCCCAGATCGCCGCCTGCGAAAAAGAAATGTCCGGGAAGCCGGTGCACTGGAGCGCCGTGGTTTCTGACCGGATCCCCAGAAGCAAAGTGGAAGCAGAGGTCAAGGCCGCTGGGATTACCATGCCGGTCCTGATTGATCAGGGCGATGCCCTGTATGGCAAGTTCGGGGTCGTTCTGCATCCGGTGGTCGGCATCACCGACCAAAACCGCAAGCTCATCGCCTATCAGCCATTTGCCAAGGTGAATTATGGCGCCGTCATTCGCGCTCAAATCCTCCATGCCTTGAAGGAAATCACCGATGACGAGCTGGCGCAGGTGCTCAAACCAACGGCTGCCGTTCTAGGCGGGGAGGCTTCCGTGGCCCACCGGTTTCTTAGATTGGCAGAGAAACAATTCCAGACCAAAAATTACAATCAAGCTCTCACCAACATCCAAAAGAGTCTGGGAAAAAATCCCACGGCGTCGGCCCACTCCTTGCGCGGCCAGATTCTGGCGGCTCAAGGAAAATCCCCTGAAGCCGCAGCAGCCTTTGAGGCGGCGCTCAAGCTGGAACCCAAAAATTCGGCGGCACTGGAAGGAATCAAGGTCGCCAAGGAAACCGCTAAATGATGCCGGAAGGATACACGGAACCTTTCCGGTAACGGACGAAAAAATCAGGGCCGCTGGAGCGCACCCACCATGTTGGCTTCGCGGAAAGCGCGCGGTGGCAGTCCGGTGCGCGAGCGGATAAATTTATTGAAGTGCTGAAGATCAGAGAGGCCAAGCTGCTCGGCGATGGCCTTGATGGGTAGGTTCGATTCACGCAGGAGGGTGTCGGCGCGTTTGAACCTTTCGTTCACAATGTATTGCGCGAGGCTGACGGAGAAATGTTCTTTGAACAGCCGGTTCAACTGCGAGTAGGAGAGCGCGACTCGTTGCGCCAGTGACTTGGCGTTCAGACTTTGATCCAACTCGTTCTCAATGATTCCCAATGCAGTCTCAACCGGGCCCGGGCGGATGGTAAGCATTGGTGTGGCAGGACGAATCAGGTCGGAGAGTCGCCAGAGCATTTCCCAGAGGATTATTTCTGCGCGAAGTGAATTTGTGGCCGACCACTTGACCAGCATACCAAACGGCTGGTGAAACTGCTCAAAGCGGATGCCTAGCGGATACATGGCAGGAACTTCAATGGCGGGATTTTTCCCCAATTTGTCAGGGAAAGTGAAATGCACGAAGTAATGCCGACACGGTTTCAACGGGTGATGCCAGGTTAGTTTGGTGGCCGGCGGCGTAAGTCCGATGTTTCGGGGATGAATCTCAAATGCCCGTCCACCTATGTCCAACCGTCCGTCCCAGAAGTAGAGGTGCAATGCCCATAGCTTAGGCCGGATAAAAGATTCTTTTTTCCGCACACCGTGTTCACCCAAGCCAGCCTGGTGAATCTCTGGTTTAAGACCAAGCGGCAGGGTAAAACAATCTCTGGCGGAAAGGTTAGCCATGCTCCATATCTACCAGTAAATGGTTTATGTGTCAAAGTGACGGATTACGAGTCAAAGTCCACAATTCGGCAATCATCTGACACCAACTCTGTTAACTGCATCACTCTATGAACGCACGTCTTTTCTTTTGGTCCATCACCTCGGCGCTCGCCGGATTCCTGTTCGGCTTTGACACCGTCGTCATCTCCGGCGCGGAACAGACCATTCAGAAACTTTGGGGCTTGAGCGCGGGAGTGCACGGACTCGCGATGGGCTCGGCGCTTTACGGCACGGTGCTGGGTTCACTGTTCGGCGGCTGGCCCACCGATAAATTCGGCCGAAAAAAAACGCTGCTGTTCATCGGCGGGCTTTACATCATTTCGGCGTTCGGCTGCGCCTTTGCCAACGGGGTGGGCATGTTCATCGCCGCCCGGGTCATCGGTGGCATCGGCATCGGCATCTCGACGGTGGCGGCGCCGCTTTACATTTCGGAAATCGCACCGGCGGATCATCGCGGTCGGCTCACGGGAATGTTCCAGTTCAACATCGTTTTCGGCATAATCGTGGCTTTCGCTTCCAACGCCATCATTGCGCGTCTTGGTGGCGCGGATGCCTGGCGCTGGATGCTGGGCATCGCAGCGGTTCCTTCCGTCATCTATGCGGTGATGTGTCTGGCTTTGCCGGAAAGCCCGCGCTGGTTGATCAGTCGCAAGGGCGACCGCGCGGCCGGACTGGCGGTGTTGAAATTGATTGAACCCGAATTGCCGCCGGCCCGGCGTGAAGCTCACGCGGATGAATTAATGGCGGCGGCCAAAGCCGAAAACACCGTGGCCTCCAACTTCTGGACGTGGCGTCTGCGCATTCCGATTTTTCTCGCGTTTTTGGTGGCGTTCTTCAACCAGCTTTCCGGCATCAACGCCATCCTCTATTTCGCGCCGCGCATCTTTGAACTGACAGGGCTGGGCGAGAAAGCCGCGCTGCTGCAATCCGTCGGCATCGGCATCACGAATTTGATTTTCACCTTCGTGGGACTGTGGCTGATTGACCGGCTGGGCCGGCGCACGCTGCTGTTCATCGGCTCGTTTGGTTACATCGCGTCGCTGGGGCTGACGGCGTGGGCGTTTTTAACGCAGCATTATTCCATTGTGCCGGCGTGCATCTTTGCGTTCATCGCCGCGCATGCCGTGGGTCAGGGCGCGGTCATCTGGGTGCTTATCTCAGAGATTTTTCCCAACCGCCATCGCGCCCAAGGCCAGACGCTGGGCAGCGCCACGCACTGGGTTTTTGCCGCATTGCTCACGACGGTTTTCCCGATAATGGTCAAGTTGTCCGGCGCGAACGAGCAGCCGCAGCGGGCCGGATATATTTTTCTGTTCTTTGGTTTCATGATGGTGCTGCAACTTGTCTGGGTGAAGATCATGGTGCCTGAAACCAAGGGTATTTCCCTCGAAGACATGCAGCACAAACTAGGCATCGAACCCGAAACCACCAAGGAAACCCAATAATATGTCCAAGACCATGACGATTCATCGCGACGTTCAATCGCTCGCCCCGGTCATTCGGGAATTCAAGGCGAGGACCGCCGTCGCTGTGCCGACCAAGTTCTCCGGCTTGTGCGGTTTCGACGGCTTTATTGACACCTTCGTCCGACTGCAAACTCCCCCATCCATGGCCGAGCTTGGCCCGAAGCTGACGGCGGCGGCCGGGGTTGCCGCGTCCTATCCCGTGCGGCATTTGGGCGACAAGTTCGGCGGCAACGGCCCGCTCTTCGCTGCCGCGCTGAATGACATTTACTCCGGCCAGATTGATGTCACTTACATCGGAGCATTGGGTCACCCCGAGGTGCTGCCCATTTTTCAAGCGGCGTTAGGCGGGAAGACCAAACGGCTTTACACACTGGGACGGGCCGCGCAAACCACCTGCCTTGAGTTCACCGATGGCAAGGTCATGCTCAACGACCTGTCGGCCTGCGCGGAAGTCACTTGGGAACGCCTGCTGGAATGCGTCGGTCAGGCCGCACTCGACGCGGAACTCCAAAAAGCTGCCTTCATCAGCGCCGTCAACTGGGGCAAGCTGCCTCACGCCGGTGAAATCTGGAGCCAGTTGGCCGCACGGCTGGCGCAATTTGGAGTGCCCGTAAAAAAAGTTTATTACTTTATGGATCTGGCTGAGTTCGAGACTCGCCCGTTAGCAGACCGGGAGGATTTGCTCGCCCGCATGCCCGCCATCACCCGCCAGTGTCAGACTCTGCTGAGCTTCAATCTGAAAGAGGCGTGGCAGATGGGCGAAGTTTTCGGCGGCGCTTATCATGGTCGCAAGGACGCCGATTCCGTGGCGGAGCTTGCGGCCTTCCTGCGTTCGCGCATTGCGGTGGATCGCGTCATTGTGCATCCGAATAACGGGGCAGCCTGCGCCAGTGCTGCGGGCACGGTCTATGTGCCGGGGCCGTTTTGCCGCGAACCATTGATCTCGACGGGTGCGGGCGACAATTTTGGCGCCGGCTGTCTGGCAGCCGCACTAAAAGGGCTTGATGATGCCAGCATCGCGCTGGCTGGCAATTGCGCCAGCGGCCATTTTGTCCGCTCCGGTCGTTCCGCTTCTTTTGCGGACATGGCAAAGCTACTTGATGCCTGGTCTGCCGGCACACTTGGAGAACGCCTTTAATTCTTCAATGAAAAATCTCACCCTCGTTGACGCACTACAGCTTTCGCCGACAATCCGTGTTTGAAAACCTGGCGATCTGGTGTTCGGCGGATCAATGGAAAGCTTTCAAAACGGCTTCCACCACCCGCTCAACGCTTACGTCGTTCATGCAGCGGAAATCAATCGGGCAATCGCGCAAAAAACAGGGCGAGCACGGCGCGTCAGATTTGAGCAGCCGGTGACGCGCGTCGCCCGGCAAACCCGGCCCGGTCAGTTCCGGCGACGTGCTGCCGAACGGCACCACCACCGGCGTGCCGAGCGCGGCGGCGACGTGCATGGGTCCGGTATCGTTCGTGAGTAGCACCCGGCAAGTCTTAAGCAAGGCCATTAACTCTCGCAAAGAAGTTTTCCAAGCGAGGTTGAGATGCTGGATGCTGGATGCTGGATGCCGGATTGCGCCTGCAATACGAGTGGCGAGCTCCACATCGCTTTTGCCGCCGAAGATTAGCCAGATGCAATTCGTCTGCTGCTGGAGCTTGTTCGCGGCGGCAATAAACTTATCCACCGGCCACCGCTTGGCCGGCCCGTATTCCGCGCCGGGATTCAGGCCAAAAACAGGCTGTGATATTTTCTCCAATCCGAACTTCCTCTTGGCCGCTTCAATCTCTCCCGGCGTTACGGCCAGATGTGGCGCGAGCGGTTCCGAATTTGCGCCGAGGGCAGCGGCGAGGTGGAGATATTCGTTAGTTTGGTGACTAAATAAAAGCAGTGCCGGCGAGACGGTTGCGTGACTTTGCGGCCGGGTCACGAGGTGCCGGATTTCCGTCTCGGAGCGCTTACGCATTTTGACGCCTCCAGTTCGCGAGGCGACAACCTGCGTCAGGAATAAATTCCGCCAGGGACGCGCATAACCGACGCGCTGCGGAATGCCCGCCAGAAAAACTTCCAGCGCCGCGCGCGGCGAATTGGGCAACACTACCGCAAGGTCTAATTTCTCCGCCCGCAGTTTCTTGGCTGTAGCAAAAACACTTTCGCCGACTGCGAAAGGAAGTGTTTGATCCACCGCCGGGTGGTGGAGCCACAGTTCGCTGAGCTTCTCCGGGCAAAGCAAGGTGATGCGTGCATCCGGATATATTTCCCGCAATCGCAACAGCGCCGGGGTGGTCATCACGGCGTCGCCCAGCCAGTTTACGCCGCGCACCAGGATGTGGCGCGGATGGCGGATGGCGGATGGCGGATGGGCGGCCATTTTCTATCCTCCATCCTCCATCCTCGTTTTTGAAAACGCAGTTTTCATCAGTCCTTCCATCGGCGGTGAACCCAAAACCAATTCGCCGGGTCGCGGCGGACGGCGGCTTCCAGCACGGAATTTACGTCGCGGATGATTTCTTCAGACGGGCGCGGATGGCCGTCAGCTTGCGTGGGAATTATTTCACCGAGTTCCACCCGCCATTTTGCGGGAGCGATGCGATAGCAGATGGCGGAATAAAGATCGGCGTTGTAACGCAGCGCCAGCACGGCGGGCGCAAGACCGGTGTTGCAATCGTGGCCGAGAAACGGGGCGCGCAAACCTTTCGAACTCTGGTCGGCGAGCAGGCCGAGAATGATGCCGCCGCGATTCATCATGGCGCGCAGCAGCGGTCCGTCGGCGCGGCGCTCGAAATAGAGGCAGCCGCTGGTGTTGCGCAAATCCTGCATCAGCCGGTTCAGCACCGGCTGGCGGAGCGCACGATAGGTCGTGGCGCACTGGTAATCCGGACGGACATCACTAAACCGCGCATAAAGCTCGAAGTTTCCGAAGTGGCCGATGGCAACAACCACGTTGCGTAGCGGGGCATCGCCGGATTTTTGCGGCAGGCGCTCAATGCCAACGAATTCGACGTGCGGTTTCAGTTCCGCCGCCGTCATCGCGGAGGTTTTGATGGCGCAGAGATAATTTTCGCCGATGCGACGGAAAGTTTCGTGCGCGATTTCCAAAATTTCCGCCGCCGATTTTTCATTGCCGAAACACAGCGTGAGGTTGTCCCGCACTACGCGCTGATGACGTCGGTCGAGATGAAACGCCAGCGTGCCGCCTGTCCGTCCGAGCCAGGCGACCATGTTCAACGGCAAAAGCTGGATGAACGCGATGAATGCGCGGGCGACGATGTAAATCAGAGTATCCATATCAGCGGAAACAAATTTTGCGGACGCAGTCCTGAAAGTCATTCGCGCCGGCGACGATCTTGATTTCCACGCGCATGAAATAGAAGGGCAGATCGCGGCGGTCAATTTTCGGGAAACGCACGGCGTCCTTCTGCGTGGTGACGATCATTTCCGCCTGCCGCTTTTTGGCGCGGTTGATGGTGTTCAGGATTTCCTGTTGGGAAAACCGGTGATGGTCGGCGAAGCGCTTGGAATAGACGAGTTCACCACCAAGCTTCACGAGGCTTTGCTCGAAGCTTTCGGGCTGCGCGATGCCGCTCAAGGAAGCGACCTTTTTGCCGGCGAGAAGTTCCAACCCCTTGCGTTCGCCGGTGAAAACATCCTCGAAATACAGCGGTTGGTGCACGCATTCGATGACGGCGGCGGTGGAATTCAATTTGGCAATCCGTTCGCGCAGTTCGGCGGTCTTGCCGTCGCTCTTGGTGATAAAAATGGTGTGGGCGCGGGCCAGATGCGAGGGCGGTTCGCGTAACGTGCCGCGCGGGAGCAGATGTTCATTACCGAATGGCTGCTGGCGGTCAATCAAAACAACATCGTGCCGGCGACCGCGCAAATCCCAGTATTGAAAACCGTCATCTAGCAGCAGCGTGTCGCAGCCATATTTTTCAATCGCGTAACGCCCGCTTTTCACGCGGTCCTTGTCCACGAGCACGACGACATCTTTGAGATTGGAGGCAAGCATGTAGGGCTCGTCGCCGGCGAGTTCGGAATCCAGCAGCAGGGATTTCCCGTCGGAGACGATGCGCGGCGGGGTGTGATCCTCGCGCAGGAGAATTTTGTTCAAAAACCTGGTGTGGATGGGCACCGGTTTGGAGCGGTAGCCGCGCGAGAGGATGGCGACCTTGCGTCCGGCGCTCTGGAGCTCGCGGGCAAATTTTTCCACGACGGGCGTTTTGCCGGTGCCGCCAACGGTGAGGTTGCCGATGGCGATGACCTGAACGCCGAGCGTTTTGTCGCGCAGGATGCGGAAATTGTAAAGCCAGCGGCGGATTTTGACGGCGACTGTGAATAGTTTAGAGCTGCCGAAGAGAAATCCGCGCATCAGGCGCGCCTTGAAATCATGGCGTTCCTCGAAGATGACTTCGAGAACGAACGTTTCAAGGGTTTCGGCCCAAGCCCGGAAATTTTCACGCATCACGCCCTACTGTGCCAAGTCTGGACGGAGTTTTGAATTTTAATTTTGAGTTTTTAGCCGGGACGCCGGTGAGGAGCGGACCCTCACTAAAAACAATAACTCAAAAATGAATCAATAGCCCAATTTGGCGACTTCCCGTTGGAGCGCGAGCTGGAAGTCCTGCACGTCGGCCGCGGACGGTTTGTAGCCTGGTTGTTTTGGCACCAGCCCGAGCCGGCCGGTCTGGTCGAGATACCAGTCAGCGGTCTGGCCATCGCTGAAGGAAACCTTTCCACTGATGATGGAGCCGGGGCGGGTGATTTGATCCACCGTCACGGAAACTTTACTGGCGGGTGGCAGAATCTCATCAGCGGCGATGGCTTCGTCGGCAGGAACCGGCGTGGTTGTGAGCGGTTTGGCGGCGGCGGGCGGCTCGACCACTTTTGGCGGCTCCGGATCTTTCGGCGTGAGTTTCAGGTCGTCCACCAGGAAACGCGCTTCCATGTAGGTCAGCTTGAGGCTGAATTCCGCCGCCAGCCGGTTTTGGATTTCCGAAAGTTTTGCACCCTCCGCAATCCACTGTGTCACGGCCTGCCGCTGTTTGTCGTCTAATTTCATGCCCCGAGCTTACTCAAAGCTGCTTCAAAATTCCATCGTAACCGTTGGCCTCGAGTTCCAGCGCGAGTTCCTTGCCGCCGGATTTCACGATGCGGCCATCGGCCATGACGTGGACGAAATCGGGAATGATGTAATTCAGCAAGCGCTGATAATGCGTGATGACGAGCTGCGCGGAGTCAGGGCGCTTGAGTTTGTTCACCCCGCTGGAAACAATCTTCAGCGCGTCGATGTCGAGGCCGGAATCCGTCTCGTCAAGGATGGCGAGCTTGGGTTCAAGCACGGCCATCTGGAAAATCTCGGCGCGCTTTTTTTCGCCGCCGGAGAAACCTTCGTTGACCGAGCGTTTGAGCAAATCTTCGTTCAGTTCGAGCACCTTGATCTTGTCCTTCACCAGGGCGAGGAATTCAATCGCGTCGAGTTCCGATTGACCCTTGTGCTTGCGGATTTCGTTCAGCGCGGCCTTGAGGAAGTAAGTGCTGTTCACGCCGGGGATTTCCACCGGATATTGGAAGGCCAGAAAGACGCCTTCGCGGGCGCGTTCTTCCGGATCGAGTTCCAGCAAGTCCTTGCCGAAATATTTTACGCTGCCCTCGGTCACGTCGTAGCCCTCGCGGCCGGCGAGAATCGCGGCGAGCGTGCTTTTGCCGGAGCCGTTCAATCCCATCAACGCGTGGACTTCGCCCGCATTGATCGTCAGGCTGAAGCCTTTGAGAATTTTTTTATTCTCCACGCCGGCGTGGAGGTTATTGATTTCGAGAATAGGTTGCTTGCTCATGTTCTAAATTTCTATTTTAGCCACAGATTTTCACAGATGAAACACAGATTCCGACTGTAAAATCAGTTTTTTATCTGTGTGCATCTGTGGCTATTAATTAGCCGACGCTGCCCTCAAGACTCACGCCCAGAAGCTTCTGTGCTTCGACGGCGAATTCCATCGGCAATTCCTTGAAGACTTCCTTGCAGAAGCCGTTCACGATCATATTGACCGCATCCTGCGTTTCGAGGCCGCGCTGGTTGCAATAAAAAATCTGATCCTCACCGATCTTCGAGGTTGAGGCTTCGTGTTCAACGCTCGATGACGTGTTTTTCACTTCGATATACGGGAACGTGTGTGCGCCGCATTTTGCGCCGATGAGCATCGAGTCGCACTGCGAAAAATTGCGCGCATTCGCCGCGCTCTTGCGAATTTCCACGAGGCCGCGATAGCTGTTCTGCCCGCGCCCGGCGGAAATGCCCTTGGAAACAATGGTGCTTTTCGTGTTCTTGCCGATGTGGATCATTTTCGTGCCGGTATCGGCCTGCTGCATGTTGTTCACGACGGCGACGGAATAAAATTCTCCCTTTGAGCCGTCGCCTAGCAAAATGCAGCTCGGATATTTCCAGGTGATTGCCGAGCCGGTCTCGACTTGTGTCCAGGTGATGCGCGAGTTTTTGCCCTTGCAGATGCCGCGCTTGGTCACGAAATTGTAAATGCCGCCAACGCCGTTTTCGTCGCCCGGATACCAGTTTTGGACGGTCGAGTATTTGATCTCGGCGTTGTCGAGTGCGACGAGTTCCACCACCGCGGCGTGCAACTGGTTTTCATCGCGCATCGGCGCGGTGCAACCTTCGAGGTAGCTCACGGAGGCGCCATCGTCCGCCACGATTAGCGTGCGCTCGAACTGGCCGGACTTGGCGGCGTTGATGCGGAAGTAGGTGGAAAGCTCCATTGGGCAGCGCACGCCTTTCGGGATGTAGCAGAACGATCCGTCGGTGAACACGGCGGAATTCAGTGCGGCGTAGTAATTGTCCGTGTAGGGCACGACCGAGCCGAGATATTTTTTGACAAGGTCGGGATGGTTGTGCACCGCTTCGCTGAACGAGCAGAAAATAATTCCCTTCTTCGCCAGTTCCTCGCGATACGTGGTGCCGACCGAAACCGAATCAAAAATCGCGTCCACGGCCACGCCCGCCAGCCGACCACGTTCACGTAATGGAATGCCGAGTTTTTCGTAGGTTTCGAGGAGTTTTGGATCCACCTCGTCCAGGCTTTTTGGCGCGTCGCCTTTCGGCTTGGGCTGCGAGAAATAGCTGATGGCCTGGAAATCAATTTTCGGATACTTGACGAATTGCCACGTCGGCTCCTTCATCGTTTGCCAGTAGCGAAACGCCTTGATGCGCCAGTCGGTCAGCCACGTCGGCTCATTTTTCTTGGCGGAGATGAAACGGATGGTTTCTTCACTCAAGCCCGGCGGCGTGGACTCGGATTCGACATCGGTGACAAATCCGTATTTGTATTCCTGTTTGACCAGGCTCTCAATGGTGTCGGTCGCTGTGCTCATCTTGAAATTTATTTTTTCTTCGCGCAGTCCAAGCAGATGCCGTGAATGGTCAAATCGTAACCTTGCGGTTTGAACCCTTGGGGAACAGCCACGCAGGGTAGTTCATGCGGCAAATCCACATCATAAATTGTCCCGCAGGCGCTGCAATGAAAATGGCCGTGCTCAATCATGTTCGGGCAGAACCGCGTCGCGCCGCGCTCCACGTTGACTTGCCGGGCGAGGCCGCTTTTTACCAGCGCATCCAGGCAGTTATAGACTGTGGCGTGGGAAATCTCCGGCATGGCCTTCTTGGCGCGGATGAAAACTTCCTCGGCAGTTGGATGGTCGCGCTTCTGGACGAGCACGTCATAGACCTGCTGGCGCTGCGGGGTAAGACGCAAACCGGTCGCGCCCAACTGTTCGGTCAGGTGCTGTCCGTTTGCCTGCGGGCTGCGCGGTTTCATCGTGGATACAATCTATCGCGGGGTGAGCTCAAGTCAAGATTTAGAATAATTCTAAATTGTTTGAAGTGGCGGATATGGTGGCCGGACGGCAGCCGGTCAGTCTGGAAGCTTGCCGGTTACTTTTGAAAAACGTGGACGCGTGCCGGGGGAATGTTCCACCAAACGATTTTCGAGGCGACTAGCTTGAAATCGTCCGCGCCACGACTTCGGTCTTTGATGAGGTGATAACTATACTGCACCCAGCGGCCGCGCGGTTCCAGCACGGTGCGGATTTTGGCGGCCAGATCCTCGGCTTTATGTTGGGCAAAATTTAGCAGTGGCAGGCTGGAAATAACCGCGCCAACGGAACCGATAGGCTGCGGCAGGCTGGCGAGTAACTTGTCCAAATCCCACGCGTCACCGGTAATGATGGTGGCGCTCGGGAATTTTTTCTGAAGCAGTTTGGCGAGCGTGGGATTATGCTCGATGGCAATCAACCGGTCTTCGCGCAGGCCGCGCTTGAGCAGCGCATCGGTGACGGCACCGGTGCCGGGACCCAGTTCGAGGACAAAACTATCCGGATCACGCGGGAGCCAGCGCGCCATCGCCGCGCCAAGCTGCGGGGAACTCGGCGCGACCGACCCGGTGCGTTGCGGATTCGCGAGCCATTCCCGGAGGAAGAGCGTGGAATCCGCCAGAGCCGCGATGATTTTTTTTGCCATGTTTTCTGCAGGAAACCGTCCGCAAGGTTAATCCATCCGATCATTTTTCTGCCATACAATAATGAGCTGAAATTCAGCGGCCGCTTTGGGCCTTAAAAACGCGGTCAAACTCGGTCTGGACTGATTCGTGGCGCTGCTTCCAGTCAAACCAGTCTTTTTCCCAGCGGACACCGGTCAGATTGGTTTGGGCGGCAGACCAGATGGAGGTCAGTTTGGCCAGGGCATTTTCAGTTTCTTCTTTTTGCCGCCACCGTAAATAAGTCTCAGCCAGGTTTAACTGGTTTTCAGGAAACTCCGGGGCCAGCGCCGCCGCGCGGATGAGCCATTCGCGCGCTTTGCGCTTGCTGCCAATGCTGAGCGGCCAGCCTGGCGCGTCGCGATACAGCAGGCCGAGACAGCGCGCGGGGCCGGCAAAATCAAAGCGCGCGTCCAGCTCCGCCGCCGCCCAAAATTCGCGTTCGATTTCATGAACCAGCCGGTAAGAGGTCAAAGAGGGAGCTTGCGCCTGGGCGAGTTCTCCGAGATTCATGGCCAGATAATAATGGCCGGCGGCGGAATTGGAGGCTTTGGTGAGCCATTGCCGGCAGGTGTCGATGCCGCAACGGGCGATTTCGGCCTGGCGCGTGTCGTTGGCGAGCAATTCCCCCAGTTCAAAACTGGCGCGGGCCAAATGCTGGGCGGCGGTGAGATCGTTGGTGTTGGATCGGAATGATTGTTGAGCCAGAAGGAATTCTTTTTCCGCGTGCGCGATGAAAAGCTTGTTGCTGGACACCTGCCCGTCCACCGGAAGCACCAGCGCGAGAAATAAAAAAATCGCGGGCCACAGGCAGCAAATATTTAGTTTCGGCGGCATGATACGGTCAATTAGGAGTTGCCATCGTGCCGGAGCAATTTATACTCGGCAAGTGAGATTAAGTTGGAAGTTTTTGCGTTTGTTGCTGCTGGCGGCGTTGCCGCTGGCGGTCTCTGGCTGCGGCGGCATTAACGCCAGCAAAACCGTCTCGCCGCTGGATTTTTTTATGCCGGGACTGATTAAAAACGACGCGCCAGCCAATGCGCCCGTCTTGCCGGTTGGAACTTCTGCCGAACTCGCCTCCGCCCGATAATTTTTATGCGTTTCCCCTTTGCCTTGTCGGCCAAGATTGCCGGTCACATCATCAAGCACAAGCTCAAGCGCACGCCCAAATTTGCCATGGTGCTCCAGCTTGAGCCGCTCCACACCTGCAACCTCACCTGCACCGGCTGCGGTCGCATCCGCGAATACTCCACTAACCTCAAGGACATGGTGCCGTTGGAAAAATGCCTCGCCGTGGCGCAGGAATGTGAAGCGCCGATGGTCTCCATCTGCGGCGGCGAACCGCTGATTTACCCCAAGATCGAAGAGCTGGTCGCGGGTCTGCTTGCCCAAGGCCGCGTCATTTATATCTGCACGAACGGCGTGTTTATGCGGAAGAAAATGAAGGATTATCTTGCGGCAATTTATTCGCCCGCCATCGAGCCGACGCTGGAAAAACTGCTCGCCGAAAAGTTAATTTCCGACAAGGACGCCGAAACCATTCGCACCGCCGACGGCGCGGCGAAAAAGAAAACCGTCATTCGCCCCTCGACCTGGATGTATTGGAACGTCCACGTGGACGGCTTGGAATTCACGCACGATCTCATCGTCGAACGCGAAGGCGTCTTCAAGGAATGCGTCGAAGCCATCAAGATGGCGAAGATTTGCGGCTATCAGGTCGCCACGAACACCACGGTCTATCGCGAAACCGAAGTGCGGGAACTCGACGACATGTTCAAGTTTCTCTCCTCGCTCGAAGTGGACGGCCACACGATTTCACCCGGCTACGATTACGACGCCGCCAAGAAGGACATGGCCAGCCGTCTCGGCAAAGACCCGAAGGAATTTTTCCTCACGCGCGACATGACGCGGCAGAAATTCGCCAAGATCGAGGAGTGGGGCAAGCTGTTCACCATCTTCGGCACGCCGGTTTATCAGGAATTTCTCGCCGGCAAACGCGAGCTAACCTGCACCGCGTGGGCGATTCCGACTTACAACATCAAAGGCTGGAAAGCGCCCTGCTACCTGATGACGGACGGTCACTATGATGGCTATCAGGAAATGCTGGCGAAGGTGAACTGGGAAAAATACGGCGTCGTGGATGGCGTTGCCCGTGACCCGCGGTGCGAACATTGTATGGTTCACTGCGGCTACGATCCTAGCGGAGCACTTGGCACCAGTTACCAGCCCGGCGACAACTGGAAAAATTTCAAATACAACTTTGGCGCGAAACCGAAGCCGTTTCCGGCTACTTCTGAACTTACCCAGCGCGCCTTCAATGGCGTCACCATTGGCAAAGGACATTTGGCGACAGCTCAAGCCGCCGTCACTTCACCTGCAGCGGGAGCGCGCGGTGCGTTCTCTGCCAAAGAGCAGCACGAGGAACATGTCGGCACGTTCTGCGGCAGTGAAGGGGACGTGACCGCCGACAAAAAAGCTTAATTATTGCGAACTTCAATCATGCGGAGCGTGTGGCCACACGCTCCGTTTTTATTTTGCGGACGGGTTTTCCAACAGACGCAACTGAGGCTCCGTGACGCGCTTTCCGAAAACACAGATCCATCCACCGTCTCGACTTCGCAACGTCAGATAGGCAAGATTCTTTCATGGTAGATGATAATTCCCGGCGCATGGAAAAACTCGAATCGAACCTCGCGCACCTTGAACATCAGGTCGAGGAGATGAACTGCGTGCTTATCGATCAGGGTAAACTATTGGATCGCCTTAAAAAGGAAGTCCAGCGCCAGAACACCGCCATGCAGACTCTGGAATTGGAACGCATTCAATCCAATAACCAAAAGCCACCGCACTACCAGTAAGTGGGAAAAATCCTGCGCCAATAATAAACATGGTGCGCCCGGCGCGAATCGAACGCGCGACAACCTGCTTAGAAGGCAGGTGCTCTATCCAACTGAGCTACGGGCGCAACCACTGGGAAATTAGTGGCAGCCGCCCGCCGAAGCAAGCGCGTTGGTGTCACGCGTGGCCGAAATAAAATAATATCTGATACACCAGCAGCGCGGCCACGTAAGCCAGACCGGTCATGTAGGCAATTTGAAAAAGCGGCCATTTCCAGCTATTGGTCTCACGCCGCACCACGGCCGTGGTGGAGAGGCATTGTGCCGCAAGGATGTAAAACACCAACAGGCTCGCGCAGGTCGCCGTGTTGAAAATCGGCGTGCCATCCGACCGCACCGCGCGCCGCAGTGAATCGTAAAGTGAGGTGCGGTCGTTGCCCTTCTCGTCCTCGCCCACGCCATAAACAATTGCCAACGTGGAAACAATCACCTCACGCGCCGCAAACGAACTGATAAGACCGATGCCGATTTGCCAATCGTAACCGAGCGGCGCAATGGCGGGTTCCATCAGGCGGCCAATTTTGCCGGCAAAAGAATTTTGCAGCGATGACTGCGCGACTAATCGGTCGGCGGCGGCACGAAGTGCGCCGGATTTTTTTTGGTCACCGGATTTTTCAAAGTGGGCGGCTTGTTCATTCAGCGTCACGGCGGCGGCGGGCGGCGACGATTTGGGATAATGCGCCAGCGCCCACAAAATCAGTGAAATCATCAGGATGACCGTGCCGGCCTGCTTTACAAATATTTTAGCGCGGTCATAAGTGTGCAGCAGTGCAACGCGCAGACCGGGCACACGGTAGGGCGGCAGTTCAATCATCAGCGGCTTGCTGCCGCCGGGTAGAATCGTCCGGCGAAACACCATCGCTGCGCCCAGTGCCGCCAGCACGCCCACGCCGTAGGCACCGGTGAACACCAGCGCCGCCTTCAGCGGTGAGTGCGGGAACATCAACGTCGTGACCATTGCATAAACCGGGATGCGCGCCGAGCATGTCATCAGTGGCGTGATGAGAATGGTTAGCAAGCGGTCGTGCGGATTTTCGATGACGCGGGTGGACATGATGGCCGGAATCGCGCAGGCATGTGCGGAGAGCAGCGGGACGAAGGCTTTGCCCGGCAGGCCGAGCTTGCGCATGATTTTATCCATCACGAACGCCGCGCGCGACAAGTAGCCGGTGTCTTCCAACAACGACAGCGCGAAAAATAAAATGCAGATTTGCGGCAGAAAAATCAAAATGCCACCGACGCCGCCGATGACGCCATCTACCAGCAGGCTTTTCAAATCGCCTTCCGCCATGTGGGCGCCAACCCATTTGCCGACGCTGGTGAAACCGTGGTCAATCAGCTCCATCGGGATTTTTGCCACCGAAAAAATCAGCCCGAAGAGCACAATCATTACGAGATTGAACACCACTACGCCAAAAACCGGATGCGTGAAGATCTCGTCCAGTTTTTCCGTCCACGCCGAGCGCTGGATGATGACGGGGTCCATGACGCGCGTGGAAATTTGTTCCGTCCATTCGTAGCGCGCCTGGAATGTGCAGCCGGTGCAGCCCGCGCAATTCGGATCAACATGATCCACCGCTTCGGGCATCGCGCCGGTGGCGAGGCGGTTCAACTCGCGCTTTAGTTCGTCAATGCCGTCGTTGTTGCGCGCCGAAATCGGCACGACCGCACAGCCAAGTTCCTCGCGCAGTTTGGCCACGTCAATGCGGATGCCGTCGCGCCGCGCCATGTCCATCATGTTCAAGGCCACGATGACGGGGCATTTCAATTCCAAAACCTGGCTGGCGAGAAAAAGATTCCGCTCGAGATTCGTGGCGTCCACCACAACCAGCACTGCGTCGGGCGCGGTGTGTCCCAGTTTTCCCTGCAATGCGTCCGCGGCGAGCTTTTCATCCGGCGATGGGCTGTCGAGACTGTAAAGCCCCGGCAAATCCACGACAACAATCTGCTTGTGGTCGAGGTGCAGCCGGCCGACTTTGCGTTCCACCGTGGTGCCTGGAAAATTTGCCGTCTTGGCGCGCAAGCCGGTGAGCGCGTTGAACAATGTGGTTTTGCCGGCATTGGGATTGCCAACCAGCGCCAGCGTGAACGCGTGGTGAGGCACGGGGGCAATCGGCGTGTCGCAACAATCACTCATGCGCAGTCGTTTTCCCGCATGGCGCAGTGGCCAGGCTGGCAGATTTCAACATTCACGCGGCGAGCGAGTTCGGCGGATAAACCGAGTCGTGAGCCGAAAACTTTCAGGATGAGCGGGTCGCCGGCGCGAACGAGTTCCACGCGGCGCCCCATGCAGACGCCCAGCGTCTTGAGCCGCTGCGTGTCCTCGTCATCGGTTTGGATGCTGCGGACAACCGCACAGACGTGCGGCTGCAGTTCATCCAACCGCACGAGGAGAATGGACTTGGCATTAGTTGTCACAACTTGAACAAAATAGTCTTTCCTGCAATCCAGTCAAAGTCTATCCACTGGGACCTGCCGATACTGTTGGACGTTTGCGGTTTATTGTCGGCAGCTTGCGGTCGCCTCCCCAGTTATACTTCGGCGCAGTATGCAGATTGGTTGAAAACAAGCTGCCAGTCCGGCACATTGGCCGTGTGAAGTGTAAATTCCTTTTTGTCCTGCTGCTGGCGGCGACGGTTTTGTCTGGTTGCACCAAGCCGGACGCCTCCACCACGCAGAATTCACCGCCGTCCGTGGACGATTTGTTGCCCAAACAGGCGCAACCGAAGCTGCGGACGATGAAAATCTATCTCGGTGCGGAAATGCTCGAAGCCGAATTAGCCCTGACTCCACAGGAAGAAATGACCGGCATGATGTTCCGCACGAATATCCAGGAGACGGACGCGATGCTGTTTGTGCTGCCGGCGGCGCAACGCGCGGCGTTCTGGATGAAGAATTGTCCCGAATCCATCTCCGCCGCCTACATCACCCGTGATGGTGTTATTCAGGAGATTCATCACCTGGAAAAGAACGACACTAATTCCGTCGTGGCGGCGCGGGACGACATCCGGTTCGTGCTGGAAACCAAGGAAGGCTGGTTCACGCGCCACAAAATTGCGCCCGGCACGGTGATTCAAACGGAAAAAGGTTCGCTCGCGGATACTTTCTTGCGTGGGCGGCAGTAATTATTTTCCGGCAGCAAACTTGTCCAGCTTGGCTTTCAAGTTGGCTTCCTCCGGCAGGCCGGTGATGCGGTCGGCCACCTTGCTGTCTTTGAAAAAAATCAGCGTCGGTATCGCCTGCACCTGAAAATTCTGCGCCAGCCCCGGCGATTCATCCACGTTGATTTTGACGAACTTGATCTTGTCCGCATATCCGCCGGCCAGCTTGTCTAGCATTGGTGAGAGCGTCCGGCACGGCCCGCACCACGTCGCGTAAAAGTCCGCCACCACCGGCGTCGCGCAACGCGTCACCTCGGCGGCAAACTCACCCTGCGTGATGTGCTTCACGTTCGCCGTGGATTCGTTCATCGCCGCCGGATTGCCGCAGCCGGTAATGAGCAAAAAGCCGATGGCAAAGGTGATCGAAAATAGCCGTGTAAAATTCATGAATTGAAATTTAACCGCCATCGCCCGTCGCGCCAATGAATTTTCCGCGCTGTAGCGACGGTCGCAGACCGCCGCTACAACCAAACTATTTGCGAAATTCTCATTCCGGCTTACGATTCGCCCATGCTGACGCTCGAACAACTTTCCGCTTTGCTTGAATCAAATCGCTCCGCCGCGTCTGCGCGCGTAAAGGAGTTTTCCCTCGGCGGCAAGAAATTCGCCTTCAACTCGCAGCCCGCCATCATGGGCGTCGTCAATCTTTCCGCCGATTCATGGTATCGAGAAAGTGTCTGTTTATCGGCTGATGCTGCGATTCAACGAGGCAAGGTGCTGGCGGCGCAGGGTGCGCAAGTAATTGATGTCGGCGCGGAATCCACGCTCGGTCATGCCGCGCGCGTGGGCAATGCGGCGCAGAAATCCAAGCTGATTCCGGTCGTCAAAGCCTTGCGGAAGGAAAAGATTCTCGTTTCGGTGGAAACCTATTCGCCGGCCGTCACCCGGGCGAGTCTTGCCGCCGGAGCGAACATTTTGAATCTCACCGGCACCGCCGGTTCCAAGGAGATTTTCAAGCTGGTCGCCGACCACGACGCGGCGGTCATCATCTGTTACGTTGCCGGCAAAAACGTCCGCGAGGTTGGTGATTTCGATTTAAGCACCGACCCGGTTCCGGTTTTGCGGGATTTTTTTGCGCGGCAGATTGACCTCGCCCAGAAATGCGGTGTGGAGAAAATCTTCATAGACCCCGGACTCGGCTTTTACTACCGCAATTTACAGGACAGCGCCGTGCGCGTGCGTCACCAGATGAATGTTTTCCTGAACACGTTCCGCCTGCGCGAACTGGGCTTCCCCGTTTGTCATGCGCTGCCGCATGCCTTCGAGTTTTTTCAGGAGGAAGTCCGCTGCGCCGAGCCGTTTTTTGCCGTGCTGGCGGCGCTGGGGAAAACGGATTTGTTCCGCACGCACGAGGTTCCGCGCATCAAGGCGGTGCTGGAGACACTAAAAACTTATTAACCGCAGATTACGCAGATGGACGCAGATTTATTTTCGGCGACAAAGGAAAACGCCTTCCTCACCCGAAGTGGTAATCCATTGCTGACAAACTTCCAATCCGTGACGCACCAGTAGCTTTGCGGCAAGCCCCGGCGTGTAGCGGTAGGAGAAAAAGAGCCGGATGGCCTCGCCGCGCGCAATGGAAAATTCCTGGCCGCTGACTTTGATTTGTCGTGCGCGGATAAAATGATACCGGGCCACCACGCGCTGCAAGCCCATCCCGCCGGTTTCGATAGTGAAACGCAATTGTCCATTGCGCCGTTCCACGCCGAGGTCAAACAGGAAGGCTGTGAGCCAGTCGCGCGTCAGCGGATTGTTGTATTGCGGTAGGATTTTTTCCATGCCGGTGGCGTAATTATCGCCGGGTGCAAGATTCGCGCTGAACAGCAGATAATCCTTGGGGTGCAGGAGCGTGGCGAGTTTCGGCAGAATCTGGCGCGGCTCAAAATTAGGAATCATCCCAAAGAACGTGACGAGTGACGCGCCGTGAAACGGGCGACCTTGGGCGAGCGTTTCTGGTAAATCTTCCGCCGTCACCAGATCGCAGACGAAGGGAAAACATTTTTCCGGCGGCAGGATTTTTAGGGCGGCCGCCCGCGCCACGAGCGCCATAGCCACGCTGACATCGGATGGCGTATAGGATACTTCCTTGCCCCAACCCTTCAGCAATTTCAGCAACTGGACGTCTTTTTGCCCGCCGCCGCAGCCAAGGCCGATAACGTGAACCTGCCGGGCTTTGATTTGCGCGGTCGCTTGGTTAAAAGCCTGATCGTAAGTCGTCAGGCAATTTTTATCGCGGCGAGCGGGCGAGTGGGTTTCGTGCAGGGCGAGCCATTTCTGCGTCTGCTTGACGCTGTCGTAATGAAACTTGTGGTTCACACGCCGGGTGCGGAGCGAGGCCAGCAGGTCGCGCCGGACGTTATCGGGAAACTGGCTGGGATGAATCGCGACCTGAACGCTGGTGGTCATGCGTGATTATTTCTGGGGGAAAATCTGGTAGAGCAACAGGTAAATCACCACGCCGGTAATGGAAACGTAGAGCCAAAGTGGCCAAGTCCAACGGGCGATTGCCTTATGTGATTCAAACTTGAATAAAAGCAAAGAGGAAAACCCAAAGACAACAGCCAACGCAACAAGAGTGCCCGAAATTATATCACCCATGTTCAAATGCGGGTTAGCCGAACGCGGCGAACCAAAAATAAAACCAGCTAACAAACCAATTGAAAAGAGAACGCAAGCCAACAAAGCGATTGAAAAGGCAATTTTCTTCCGAAGGCTAACAATTTTTTGAGACCTATATATCAAGGCTACCAAAATTAGTGGCACGATGACAGTTGCAAGAAAGGTATGCGTCCCCAGAACTGTCAGGTAACTCGGCCGGAACCAAGCCGGTTCAACAAAATAGGTGACGGTCTTCACCGTGGCATGGTAGGTCAGATAACCGCCGAGAAAAACCACGCTCGTGACAAACGCGAAAATCATGCAATTGCGATGTGCAACTTGGTTCCCGCGCTTAATGAAGATGAATCCGGCAACGAGAAAAATCGCGCTCAAGCCGTTGAGCGTGGCGTTGATGGTCGGTAAATCGTGGACGGTCATGGCTCGTTCTCCAACTGGCGGACGGATTGCAGGATTTTTGGCAACACAGAGTTGGTCCAGTCCACGCCATCGCCGCCGGTTTCAAAAAAGCCGCGCAACTGCGCGTGTTTGTCCACAATCACGAAAATGGTGGTGTGGATGAATAAATCTGCGTCATTCTTGCGCTCTGCGGGTTTCACAGGCTTAGCACTTAATTTCAGACTGCTGCTCGCGAGCGTGGCAATTTCGGATTTTGTTCCCGTCAGGAAAGTCCAGCGGTTGAAATCAGCGCCGAAGCGGGCACCGTATCTTTTCAAAACTTCCGGCGAATCGTATTCCGGGTCGGTGGTGAGGGTCACTAATTTGGCGGTGCTGGACGACGGCAATGAATTTTGCAGCGACCGCATCTGCTGGGTCAAACGCGGGCACGGCCCGGCGCAGCGGGTGAAAACGATGTCGGCCACCCAAACATGATTTGTAAAATCGCCGAGCGAAGTGATTTTTCCATCCTGATTCGTCAGCGAGAAATTAGCGACGGGGCCGATGGGGCGGAGCGGTTGAAGTTGGTGGCGGGTGATTTGGATGAACCACGCCAGAAACGCGAGGGTGATGAAGCCAAACAGAAACACAAATCCAATCCAGATGGTGCGCGGCGGGCGGGGTGAATTATCCATCATAGCGGGGAAAATTATGCGGGTGAATAATCGCGACGGCAAGCCCGGTTGCCGTAAGTGCTTTGTATGCGCCACCACCTAGCGAAACAATGTTTTTTTTCTGGTTTGTCATGCAGGACAGATTTAGGCTGAGAAAAATAGACCCTTTTGATTTATGGACATCGTTTTCAACTGTCCGAATTGCGACCAGCAACTGGCGGTGGATCACTCCGGAGCCGGGACGCAAATCGAGTGCCCCTCTTGTGGTGATTCCATCACCATTCCGTCGACCGGCAAGATGACCACGGGCTCGCTGCCGGTGGTTCCCTCCGCCCCGGCGCCGACCGCAAGCTCGATCAACACCTCGGCGGCGGCCAAAGTGTCTCTCCACTTGAAAGTGCCCGTCCACGACAAGCCGATGGAGTCGCTTATCATTGACAAACCAAAGCCCCCGCTGGAAGTCGTCAAAAAGGGTGTCGGCAAGAAACTGAAAGTGCGGTCCATCCGCCGGGCCAATTGCATCGAATCCGGCCACGACAAATTTGATGAGACGGTCTCGGCCTTTTTGAGCGAAGTTGGCGAGACGAATCTCGTCGGTGTGCACCCCATCAATTACGAGCATTTTGACGTGGGGATTCAAAAGATCATGACCGACTATGGGGTGATAGTGATTTACCGGTCTTGACGGGGATTGGTTTTGACTTGATTGACGATGGCCGTTACCGTGCGCGCATGAACCTTCGGTTGGAATTATGGATATTAGTGGCAGCGATTTTGGTATTGCTGCCCTCACGCTCGCCGGCGCCATTGACGTATGTGCCTGGCGAAGGATGGTATTACGAACCCTACGGCGGCACCGGCAAATGGCAGCGCACGCACGCGCGGGAGCAGCTTGAAGTGGCCGAGCAAGCTTTCACAAACAAGGATAATTCTGTCACGGTGCGGGCTGCCCACCGCGTTCTCCGGGTGTGGCCGCAATCAGATTACGCGCCGCGCGCCGCCTACCTTCTCGGTCGCTGTCTGGAAGCCGAACACAAGAGCGAAGCCGCTTTCAACGCCTACCAGAAAATCATCGATCAATACCCCAAAAGCGGCCAATACAACGAAGTTCTCTGGCGCCAATACGAAATTGCCAATCGTTTTCTCGGCGGCGAATGGTTCAAACTTTGGAATACCATTCCGCTTTACACCTCCATGGATGAGACGGCGAAACTTTACGACAAGATCGTAGGCAACGGCCCTTACAGCGAAGTCGCCCCCCATGCGCAGTTGCGCATCGGCGCTGCGCGTGAAAAGCAAAAAAGTTATGCCGAGGCGGTGAAAGCTTACGGCAAAGCTGCCGACCGTTATCATGATCAGCCAATCATAGCCGCCGATGCGATGTATCGGGCTGCCTTGTCTTGGGAAAAGCAGGCCGATTCCGCCGAATATGACCAGAGCGCGGCGGTGCAGGCCATTGCCGCCTACACCGATTTCATGACGTTTTACCCGGATGACAAGCGGGTGGCTGCCGCCCAAAAAGCCATCGTCAGGCTCAAGGCTGAACAGGTGCGGGGCAGCTTCCGGATCGCGCAGTTTTACGAAAAAAATCACAAATGGGCGGGCGCCGTGGTGTATTACAACGAGGTGTTGCAATTGGATGCCAATTCGCCGTTCGCTGCACAAGCCCGGCAGCGCATCGAAATTTTGAAGCCGCGTCTCGAGACGGCTCCGGCAAAAAAATAACCCCATGCGTGTGCTGAACTTTTTCATTTCCTGTCTCGCGGCGGTTACGCTCACCAGTTGCGCCAGCTATCGCCTTGGATCCGTCAATGGCACGGTTGCCGGTGAAAAATCCATCACCGTTCTGCCTTTCAATAATCAGACGCTCCAGCCTCGGATGGGAGCCGCTCTCACCCAATCTTTGCGGGAACGGTTGCAGGTTGACGGCACCTTCCGGCTAGCCACCCGCGGCGACGGTGATCTGGTGATCAGCGGCGTAATCCAGACTTACCATCGCGAAGGACTCGGCTATTTTAGCACTGATGTTGCCACGCCGGAAAATTATCGCGTGGGGGTCATTGTCCACGTCACCGTCCGAGCCCGTGCCTCCGGAAAACTGCTGTTGGAAAAAGATGTGAAAGGCCATACATTGGTCCGCATCGGATCCGATTTGGCCAGCGCTGAGCGACAGATTGTGCCGCTGCTGGCCGAAGACATTGCGCGTAATATTGCCGCCCTGTTGACTGAGGGATCTTGGTAATTTAATTGAAATCTCAGGACGGGTAATTCCGTCCGAATTGTCGAAGCTTCTGGACAGTTGTTGAGTCCAATAAAAAAAACCAAAACACAAACAAACATGAAAACACAAACCGCAAAAATCGCATTGTTCTCACTCGTTGCCGCCGCGCTGATGGTCGTTCCGACCGTTAGCCGGGCCGAAGTCAAAGCCAAGGACATGCCAGCGTCAGCCAATCAAGCTGCCCCAGCCAAAAGGCATTTGCCGTTTCATGGCAAAATTGCTGCCGTGGACGCCGCCGCTTCAACCTTCACCGTTGGCACGCAGACCTTCAAGGTCACTCCCGAAACCAAAATTACGAAAGAAGGCAAGGAAGCTAAACTGGGTGACTTTGCTGCCGGTGACAATGTTGCTGGTGCCTACAAGAAGGATGGCGACAAGCTGACGGTTTTGTCCATCCATGACGCTGGCAAGGGTGACAAGGGTGAGAAGAAGAAAAAGAAAACCGAATAAAATAATTCCCAGACAGATTTCATAGGCGGACGGCAACGTCCGCCTTTTTATTGTCTACGCCACCAGCTAGTCGTGCGCTTGGGCTGCTCGACGGGTTCCGGTGTTTGATACTGGCGCACCAGCAATTGGCTGCGTGCCGCCGTGAGTGCCATGATGAATTCATCGTAGCTTAAAAAGCGGTCGCCGGGGTTTTTGGCAAGCGAGCGGCTCAATGCATCACTGGTGGTCTGGGAAATTTCCGGCACGACTTCGATGGGCGGACGCAACGGCGTCTGCACATGCGCAACCACCACTTCGTCCGGCGTCGGTGCGTCGAAGGGCACATAGCCGGTGATGGCGTGATAAAGCGTCGCGCCCAGACTATACATGTCCGATAAAAATGTTTCCGGATCCCGTTTGATTTTTTCCGGAGCGACGTAATACGGGGTGCCCCAGACCATATCTTGGGTTTCCTGCTCCACATCTGCTTTGCGGGCAAGGCCGAAGTCCACCAGCTTGGGTTCGTGGTCGGCGTCGAACAGAATATTTCCCGGCTTGATATCGCGATGAAGTAAATCGTGTTTGAGCGCCATATCCAGCGCCGATGCAATTTTGATGCCGACATCGAGCACATCCAGTTCCGGCAGCACGTGAAGTTTTTCAATGCGTGCGTCGAGACTGCCGCGATCGGCGAGTTCCATCACGAGGTAACGTTCGCCTTCCCATTCGTCGAACGTGTAAATATGAATGATGTTTGTGTGGTTGAGTCGGGCGCAGGCGCGGGCTTCGCGGTAAAAACTTTCCAGCGCCTGCATGTCGTTCACAAACTCCTTTTTCATGAGTTTGACGGCGACTAGCCGTTCCAGCGTCACGTCCCAGGCGCGGTAAACCGTTCCCATACCGCCGGAAGCGACCTTGCTGCGCAGTTCAAACTGCCGCAATTGCATCGGCATCATGATGGCGTGGCCGCACTTTTTACATGGCTCTGAAGCCAGCGGCGCCAAATCGCTCGGGATAAACGTCTTTGCGTCGCATCCGGGACAGGTCACCATCTTCAACGGTTTTGTGCTTTCGCCCATGTGAGTGAAAACAATCTAGCACGCGCCGCCAATCCGACAAGCAGGGAAAATACACCGTCGGCAAGAGCGCCACGTTCACCGTGCTGCAACTGCAAAACAATCTCACGGCCGCCTGCTCGCAGGAAATCCGCACGCTCGCCAATCTCGCTCAGCAGGAAGGCCCCACGCTGGAACGGCGCAAGGTGGATTTGAAATTGAAGTGAGGCAGGTAGGGCGCGTTACTCCGTGCGCGGCAGCGTGGTGAAGCACAAAGCGCAGGTTGATAACAGTGGCGGGCAGAGGACTTTCCGCCCTACCAAAACTGCCACGCGCCGCGCCAGACGATCCAGATTCCCAGCAGAAAATTCGTGATGGCGTGTGCCGTCATCGCGTCGCCCAGCCGGTTTTTCCGCAGCACCAGCCATTGATAGGCCGCGCCGCAGAGAATTCCCGCCAGCCATTCGTTGTGCGCAAAACCGAACATCCCCGCCGTCACCAGAAACGTCACGGGCAGGAAACGGTTCAGCGGCACGGATAAGAAATCTTTCTGAGCGATGTAGCGATACAAAAACGAACGGTAGAAAACCTCCTCCAGCGGCGGCACCACAAAGGTGGAGCCGAGAATCCTCGCGCCGACAAACAGCCACGCCAGCGCCGAACCAGCACCGAATTGTTCCTGGGGATTCCACACCGCCGGCGCCACTTTGGGTGCGTGAGCGAGGCCGAGTTTCACCCAGAGTGAATTTTGCATCACCCAATCGCCGCTGATGCCAACCCACGCCGCAAACACCGCGACTCCAATCACGACCGCCTCCCAACTGAACGCCCAGCGCATCTCAGTAATCAGCGGACGCACGGCAAAAATCAGCCACACGCCGACAATTGTTTTAGCGAGGTAGAACCAATAAGCCGAAGCCGCGCCAAAATGTCCCTGCGCCGCCGTGAGCAAGAGAAAAATTGCGAATGGCGCGACACGCGCCACAGCAGGAGATGCGGAGAAAAAATTTCGCACAGCCAGCGCGTCAGTGATCCAAGCCAATCTTGAAGGGTTTATTGTCCGGGCCGATGAGCGTTACCGCGAATTGGGTAATTTCCTTGACGCGATAATACTGGCCGATCCGGTCGCCCGGCCGGACCGTTTTGCCGTCCACGATGGCGCTGGGCGCGGTGGGCGAGTAGAAAATTCCCTGCAACACCGGCGCATTCTCCGGAGTGGTAGAAACCGGAACCTCGGGAACAACTGGTTTAACTGGCTCCGCCGGTGCGGCTACTTCCACCATGTCGGGCGTCGGGGCTGGCTCCGGGGTGGTGACAATTTCGCGGACATTCCGATGCGCCATCATCCAGCCCCCGAAGAAAATCGCCGCGATGACCAGAATGAGAATGGTGACAGGCAGCAACCAAACCGCCACCACTCCGGGCTCCTGATGGGCAACCGGACGGAGCGGCAGCACGTTGGGCGTGTTGCGCGGCGGCGCCTGGCGCGCCTGCTTCAATGCGTCGTTGATTAGGCTCATACGTGGATGTCTCCTTCCAGTTCACGGATGGCGCGTCCCACCATCCGGTAATTAATCCGGTAACTGCGTTCTACAAAACCAGCCAGCAACGCTTTGTCGCACACCGCATTGACGAGCCGCGGAATGCCCTGGCTGTAACCGAACACCCGCCAGACCGCCGGCACCGTGAAGGTCGGAACCCCGCCCGACCCAGCCAGTGCCAACCGATGATGAATATACTGCCCGACTTCCGTCCGCGTCAACGGATTCAAATGATACCGCACCGTGATGCGCTGGCGCAATTGCCGGAGCTTGTGACTGTTCAGCCGGGTGCGCAACTCCGGCTGGCCCATGAGGACAATCTGCAGCAGCTTGCGGTCATCTGTCTCAAAGTTCGAGATTAGCCGGACCTGTTCCAGCAATTCCTCCGTCAACTCCTGCGCCTCGTCCACGATCAAGACCGATTCCCTGCCCGCCAAAGTCTGCTGCAGCAAAAAATCGCTGATGGCCGCCATTGTCTCCAGCCGGTCCTTGCCTTTCACGTCCAGACCGAACTCCGTGGCGATGGCCTTCATCAATTCATCGCCGCTCATGACCGGATTCAAAATTAGCGCCGTAGAAAAATTTCCATCCAGCTGCTCCAGCAACGCCCGGCACAGCGTGGTCTTGCCCGCGCCCACCTCACCAGTGAGCTGCACAAAGCCCTTGCGCTCGCGGATGCCGTAGAACAGGTGGTTGAACGCCTCGCGATGCTTGGTACTGTGAAAAAGGAAGCGCGGGTTCGGCGTGATGTCGAACGGCGACAGCTTCAGTCCGTAAAACTGCAAATACACACTGCGCTTTTAGCAGAAATGACCGGCAGATGCCAACAAAGGTTTTGGTGGGCTTACCTTCTCCGGCGGCCGGGCGCGAAGCAGTGGATTTAGTTTTCTCATCAGCCGACACCTAATTCACGGGCGGTTTTGATTTTAACGCAATGATTCCCGATAGCTCTTCAACAAAGCAGAAAGCTCGGACACGGTCGCGGCAGATTCCGGCTGGTCGGCGAGGTTTTGATTTTCGGCGGAATCGTGTTGGTGATCGTAGAGCATCCGAGTAACGACACGGCCGTCTTTGCCGACCCATTCCGTATAGCGGAAACGCTCCGTGCGAACAGAATCACCGTCGTGATAGCGGCTGAAAATTACCGGATGCAGCTTTTCCGAAGCCTGCTTAAGCACTGGGACAAGACTCACGCCAGCAAACGGCGCGGGCGGCGGGAGGCGGCAGAGTTCGCACAGGGTCGGGTATAGATCAAGCAATTGCACCAGCGAATCGCTTTTCTTTCCAACCGGCAATCCAGGAGCGCTGATCAGGAGCGGCACGCGCAGAGCTTCTTCAAAATTGCAATGCTTCGTCCACATCCCGTGTTCGCCCAGTAGAAAACCGTTGTCGCCCCACAACACCACGATGGTGCTCTGCCGCAAACCCAGCCGGTCGAGTTCCGCCAGAACCTTGCCCACTAGCGCGTCGGTATAGCTGGCGGCGGCATAGTAGCCGTGCACCAAGTTGCGCGCCGTTTCCTCGGAGAGCGGGCCTTTTTGGGGAATGCCAAGGTAAGCGCGCAACTCTTCCCATTGATGAAAAGCGGCGGCGGGAACACCGGGCGCGTGAAACGGATTTATCGCCAGCGGAATTTTATTGGTTGGATACAAATCCCAATATTTGGCGGGCGCATTGAACGGCAGATGTGGCTTGAGAAAACCGAGCGCCAGAAAAAACGGCTTTTGTTCCGCCTTGAGCGTTTTCAATTTCGCGATGGCGCGGTCGGCAAACCAGCCGTCGTAATAGGCGTTGTCCGGCACGTCCGCACGCTCGAAGGCTGGGCCATTGAGGTTGTTTTTCTGCGCCAGCGCGACGTTGGAGGGATTCAGGTAATTCCGCCAGTCGTCCTTAGGCAACGAATTGGGGCGCCACGCCGGTTCGCTCCAGCTTTGCGGGCTGTCCGCCACGAGGTGAAAAATCTTGCCGATGCCGACGGTCGTGTAGCCCTGATTCTTGAAATGTTGCGGCAACGTCACCACGTCCGGCGCTTCCTTGTCCACGTTCACCACGGCGTCCATGAACCGGCTACGCGTCGGCGGCAAGCCCGTCAGCACGCTACCCCGCGATGCGCCGCAAACGGGAACTTGCGCGTAACAATGCTCGAACCGCATGCCGTCGGCAGCGAGGCGGTCCAGATTCGGCGTCTGAATCAGCGCATTGCCATAACAGCCAAGTTCGGGCCGCAAATCATCGACGACGATGAACAGGACATTGGGGCGTGGGGCAGCGGCAGCGTTGGCTGGCGATACAAAGGTAGCGGTCAGCAGCAATGGAACAGAGAGCCATGCCAGCAGCAAAACCTTTGTCATATCGGGTAAAGAATCCGATTTATACTCTTTAGAATACGTTGACGGTATCATCTGGTTTTCACGCCCATATTAAAGCGGAAGCCTGGCTCACCAGAAGCTACGGCGGCAATGAAAAATCACCGTCTCCGGCCGCCGGGCGCGAAGTGGTAGCCGCCGTGGACGCGGCCGCCGCGCACTTTGCCGGGGAAACCGGCGGCAGCACCGGCCTTGGGCTCCTCAAACAACGCGGTATAGCGGTAGTCGAAATTCTCCAGCTTCACGCGCGGAATTTTCTGGCTGATGAAGCGCTCGATGGCAAAAACGTGCGGCGCATCCTCGGCCACCATGATGGTGAACGCGTCGCCGGTGTTCTCGGCGCGACCGGTGCGGCCGATGCGGTGGATGTAATCCTCGGGATGCTGCGGCACATCGTAGTTCACGACATGGCTGACATCCGCGATGTCCAGCCCGCGCGCCGCGATGTCCGTGGCGACGAGGACTTCAAATTTACCGTCGCGGAAACCTTGCAGCGCCTGTTCGCGCTCCTTCTGGGTGCGGTTGGAATGCAGCACGGCCACGGCGTGATTCTCCCGCTTGAGCAGGGATGCGCAGCGGTCCGCGCCATGCTTGGTGCGGCAGAAAACGATGACAGAATCGTAGTTTACGCGCTTGAGCAGTTCGAGCAGCAGGTCGGTCTTCTGCGTGTCGGAAACGGGGTAGATGACGTGCTTCACCGTCTCGGCGGGCGTGCGGCGGGCGCCGATTTCAATCGTTTCCGGGCTGTGCATGGCCCATTGGATGAGCGTCTCAATCTGCGGCGGCACGGTGGCGGAAAACAGCGCCGAGTGGCGCTGGCGAGGGCATTGCTCCACCAGCCGGCGCACATCGGGCAAAAAGCCCATGTCGAGCATGCGGTCGGCTTCATCGAGGACGAGAAATTCCACCTTGTCGAGCTTGACCGTGCCCTGTTCGAGGTGATCGAGCAGGCGTCCGGGCGTGGCGACGATGATATCGCAGCCCGCTTTTAATTCATCGTTCTGCTTGCCGTAGCCCACGCCGCCGAATACGACGGTGATTTTCAAATCCATGAACCGCGCGTAATCGCGGAAGGCGGTCTCGACTTGCGCGGCCAGTTCGCGGGTTGGCTCAAGAATCAACACCCGCGGGCCGCCGGGCTGGTGATCGGCGAGCTTGGACAGGATGGGCAGCGCGAACGCCGCGGTCTTGCCCGTGCCCGTCTGCGCACTGCCGATGACATCCTTGCCGGACAACACCAGCGGAATGGCGCGCAACTGAATCGGCGTAGGTTCCGTGTAGCCGACGGCGCGAACGCCTTCGAGCACTTTTTCACTCAATCCCAGCGCGGCGAATTTCATGCGACGCTTTCTTCCGTCTTGGGCGGAGTTTCCAGCTTTACCGGAGTTTCGACAATCGCGGCCGGAGCTTCAATGGGGACAGAAATCTCTGCGACCGAGGCGGCAACGGCTTCTGCAACAGCTTCAGCCTGCGGAGCGGCCTCGGTAGATCCAACCGCTTCGCCTTCGACCGCCGGTTTGGCCATCGGTGCTTTCTTTTCCTGCTTCACCGGCTTGGGCGCGGGCTTCTTGGCCGTTTCCATGCGGCCATCGGCGAATTCCAACACGGCGCCTTGATGAATCAGCCAATGCAGATCCACGATGATTGCCGTCTGCTCCGGCGTGGCTTCGGGCGCGGCAGGTTCGATGGGTTTCGCCGGTTGCTCCGGTGCGGAAGCACCTTCACCCTCCGCAACCGGCGCGGGCGCAACGGGAATTTCCGCGATGGAAGCCTTCACCACCTTGGGCGTCGGCGCAAGCGCCTCAATCAATTTCTTGCGCGTGCATTTCGCGTTGCCGTTGATGAAATCGATGATGCGCTTGATGTTTTCCGAAACCGGCGTAGTTTCGAGGTCGAGGAAGGTCGGGCGGGCGACGCTGACGTGCGTGACCGTCTTGTTAACCTTGAAAAACTGCAGGCCAAATTGCGCGAACTGCTGGCTCAATTTCGTCGCGATGGGCAGCGGGAAAAACTTCTGGTGTTCCCATTCCTGACGGATGAGCCGCTGCAAACCGGCGCAGCGCAGACTGCGGCTCGGCAAACCGGCCACCGTGAGCGTTTCCACCGGCTTGATGATGGAATCCTTGTGCGTGGCGCGGAAATGTTTCTCCACTTCCTCGAGCGTCGCCAGCTTGAGCGGTTCGGCCACGTTGAGGCAGTTGTATTCCGTCTTGAAGCTCTGCTCTTCGACCCATTTCTTCACGACGACTTCGTCCTTCACAATCTTGACGCGCGCCTTGAACATATCAAACGGCATCCGTGAAAACTTTTCCGCATGCAGCTTGCGCAACTGGTTCTGGTAATCGTGATGATTCGGCGGGCCAAGAATCTCTCCGCTCAAACCGCATTGCGCGACGAAGGTGTAAACGCCCTTGGGCGGCTCTGTGGCCGTGCGTTCCGCTTGATAAAACGTGGCAAAATGATTCTTGATGATGTGCGCGACCGCTTCGTCCTCGCTCGTCCACGGCGAATCGTCAAGCGCGCAGATGAAGAGTTTTTCCAGCGTGCCGTCGGCCTTTTTCTTGGCCGTGAGGTGGACGGAATAACGTTCGGCCTTCGCCAAAATCAACTGGGCGATCTGGAACAGCGGATACGCGCGACCGGTCATCTTGATCTGCCGCGAAAGCTGCTCGACACCGCGCTCCTCGGGGACGAACGCGACGCTCAACTCTGGCAACGGCGCCGGCGGCTCGGGGCGCTCGCGGCGTTCATCACGCCGGTCGCCGCCCCGGAAACCGCTCTGGCGGTCGCCAAATTTGGAGCCCCCGCGCGGCGGACCGCCCCGGCGTTCACCGCCGCCGCCTTCGCGGCGCGGGCCACGGCGTTCGCCGGGCTTGCCACTGAAGGAACGCTCAGGCTTGACGCCTTCGTTGCCGGTGAATTTTGCAAATTTGTTAGACTCGGCCTTTCCTTGCGCCCACGAGGGTTGGAACAGGTTCTCGAGATTCAGATCTAGGTCTGCGATGTTGCTCATGTAAAAAAAGCCCCGACACGCGGGGTTGTTATTCCAGAATATCATGGATTGATGCGGCACTGAAAGCAAGCTGGTAAGCGGGAAACCTTGGCCGCGTTTACAAGTAACGGTTGGTATTTACTTGGATGAGTTGCAAGCTCGCAGTAATTTCGGCGACAAATTAAATGAATTCGCTGGTAATTCTTATGGGCGGGGCATTGATGATGTGCGCCGTCATTGCCACGGCGGCAGGAATTGTACGTAATAGCAAATTTTATCGGCAGGAGTTGACCGAATCCGGGAGCCGCGAGCTTGCCTTGGATGGTTTACGCGGCATGGCAGCATTGATGGTGATGGCGCATCATGCAGCCCTGTCCAACACTTGGCTCACGACCGGAGAGTGGGGCGATGCCCGAAACCCGATTTTACAGTTATTTGGACCAATGGGGGTAATTATTTTTTTCATGCTCACGGGGTATCTTTTTTGGGGCAAAGCTCGGGTCGCGAATGGGAAAATGAACATTGTGAAATTATGGCGGGGAAGGCTGCTTCGCATCGCCCCGCTGTATATGTTCAGCCTGTTGGTCATCCTGCTCGTGGCGACTACCCAGACCGATACCGGTTGGCTGGCGCTGGAAAACTGGAAATCCCTGCTCCGATTGCTCGCGCTGGGGGCCTTGAATTGGCACAAGGTCGGACAGATGGACTTTACTGTATATAATGCCGGTGTGACTTGGACACTCCATTATGAATGGGCATTTTATCTGATGCTTCCGTTTATCGCTTGGCTTGCGCCTGGGCGGAAAGTTTTTGGATTGGCCGTCATTGCGTATCTACTGGTCTGGGTCGGTCTCTGGTATAATCTCAACCTCCAAGGTGGGTTGTATTTTATTTTAGGCATGCTTTGTCCGGTGCTGCTGGAAAATCCTTCATTACGTTCCCAATTCCGCCACCCGGTCGCTGCGTGCCTGGCATTGTCAGCAACCATATTATTGTGCGTATTGTTCGGCAGTGATTCGTTTGTTAAAGGACATTCGGCCTCTATTGCTGGCGCGGTTTTCCCCTTGTTATTTGTAGCCGCAGCCGGCAATCAATTTTTAAATATCCTGACTCATCCAGCTATGCGCTGTTTGGGAGCTATCAGTTTCAGCTTATATTTGCTTCATGGCATCGTCTTCCGTCTGGTGATCCATATTTTAAAAGTGAATGGATTAACCAGTTTAACTCAGTTGGATCATTGGTTGATTCTCATCATCACAGCTATTGCCACCACTTTACTTTGCGCGGCTACCTATCGTTGGATTGAATTCCCGTTTTTGTCCATTAGTCACAAAAAGTGCCTGCAGGCTGCCGGCCCTGCAGCTGAAACTATCCCAAATTAATTCACCGACATCTTCGACAGTTATTTCCCTGCCTCCGGCACCGCCGCGCGCTTGACCATGATGGCCTCGACAATTTTCTTCGCGAGCTCGGGTTTTTCCTCCAGCGATTTTTTGGCGGCCTCGCGACCCTGACCGATAAGCCCGCCTTCGAATTGCAGATAGGCGCCCCGTTTATCGATCGCTCCGCATTCGATACCCACGTCGAGAATGCTGCCTTCCTTGTCAATGCCGTGGTTGTAGATGATGTCGAACTCCGCTTCCGCGAACGGCGGCGCGACCTTGTTCTTCACGATCTTGACGCGCGTGTGGTTGCCGTAAACGTTGCCGGCGGCATCCTTCAACTGGTCGCGACGGCGGATGTCGATGCGCACGCTGGCGTAAAACTTCAGCGCTTTCCCGCCGGGCGTGGTTTCGGGGCTGCCGAACATGACGCCGACTTTTTCACGGAGCTGATTGGTGAATATGCACGTCGTCTTGGATTTGGCGAGAATCGCGGTGAGCTTGCGCAAGGCTTGCGACATCAGGCGCGCCTGCATACCCATCGTGGCCATGCCCATCTCGCCTTCGAGCTCCGCCTTCGGCACCAGTGCGGCGACGGAATCAATCACGATCACATCGAGCGCATTCGAGCGGGCAAGCGTTTCGCAAATGGTCAACGCTTCTTCGCCGGAATCCGGCTGCGAGACCAGCAAATCGTCCAGGTTCACGCCCAATTTCTTGGCGTAGCCGGGATCCAGCGCGTGTTCCGCGTCGATGAACGCCGCCAGCCCGCCCGCTTTTTGAGCATTGGCGATGACGTGAAGCATCAGCGTGGTTTTGCCGGAAGATTCCGGGCCGTAAATCTCGATCACCCGTCCGCGTGGCAGACCGCCGACGCCAAGCGCGAGGTCGATCGCCAGCCCGCCGGTCGGGATGACTTCGATTTTTTTCTGCGCCCGGGCATCGCCGAGGCGCATGATTGCGCCGTCGCCATAGGCTTTGGTGATGGATGAAATTGCGGCATCCAGCTCGCGTTCGCGCGTTGCCGCCGCTTTGGAATCGACGGTGGCAACCGCCGCTTTTTCGGAGGATTTATCAGTGGGTTTTGCAGCCATAAAAATATTTTCAGTTCTTGGTTGGTCGAGAAATTACGTTAGTGAAATTCGTCAAAATAGTCAAAGCAGTTCAGTTTTTTGTATGGTTCAGGGCTAAATCCGGTGGTGATGGGGCTGATCATTTCAAGTGATTATGCCAGTGGCGGTAGGACAATGGCTGTCTAACCGGTTAAAAAGTTTCAATTATTTTTGACCCCTGAAAATCGCAGCAATGCGCCCCAGCCGATGAGGAAACTCAAGCCCCCGACCGGCGTAATGGCTCCCAGCCAATGAAGATGGGTTATCGCCAGTAAATAAAGCGATCCGGAAAAAATGATGATACCCGCAAAAAAACTCCACCACGCCAGGGTCGCGAACGGCTTTCGCTCGGCCAGCACAAACAGCATCACGGCGTGAACGAAGTGATAGAACACGGCTTTTTCCCAAATCGCCGCCGTGCCGTTGTGCGCGAGCAAATCTTTCAGGCCATGCGCGCCGAACGCCCCGAACGCCACGGCCATCAGCCCCAGCAGTGCGGCGATGCGCGTGGTGACGACAGTGTTCATTTGGCCCCCGCCGCTTTTTCCTGCGCCGCCCGGCGGCGCAGCTCGCGTTCGAGAAAGGTGTCTGGGGGCGCGGTTTGCCATGCGGTTACCCAGAGTCGGCCGAGCAGCTGGCCGCTTTTGACGAGCTGGCCTTCCAGAAACGCCCGGCCTTCCGCGCCGCGATTTTCTTGGTTCGACAACTTCCCGTCGCGGTCCAGCTGAAAAAGCGGCTCCACCAGCTCATGGGTTTCCACAATAAAATTCATCGTTGTCTGAAAAATGCCATCGGGATCGTCCGCTGCCGAAATTTTTTCTGCGGGCTGAATACGGGGGGACAATTTTTCAAAGTCGATGCCCCCGGTCTTATTGAAAAATCCGCCGTCAACCCACCCGTGAAATCCAAACGACGTGGTGTAATGATGCGGGTTGTTGTTGGTCGTCCAGCCATGGTGATGCATCGTTGTGTGCAGCGGCTGGCTGGCGTCGCCGCCGAAATGCCCCATCACGCCCATGACATAAATGATGTTTTCCCGGGCGTTGGCGATTTCCTCCGCCGTGCCGCCAAGTTTTTCCAGGGCGTTGAGCGAGGCGAAGCCGGATTGCAGCTTTTCGAAATCCTCGGTGATCGCCCACGGTAGAAAACCGCTTAATTTACGGGTGTGGTCCGCGTCGTGCGCCGGATCAATCGCTGGAAATCTTGCCGGATTCGCCCCCCGCGCCTTTACGATGGCGGCCACGAAATCGTAGCGCAACGGCGGCAAGGTGGCCGGCGTCAGGCCGTAAAGCCCCAAGCTTTCCAGGTCGAGATAGTGGTCCGGCCCGCTCGCATGGCCGAGCGCCAGCCCTGTGCCTTTTCTGGTGCTGGTGATGTTGCGCCAGCGGTCGGCCTCGCCGGCGAGAAAGGTGATGCGATCACGCGCTGCCGGGGCCAGCACAAACACCGGGAAATCTTTTGGCAGCGACGCCATCGCCAGTTTGTTTACCGTCCGATGGCCTTCGTAGTCCCATGCGGCTGCATTGAATGCCAGCGCCACGACCGCCAAAATTGTTCCGGGAAATCTTTTATCCATGCTTGCTTCGGGTTTCTTGAGCCTAGCGAATTGCCACCGGTGGCAAAACATAAATCCCATTCCCGCAAAAATCCGGGTGCATCCGCTGGCCAAATGTGGTTTAATCCTCCCTGCAAATATGGATTCCAAAAAACTGGCGCTGCTGTGCCGCGAACTGGCGGACAATAAAAAAGCTGAAAACATTCTCGTGCTGGATGTGCGCAAGCTCTCATCGGTGACGGACTTTTTCGTCATCGCCTCCGGCACCAGCCAGCCGCACCTGCGCGCCATTGTGGAGGAAATCCACAGCCAGCTGCGGGATGACCATGATTTGCGCCCGGTGCGGACGGATGGGGGCGGTTCCGGTTCGTGGGTGGTTTTGGATTACTTTGACGTGATCGTCCACGTCATGCACACCGAGACGCGGACGCGCTACGATCTCGAAGGACTTTGGGGCGACGCCAAACCGCTGAAACCGGCGAAAGCCCTCAAGAAAAAAACTCCGGCGGGGAAATAATCCCACCGGAGCTGCTCAGATTCAAAGTTCAGGCCTCGGGATCGGGCTGCTTTTCGGGAATCGCTTCCGAGGCTTTCACCATTTCGTCCACGAGTTGCTTGAATTCCGCCAGCCCCGTGGAGGGAATGATGATGGTATCGCGTCGGCCGCCGACGTCTTCGGTGATGCGGAGAAAGCGGCCGCGCGGATTTTCCTTTAAGGTGAAAACAAAGTTTTTCCGCTCAATCTGCACCTCGGCGCTTTTGAGCGTGTCTTCGTTGACCGGCGGGCGCGGCTGCTGGTTGTATTTGGGCGCGCCATAACCCTGACCTTGATAGGGGCGCCGGCCGTATGGCGATGGACGTTCGTTGGATATCATATCTTTCCAATCATGGTTTTCATGATAGGAAAAACTCGTCTAAATCAGCCAGTTGTCAACCGCAAAATACGCTTTGCAGAAGCCAACTTGGGTGGATGCCGGCGAAATCATTCAGCGACTGTGATTTAGCCGCCGGCGACCACTCCGGGAAACTCAAAGAATATTCGCCGCCAGCTCCGCCAGTTCGGAGCGTTCGCCTTTTTGCAGCTCGATGTGCGCGGCAATCGCCTGGTCGCGGAACCGGCTGATAACGTAGTTGAATCCGTTCGACGAAGAATCCACATACGGATTGTCAATCTGGTAGGGATCGCCGGTGAAAATGATTTTCGTGCCGCTGCCAACGCGCGTCACGATGGTCTTGGCCTCCAGTGGCGTCAGGTTCTGCGATTCGTCAATGATCATGAACTGGTTCGCGATGCTGCGGCCGCGGATATAGCTCAGCGCTTCCACCACGATGCTGCCGCTGCGCATCAAATCGGCCGCGCGGCGATGGTCGTGGCCCATGTTCAAATCGCTCAGCATCTCCAGCGCGTCGTGAATCGGCTGCATCCACGGCGCCAGCTTTTCATCCAGCGAGCCGGGCAGAAAGCCCAGTTCCTTCCCCATCGAAATCGTCGGCCGCGCCACGACCAGCCGGCGAAATTCCCTGTCATTCACCACGCGCTTCAGGCCGGCGGCCATGGCGATCAACGTTTTCCCCGTGCCCGCCTTGCCCATGAGCGTGACGAGCTTCACGCGATCGTCGAGCAAGGCATCGAGCGCGAAATGCTGTTCGCGGTTGCGCGGCTTGATCCCCCAGACGCCTTCGCGGCAATCGTGGATCGGGATTAGCTTGGTGCCGGTGGGATCCACCTTGGTCAGCGCCGCCTTCTTCGGGTTCGATTCGTCGTTGAGCGTGCAATATTCGTTCGGAAAATATTGTTTGCCGTTGTCCAGCACCAGCTCGCCCTTGGCGCGGAACGCCACCATTTTCTCCGCCGACACCGTCAACTCCACCATGCCGGTGTAAAGATCAGTGATGAACACCCGGTCGGTTTCATAATCCTCCGCATACAAACCCAGCGCGTCGGCCTTGATGCGGAGGTTGATATCCTTGGAAACGAGAATTGTCGCGTTTTTCGGCTGCGATTTCTGGATGTGCATGGCTAGCGCCAGAATCCGGTTGTCCACCGAGTCCTTGGGGAAAACCGTTTCGCCGTGACCGTTTTTTTCGAACGCGATTTTCAATTTGCCACCGTTCGGCAGATCCACGCCGGCGCTCAAGCTGCCCTCGCCGCGAAAGCCGTCCAGCATCCGCGAAACCGTGCGCGCATTGCGGCCCAACTCGGTGGATTCGCGTTTGAAGCGGTCAATCTCCTCAATGACTTCAATCGGCACGAGAACGGTGTTCTCCTTGAAATTGACGAGTGAATTGGGATCGTGGAGCAGGACGTTGGTGTCGAGAATGTAGTTTTTCACAGGTAGAAAAAACCGACAGTGGAGTTTTCGCCGCACACGCGGCGTTGGGTTGAAGATTTGGCAAACAACATCAAAATATTCACTGAAACTTTTCCAAATTGTTTCGTTCGCATGCCGTTACTGTCAACGAAATTCAACTTTGTCACCGGAATGTTGCTGGAAAGGTCAGTCAGAGCGGAAATCCCCGGTTCTCGTCCGGCATCACGACTTCGCGCCGCGCCGTTGGTTTTTCTGCGGGTGCGGACGGAATTTGAGGTTTTGCTTCCGCCGTTTCTGGCGGCGTTTCGGGAAACGGGGATTCCACTTTTTCCGGTTCAGCCGGTTTTTCCACCAGCGGGACGATGATGATTTCTTTTTCCGTCACCACCGGCTTGGGTTCTGCCAGCGCGGCGGGCGCGGGACGATTGACCAGCGCCAGCATCGAAATGGATGAGGCGGCTTCGCGTTCGGCTTTTTCGATGCGCGCAAACTCACCGTAGATGCCGGCCAGCGCCGGCTCGTCGCGCAAGGGCAGTTCCTGGCCCGTGCCGGTGCGCATCGCCTGCAAAATATCGTAGGCATTGATGGCGTCGAGCGGCCGCGCGGGCACGAACGCCGCCTCGGCGCCCGCCACCTCCGTGACGAGCCGGGTGGCCGTGAGCGTGCGCAGCACGGATTGGGTAAGCCGGCTGGGAATGCCGAGCTCCAGCGAAAGCTGGCCGACCGTCACGGGGCGCAAGCCGTTCTGGAAACGCTGGCCGAGCGCGGTCATCAGCCGCAGCGCCACAAACTCGCGCCCGCGCTGGTTCACGTTGTCGGCCAGGCGGTCCTGCAAATAGGCGGCGCGATTTTGATACGCGTAGGCGATTTGCGCGCCGAACAGCAGAATGACCCACGAGAAATAAAGCCCGACCATGAACACGGGCAGCAGATAAAGGCTGCCGTAAATGGTGCTGTTGGTGAACACGCGGGAGACGAACAGGTAGCCGAAGACGTTGTTCAGATGCCAGAGCGTGCCGGCCATCGCGCCGCCCACGAGCGCGGCGGAAAATTTCACCCGGGTGTTCGGCAGCAATTGATACACGAACGTGAAGGCCAGCCACAACACCAGCAGCGGCAAAAGCTGGAAAACAATTTTCCCGACCACCGGCGTGGCGGCGATGAAATCCTTCGCGGATTGAAACTGCGAGCCGCCGGCCAGGCCGAGCGCGGTGACGAGCAGCAGCGGACCAAGCAGGATCGTCGTGGAATAGAGCTGCACCTGGGTCAGCCAATGGCGGCCGCGGGTGACGCCCCAGATGTCGTTAAACGTCTCCTCGATGCGGCCGAGCAGCGAAATGGCGACAAACACCAGCAGCACCACGCCGGTGGCGCCGAGCGCGCCGCTTTGTGTCTTCTGCACAAACACCCAGATCTGCCGCGCCAGTTCCTTTTGCGCGCTCACCGGCACCGCGCTGGCGCTGGCGTTGGTGCCGCCGGGGGCGAGGAGATGGGTTGCGATTTCATCGGGACCGGTGTTTTCCAATGTCACCGCCGGATTGGTGGTGACGATGGTCACCGCATGGGAACCGGCGGCGGTGGCGTTGGTGCCGATGGTAGCCGGGGGCACGAGCGCGCCGGTGAGTTTTTCGATGGCATGCTGGAACTGCTCCTCGCCCTGGTTCTTGAGCAGGCTGCTCGTCACGCTCAACGCCACCGCCAGCAGCGGAATCAGCGCGATGAGCGTGGAATAGGACAGCGCCGACGCGCGCACCAGGCAGCGCTGTCGGATGAACTGGCGCGTGACCAGCACCCAGAAATGGACGAAGCGTTCGAGCCGGTTTTCGAGCAGAAAAATTTCATCTTCCGCATCGGCGGCGGCGCCGGAAAGAATCTTGACGAGCCGGGAAATCCGTTTGTTGACCATGTTGCCGTCACGCTAACAAAGCGGGCGGACAAGTCAACGGCGGGCAAATCCGAAGCATCTACCTCGCCGTTGAATATGCTTATTTTTTCTTCTTCAATATTGATGGAAAAATGAAAACAAACCAAACGAACATCAAATCCATAATTCCCATATAGCTCCAGAAAGTGATGGGAAACGGTCCTTCTTTTCCGACATTTTGCTTAACAATCCACCAGCCCACGACGACCATGACGTTGGCTGCAATCATCCCGAGCAATGTGAGAAGTTTTGTTCTTGTGCTCCAATTCATAAATTTCTTTTTGCGGGTTTTATATCTTGGTTAGCCAGTTGGTTATTGGCCATCTGGATTATAAATTGGAGATTGCTTCGGACAAAAATCGTTGTCAAATATTTTTTGGAGAGTGACTACCTAAGATTAATTCCCAGCAAAGCCGGAAACCACTTTCACGCCAGCTTGCCGTAGCGGCGGAGTTGCGGCCAGATCCACGCCACCGCCGCCACCACCACGATGGTGCCAAACCCGCCCAACACGGTGGATAAGATTGTACCCGTCGCAATCGAGTGCGCCATCATCGGCCCGAACAGTTGCGCGGTGAAGCCGGATTCAAAACTGCCCAGCTCGTTGGAGGTGCCAATGAAGAGGCTGTTCGCCGCCGAGACGCGCCCGCGCTTTTCGTCCGGCGTCAGCACCTGCACCAGCGTGGCGCGGATGACGACACTGACGTTGTCCACCGCCCCGCACAGCGCCAGCAGCCCGAACGCGAGCCAGAACCATACCGCATCCGGCGCGGGAAAGTATCGGCCGAGGCACTGCTGGTTCACGAGGCCGAACAGCATCGTCGCCACGCCGAAAATCGCCACGCACCAGAGCATGGCGCGCCCGGCTTTTTCCATCGTCGGCCGGTGCGCGATGATCAGGGTGCAAACCAGGGCGCCGGCGGGCATCGCCGAGCGCAGCAGTCCCAGCCCGTCCGGCCCGCTGTTCAAAATGTCCTTCGCAAAAATCGGCAGCAGCGCGACCGCGCCGCCGAGCAGCACGGCAAACATGTCCAGCGTGAGCGTGCCGAGGATGATTTTATTTTCAAACACGAACCGGAAGCCGGTGACGAGACTGCGGAAGGTCAGCGGTTCGCGCGCCGGAATTTTATGTTCGTGCCGGATGCTGGCGATGAGCAGCAAGCAGACCAGCCCGGCGACCAGATTGATGGCATAGATGACCCACGCGCCGTGCAGGAGCCAGATGAGCACACCGGCAATCGCCGGGCCGATGACGCAGGAAAGCTGGAACGCGCCGCTGTTGAAGGTGATGGCGCGCGGCAGTTGCTCCCGCGTCACGAGGCTAGTCACAAACGCCGCGCTGGCCGGCCAGAGAAAAGTTCTCGCCACGCCGATGATGCCGAGCAGCGTATAGACCAGAATCTGAAACCACAGGCTGTTTTTGCCATCGGTGAACGCGGAAACCAGCGTCAATCCCAGACTGGCGGCGCTAAGCGACAGCGTGGAGCCAAGGATGATTTGTTTCCGGTTAAAACTATCGGCGACGTGCCCGGCGGGCAGCGTGCAGAGAATCATGGGAATCATCAGCGCCAGCCCGACAAACCCCAGCGCGAGCGCGGAGCCGGTGCGCTCGTAAAGCTCCCAATCGATCGCCACGACGAGCATCTGCATGCCGGTGGCGGCGATAAACCGCGCCGAAATATACCGGCGGAAATCCGCATTGCGGAAGACGGCGTAAGGATGCGCTTCCGGCGATTTGGGCGCGGACGGTTCCGGCGGATTGTCTGGCGTCTCGGTTTCGTGCATGAAACTTGCGGGACAATCTACCGCAAAAATCGGCGCGGTCGAGTTTTGACGCAATCCCTGGTCGCCAGCGACGACGATAAGGATTAAGCTGAGGCGGATGAGCGAACCGAAACAAACTTATCGTTGGCCGTGGCTGGTGCTGGCGGCGGTGCTACTCGCCATCGTGCTGGCGGTGGTGTGGGTCGGCTTCGCCGTGAAAAAAGTGGAGCAGCAGCGCGACTTCACCCCGCTGCCGAACAGCGCGCCAGCAGGTTCAAAGTAATTCTTTCCGCCCAAACTCAGCGCTCAACGGAATTTTCGCCGCGACGATGAAACTGGGAATCGTCGCCAGTATCACCCAGACAAAAAAATGCTGGTAGCCGAGCTGTTCCTGCAACCAGCCGCTCCACATGCCCGGCACCATCACGCCCAGCGCCATGAAACCGGTGCAGATGGCGTAGTGCGCGGTCTGATGTTCGCCGCGCGCGATGTGAATCATGTAGAGCATGAAGGCGGTGAAGCCGAAGCCGTAACCAAATTGCTCCACAGCCACGCCGATGCCGATCGCCCACAAGTTTTCCGGCTGCGCATACGCGAGCCAGATGAAGACCGCGTCCGGCAGATGAATCGCCAGCAGCATCGGCCACAGCCAGAATTTCAAGCCGTGTCGCGCCACCGCAAAGCCGCCGAGCAGCGCGCCCAGGATAAACACCGCCACGCCCACCGTGCCATAAATCAGGCCGAGCTGGTCATTCGTCAACCCCAGCCCGCCGACGGCGCGCGGATCGAGCAGAAACGGCTGCACCATTTTGGCCAGCTGCGCCTCGCCGAGCCGGTAGAGCAGCAGAAACAACAGCAGCGTGATGATTTTTGGTTTCTGAAAAAATGTTCCGAAGGTCTTGAAAAACTCCGCGAAAAAGTCTTTGGGCACGGCGACCTTCGACCGATCGCTGGCGGGACGCGGCAGGGTGAACCAGTGGTAAATGCCGAAGCAGAGATAAATACCCGCCACAAGACCGAAGGCGATGGACCAGGCGGATGAATAATTTCCGGTGCGCGCCTGAATTTTTCCGACGAGAATCACCAGCCCGCCCTGCGCGGCGATGCTGGCCACGCGATAAAACATGCTGCGGATGCCGACGAAAAATGATTGCTCACGCTCCGTCGTCGCCAGCATGTAAAAACCGTCCGCCGCGATGTCATGCGTGGCCGAGCTGAACGACAGCAGCCAGAAAAACGCGAGCGTGAGCTGGAAAAAGTGCGGCGCGGGAATCGTCAGCGCCACGCCCGCCAGTCCCGCGCCGAGCAGGAGCTGCATGGCCCAGATCCATTGCCGCCGGGTTTTAAGCAGATCCACGACGGGGCTCCAGAACGGCTTGATAACCCACGGCAAATACAGCCAGCCGGTGTAAAACGCGATGTCGGCGTTGGACACGCCGAGGTTTTTATAGACCACCACCGACACGGAGGCGACAAGCGCATTAGGCAGGCCTTCCGCGAGATAGAGCGTCGGCACCCAGGACCACGGGGATATTTTTTTGGCGGCGGACATTTTCGCAACGCGAACTTTAAGGCGGATGGCGGGGGAAGGAAAACTTTTCTTCGTTTCATTCGCGGCGCGGCGCGGCACAATGGGCCGATGATTGGCGCTTTTCTCAACGCCCTCGGCATCCTGCTCGGCGCGCTCGCCGCGCTCGTGTGGCGAGAACCGTTTTCGGCCCGCACCCAGAATTTAGCCAAGTCGGCGTTGGGCGCATTCACGGTGTTTTTCGGGCTTCGGCTGGTCTGGCAAAATATCGGCGGCCCAGCCAAAACGGTTTTATGGCAACTGTTCATTGCGCTGCTCGCGGTGTTTCTGGGCCATCTGCTGGGCCGGTTGCTGCAATTGCAAAAAATGTCGAACTGGCTTGGCCGGCGCGCGTCCGAACGACTGGCGACCGCCCAGAAAAGTCCACCCGGCAAGCCGATGGAAGGTTTCACGGCGGCGACGGTCTTGTTTTGTGCGGCACCGTTGGGAATTCTGGGAGCGGTCACGGACGGATTGACGGGCTATTATTATCCGCTGGCGCTGAAAGCGGTGATGGACGGACTGGCGATGGCGGGTTTTGTGTCGTTGTTTCGCTGGCCCGTGGCATTGGCGGCGCTGCCGGTTTTCATTTTTTTAACCGCCATTGCCACGGCCGTGAACTTATTTGCGCTGCCCGTGCTGACGGAAAACCACTTGGTGGAGTCGGTCAACGTCACCGCCGGTCTGGTGATGTGCGCCATCTCGCTGGTGATTCTAAGCGGACGGCGCGTGGAACTAGCCAATTATCTGCCGGCGTTGCCCGTCGCCCCGATTTTGACGCGGCTCCTCGGGTGAATTCCGCTTGCCGATTTGAGGAATACTTATAAGTTCCATCACCATGCGGAAGCGCAAACCGGCTACAACATCACATCAAAAGCAGATGCGTTTTTTCACCATTTTATTTGGTGGGATCATGATTGTCGTCATGGCGGCTTTGATGTGGTTCCTAAACCGTCCGCGTCTCCCCGGCAATTGATTCACTTCGCACCTCGTTCCGGGGTTCATTAACTGGCTTTTCCTGTCGCGGGTCCCGGCGTATGCTGCGGCCATGAATTGCATCGTCACCGCCGGACCAACCATTGAGCCGCTGGACGACGTGCGCCGGCTCACGAATTTTTCCACAGGCCGGCTCGGCATGGAGTTGGCCAATTTTCTCACAGCGCGTGGTCACAAGGTCACTTTGCTCATCGGCGAATCGGCGACTTACGCGGGCGAATGCCGGGCGCAAACGGTGAAAACCTTTTCCACCACGGCGGATTTGCGTGCAAAGCTGAAATCTTTTTCCAGGAAAAAGGTGGATGCCATATTCCACGCGGCGGCAGTGAGCGATTTTTTCTTCGGAAAAATCTTTGCGGAAACCAAGGCGGGCGAATTCACCGCGCTCAAGGCAACCAAGAAAATCTCCACACGGCAGGGAAACCTGCTGGTGGAACTGCTGCCCACACCGAAAATCATCGCAGAATTGCGCGGCTGGTTTTCAAAGACGAAAATCGTCGGCTGGAAATTCGAAGCGGACGGCGGACGCACCGGCGCGTTGCGATTGGCAGAAAAACAGATCGCTGATTGCGCAACGGATGCCTGCGTGGCGAATGGTCCGGCTTACGGAAAAGGCTTTAATCTGGTGCTGGCCGACGGCCGGAAGAAACACTTCCCGTCAGCGGAGAAATTATTTTCAGCCTTGGAAAAAATCTGACTACGCTTCGAAGTTTTTCAGGTGCTTGAGTCCCCATTTCATCGGCAACCAACCGACCACAAACGATAACAAGCCAAATCCGGCGATACTCGCGAACGCCAGACCAGCGTGCCGGTGGAAACCGCCACCGCCCACCATGAGCAAGGCGAGCGAGGCGATGATGTAAACGGTGCTCAAGACAAAACACAGCGTGCCGCCAAAACCGCTGACGATTTTGTTCGGGTTGGTTTCCTGGACGTTGGGATACAGCACCCCAAGACCGACGGAAAGGCCGTTCAGCGCAAACGTCATCACCGTCACCACCGCGCCAAAAAACACGACTTCGGTCCACGACATTTTCAGGAGGTAACACGACAGCGTGACAAGGCCGAGCGTGATGACGAGCGACAAGGTGCTGGCGAGCCAGTATTTGGTTTTGACGATACGCTCCAAACCCATCGGCGACATGCCGACAATCCACAACCGCCGGCCTTCGAGGGAAAATTGCGGGAACACAAAGCGCGTGGTCAAAGAGGCGAGGTTGAACGCGCACGCGCCGAGGTTCAGGAACGCGACGGCGTGAATCCAAAAAGGGCTGGTGAGCTGGTGCGTGAAGTTGCGGAGGTTAATGATGTAGGCGCCGAGCAACCCAAAAAACATGACAGACTGTCCCCATTGCGTGGTGTCGCGCCAGAACATCCGCAGATCTTTCACGGCCAGCGCGCGGGTGTCCGGCGCGAGCCAGGGTATTTTTTCAAAAACATTTTCCAGAAAACCTGGCTTGGTTGAATCGGTTTTTACCGTGCGAAGAAAATTCATTTTGAACATTCCGCCCGCCCGGCTTTGAACCGCTGAGGCAGTATCGTAAAAAATATTTCCAAACCGCGTGAACGCGATGCCGCCGAAAAACAGCGTGTTGCTCAACAAGACCGCCGCAAAAAACACCGCATCCCGCGTGATGCCTTCCGCCCATTGCAAAACGGAGGCCGAGAGCCAGTAGCTGGGCAGGAACGGAAACATCGTGAAGCGCGTCTTGGCGAGCAGTTTGTCTAGCGCCTCCAGTGTGCGCTGGCCGAGCAAGGCGTCGTCCACGGGATTCGCCTTCCACCAAAAGGCGACGAATGCCAGCAGCGTCACCGCCAGTAACAAAATGAGAATTTGAAAATTCTTCCGATCCAGATGTCGCCCGATGGCAATCGCCAGCGCCGCGCCAAAGACGCCGGGCAGAATGATGAACAGCCCGATCAACAACACCGTCAGCGGATAAAAATGCCACGGCACACCGCGCACCAACCCAAACGCCGCCAGCAGCGGCGCAATCAGAAACAAAAATGCCCACGACGCCAGAATCATGGACTCGATGAATTTCCACTGGAAAATCGTCGAGTTGGAAACCGGCAAGGTCAGCAGAAACGCCGTCTCACGGTTGCGGAAAAGATTGGTGTAGGCGATAACCAGATTGCTCAGCAACAGCAATGCGAACAAAAAGGCGAAGAGCATGTAGAGCATCCGTTCCGTGAGCACCGCGCCAAGGCCGGGAAACTTGGCGACAAACTTCATCCCGTGATAAAACAGCTCGAACGCCAGCGCCAGATAGCCGACGATAAAAATCCCAATGATGCCAGTGAGCAGCCGGGATTGTTCACGCACCGCCAGCAGCCGGCGCCAGCTGTGCACGGTGTTCGTTCGCAGCAATAACAGCAGGGGCGAAGATTTTAGTTGGGCGAAAATTCCCGACACGCGGCAACAGTAGCTTCCCGCACCGCCGCCCGCAACCGGCGACTGGCTGAAAATCAGACGCGTAATTTGCGGACATCCACCGCGTCCATACCGGCGGAGCGGATTGCCTGCAACCCCAAATCAGTATCTTCGTAAGCACGGCAAAACTTCGGTTCCACACCGATGCGGCGCGCGGCTTCCAGAAAAATATCCGGCGCAGGCTTTTGGTTTTTTACCATTTCGCTCGTCACCACGGCGGTAAAGAAATGCCGGATTTTCAAATGTTCCAGGACGTCGCAAATAATCGCCTGTGTGCCACCGGAGGCGACGGCCATAGGAATTTTTCCGTAGTTCGCCTTGGCGATTTCCACCACCTCATGAATCGGCCCGACCCGTGACATCAGGGGCAGATAGGCATTTTCCTTTTCGTGCGCCACGGCGATGTGATCGAGCGAACGGCCTTGTTCTTCCGCGAGCATTTTCAGGATGTCGCGAGACGGCACGCCGCCAAGCGAATAAAACCGGTCTTCGGGAAAATGCAAATTGTGGCGCTGCGTGACCATCTGCCATGCGTGCCAGTGCAGCGGCATGGTGTCAGCCAGCGTGCCGTCGCAGTCGAAGACCAATCCTTTGATGTGGGCAGGGAGCATAGTAGTCAGGAGTCAGAATCCAGAAGCCAGAATTTTCGCGGCGTAAGCCTCCAGCAGTTTGCTGACTTCTTCGAGTTGAGGTTGGAGTTTGGTAGTGTCGCCGTAATTCAAATCTTTCGCCAGAATCAAATAGTAGCGGCATTCCTCCAGTGAACCTTGCGCGATGTTTAGGAAACGAACTTTGTCAGCGCGTCCTCGTTTCTTGAAACCTTCTGCGATATTCGCCGGAATGGAAACCGCCGCCCGGCGAAGCTGCGAAGTCAGGCCATAAATTTCCGAACGCGGAAAACTTTCCGTGAACCGGTAGGTTTCCTGCACTAACTGGTGTGCCTTCTGCCAGACAATCAACTGCTCAAAGCTTTTTGCAGGCGCGAGGCGTTTTGATTCAGGCTCCTGAATTCTGGATTCTGGATTCATGTTTGCAGCGCCGCCAGCTTGGTTTCCATATCGTGATGCATCAGCGGGTCGAACATCGGATCAAGATCGCCGTCGATGAAAACGGAAAGGTTGTAAAGCGTCAGCTCAATGCGGTGGTCGGTGACGCGGTTCTGCGGGAAATTGTAGGTGCGGATTTTTTCGCTGCGTTCGCCGGTGCCAACCTGGTCTTTGCGGAACGCGGCGTATTTGGCGTTTTCCTCGGCGACTTTGATGTCGAGCAGGCGCGAGCGTAAGACGGTCATCGCTTGCAACTTATTTTTCTGCTGCGAACGCTGGTCGGCGCAGCGCACGATCATACCGGTGGGCTTGTGGATGATTTGCACGGCTGAATCGGTGGTGTTCACGCCCTGACCGCCCTTGCCGGAGGCGCGACAGACGTTCACCTCGATTTCGTCGGGTTTGATTTCCACATCCACCTCCTCCGCCTCGGGCATCACAGCCACGGTGCAGGTGCTGGTGTGAATGCGCCCTTGCGCCTCGGTCGCAGGCACGCGCTGGACGCGGTGAACGCCGCTCTCGTATTTCAGCCGCTTGAAAACATCCGTGCCGCTGACTTGAAAAATAATTTCCTTGAAGCCGCCCAGATCAGACGGATTAGAGTCCAGTGTCTCAGCCTTCCACCCACGCGCCTCGCAATAGCGTGAATACATCCGATACAGATCGGCGGCAAACAACGCGGATTCCGAGCCGCCGGCACCGGCACGAATTTCGATGATGGTGTTGCGCGAATCGGTCGGCTCCGGCGGCACAAGGCCGAAACGCATCTGTTTGCCGAGTTTTTGTTCCTCGACTTCGAGCTGCGCGATATCTTCTCTGGCCAGCGCAGCCATTTCCGCGTCGGCGGATTGGAGCAGATCGCGGTTGCCGGCGAGTTCGTCCGCCACCTTGAGATACGCGGCGCCGGTGGCGCAGAGTTCCTTGAGCCGGGCGTATTCCCGCCCCAACTCCTGGGCGCGCTGCGGCTGGGCAAAAGTATCCGGCGCGCTCAACAGGGATTCAACCTCGGCAAAGCGTTGGCGGAATTTTTCGATGTGCGGCTTTAAGTCCATTCGGTTTTATCCACCAAGGCACAAAGGCACGAAGATAATGATTTCACTTGGCGGCTTGGCGGTTAAAAAACAAACCGCCCGCAACCCCGGAAAATTCCGGTGCTGCGGGCGGCGTTGTTTGAAAAGCTAGACCTTTTTCTTCTTCTTGGTAGCGAAGGCCTCGGCGGCGGCAGCCGTCTTGGCGGCGCGTTGTTGGAATTTGTCCACGCGACCGGCGGTATCCACGAACTTCTGCTGGCCCGTGTAGAACGGGTGGCACACGTTACAAATACCGACGATGATGGTTTGCTTGGTGGAACGGGTCTTAATCACGTTGCCACAGGCGCAACGGATCTCGGCGTCCACATATTTCGGATGAATGTCCGTCTTCATAAAATTGGTCGCACAGAATATCAGCCATCCGATGGATTACAAGCGGGAATTTGGGTTGTCTGGCTTTCGCTCACTACCAAACACCCGCGACAGTGAAATCGCCAAACAAATTCCATTACCTTGGAGGCACGGTCAAGCCATCGCGCTTTCCTGCCTCGCCTTGACTACGACTTATCGCTGGTTACGGCTTGGAGAAGCTGATGTCGTCAAACCAATAATTGCCGGGCGCTGAAAAGTCAAAAAAGAGCGTGTAATCGGCTGGATTGAAATCAGCGGGGAGGGTGAATGAGGTCTGGTATTCCTGCCATGCGGCCCCCAACTTGCCGGTGCTTTTGCCGAAAAATTGATAAGGTGGTTTGGTGGTGCGGAGAAAGACATTCACGCTGGAAGGTGACGCAGCACGGGCCCAATATTTCAGAGTGTAAGTTGCGCCCGCCTCGAGCTTCGGCTTGTGTTGATAGAACTGCACGCCTGGTGAATTAACGGTGAGTTTTGCAGCTTTCGCCCCGGAATGTGGATTTTCCGTGGTGAATTCCATGGAACCTTTTGCCGGGGCGGGAGGATAGATGCTCCAGCCGCCAGTTCCTTCAAACCCTGGATTGACAAGCGCATCAGGCACCGCTGTGGTGGTCGCTATTTTTCCGTTGGGTCCGGTTTCTGATGTGGCTGCCGCCAGTGCTGCCTGAGCCTCAATGGCTGAAGCCTTTTTGGCACCAAGTGCCGCTCGCAGATAGTCTGCAACCTGCTTGGCCTGCATTTTTTTGGCATCTTCCCGGTAATGGAAGGTGTCGCTCCAATACACATTTCGGTCGAGCGGATACATGAGCGCAAAGAGGTCATCAATGGGAATATTGTTGGCCTGCATGACCCTGTCGGCAATCAGGTTGAGTTCTTTGGCCTTTGCAGTAAGGGCCGGGTCTTTGAGCGGAGTGGAGGTTGCCCAGATGATTTTCGCACCCTTGCCCTTCTCTTTAATCAGATTTAACGTGGCGACGAGGCCGCTTTCCCATGCCTTGCGCTCGGTTGACAGGCTGTGAAGGCCGTTGTTCAAATGAACCACCTTGTAATCGTATTCCTCCAGCATGAACGCGAGCGACTTCAAATAGGTGGAGTCGCTGGCGCATTTGGACGTCGCGTAGAAGGAAACGTTGGCGGTTCCGGCGAGTTCATCGCGAACGTATGTTTGGTAGCCGTTGCAAATGGAATCGCCCACAAGAAGAACACGCGGCAGTTTGGTGTCATTGGCATTATACCAATAACTCGTCATCCATTCCGTGCCTTCTCTGGCAGACGTCCAACCAGACGACAACAACGCAGCAAGAAACAAACACAAACGCAGCTTGGCGCCAAAAGAGAGCATATTCTGTATGATTGATGAGGTTTTTAGTTCTGATACCATGTTTTCAGTTAACCCCTTGTGATTTCCAAAAATGTGTTCTTCGAGATTATTCATTCCGAATGCCAGAGGTGACAGAGGTAAAAACGCAAGTCAAGCAACATGAATGTTATTCTAGTGTAGTCCGGCTTTCAGATGACGGCATGTGTTAGATTCCAAATGATTTTTGGAGAAAACCATCGCAAGCCGCGAGTTTTCGCTTTGCGCCGCGCAAAAAAAAATCTATTTTATCGCTCCATTGTCCGATGGTGTAATGGTAGCACAGAGCTCTTTGGAGGCTTTAGTCATGGTTCGAATCCATGTCGGACAACCACTTT
>CAIOIC010000105.1 GCA_903858275.1 uncultured Verrucomicrobia subdivision 3 bacterium | reverse complement strand
TTCCGGCACGCAAGCCAAACCGTTTGCCACCGTGGAGCGCGCCCGCGACGCCATCCGCGAGTTGAAAAAAGCCGGACCGCTCAAGCAGGCGGTCACCGTGCGGTTGGCCGGCGGCAATTATCCGCTGGCGCGGGAAGTTCGGTTTAGGCCGGAGGATTCCGGCACGGCGGCCTGTCCCATCACTTACACGACGGCGGGAACGGTCCCGGCGGTTTTGGATGGCGGCAGCCGCATCACCGGCTGGAAGAAGCATGACGCCAAACTGTGGGTGGCCACTTTGCCGGAAGTGGCCGGCGGCAAGTGGTATTTCCGCCAGCTTTATGTGAACGGCCAGCCGCGCGTCCGCGCCCGCACGCCGAACGAGGGGTTTCTGCGCGTGGCCGGTTGTCCGGAAGGCACGCCGAAGACGGCCGACTATCACAAGGATTGTGAGATCTTTCAATACAAGCCGGGCGACATCCGGGCTGATTGGACCAATCTTCGGGATGTGGAAGTCATTGTTTATCACTTCTGGACGGATTCGCATCTGCCTATCAAGAGCGTGGACACCACGTCCAATCTCGTCACTTTTGCCCACAAGGCGGGCAAGACGTTCACGGATGACTTCACCGAGGACGGCGCGCGTTACATCGTGGAAAATGTATTCGAGGCCTTGGACGCACCGGGCGAGTGGTATTTGAACCGCCGCACCGGCCAGCTCTTTTACTACCCGAAGCCCGGCGAAGACATGGCGAAGGTGGAGGTCGTGGCGCCGTTTTCTCCCGCCTTGGTGCGCATCGAAGGCGATTCCGCCAATCGCCGTTTCGTTGAGCATCTGCGGTTTCAAAATCTTGCCTTTGCCTACTCAAGATTTGAACTTCCGCCCGGCAATTCCAATGACCGGCAGGGCTCCGCCACGGTGCCCGCCGCCATTACCCTGCGCGGGGCGCGTTTCTGCGCCTTCGAGCAATGCCGCATCTCCAACCTCGGCACCTTTGCGTTCGATGTGATGAAGGGCTGTTCGGACATCCAGATTTCCGGCAATGAAATCGCCCATGTCGCGGCCGGCGGTGTTCGCGTGGATGGCGGCACGGAAAAGGATGCGCCATGGGAGCGCACCCGTAACAATCGCATCACCGATAACTGGCTGCACCATTACGGGCTGGATTATCCGTCCGCCGTGGGCGTGTTGGTGATGAATTCCGAGGGTAACACGGTGGCGCATAACGAGATTGCTCACGGCGGTTACACGGGTGTGTCGGTCGGGTGGGTGTGGGGTTATCATCGCAGTGTGAGCCAGAACAATCGCGTCGAGTTCAATCACATTCACCACATCGGCGGCGTGCTTTCGGACATGGGCGGCATCTACACACTGGGCATCGCGCCGGGCACGGTCATTCGCAACAACCACATTCACGACGTGACCGCCAACCACTATGGCGGCTGGGGCATTTATCTCGATGAAGGTTCCACCCATTTGCTGGTGGAGAATAATGTGGTGCATGATACCAAGTTCGCCCCGTTTAACATCCACTTCGCCAAGGAAGTCACCGTGCGCAATAATATTTTTGCGTTGGGCAAGCTGGAGCAGGTCAGCCGTGGCCGTGTCGAGCCGCACAAGAGCGTTTATTTTGAGAACAATATTGTTTACTGGCGCGAAGGCGAGTTGTTCAGCAAGAACTGGAAGGATGTGCCCTACAACTTTTACGCCACTCCGCCCAAGGGCAAATCGAAAGGCACGAATACCGTGACCAGCACCTTTGATTGCGACTGGAATCTTTACTTCAACCCCGCCCAGAAACTCGAGGAAGTGAAGTTCACCAAGGACGCCAACTGGGCCGAATGGCGCAAGCGCGGCAAGGATGCGCATTCAAAATACGCCGACCCGCTGTTCGTCGCGCCGGAGCAGGGTGACTTCACCCTGAAACCCGGATCACCCGCCTTGGTGCTGGGTTTCCAGCCGATTGACAGCAGCCGGATTGGTCCTCGTATCAAGACCGGTCCGCAGCCGGGTCAGCCCGCGGCGCTGCTGCCGGAGCGGCGGGAGTGAAGAGCTGATAATAACTTTTGAAACCAGCTGAATGAATTGGGGTAGGGTGGGGGCATTCTCCCCCACCCGAATTCCTGCTGGGAACTTGTGTGTCATGGTTTGTCTTAGGGGGTGGCTTGACTTGATTCCGGACTGGCAAAAACAATTTAATAAGCTATCTTGAGTATATGTTTTTCCGCTACATTCAGCCGTTAACGGTTGCCATCTGGCATGTCAGATGGCGAGGTTGACAAGGACATTGCTTTTGAATTTCTCCCCTTAATGATGCTGCGTTTTATTTTCCACGGTTGCCCGTTCCAGCGGTTTTTTGTTCTCGCCGTGGTGTTCAGTGTCTTCACCGTGTCGGCGGCGACCAACTTTGTCTATGTGGCCACCAACGGCAATGACGCCTGGTCCGGCACCTTGGCGTCGGTGAGCGGCACCAATGGTCCCAAAGCCACCTTGCAAGGAGCGCGGGATGCGGTGCGGACGTATCTGGCGCAAACCTACAAGTGGCCGACGGTGGTGCAAATCGCCGACGGCACCTATGCGCTGACCAATACCCTGACGCTGACGAATACGTTGGACAGCGCATCGGCGACCAATGCGGTGGTGTATCAGGCCGCGCCGGGCGCGAGTCCGGTGTTTTCGGGTGGGCAGAAAATCAGCGGCTGGACGCCCGGAACGAACGGATTGTGGACGGCGTTTGTGCCCGGCGTCACGAACGGCCAGTATTTTGAGCAACTCTTCATTGACGGGCGGCGGACGACGCGGGCGCGTTCGCCGAACACGGATTATTTTTATTCGCAATCGGTGGATCCGGTGCTGACGAACCGGGCTTTCACCGCACTGGCCGAGGATGTGGCGCCGCTGAATGCGCTGACCCCGACGGAGTTCAGCAATGCCACGCTCGTGGTGTATCATCAGTGGGAGACGAGCCGCCAGCGGCTGCAATCGCTCGACACCAACAACCTGTTAACGTTTGCCGGCAGTTCGCGCTGGGCGCTGTTCCCCGGGCAACGCTATCAAATCGAAAATATCCGGGCGGCGTTGGATGAACCGGGCGAATGGTTTCTGGCCAGGGACGGCACGCTCTCTTACTGGCCGCTGCCGGGCGAGGACATGAATGCGGCGGAGGTGATCGCGCCCATGACTGCCAGCAGCTTCATTGACATCGGCGGGAATGCAACCAGCGGCCTGTTTGTGCAGAACCTCACCTTCAGCGGGCTGAGTTTTCAGCACAGTCAGTATGTCTTGCCGGCCAATGGTCATGCGGTGAACCAGGCGGAGTCGGATTTGCCCGCCGTCATCACCCTCAACGGTGCGCGCAACATCGTCTTCACCAATTGCGAGGTGGCGCACATCGGGCTGCATGCGATTCGACTGCTGCGCGGCTGCAGCAACTGCAAGGTGGTGCGCAGTTACTTGCATGATCTCGGCGGGGGCGGGGTTTACATCGGCGACACCAGCCAGCCGGCCAACACGAATAACCAGACCGGTTTCATCACCGTTGACAATAACATCATTCAGGCGGGCGGACGGATCCATGCGGGCGCCATCGGCGTGTGGATCGGGCATAGCGCCAATAATAATGTCACCCGCAACGATATTTCGGATCTCTATTACTCGGCGGTTTCCGTGGGCTGGACATGGGGCTACGGCCCGAGCATGGCCTTCAGCAATCACATTGATGGAAATCATCTGCACCATCTCGGCTGGGGGGTGTTGAGCGACATGGGCGCGGTTTACACGCTGGGCATTTCTCCGGGCACCACGGTCAACGGAAATTACGTGCATCACATCAGCAGATATTCCTACGGCGGCTGGGGCCTTTATAATGACGAAGGGAGCAGCGGCATTCTGGTGGCCAGCAATCTGGTTCACGACACCAAATCCGGCGGTTATCACCAGCACTACGGCGAGACCAACCTCATTCGGAACAATATCTTCGCGCACGGGGTCAACGCAGAGATTCAGCGGTCAAGAAATGAAACCAACCGCGTGTCGTTCACCTTTCAGAACAACATCGTGTATTGGCCGTCGGGCGGCTTGCTCAGTGGAAGCTGGTCGGCGGTGACCAACTTTCTGATGGCCAGCAATCTTTACTGGCAGGTCAGCAGCACAAATATTTATTTTGAGGGCAACACGCTGGCCCAGTGGCAGGCGCTGGGGCAGGACGCCGGTTCGCGCATTGCGGATCCGCTGTTCAAGGACGGCATGAATCGAGATTTCCGTTTCGCGAGCAGCAACGCGGTGGCCACGGTCGGCTTTCAGCCCTTTGATTTCACGCTGGCCGGTGTTTATGGCGATGCGTCATGGCGGGCGAAGGCGCAGTTGCCGAGTCAGCCGGAATCCCTGCCGCAGCCGGTGTCGTTTGTTCCCTTTGACTACAATGAGGATTTTGAAGGCTTGGCCATCGGAGCGACCATTCCGAATGCCACCGTTTCCGGTGCGGTTGACGGGGCGAGCATGCTGGTGGTTTCCAATTCTCCTGCCAACGGCACGCGCTGTCTGGCGGTGACGGATGCGTTGGGGTTGGCGCAATCCTTTTATCCGTTTTTCTATTACAGCCCTCCCGCCCTGAGTGGCAGCTTGAATTACTCCTTCAACATCCGGCTCGCCGCCGATACCCGGATGTATCACGAATGGCGGGATGACAACAGTGGCACCTACCTCGTCGGGCCGGGTGTCCGGTTTGAAGATCTGCAAATGAAGGTGGGCAGCTCCGTGGTGGCCGTCCCCTCCAACGAGTGGCTGCATGTGGAAATCTATGTCAACACCACCAACTTCGCGAGCAAGGGCTGGCGGCTGGGACTGACGAAACCAAGTCAGGCGACCCAGTGGTGGACCAATTATCCTTCGGGCAACAACACCAATTGGAACCAGTTGAGCTGGCTGGG
>CAIOIC010000104.1 GCA_903858275.1 uncultured Verrucomicrobia subdivision 3 bacterium | reverse complement strand
GCCGGCAATACGGCCCAGAGTCTGGGTGCTTTCAACTTGAGCAGCGGCGGCATTCTCACCTTTAACGCCGTTCCTGAACCTTCCACCTGGGCCATGCTCGGCAGCGGTGTGCTGGCGTTCCTGGCCATTCGCCGCCGGAAATAATTAATAAACAATCAATCGAACTAACAAACAATCAATCAAACCCGATAATCAACCAATAACCAAAATAACAGCATGAAAAAAACACTAATCCTCACTGTGGCCACCGGCCTCGCTTGTGCGATGTCGTCCATGGCCGCCCAATACAACCTGTATATCACCGGTGCGACCGCGTTCCGGCAGAGCGTCCATAACGCCGCCCTGGACTTGTTTGACACCCCGCCGGCTACGAACGTCGTGCAGAGCTCGGGCACCCTCCAGTATGGCACCAAGACCTATGGCGGCGATGCCACTTTGACTAGCGGCAATACGCAATGGTATATGAGGGGCACCGCCAGCAATGCCGTTCCGAACTTGGGCACGAACGAACTGGTCATTCACGCCCTCTTCAACGGTTCCGTGCAGGGCATTAAGAATGTCATCAACAAGGACAAGCTCTATTTCATGAAAGGAGATGGCGCCATTATCACCAACACGCCGACCATCGCCTTCACGGATGTCCCCTCATCCTCCACGCCGTATCCCACCTCTGCCACGGCGGATTTCGATGAGGACAAGGTGGCCGTCCAACCCTTCGTTTGGACTCGCGCCATGGCTGGAAATTCATTGATGACCAACGTCAACAATATCAGTTATGAACAGGCCAAGTATCTCATCACGGCCGGCCGCGCGAAGGTCTCGGCCTGGACCATGAGCCCCAACACCAATCTCGTTTACCTCATTGGTCGCACCAAGGACTCCGGCACCCGCCGCTTGATGCTGGCTTGCAGCGGATACACCTACAACACCGGCTTGATCATGTATAACTATGATGCAACCAACCATTTCTATTACCCGGCCTTGGACAACGGCATAGCTGCGGCCGTCGGCTCGGCGAGCGCGAACAATGGCTTGGTGGGTTCAGCGGGCGTTGATGGCGTCAATCTGGCTTGGGGCCCCGGCTATATCGGTGGTGGCGACTGCCGCACCGCGGTTAACATTGCCAACGCAAACAACTTCTCCATCGCTTACATGTCTTTTGCCGACGCCAAAACCGCCGGCATTACCGGCAGCAACTGGAGCGCGGTCATTCCCTTCAACGGATTTTATCCCACGATTGGAACCAACGGGTCGTTCTTCAAGGCTGACGGCACGCCCTGGATCTGGGGCGCCTCCGGAACCAATAATTTCTCGCCCATCACCTCTGGTCTGTATTCGGGTTGGGCCTATGAAGTGATGGTTTATCCCATCACCGATCCGAGCGCGATTTCCGCCGATCAGGATCTCACCACCGCTATTTTGGGTGACGCAAACACGCAGGACACCATCCTTGGCATCTTCAACAAGAAATACACTGCGGTCCAAACCCCCGGGAAAGGCTCGATTGAAAAACAAATCGAATCCACCAAGGTGGCAGGAGCCACGGCGATTCGTATTGCTGACATGAAGACCTCGCGCGCTGCCGTCGGCGCAGTCATCACTCCGTAATCATCGGCTTGATTCAACCCTAACTCGTGGCCGGTGCGGATTTTTCCGCACCGGCCTTTTCCCCAAAGATACCGCCATGAAAGCCGCCTTGATTCTCGCCGGATCGCTCCTGCTGGCCGGCCTTCATCCCGCCGCCGCCGCCTTCTCGGTGGAGTTGAACGGCATCGTCAGTTTGTTCAGCCCTAAAATGGCCTTGCTGGTGCTCGGCCGGGGAGAGGACAATAAACCCGCCAGCTTCACGCTGTCCGAAGGCGAATCGCAGTTCGGCATCAAGCTCCTGGCCGTGGATGTCGCCGGCCAGCGGGTGCAAATCGAGCGGCACGGCAAAATATCGTATCTGCGCCTCTCCGGCGCGCCGAATATCACCGCCGACCCGGCGGTGGAAACAGCGGTTAAACCAATCAGTCAACCAGTGCCCGGCGAATTGTCCGTGGAGGCCTACCTTGCCAGCGAGGAAGTCCGGCGCGTCCAGGCGGGCAACCCCATCTATAAATTTACCTCGGCTGAGAGCAGCCGGAAGAAGAACGACGCCAATCGTTCCGACGATTCAAATCCTGGCAATGGTTCAAAGAATTCAAGCAGTTCCGCCGCAACCGCCGGAGCCGGCGACTTTACCAAGGAGCTATGGTATCAGGATTCACTGATCATGGAGCAGCAACGGGCCGCCACCGTGGCGGATGTTTTGGCCGGCCGGAAGTCGCCGTTGCCGCGCACGCCGTTGACCCCGCCCGGAACGCCCGGCCAGTTGCTGGATCGGGAGACGATATACTCCGACCACATTCCCGGCTTCCGCGTTTACGGCTTTGTGGACTAGCAATTCAGGCGGACGGGTGGGTTCCCCCGGACGCGCCGGGG
>CAIOIC010000103.1 GCA_903858275.1 uncultured Verrucomicrobia subdivision 3 bacterium | reverse complement strand
CAGCAGGCGACGACCTTGAGCGGCGGCGAGGCCCAGCGCGTGAAGCTGGCCACGGAACTCGCGCGTCGGGCCACGGGGCGGACACTTTACATCCTGGACGAGCCGACCACCGGCCTGCATTTTCACGACGTCGCGAAGCTGCTCGAAGTGCTGTTTCGGCTGCGCGACACCGGCAATACGCTCATCATCATTGAGCATAACCTGGATGTGATTAAGACGGCGGACTGGATTATTGACCTCGGTCCCGAAGGTGGTTCACGCGGCGGCAAGATTGTGGCTGAAGGGCCTCCGGAAAAAATTATCCATGTTCCCGAAAGCCACACCGGTCATTATTTGAAAGGCGTGCTGGCGTGAACTGTTGTGATTTCCCGCTTTTGTCGCTTTGCGTGGTCGTTTAGATTCTCCGCATGGTTTTTCGTCGGCAATGGCTTTTGATTATCTGCGTGCTCGTTCTGGGCGGCGGCTCGCTGTGTGCCGCGTCCCGCGAGGAGCGCGCTTACGCCGCGGCGCTCGCGGCGTTTCAGGATAAAATCTGGGATCGGGCGGAAATGCAGCTTGCCCAGTTCACCAAAAACTACCGGCAATCCACAAACTTGCCCATGGCGCTATTGCTGCAGGCGCAGGCGGAAATCAAGTTGGGCCGGTTTGCGGAAGCGTCCACGTTGCTTGCGGCGAACCAGCCAGCCGCCGGAAAACTGGCGGATCAATATGTCCGCTGGCTGGGTGAAGCGCAGTATGGTCAGGAAAATTTCTCGGCCGCCGCGGATACTTTTGCCGGTCTGGTCAGAAAATTCCCCGATTCGCCGTTGTGTCTCGGCGCGGTGGTCGCCGCCGCGGCGGCCCGCGAAAAGCTCGGTGAGTGGGCGCGGCTGGATGAGTTGCTGGGCACCACCAATGGCATTTTTGCCCGCACGTCGCGGCTGGACCCGGACAACGAGCTTGTTGCCAGCGGTCGGCTGCTGCTGGCGAAGTCGAAGTATTTGCAAAAAAACTTTTCGGGCGCGCACGCGGTTTTGAATTTGTTGAATCCGCAGACGTTGCTGCCGGATCAGGATTTCAAGCGGTTGCATCTGCTTTGCCGGGTTAAGCTTGCCCTGAGCGATCTGTCCGGCGCCCAGTTGGCGGCGGAGGATTTGCGGTCGGTCGCCCGGCGGCAAAAAAACGCGGAGTGGCAGGCGGAAGGCGTGGCGCTGCAGGGGCGGGTGCTCGGCGAGCGCAGGATTTTTTCCGAAGCCATCACCGTGTGGATGGAAAATCTCACCAATACGGTGCCGGTGGAAAAACAGCAGGAAGCGGTTTTGAACATCGCCTTGCTCGCGGCGAACCAGAAAAATCTGTCGGATGCCACGGCGGCGCTGGATAAATTTGGTGCGCAATTTCCCCAATCGCCGGCGGCCGAACTGGCGTTGTTGACGGCGGGTGAATTGTGTCTTCGGGATTATGCGGCGCGGCCGGCGGCCACCAATCTGCTGCTGTCGGCGCAATCGCGGTTTGAGCAGTTGCTCGGCGCGGCCACGAATAGTCCGCTGGCGGGGCGCGCGTTCTTGGGGCGGGGTTGGTGTCGCTGGCTGGCGGGCGCCACGAGCGACAGCCTGGCGGATTTCCAGTCGGCGGTGCTGCGTCTGCCGGCTTCGGTGGATTTGGCGGTCGCCAAATTCAAGGTGGGCGACGCGTTGTATTTGCAGGGGGATTTTTCCGGCGCGCGGTTAAATTACCAGGCCGTGTTGAATGAATTTGAGGAGTTCCCCGCCGTGGCGTCGTCGCTGGGCGACCGTGCGTTTTATCAGGTATTGCGGGCGAATCTGCAGTTGCGCGACGAGGACGGTGCCGCAGCGGCTTTGCGGCAGTTGCTGAAGCGATTTCCAAAAAGTGAATTGGGGGACAACGGTCTGTTGCTGGTGGGCGAAACGCTTTCAGATTTTGGCCGGCCGGCCAATGCCCGCGAGGTGTTGCTCCAGTTTGAAAAGCAGTTTCCGGACTCCCCCTTGAAACCGGAGGTGGAGTTCGTGGTGGCGCGAACTTTCGAGCGTGAGCAAAACTGGCGTGCCGCCGTCACCGGTTACGGAAACTGGCTGAAAAATTATCCCGCGAACGATTTATTGCCGTCGGTGAAGTTCGCGCTGGCGCAGGCGGATTTTCATGCGGGGGATGAAGCCGGCGCGTTCCGGCTGTTCACCGCGTTTGTCGGGAAATATCCGACGAATGAGCTGGCGCCGCTCGCGCAGTGGTGGGTGGCGGATTATTATTTCCGCGCCACGAATTTTTCCGGGGTGGAAAACTTTTTTGCCGCGGAAACCAATTACGAAAACATTTTCCAGAATCCTGCCTGGAAAAAGTCCCCGCTGGTTTACCCGGCGCAGTTCATGGCCGGCCGTTCGGCCATGGGGCGGCAGGGTTTCTCTGACGCGGGCCGGTATTTTGCCAGCTTGATCAATGACACGAACTGTCCGCCGGAGCTGGGGGTGCAGGCGCGGTTTGCCTATGGCGCGGCGTTGTTGCAGACGACTTCGTCGGACACAAACAATTCCAATCTGCAACTGGCGCTCAATCTTTTCAGCCAGATTTCCCGGCAGTATCCGACCAGCGAGGCGGGGGCGCTGGCATGGAGCGAAACCGGCGATTGCAATCTGCAGTTGGGCGATTTCAACACGGCCACCAATGCCTACGCGCAGGTGCTGAATTCGCCGGCGGCCAGCTCCGGGTTGCGGGGCCGGGCGCAGGTTGGAATCGGGCTCGCGTTGGAGAAAAAAGCTGCGTTGTTGCCGCTCGCCGGGCGTACGGCACTGCTCAAACAGGCGCTCGATTGTTACCTGAACCTGATTTATACCGACGACGAGACGGATCCTTTCTGGCAGAAAAAAGCGGGTTTGCAGGCTTTGCCGTTGCTGGCTGCCGCCGGCGACCGGAATCCGGCGGCGCTGGATAAGTTTTTCGACCGGCTGGAAAAATGGCTGCCGCAGTTGAAGGACGTTCTCGAAAAAAAGCGCGCCGCCTTGGGTTCGCTGAAGAATTGACGGGTTTGGTTTTCCCTACAAAAGCCGGTTCGCAGCGGAATCCGGTTTGCCTTCCTTGACGCTTCGTCATAACGCGCCTATTCTGATGTCAGTAAACGGGGAGCCAACCGGCCGTCCAGTGGACGACGAAGGCTGAGAGTCCGGCGCGGAACGTCGGAGACCCACGAACCTGATCCAGGTAATGCTGGCGTAGGAAAGCACTGCGTGCTGGCCACCGGGGCCAACTTTCCACCAAGCATTTCCTGAATCTTATGTAGCGGCGGTCTGTGACCGCCGAAACTGCGACGCTCATAGGGCGTCGCTACCAGCTGGAATTTATGATCGCGACCAAAGACTCATTCGAACCGCACAGCAGCGAGCAGTTGCCCGCCTCCAAGCGCGTCTATGTCCAGGGCCAGCTTCATGCCGACGTGCGTGTGCCGATGCGGCAGATCCAGCTCACACCTACGAAGATAAACGAATGCGATGTGCGCGTGAATCAGCCCGTGCGCGTCTATGATTGCTCCGGGCCGTGGGGCGATCCCGCGTTCACCGGCAAGTCTGACGAAGGCCTGCCCGCGTTGCGCCGCGAATGGATTCTCAAGCGCGGCGACGTGGAGGAATACGATGGCCGCGAAGTGAAGCCGATGGACAACGGCTATCTCTCCGGCAAACACGCCGAGTTTGCCAGCGCGGCGGAGAAAAACCGCCTCGTGGAATTTCCCGGGCTGCTCGGTCAGCGCCGCAAGCCGCTCCGTGCAAAAGCCGGCAAAGTCGTCACGCAATTACAATACGCCCGCGCCGGCTTCATCACGCCCGAGATGGAATTCATCGCCATCCGCGAGAACATGGGCCGCGCCCGCATTTCGGACATGGCGAACGACATCGTCCGCAACCAGCTCGACAAACAGCACGCCGGTTCGCAGCAGCTCGCGAGCAGCGAATTCACGCCGTCTGTTTTTAAAAAGTTTCCGCAGCGCATCCCGAAGGAGATCACCCCGGAATTCGTCCGCGATGAAGTTGCCGCCGGCCGCGCCATCATTCCGGTGAATATCAATCATCCGGAAAACGAGCCGATGATCATCGGCCGCAACTTTCTGGTGAAAATAAATTCCAACATTGGCAACAGCGCCGTCGCGTCGAGCATCGAGGAGGAAGTCGAGAAGATGCGCTGGTCCATAAAATGGGGCGCGGACACCGTCATGGATTTATCCACCGGCAAGAACATTCATGCCACGCGCGAATGGATTTTACGCAACTCGCCCGTGCCCATCGGCACCGTGCCGATTTATCAGGCGCTCGAAAAAGTGAACGGTCGCGCCGAAGACCTCACGTGGGAACTCTTCCGCGACACGCTCATTGAGCAGGCGGAGCAGGGCGTGGATTACTTCACCATCCACGCGGGCGTGCTCCTGCGTTTTGTGCCGATGACGGCCAACCGCATGACGGGCATCGTCTCGCGCGGCGGCAGCATCATGGCCAAGTGGTGCCTCTCGCATCATAAAGAAAATTTCCTCTACACGCACTGGGACGAGATCTGCGACATCATGGCCGCGTATGACGTCGCGTTCTCCATCGGCGACGGTTTGCGTCCCGGCTCGATTGCCGATGCGAACGACCGCGCCCAGTTCGGCGAACTAGAAACGCAGGGCGAGCTCACCAGGCGCGCTTGGGCCAAAGGCGTGCAGGTGATGAACGAAGGCCCCGGCCATGTGCCCATCCACCTCATCGAGGAGAACATGCACAAGCAGCTCGAATGGTGTGGCGAAGCGCCGTTCTACACGCTCGGGCCGCTCACCACCGACATCGCGCCCGGCTACGACCACATCACCAGCGGCATCGGCGCGGCGATAATCGGCTGGTATGGCTGCGCGATGCTCTGCTACGTCACGCCCAAGGAACATCTCGGCCTGCCGAACAAGAAGGATGTGAAAGACGGCGTCATCACCTACAAGATTGCGGCGCATGCGGCGGACCTGGCCAAAGGCCATCCCGGCGCGCAATACCGCGACAACGCCATCTCCAAGGCGCGCTTTGAATTCCGCTGGGAAGATCAATTCAACCTCGCGCTCGACCCCGTCACCGCGCGCGAATTCCACGACGAAACGCTGCCGCAGGACGGCGCCAAGACCGCGCACTTCTGCTCCATGTGCGGCCCGCATTTCTGTTCCATGAAGATCACCGAAGATGTCCGCAAATACGCCGCCGAACAAGGCCTCGCCGAGGAAGCGGCGCTGAAGCAGGGCATGGAAGAAAAGTCGAAGGAGTTCGTGGCCAAGGGCGCGGAGGTTTACGCGAAGGCGTGATGCTTTGTTTCTCCATAAACATTCATCAATACCTCAAACTATACAACGCGTTCGCAACGCGGCTATTTAAACCCCTGGATGCCCCCGCCGAATCTCGCAAGATGATTACCAAGGCTTCCAGGAACGTCACCCGCCGCAGTTTCTGCCGAATGCTGGCGCTACCGACCGGAGCGCTGGTGCTTGGAAACGTGTTGCCGGCTTGGGCGGAGAAAAATAACAAGCCGCCGGCAGAGAAGTCTGCCGATCCAACTCAACCGAACTCCTTAAAGCAGCCATGCGAGACCAAAGTCCTCTGGGATTTTGACGGCTGCATTGAAGACCGGTTCATGGACCGAGTCACGACCCATGTTTACAAAGGCAATGTCTATGTGTGGGTTCTGTTGCCGGGGCTGAAGACGCATATTGTCAAAGTGCCGCTCGCTGGTGGCAAGGCGCAGACGTTTCCGCTCATGCCGGGACACGTCACGGGGGATGATCCGCACCGGTATTACACCATCGGCGCGGATGCGCAGGGCTACATTCATGTGGTGGGTGACATGCACTCGTCCGCGTATGTGAAGCACTGGGTTTCCAAGAGGCCGGAAGACATCTCCGAATTCGTCTTCACATCCGACATGGGTGACAACCAGCGGCCGCAGGGATACAACGTCACCTACCCGCACCTGTTCCGTGGGCCGGATGGTGTGCTCTACCATTCCATCCGCTGTGCTGATCCCGTCTGGGGCGTCGGCATCAGTGTGCTGGATGTCAAAACGCAGACCTGGTCCATGCTCGGAGCGGATGTGTCTGCCAGCGACCTCGACGGATCAAAGCGCGTGAATAAGAAGACCAAGGGCAAACCGATGACGGCATGGGAGGACAATGGGGAGGGCGGCAACTTCTCTTACACACAGCCGCACGCGAATATTGTGTGGGACAAAAACAAACGCCTGCACCTTGCGATTGTCCTGCTCAATGAGAACACACCGTCCTCCAAGGGCAGGCACACTGGCAGCGATGTTCTTTACGCCTATTCCGACGATGGTGGCAAAACCTTCCGCCGCGGCGATGGGTCGCAGATTCAATTACCGATGCGCGCCGAGGCGGGCCCGCATCAGGCGGATGTCGTTTACTCCCGGCACAACGGGCCACCTCCTTGGGTGGGGCTCATTCCGACGATCCATATCGACGACAAAGGCCGGCCAGTGGTGGGCGCTCAGGATCACAAGACGGGCTGGCATCTTCTTGTCCTGGAAAAAGGCAAATGGACCGAACTGGGGAAAAACACCAGTTCTCCAACAAGTAATCAGAAGGCGAAGCCGAACGATGAGGATGAGGACGATGGCTCGGAAAGGGTGGACGTTTCCAAACTCGCGCTCCCCTATGCGCCGCATCATTTGAATCCGGAATACCTGCACGAGACGGGAAACCTTGTTTACACCGTTTTCCCCGAGAAGGATCGCTTCCATGGCAACAAACCGAAACACCATAGAATTCTACTCGTGCTGAGCAAACCGGTGAAGGCTAAGGCTGAGTGATTACGCGCCCGCCTCCACCACCGGAAAGGACATTGAAATGAAAAATGAATTGTCCCCCCAACAATGCGATGGGTTGCTGGCGGCGTTGCAGGCTCGGTTGGAGGCCAATGCGGAAAACTATGGTTTCTCTCGGAAATGCAACGCACCGGCGGCGAATCGGATCTGGTGGGTCAGGGAAAAATATTGCGCGGAGGTTTACGCGCAGGCTTGAGCCGGATGGAAACATGATTGAATATCAGGGCATGAAGTTGCTGGCCACTCGATCACTTTGTCTTTTTCTCATCCTGTTCGCGCCGATTGTTTTTGCCAAAGAACAGTCTGTTGATCCGGAAGTGGCCGGCTACAACCTGCGTTTCGGGTCGCAGGCGTTTGGAACCCTCTATCAGTTTTCCACCAACGATGTGGTGGTGGAGCAGGCGGAACAACTCCTGCGGATGGGGAGCGACATCGTCAAGTTCGCTCTCAATGCCGGGAAAGGCCGGAAGGAATTGAAGACTTTGACGGCCTCGGTGGAGGCGAATCCCCATTTCACCCGTTTGTTCGAAATGCCGTTTCATCATTACTTCCTCTGGACCGACATCGCATCCCATGGTTCCCATAATTACTGGCGCAAGGGACCGCAGCCGGACCAGGATTTGTTGGAGTATGAGGAAATGCATGAATTCGCGCGTTACCTGCTCGCCCGCTACAGCGGGACGGGCAAGAAGTTTTACCTCGGCAACTGGGAGGGCGATTGGCTGCTGCTGGGCACAGCCCAGCGTGGCACCAATAATCCGACGCCCGAAGCGGTTCTGGGAATGCGGTCATGGCTCAATGCGCGCCAGCGGGCGGTGGATGATGCCAAAAAAGAAATCCCTCACACGAATGTGGATGTTTTCGTCTATGCCGAGGTCAATCGCGTGCGCGACGCCATGCAAAATAAACCCGGCGCTAATATCCGCCTCGTCAATGCCGTGCTGCCGTATGTCACTAACCTCGATTATGTGTCATATTCCTCCTACGACGCCCAAAATTTGGCGGAGCCGGAGTTGCATCGCACCCTCGACTACATTGTTGCGCAGATGTCCACTAACAAGGCTGGCGTAATTCCCGGACGACGGCTCTTTATCGGCGAATACGGTTTTGGTGGGAACAAGCGAACCCCGGACCGGCAATTGGAACCCACCCGCAAGTATCTGGCCCGCCTGCTCCGCTGGGGGGTTCCGTTCGCGCTGTTCTGGCAGGTTTACAACAATGAAGAGGGCAACTATTTCTGTCTGATCGACGCCCACGGCAAAGCGACTCCGTGCTATGATTTTTTCCAGGGATATCTCCGCGCGGCGCGTTTGCGCGTGGCCGACTTCAAGCGAAGTCATGGACGGCTGCCGAACGATGCTGAATTTGCGGCTTTAGTTTTGCCGTTGATAGAATCGCGCAATACCTCAACCACGCCTTGAGCAAGGCGCGTTTTTATTCAAGACGATTGGGAAGCGCGCGAAGGATTTCGCGGAGCAAAAGGCCGACCAGGCCGAAGCTGCGGGCGCATCCGAGCCCATTTTGCCGGGAGCCTTGTCCAGGCTCAGCCCCACGCCGCCAGAATCGCTTCCGCTTTCACAACTTGTTCGGGTGAACCGGAGAAGGCGAATTTGAATTTTCCCGACTGGCGGGTGACGAGGATTTTGATGGTGTCCAGGCCGCTGGTGATCATGCGGAAGCGGAGTTGCTTGTTGATTTCCCGGAATCCGTGCTGTTGGAGGCTATGGCTCATGTTCCAGCTTCAGTGCGGGGCGGTAACATAGCAATGTTTAACGCCGTTTATTTTGGTCGGCATCAGACGTCTAAGTGAGGTGTTCAGCCGGGAAACCTGTTTGGGTGGCCCTTCAACTGGCGCGCCGGACTGGAAAATTCGGAGTGGGCCTACTTGCTGGCATCTGCGGCTTAGCGAAATCAAATTCTCATTTTCAGGGAGCTTGCTATAGTCTGGCCATGCTGAAGCAAAACCCGTTTCGCTTGAAAAATCTTTCCAATCTGTGCCTCACGTTTCTGTTCTCGGGAATTATCATTGCAACGGCGGCGGAGACGCGGCCGCTGATGCGCGAGTTCATCGGCATCAACGGGCATACGGTGCAATTCAAGCCGGAGTTGTATCATCCCGTGTGCGGCGTGGTTCGGGACTATCATCCGGTGGAATGGGATTTGGGCAAGGATTCAGCCGAACTGCCGGGGTTTCCGCTCGCCAAGAATGGCGTGGACTGGAGCAAGGTCTATGGCTCATGGCGGGCGAAGGGCTGGAACATCGACGCCTGTCTGATGTTCGAATCGCTCAAGCAGACGAACTGGCATAACCTCGAGGCTGACGCCAAGGCTTACGGTCGGGCGTTCGCGCACGCTTTCGGTCCCTCGGGGCAACGGAAGCTGGTGGACTCGGTGGAAATCGGCAACGAACCGGGCAAGTGGAGCGATGTGGATTACGCGCGGATGTTTCAGGCGATGGCTGAAGGCGTCCGGGCCGGTGATCCCAAACTAAAGATCGCGACGTGCAATCTGACTGCCGGCAAAAGCGGCAATTATGAAAAAAGCGCCCAGTGTGTGGAGAAGTTTCCGGAATTATTCGATGTGCTGAATATTCACACCTACGCGCAAATGGAAGGCTGGCCGACGTGGCGGCGGAGCTTTCCCGAAGACCCGAAGCTGCCGCGCTACCTTCAGGATGTGGCGGCGCTTTGCCAGTGGCGCGATGCGCACGCGCCGGGAAAACCGGTGTGGATCACGGAATTCGGTTACGACAGCAGCACGAAGCAACCGGAGCCGAAGGGTGATTTCGCCAAATGGATTGGTGTGAACGACACCCAGCAAGCTCAATGGCTTGTGCGTTCGCTGTTGGTGTTCTCGGCCATGCCGGTTGAGCGCGCTTATGTCTATTTCTTCAACGACGAGGACAAGCCGAGTGTCCATGCCAGCGCGGGCGTCACCCGGTATTTCCAGCCGAAGCCTTCTTTTTATGCGCTCAGTCACTTGCAGCAGATGTTGGGCGAGTATCGTTTTCACAGCCTCGTGACCAATGAACCCGGTCGTCTGCGCATCCATGAATACCGGAACGACGCCAGGAAAATTATCTGGGCCGTGTGGTCGCCAACGGGTGATGGGAAAAATATTGCGGTAACGCTCGAGAATGTTCCCGGTCAACTCGTGGGCGCGCAGCGAATGCCGCTCATTGCAGACACGTCAGACCGACCCGCAATCACGCAAGCTGGCCGCAGACTGGCCGGGGTTTCAGTAGATGAAAATCCGCTCTATCTGACCTTCGACCGGCCCTGAGTCATCCGTCAGTCAGCGGGAAATTTGAACGGCACGAATTGGGATGTTGTAAGTTGTAAGTGGAAGGGTGTTTTGTTAGCGTCCAACAAACCGCTACCCCAAACCATTTCCCTCTCGCATGATTAATTCCGTTCCCGTTATTAGGACTGCCCGCAAGCCTTGGTATCGGATGCTCTACGTGCAGGTGTTGCTGGGTGTCTTGCTGGGGATTTTAATCGGTCATTTTTTTCCGGCCTTCGGCAAGTCCATGAAGCCGTTCGGGGATGGTTTCATCAAGCTGGTGAAAATGATGATTGCCCCGATCATTTTCTGCACGGTGGTGCACGGCGTGGCTTCGGTGAGCGATCTGAAAAAACTGGGTCGCGTGGGTGTCAAGACGCTTTTTTATTTTGAAATCGTCTCGACGCTGGCGCTGGTGATCGGGTTGACGGTGGTCAACATTCTCAAGCCCGGTGTCGGGTTCAACATCGATCCGGCCACGCTGGATCGCACCATCGGTGAAACTTACGCGCAGAAGGCGCACGGGCTGGGGGTGGCGGCCTTTGTGCTGAACATCATTCCGGACACGCTGTTCGGGGCTTTTGCCGCGGGCGATTTGCTGCAGGTGCTGCTGGTGTCGGCGCTGGTGGCGTGTGCCATATCCCTGTTGCCGGAGAATAATCGGCGCCCGGTGCTGGCGGTGGTTGACCGGTTGGGCGAGGTGTTTTTCGGCATCCTGCAAATCGTCGTCAAACTGGCGCCCATTGGCGCGATGGGGGCGATGGCGTTCACGATTGGTAGCTATGGCCTGGGTTCGCTGAACCGGTTGGGCGAACTCATGCTCGGATTTTATACGACTTCGGCGCTGTTTGTTTTTGTGGTGCTGGGGCTCATCGCCGCCGCGACGGGTTTTTCGATTTTTCGGTTTCTGGCTTACATCAAGGAGGAGATTCTTTTGGTGCTGGGCACGAGTTCATCCGAAACCGCTTTGCCCGGCATGATCCGGAAAATGCGCGGCCTCGGCTGTCATGAATCAACGGTCGGCTTGGTGATTCCGACGGGCTACAGTTTTAACCTCGACGGCACGAATATTTACATGGCGATGGCGGCGATTTTTCTGGCGCAGGCGACGAATACGACGTTGGGTCTCCACGACCAGATTGCGTTGCTGGTGGTGGCGATGATTTCGTCCAAGGGCGCCAGTGGTGTGACGGGCGCGGGTTTTGTCACGCTGGCCGCCACGCTGGCCGTGGTGCCGACGATTCCGCTGGCATCGCTGGCCTTGCTGGTGGGCATTGACCGGTTCATGAGCGAATGCCGGGCGATCACCAATCTCATCGGTAACGGCGTGGCGACCGTGGTAATCAGCCGTTGGGAAGGGGAAACCACCGGCGAACAACTGCGGGCGGGAATGCGCAACCTCAGCGACCAGCGCCCGCCTTCGTGAGGAAATAAGTTTTCAATCCGGTGCTGTGGTTCGAGGTGTTCGGACTTGCCCGCGGGTTGGGTGTGGGCCTAATTTGGGCAGATGAAATTATTTCCCCGTTCTATCATGACCTTCACCGCCTTGCTGTCGGTGATCGGGATGTTGCAGGCTGCTGACTTGCCATCCGCGTTGGTGTCCGATTCCAAGGCTTGGGTGGATGTGATGCCGCCAGCCGATTTGAGGGGCTGGACGCGGTTGGCCATTCCCGGAACGAACGCGCTGGGCCGGGCTCAATGGCATTTGGATGCCGAACGGCAGTTGCTGGTCTGTGACGGTGATGGTGGTCACGAAATGCTGCGTTTCGACCGGAAGCTCACCAATAGTGTTTTTCATGTGGAGTTCCGGTTTGTGCCTTTGACGGTGAAGCGGCCGAAATACAACAGCGGTATTTATATCCGCAATTCCGCCGACGGCACCATCTGGCATCAATGTCAGTTGACCTCTGACGGCGGCTATCTTTTTGGCAAGACGCCGGTCAATGGGCGGCCGCAATCATTCATGGCACCGGCGGAAAACCGTTGTCTGAAACCAGCCGGTGAATGGAACACGGTGGAAATCACCGCCCGTGGCGCCACGCTGACGGTTTGGTTTAATGGCGCCCTGATGAGCGAACTTGCCAACTGCGAAATGCCGGCGGGTCACATTGGCCTCGAGTCCGAAGGTTTTGCCGTCGAGTTCCGGAACCTGAAGTTAAAAGAATTGCCGTAGCCAGAACCTTGGTTACCTTGTCTGCAAATCCTATGAATATTCGCATATCTCTCATCGCCTTGTCTCTTGTCACCGTTTCCGCCTTGGCGGCTGAATTGCCTGCGGTTCCAGTGGGGACAATCGCCACGAAGAAGGAGCTTTTTTTCTCGGATGATTTTAAGGGTGCCGAACATGACAAGCGCTGGCATCGGGTGGTGGATACGTTTGCTTTTGAGAACGGCGCGTTGAAAGGCACGCAGACGCGGGAGAAGGACACGCCGTCGAAAGATGGCAAGTCAGTCATCAAGGCGCACGCGGCGGTCTATGGACTGGAACTTCCCACCAGGGATAGCGTTGTGGAATGCAAGGTTCGTTTTGATGGCGCCACGATGATTGATGTGGAGTTTGATGACCGGAAATTCACCGGCAGCCACTACGGCCACATCTGCCGCGCACAGTTGCGGCTCAACGGCGTCGTGATCATTGATGAAAAAGATGGCGGGATGCGCAATGACATTCACGAGATGAAGCAGGATCCCACCAAGAAAGCGGAGCTTGCCAAGCTGCTCGTTGGTCGCAGTGTCACCTATCCGGCTAAATTCGAGGCGGGCAAGTCGTATGCCTTCGTCGTGGAAACTGTCGGTGAAGAAATGCGCGTCAGCATTGATGGAAAACCCGTCGCGTATCTGAAGTCTTCCGGCATTGCCCATTCCACCAAGTCCAAGATTGAACTCGGCGTCGCCGGCAAGAGCGGGTGGTTCGAGGAAATCAAGGTGTGGAATGCCGAACCGGTGAAGCATTGAAATAAATTCCGCCAGTTGGCTTTTCTTTCCGAAGCGGATTTGGAGATGAGTGCCTGGCGCAATCACTGCAATGAAAGTTGAGCCGAGCCTGACGCCCCAACAAACCAAAGCGGAATCGGTATGGTTTGAGCGGGGCGGAACCTTCCTTTCCGGCTGGGATTTCTCGCCGGTTGGATTTTCCAAGGCGCTGGTCTTGCTGGCGTTGTTGGGGTTGGTGATTCGCATCGGTTTCTTTGTTGAACATTCCCATTCGCCTTCTTTTGGTGTTCCGACGCTCGATCAAAAATATTATGACACCGTGGCGCGAATGATTGTGGCCGGTGACGACCTGCATGGTTTGCATGGCTACAAACCGCTGTTGTATCCTATTTTTCTCGCCGCGTGCTATCGGCTTGGTGGCGGGTGGGGAATTGATTTGGCCATCTTTCTGCAACACTTGCTGGGCGTGGCCACGGCGCTGCTGGTCGCCCATTTGGGGGCAAGGCTGTTTCGCAACCGGCTGGCGGGAATCATCGGTGGAATTTTATTTATAATCGCTCCCTTGCCACTGTGCTTTGAGGGCGAGCTGCTGGTTGAATCCAGTTATACCTTTCTGATTTGCGCGACCTTGCTGGCGCATTTCGCAGCGGTTTCACGGCGCGGTGTGTCAGCCGCCGTCTGGTGGATCGCTGCGGGCGGATTGCTGGCCCTCGCGGCGCAGGAGCGGTCCAATGTTCTGATCTTTGCGTCCGTTTATCCGCTGCTGGCCATCGGACGCGTGTGGGTTTTGCGTCGCTGGGAAAGCTGGTTTCCGTTGCTCGGCTTGACGGGAATATTGGCGATGATGATTCCCTGGGGTGTGATTAACGCCAGGCAGTCAGACCGTTTTCAACTCATCCCCGGTGCCGGCGGCGTCAACCTTTACCTTGGCAACAAGCGCACGGCGACGGGTATGACGGCCGGTCAGGAAAGTCGCGTGTTGTATGCGGAGCGCTACGAAGATCCCATCGAAATCTGGTCCCGGCAGGAATACGAATCGGCGGCGCGGGTGCAAGGGCGTTCGCCGGAAAATAATCCCGCCGCCATTTCCAGCTATTGGACGCAGCGAGCCCTGGCGGAAATCAAAGCCGATCCGGGGCGCTGGATTAAATTGATGCTGAAAAAATCGTGGCTGATGATTTGGAATAAGGAGATTCCCAACAACAAATCCTTCTCATTCGAACAAAAAGAATCGTTCTGGCTGTGCTGGCTGCCGGTCCGGTGGGTGTGCTTGTTCGCGCTCGCGCCGTTGGGGATTTGGGCGGCGCTGAAATTCGGCCACCGCGAGCGTCTTTTTGTGCTGCTGGTTTTCCTGATTTTCTATTCTGCCGGGAATATCATTTTCTTCATCAGCGACCGGTATCGCTATCCGCTCTGGCCGGCAATGGCGGTGATTGCGGGTGGTGCAATCTGGGCTTTGTTTCGCGTGCTGGCAACCCGCAGAATCACGGCGCTGTTATGGGTTGCCGTTTCAGTGGGAATCATGGCGGTGATTTCGCTTCCTGATTGGTTTGCGGTGAAACTGCCGACCTTCGCGCGCGATTATCTTTTTCGCTCCATGGCGTGGTATGAAAAAGGGCGTTATGCGGAAGCGCTGGCGGATGTTGACCGCAGTTTGGCTCTTGATCCTGACGATGCTTCCGCCTTGCAACAGCGTGGCAATGCTCTGGTCGGCCTAAATCGTCTCGCCGATGCCTGTCTGGCCTATCAGCAAATGCTCCAATCTAATCCGCAAGAAGCCAGAACCTGGAATAATCTCGGTGCCGCATTTGATGCACTGGGGCGGACGGAAGAGGCCCTTGCGGCTTTTCAGCGAGCCATTGAATGCCAGCCTCCCAGTCGGAATGCCTTTCTGGGAATTACCTTCATTTGTTTGCGGGCTGGGCAACTCGACGAAGCTTCGCGTGCTTTGGAACAATTTGAGAAGCTTGGTTCCTCACCGGATCCGGTTAGTTTGGCACTGAGGTCCTTGCTGGAAAGACGGCGCGGCCACATTCCGATGGCGGATAAACTCGAACGACAAGCACGTTCTCTGGACGAACGCGCTGCTCAATGGGCGATTGGTCAAGCAACGCGTTTGATTGTTCAATGAAACGGGCATTCTTCGCAAAGCCAGCTTTTCACCGACCGTCATGCCGGTAATTGAAGTCAAAAAGAAAGCGGGCGCTTGGCCCGCTTTCAGGAGAATGTTTCAGTTGGAAAGGAAGCTTAGCGCACCAACTGGAGCGCGATTTGTTTCTCAAGCTCATGCACTAGGTCGAGATCCCGCGTGCCCCATTTGGTACGGGCTTGCACGCTCACCTGCGTTGTCTTGGGATCCACGGATTCCACGCTGATATAGACATTGCGCTGGTTGATTTTGCTTTCAATGGCGCGGACAGCATTGGTGTTATCGTGTGGTATATATTCCTTGATGAGCACGCCATTAACTTGGACGACGGTCAAGGAAGCCTGATAGACCTGATCCAGCGAGCGCTGGTAGCGACCAGCCACGGTATCTTTGCCCCAAGTGGTGGCAAAGGCACTTGTGTCGGCAACAGTTTTGACGCAACCGGTGGCGACGACCACCGTAGCGGCTAGAACGGCGAAAAGTATCTTTTTCATATCGCGTCAATCCAATCAGATTTGCCGTCCGCGTCAAGCACGATTCGCGGAAGGTTTTTTTGAAACTTTCGGTGGGCGCCGGTTTTGGATACAAGTAGTCATGCCGCAGTTTTCTTACAAGGCCCGCAAACGTTCCGGCGAACTCGTCGAGGGCGTGCTGGAGGTGCCCGACCGTTCCGCCGCGCTGGCGCAAATCCAGCGCTCCGGTTTGTTCCCCATTTCTGTGACCGATGCCAAGGCGGGCGCGGCGGCGGATGGCAAGCCGGCCGCCAGGGGAATCAGTTTGATTTCGTTCCTGCCGCCGGCGATGCAGGCGCAGATGTCGCAGAAGCGGAAACCGAAATTGCAGGAGCTGGCTACGTTTACCACGCAGCTCGCCAACCTGTTGCAATCAGGTATGCCGCTCACGGTGGCGCTGAGCAGTATGACGCACCTCCAGACGAAAGGCATTCCCGCCGAGGTCAGCCGCGAGTTGAAGCAGGAAGTCACGGAAGGCCGTTCACTGTCCGACGCGATGACTCGGCAGCCGCGGATATTTTCGGATTTGTATGTGAACATGGTGCGGGCCGGCGAGACGAGCGGTTCGTTGGTGTCGGTGTTGCGGCGCATGGCCACGCATTTCCAGCAGTTCGCGACCGTTCAGGCGAAATTCAAGTCGGCGATGATTTATCCGGTGATGGTCATTGCCGTCGGTATTTTGCTCGTCACCTTTTTCATGACGGTGATGATGCCGAAGTTTATCGAGATTTTTAACGGCTTCAACATTGAGTTGCCTTTGCCAACGCGGCTGCTGATCGCCATCAGCTACATGTTCACAAATTACTGGTGGTTGATGGGCGGTGTGGCGTTGGCGGCGGTGGTATTGTTCAAACGTTTTCAATCCAGTCCTGCGGGAGGGCGGAAAATTGACGAGTGGCGGATGCAGGCGCCGATTTTTGGAAACGTGGTGAAGATAAACCTGTTCGGCCAGTTTGCGCGCACGCTTGGTACGTTGCTGCAAAATGGCGTGCCGGTGCTGACTGCCTTGAAGATTACCGAGCAGGTCATGTCCAATTCGCTCATCAAGGAAGCCATCGCCAAGACGCGCGAGGCGGTGACGGACGGCAAGACGCTGGCGCAACCGCTGGCGCAGAGCAAATTGTTTCCGCAGTTGATGGTGGATCTCGTCCGCATCGGCGAGGAAACGGGCGATGTGCCTGGCGCGTTGAACAATCTCGCCGATACCTACGAAGGTGAACTGGAAATCGCGCTGCGGGTGATGAGTGACATGATTGGCCCGGTGCTGATCATCGTCATGTCCGTCGTCGTGGGCTTCTTGCTGTTGAGTATTTTCCTGCCGCTGTTCCGGCTCATCTCTTCCATTCACTGATGAAATTGCGAATGGTAAATGGTAAATGGCAATTGATGCCGCGTGCGTTCACGCTCATCGAGGTCATGGTAGTCGTTGCCATCCTCGGTTTGGTCGCGGCAATGGGAATGCCGTCCATCATGAAGGCGTTGCAAAAGGAAGGGATGAGAAAAGCCGAGAGCGACGTGCTGGATGTCTGTGCGGCGGCCCGGGCCAAGGCGATTTTATCCGGTCAGACCGTGGGGGTGGTATTTAAGCCGGCGGAGCGGAGTTTTTCCGTGGAAGGCGGCGGGCCGGGTGGCGGCTCGACTTATGTCCATTCTTCCAAGCTGCCGGACGGGGTGGAGATCGCAATGCTCGACATCAACCTGCAGGATTTCGGCGCGTCGGAATGGGCGAAGGTGCGGTTTTTCCGGAACGGCACGAGCGACGAGCTGACGCTGGTGCTGCATGACCGGGAGCGATGGCGCAAGATTACGCTGGAATATTCCACCGGCTTGGCATCGGTCAGCGATGTGGACAGATGAAAATTATTTCTTCAATCAAAGAGCAGCGGGCCTTCTCACTCTTGGAAGTGATGATTGCCACCGGCATTTTCTTCCTCGCCACGTTTGCGATTCTGGGTCTGATTTCCACTTCGCTCGGCAACGCCCGTCGGTTGCAGCGGCCGTGTGTGGATGCCAGCGCCTTGCTCTCGCAATGGTCGCTCACCAATCAGTTGGTTGAGGGCACATACTCCGGGAACCTTGGCGACTTGCTCGGCAAGGATTATCGCGATTATCGCTGGACGGGGGAGATCATCGAGGTCAGCTCGAATAAATTGTTTCAGGCCGACTTCATCATTCAGTCTGCGCGCGGCGGCCGGGATGTCTTATCGCGCACCACTTCGTTGTTTTATCGCCCCCAATCGCCTGCCGGCAGTCTTGACGGCGGTGGCCTGATTCGCCGATGAAATTAGCCAAATACAATTCGCGGCGTGCGTTCACCCTGGTGGAGATCATGATAGCCATGATTCTTTTCAGCATGGTCGTCGCGGCGATCTATTCGACATGGATGCTGGTCATGCGGGCGACCAAAGTCGGGCAGGCCGCCGCTGCTCAGGCGCAGCGGCAGCGGATCGCGCTTCACACCATCGAAGATGCGCTGATGTGCGTTCAATCGTTTCAGGCATCACAGAAATACTACTGGTTTGGCGTGGAGAATGGCTCGTCGCCCCTGCTGAGCATTGCGTCGCGGGTTCCGGAAGTTTTCCCCCGCAATGGCAAGTTTGGCGATTTCACCCTGCGCCGGCTCACCTTCACGCTTGAAGCCGCATCGGAAGGTGGAAAAAATCTTGTCCTGCGCCAGAATCCGATTCTGATGGATCAGGACGAGGATGAAAAAAAATATCCCCTCATTCTCGCGCGCAATGTGAAAAACTTTCTCATCGAGTGCTGGGACAAGGACCGGCGCGAATGGACGGAAAAATGGGTGGCCACCAACTCCATACCGGCGATGGTGCGTGTGGGACTCGTGTTGGGAGCCAATATGGCCGATGGTGTCGCCGCGCCAGATTTTGTCGTGGTGCAGGCATATTCCATTCCGTCGGCCATGATGCCAACGGCGGTGCAGGGCGCCGGCGCGGGTAGGGCCAATCCCGGCGGTGTCAATCCTCCGCCGCTCGGCAATCCTTCCGGCCAACCGGTAACGATCAATCCACCTCAATGAAACTTTCCCACTCCAACAAAAAACGTGGCTTTGCCGTCATCATCGCGATGATTGCGGTCACGGTGTTGTCCTTGCTGGCGGGGGCGTTTGCGTATTCGATGAAGATTGAGACGCGGCTGGCGTCCAATTCAAACAATGACGAGCAGATGCTTTGGCTTGGCCGTGCCGGGGTGGAACGCGCCCGTTGGATTCTGGCGCTGGAGGCGCAGTTGCCATTCAGTTCCAAAAATCAAATCTGGGCCGGTGGCCCGGGCGTGGGACCGGAGACCAACGGCCCTTTGGCGGGAATTTCGTTGAATGATTTTCAGGTGGGTGAAGGGACGGTGTCTTTGAAGCTCATCGAGCTGGAAAGCAAGATTAATATCAACGCCGCCGACACGCCGCTGATTCAGCAGGTGCTTACGACGATGGGCGTGGATGCCAGCTTTATGTCGCTTGTGGCGGATTCGGTGCAGGACTGGATTGATGCCGATGACGGCACCCGGATGGCTGGCGCTGAGAGTGATTATTATCAGGGGTTTAATCCGCCTTATTACGCCAAAAATGCGCCAATGGACGATATTTCGGAACTGCTGCTCATCAAAGGTGTGACGCCGCCCATATTCAAGGGCGGCAGCGCGACCAATGACATGGGTGCAGCTTTTCAGCGACATCATCTTGGGTTTGGCTATGCGCCGGGGCAGGTGCCGGATTATCCGTTTGGGTTGCGCGATGTTTTTACGCCGTTTTCTTCCGGGCAGGTGAATTTAAACACGGCGGAAGAAAATGTTTTGTCAGTCCTGCCCGGCATGAACACCCTGAGCTTGCAAAGCCTGCTTAAATACCGCTCCGAATTCGACAGCACGATGGGGGGGGCGCCCTTTATGAATGTGAATCAGCTTGGCGCTGCCGGCGTGGATCCTCAGGTAATTCCCCAGCTCAGCCGCTACTTGACCACGCGCGGCAACACCTACGAGGTTCACGTCACCGCGAAAATTGGCGATTACAGCCGGGAATACATCGCCGTTCTGTTCCGCAACGGTGCCAACGTGGACGTCTTCAGCTTCTATTGGAAATGAGTTGAAATCACGCCGCCGCCCGTTATCGTTTTGCCATGCGCCGGTTAATCATTGCTTGTTTAATTCTTGGTTCTTTCACCGCTTTGGCCGCTGATGTGGTCACCGGTCGCATCGTCAAAGTGCTGCCGCTGTTGCTTGATGCGCAGGGGCGGGATGCCACGGCTCCCAGCCTTTTTGAGCGTGATGCCTATCAGGCTTATTTGCGCGAACATACCAATCAAATTTCCGCCATTCGCTACGCCGTGCAATGGAATGTGTCGCCGTCTGGCGCTGAAAAACTAAGGCTCCGGATCGAACTCCGTGGCATTGGCGAGGGCGGCGTGCCCAAACTGAAATCGCTGGAATCAGAAGTGACGGCCGGGACTTTCAGCCAGTGGACCAACCTCAAGCTTGCTGGCGAAGATTATAAAAAAATCGGTTCGGTTGCCGCCTGGCGCGTGACTTTGTGGGCTGGGGAGCACCAGCTTGGCGAGCAAAAATCCTTCCTCTGGTAAGCCTTCCTCCCAGCAACCGGTTGGAAAACCCTGTTTTTTTTGACGTTTTCTACCGGACAGACCGAAAAATCTGCCGGAAACCCCTTGTTTTTAGCGGGAAAACACGGTGAATAACTCGCCTTGAAAGAGCTTTATGGACTGGATTTGGAAATCTTCTGCATCCGCCAGCCGCTGAAATCCTATCCCCTCCGCCAGCGTCGGCGCGTTACGACCACCGAGGATTTTTGGGCAAATCGTCAGATGGGTTTCATCCACTAAACCCTCGAAAAACAGCCCGGCATTCAATTCGCCACCACCTTCGCACAAAAGCCTTTTCACATGCCATTTCGTCCGGAGCCAGCGCATCGCCGCCGGGAAATTAATTTCGGTTTGGCCGCAAATTTTCACCTCCGCCCCCAGTTTTCGGAGTTCGGCCAGTTTTTTTGCCGATGCGCGTTTGGTGGTCAGCACGATAATGGGCGAAAAGGTGCTCTTGAAAATATCCGCATCCGGATTGATTGAGCCGCTGCCGCTGGCGATGACGCGAAGCGGAAATTCCGCCAGCCCGGTTTTCAAGCGCTGTTGACGGAACGATTCGCCGCCATTGCTCAAAATGGTGTTCGAGATTTCCACCGTCCGCGCCCCGCACATCACGGCGTCCGCCGTGGCGCGTAGCTCGTAAAGATGCCTCAGATCACGGCGGCTGCCTAACGAGTGAACCACGCGGTTCGCCGTCGCGATTTTCCCGTCTGCCGTCATCGCCATGTTGACGAAGACAAAAGGCAGTTTTGAGTTTTTATTTTTTGGTTTTGAGCTCACAAAATCAGCATCGCATCGCCGTAGCTGAAGAATCGGTAGCGCTCCCGGATTGCTTCGGCGTAAGTCCGTAATATTAAATCGCGTCCGGCTGATTTTTCTCCCGGTGCGGCGAAGGCGCTGGCGAGCATCAGCAAGGTGGACTCTGATAGATGAAAGTTCGTCAGCAATGCATCAACAATTTGAAACTCCGCCGGCGGAAAAAGGAATATGTCAGTTTTTCCCTTATAAACATTGAGAAATCCAGCATTCAAGCGCGCCATGGTTTCCAGGCTGCGTGTGGCTGTGGTACCGACGGCGATAACGCGGTACCCGGATTCTTTGGCGGTGTTTACGGCGGAAACCGTTTCCGCGCCAACCTCAAAATATTCCGCGTGCATCTTGTGCTGGGCGACATTTTCAACCTTCACCGGCAGAAAAGTTCCCGCGCCGACGTGCAAGGTGACAAAGCAAATCTTCACGTTGCGCGCCCGGATTTTTTCCAGAATTTCCGTCGTGAAATGTAGGCCAGCCGTCGGCGCGGCGACGGAACCGGCGGGTTGCGCGAAAACGGTCTGGTAACGATCCTTATCCTCGGCATTTTCGCCGTGGCGTTCGATGTAAGGCGGCAGCGGTAATTCGCCGAGCGCATCGAGTTCATGGAATAGATTATTGGTGCCAGAAAACTGCAAACGCCGGTGGCCGTCGCTATTTACGCCGGTGACGGTCGCAAAAATATTCGTTGTCGAACCGTTTTTTTCTTGCAATCGGATTTGTGTCCCGATTTTGGCGCGTTTTCCGGGGCGCATCATCGCCCACCAGTCGTTCGTGGCGCATTCTTCGAGCAGCAGAATTTCAAATTTTCCTCCGGTTTTCTCGTTAGCGCCGTGGATTCGCGCGGGAATGACGCGTGAGTTATTCAGCACCAAAACATCTCCCGGATTCAGAAACTCCAGCAGGTCGGGAAACTGGCGATGTTCTATTTTTCCTGATTTCCGGTGCAAAACGAGTAATCGCGAATCGTCGCGGCGGGCGGCAGGTTGCTGGGCAATCAGTTCCGGCGGGAGGTCAAAATTAAAATCAGTGGTTCGCACTGGGGGAAGCGTAGCTGAATGTGCCATGGCCTGACAATTCACAGTTGTGGCAAATTGTGAATAACTTCTGAATAAATAACGGTTTCGAAGCATGAAAACCATTGACAGAAGTGGGGCGCTGTGGGTAATAATGGGTCGTTGTGGGTGATAATCCCCATTTGGGGAATCACTGTGAATAAGATGAGCGACGCCAATACAGTTCCGCCGACTTACTACAATTCGTGCTATCGGCACGGAGTGGATGAGAAACGGCGTGTGCAGATTCCAGCCAAGTGGCGACCGGAAGCAGATGGCGTGGAGTTGACAATCATTTTGTGGCCCAAGCATCAAGCGGGAACTTGCCTGCGCGTTTTACCTCCGGAAGAGATGGCGAAACTAAAGACCACGATTGACGCGATGCCGCGCGGCGACGCGAGCAAGGGCGTTCTAAAAAGGCTTATCGGCAGCGGCTCGGTGCAGGTCACGCTGGACAAGGCTGGGCGCATTTGCCTGCCGGAAGACATGGCGCGGGCGGCGGACATCAAGGACGAGGCGGTAGCCGTCGGCTTGATTGACTATTTTGAAATTTGGAATCCGGATCGTTATGAAAAAGTAAAGGCGGCGGATGCGGCATTCGCGCCCGAAGCCTTCAAACTAATGGATTGATTATGAATCTTGGAAAATTACTCGGCGCGGGAAAAAGTTTTTTTGGCGGCGGCAGCAACGCTGTCTACCGCGAAGATAAAAAATTTCAGCTGCCAAAATTCAACACCGGCAAAAATCCATTTACGACGAAACCGGTGGAACCGCTGCCGGTCGCCGCGCCGGAAGTTAAAAAAGTTTCGACTCCGGTAGTTGTGCCGGTGGCGGCCAAGATACAAAAAATTCCGACGCCTTCTGTGGCTCAGCCCGCCCGGTCGGCTGGCTGGGCGACCAAACTGAATCCATTTCGCGCGCCGGAGCCGGTTGCGCCGCCGCTGGCCAGCGCGGTGCAGGTTGAGCTTTCGCTGGAGGGGGTGAAGGTCGTTCACAATGACCTGGCTGACGCGGACATCGAAGTTGTTCCAATCAAGTCGCGGACGGTTGCCAAGCCGGAAGCGCCGATTTTGCCGCCTGCGCGGCAGGCTTGGGAATTTATGGGGGAACGACTGCTCCAGGCTGATTAGCCAATGCAAAGTGCCAGAATTCATTCACCAACCAGTGATGGCGGCGGAGGTGCTGGCCGCACTGAAGCCGCACCCGAACGGCCGTTACGCCGACGGGACGCTCGGTGGCGCTGGTCACGCGACGCGAATTCTGGCCGCGAGTTCGCTGACTGGATGGCTGTCTGGGTGCGATCGCGATGGCGTCGCGGTTGAGGCTGCGAAGCAACGTCTCGCGGAAAAATTTGCCGGACGGTTTGAGATCCGGCGCGGAAATTTTGCGGAACTGGCGGACTGGGTGCCGGAAAAAAGTTGTGACGGCGTGCTGTTGGATTTGGGCGTGAGCTCGCCGCAACTGGATGTCGCGGAACGCGGCTTCAGTTTCATGCAGGACGGCCCGCTGGATATGCGGATGGACGACCGGCAGCCGGTGACGGCGGCGGATTTGGTGAATGGCGAGGACGCCGAAACGCTGGCGAATTTTTTTTGGGAATTTGGCGGCGAGCGTGATTCCCGGCGGTTTGCGAAGGCAATTGTCCACGACCGCGTCTTGCGAAAATTTGAGACGACGAAGCAGTTGGCGGATTTGATCGAGCGGCTCGCGCCGCGCCACGGAAAAAAAGCGCATCCTGCGACGAAGGTCTTTCAGGCGCTGCGCATCGCGGTGAACGACGAGATTGGCTCGCTGAAGCGCGGTCTGGCGGCGGCGGCGAAGATTTTGAAGCCCGGCGGGCGGTTGGCGGTGATCACGTTTCATTCGCTTGAAGACCGCGTTATGAAAGAGTTTGGTCGTGAACGGACGCGTGATTACATCTTCAGCGGCGAGGTGGATGTGCCCGAGTTGCGGACGCCGATTTTGCCGGAACTGAAATGGCTTCAACGCAAGGCGATTTTGCCGGGCGAAGTTGAATTAAAAGAAAATCCGCGCGCCCGGAGCGCGCAGTTGCGGGTGCTGGAGAAAATTTGAGATGGCCAAGAATCGAAAAAATCAGGCGGCAGCGATCCGGTTTGGTCCGGCGCTGAAAGCGTCGTTTTTGTGCCTGCTCATCGGTGGTTCAGCGCTCGGCTATGTTTGGCAGAAGAATGAGATCAACCGGCTGGGCCAGCAGATTTTGGAACGCGAAAAACGCCTAGTGCAGACGCAGAACGACAACAAGCGGCTGGGTGACCAGATTGCCATTTTACATTCACCGGTGATGCTGGATCGCCGGGCTAAGGAGTTGTGTCTTGGCCTAGTGCCGGCGCAGCCGCTTCAAGTGGTGCGGATTGCGGAGATGTTGGTGACACAGGAGAAAAATAGTTCGCGGCAATTTGCCCAACGGCTGGCGATCCAACAAACGCCGTAAATAAGATCTTTTTGGCCGCCGCTCGTGACGCCGTTGGTTGAGGAACCGATCGCCACGGGCGGTTGGCCGTTTTTTGGATGACCAATAAACAACAAATCCATCGCGCGCTGCTGTTGCTGGGGCTTCTCGGCGCGGCCTTTGCCGGGTTGGTTTACCGGCTCGTGGATTTGCAGGTCTTGCGTCATGTCGAGTTGGCCAAGCTGGCTGGAAATAACACGCAGCGGGAGTATTGGCAGGCGCCGCGGCGCGGCGACATTCTTGATGCGAATGGCAATTTTTTGGCCACGAGTGTGGCGGTGAAACGGATTTGCGCCGATCCGTCGCTCGTGGGAAACCAGTCGGCGGTGGTGGCCCGCGCCATTGCGCCGGTGTTGAAGTTGAACGAGGCTGAACTTGCCCAGAAATTGACGCCGCGGGTGACCGTAAAAAAAAATCGCAATGGGCAGTCCGTCACGAATGAATTGAAATATGTTCGGCTTGCCGCCCGGGTTCCCGAGGAAACCTGGCAACGCGTGGTGGCGACGATGACCAATCTTACCTTTGGCGTGGATGAAAAGCTCCTGACGCGGACCAATCGCACCTTTCTCCGTAATCTGCGGCAGCGGGCGATTTTTGCGGAGCCGGACCAGCTGCGGGTTTATCCCAACGGCGCGCTGGCATCACAGGTGATTGGATTTACGGCAGTGGAGGAAACAAACGTCAGTGGCCACTTGATTTCACAAATCACCGGTCGCGATGGCATCGAGCTTTCCATGGACAAGCAGTTGGATGGGGTGTTCGGCTGGCGGACGACTGAAACAGACCGGGCACAGCGTGAGCAAGTGGCCCTGCGAGATGAGGATGTTCATGCGCGTGACGGTTTGAACATCGTGCTGACAATTGATTCGGCGGTGCAGCACATCGTCGAGACGGCGCTGGCGGATGCGCTGCAAAAACACACGCCGAAAGGCATCACCGGTATCGTCATGCGTCCGCGCACGGGAGAGATTTTAGCGATGGTTTCGTTGCCGAACTACGATCCGAATGATCCGAATACCTACAAATCCGGAACGCATAATCGCGTGATTGCAGACGTGGTTGAGCCGGGATCCACTTTCAAAATTGTTGTCGTCTCCGGCGCGCTGGACAGCGGCAAGGTGAGGTTGAGTGACCAGTTTGATTGTGAGCGCGGCCGCTTCGCCTTTGCTGGTCGTGTGCTGCACGATCATGAGGGTTATGGGATGATGTCCACGGAAAGTATCATCACGAAATCGTCCAATATTGGCGCGGCGAAAATCGGCATCAAACTCGGCGAGCAAGGTCTTTATGACTACTCTTGGAATTATGGTTTCGGCCGTAAATCGGGCATCCCATTGCCGGGTGAGGCGCGCGGAATTTTAAATCCGGTGAAGCAATGGAGCAAAGTTTCCATCGCGCAGATTCCGATGGGCCATGGCGTGGCGGTGACGCGGTTGCAAATGCTTTACGCGATGGCCGCAATCGCGAATCATGGCTGGCTGATGCGACCGATGCTCGTAAGTCGTTTGCAGGCACGCGACGGCAGCGTGGTGCAGCGCTATGCGCCGGAACGTGTGCGGCAGGTCATTGGTGAGCAAGCTTACCGCGACATTCTTCAAGCATTAAAAACAGTTCCAATGAAGGGCGGCACCGCGCCGGATGCGGAATTAAAAAATTATGTCGTGGCCGGCAAGACTGGCACGGCGCAGAAGGTGGAAAACGGCACTTACGCCCACGGCAAATACATTTCATCGTTCATCGGATTTTTCCCGGCGGACAATCCGGAGCTTTGCATTTCCGTGGTGATGGACGAGCCGAAGGAGGGTTATTACGGCGGCAAAGTTTGCGGTCCGGTATTTCGCGACATTGCCGAGCGCTGTGCGAGTTATCTGAACATTCCGATGGATCCGAAATTGATGACCAACACCCCAACCATGGGAGGCAAAAACCTCCCGCGTAAAACATAAATTTATGAATGAATCACGTCCGCAACTTTTTGGCATGCTCGCCGGTCTGTTTTTGGCCGCCGGGCTTGTCTGCTCGGCCATGCTCGGCACATCGGCTTGGGTGAAAATAAAAAATTCACAATTCATCACCGTCAAAGGCTCTGTGCAAAAAAACATCGAATCAGATCTCGCCATCTGGTCCGGCAGTTTTCAGGTCGAGGCGGTGACCCTGCTCGAGGCGCAGCACAAAATTAAGGACAACCATGCGCTGGTGGCGAAATTTCTGAATGATGCCGGAGTGGCAAAATTTACTTTTGCGCCCATCGGTATTGAAGAACTGAAGGCGACGCAAAAGTCTGCCGACGGTTATGTTTCGCAGCGCACCACGGGCTATCGTTTAAGCCAGAGCGTGTCGGTGGAATCTACCGATGTGGATCGGCTCGACAAGCTCGACACCACGTCGTTGGTGGAGCAGGGGGTGATTTTCACCGTCGCTCCGCCGCAGTTCATTTACACCAAGGCCGGAGAGGCCAAAATCGAGATGTTGGCCGATGCCACCAAAGACGCCCGTGCCCGCGCCGAGCAGATTGCGATTCAAGGCGGACGCGTCATTTCCCAATTGCAAAGCGCGGATCAGGGGATTTTTCAAATCACACCGAAACACGAGGTTCGCGTGAGTTGGGGTGGCGAGAATGACACCGCCTCCCGGAAGAAAACCATCACCGCCGTGGTCACTGCGACGTTTTTGTTGAAATAATATTGTGGAAGCGCTCTCTGTAAAATTTGTCGCGGATGCCTGCGATGCCGAATTCAAATCCAGTTCGCCAGAGACGCTGATTAATAACGTCTGCATTGACTCGCGGCAGGCGAAGGCGGGCGACATATTTTTTGCCATCAAGGGCGAAAAATTTGACGGTCATGATTTTGTTGGTGAAGTGGCGTCAAAAAATGTCGCGGCCATTGTCGTTGAGGAACAAAAAGTTCCGGCGGTTAATCTGCATTGTCCGTTGTTGGCTGTGAAAAATGTCCGCGCGGCGCTGGGACATCTGGCGGCGGCTTATCGCCGGCAATTTGATTTGCCGGTCATCGCGGTCGCCGGCTCGAACGGCAAGACGACGGTGAAGGAACTGCTCGCCTCGGTTTTGAGGCAGAAAGGTTTGACGCTCTGGAGCGAGGCGAGTTTTAATAACGACATCGGCGTGCCGATGACCTTGCTGCGGCTGGAGAAAATGCATCAAGCGGCCGTGCTGGAAGTGGGCACCAATCATCCGGGCGAACTGGCCCCGCTGGTTAAAATGGTGCAGCCGAAATTTGGTGTCATCACGAATATCGGTCGCGAGCATCTGGAATTCTTTGGCGATGTCGCGGGTGTGGCGCAGGAGGAAGGCGTCCTCGCGGAACTGCTGCCGGCGGATGGAAAATTATATTTAGATGGCGATAGCGAGTGGGTGGATAAAATTGCTGCTCGGACGAAGGCGCAGGTTTTCCGCGTTGGCGCTGGCAAAAATAACGACTGGCGGGCAAAGAAAATCCGGCTGGATAAAAACGGCGTGACGTTTCAAGTCGAATCGGCGAAGAAAGATTTTGCCGGTGAGTATCGCGTGAACTTGCTTGGCCGCCATCAGGTTGTGAATACTCTTTTTGCAATCGCGGTTGGTGAGGAACTGGGTTTGAATCGCGTTGAAATCCAGAGTGGCCTGACCGAATGTCAGGCGGCGAAAATGCGTTTGAATTTCTGGGAGGCGAATGGCGTGCGCGTGCTGGACGATTGTTACAACGCGAATGCCGATTCCACCGTCGCGGCGCTGGAGACGTTGTGCGGTCTGCCGTTGCAGGGTCGGCGCGTGGCGGTGCTGGGTGACATGGCGGAGTTGGGCGCGCACACCGAGGCGGCGCACGCGGAAATTGGCCGGCGGGCGGCGGAATTGGAAGTTGGCCAGTTGTTCGCAGTTGGTAAAATGGCGGCGGTGGTGGGGCAGGCGGCCCGCGATGCCGGGCTGATGCGGGTCTTTGAATTTTCAGGAGTCGAAGGCGCGCTGGCGGCGATAAAAAACTTTTTGAAGCCGGGCGATGTGGTGCTGTTGAAGGCGTCCCGCTCATCGCGGCTGGAACGGATTGCGGAAATGTTGAAGGCGGAGAAATAAAAAATAGACAAAATGCTTTACCTTTTGAGCCAGCAAATTTTGGATTGGGCGCACGGCAGCGACTGGGAATCGCGGTTGTCGTTCCTGCGCCTGTTCCGCTACATCACCGTGCGCTGTGCCGGCGCAGCCGTGACGGCGCTGGCACTGAGCTGGTGGTTCGGCCCCAAAATCATCCATTGGCTGAAGGCGCAGAAGTTTGGGCAGGAGTATGTGGACAAGGCCGAGGAATCCGGCGTCAAACACGTGGTGGACAAAAAAGGCACGCCGACCATGGGCGGTTTGCTGATTGTGGTGGCGCTGGTGTTTTCCACGATGCTCTGGGCGCAATGGAATGCGCAGGTGCAACTGATGATGCTCGCGGTTCTGGTGCTGGCCGGGCTGGGATTTTACGATGACTACGCCAAAATTGTGAAGCAAAGCGGTGGCGGCACTCCGCCGCGGGTGAAGTTGATCGTGCAGTTTGCGCTGGCGATTTTCGTGGGGATTTATCTGTGGAACCTGCCGGTCAAAAGCGAACTGCATTTGCTCGGCATCAAACACGTCTGGCACAGCAGCCTTATCTCGACGTTGATCCTGCCGTTTTATAAATACCCGCTGCACATTGGCGCGGTGGCGGGCGTAATCATTGTGGCACTAGCGATTGTCGGCAGCTCGAATGCGGTGAACCTGACGGACGGCCTCGACGGTCTGGCGATTGGCTGCACGCTGATTGTGGGGTTTGTTTTTTTATTTTTCACCTATCTCGCGGGCAATATCAAGGCGGCGGCGTATCTGCAAATTCCCTACGTCGTAGGCGCGGGTGAACTGACCGTATTTTGCGCGGCGCTGCTCGGCGCGGGGTTGGGGTTTTTGTGGTTCAACTGCCATCCGGCGCAAGTGTTCATGGGGGATACCGGCTCGCTGGCGCTGGGGGGCGCGTTTGGCCTGATTGCCGTGCTGATTCATCAGCCGTTTGTGCTGGTGATTGCGGGAGGCGTCTTCGTGGTGGAAGCCGTGTCAGTGATGTTGCAGAAAGGCTGGTTCAAATACACCCGCATCCGCACCGGCGCGGGGCAAAGAATTTTTTTGATGGCACCGCTGCATCATCATTTCCAAAAAAAGGGCTGGCATGAATCGCAGGTGGTGATCCGGTTCTACATTTTGTGCGTGCTGTGCGCGGTGGTGGCTTTGGCAACCTTGAAATTGCGCTGATATTTACGCCGTGAAGCGACAAAAAAACATTGAAAATCCGCGCTTTGTTGCTTGCGTGACCGGGGCGCGGTTGCTAACAATTTGTGGCAGAGCGGCAGGGCGCGTGCCGGTCAGCAAGAGTGTTTCACCATTTTATCTTTCTGCCGGTAATTTTTTCCACGCAGGACTCACGCCCGGCTCCCAAATTAAAACAGATTTAACGCGTTGCGAAATTTTTCGAGGGAAAGTTCCGCCACGCCAAACTCAAAAAATAAAACATACCTCGAACTAAACCCGCACTTGCGCAAAATTATGAACAATCCAAATCCGTTCGTCCCCAAAGGCTCGCTGCTCGAACAACAAAGCCAGCGCCGTTCCCGCCTCAAACTCGCCGTCTTCTGTGTGCTCGCCGTGAGCGTCACTGGCCTGACCGCGATGCTCATCCAGGGCTGCAAGCGCGAGAAGCCGGACACCGATTTGAATCCGCCGTCGCTCGCCACCAATGATGTGCCGATGGACGCCACCAATCCGCCGCTGAATTCCGTTTCCAATCCGCCCGTGGTGATTCCACCGCCGACTAATCCGCCGGTGGTGTTGCCGCCGGTTGTTGACGCTGCGCCGGTTGGTGGTTCTGAATACGTCGTTGCCAAAGGTGATTCGCTCGCCAAGATTGCCAAGCTAAAGGGTGTGACGCTCAAAGCGCTGCAAGCTGCCAATCCTACCGTGGTTCCGACGAAATTGAAAGTCGGCCAGAAGCTCGTCATTCCTGCGGGTGGCAAGCCGGCGGCTTCGGGCACGGAAACTGCACCGGTTAATTCCGGCGGCGCGGTTGCGGACGGCGGCCAAAGCTATACCGTGAAATCCGGTGACACGCTCACTAAGGTTGCCAAAGCTACTGGCGCCAGCGTCAAGGCCATCCAAGCAGCAAATGGTTTGACCACGACCAAAATCAAGGTCGGCCAGAAATTGAAAATTCCAGTCAAAGCTGAAGCGGCTCCTGCGACTGCGGCTCCCGCCCCGGCGGTTGAAGCGGCTCCGGCCCCGGCTTTGCCGCCGGTAACGGCTCCAGCTCCGGTTCGCGCGCCGGGCAAGTAAGCTGTCCGTGGCGCGGCTGGGTTTTTGAAAAGTTGAAATGAAAGTCGCCGTCACTACTCTGGCATTTTGCGTCACCAGCCTCCTCGCGTTGGGGCTGGTGATGCTTTATAGCTCGAGCATGACGCAGGTCGGGACGCATTATTTGATGATGCAGCTCATTTGGTGCGTGTTTGGTTTCGGCTTCTGTGTTGCCGCCGCTTCGTTGGACTACCAACTTCTCAAAAAATTCGCATGGCCGATTTTTATCGTCGCCTTTTTGATGCTTGTCCTGGTGCTTGTGCCGCATGTTGGCCGTAAAATCAACGGTGCCCGTCGCTGGTTCGATCTTCACGGCGTGCGTTTTCAACCCTCCGAACTTGGGAAAATCGCTCTCATCGTCATACTTGCCTGGTATGGCGACCGCTTCCAGCGCTGGATGCCCACCTTCAAATGGGGAATTGTTTTCCCCGTTGCCATTATTGGAGCGATTCTCGGCCTGATTTTTATCGAACCTGATCGTGGCACCACGATTCTGCTCGCGGCAGTCAGCCTGGGCATGTTGCTGCTGGCCGGCACGGATTGGAAAAAGATGTTGTTGCCCGTGCCGCTGGCGTTGGCGGCTCTGGGATATTCCATTTGGCGCGACCCGATGCGCATGAAACGGATTTTCAGCTGGTGGAATTTGGAGCAAAGCAAGGACGGCGTCGGCTATCAGGCGTATCAAGCAATGATTGCGCTGGGTTCCGGAGGCTGGGACGGCCTCGGCCTTGGCAATGGCCGGCAGAAACTGGGTTTCGTGCCCGAGCATCACACCGATTTTATTTTTTCCATCATCGGCGAGGAACTTGGCCTGATCGTCACGCTCGCGGTGATTTTGGCGTTCTTGGTTATCGCGCTGTGCGGACTTTACATCGCGTTGCGTGCTAGGGACACGTTCGGCATGCTGCTAGCCACCGGCATCACGCTGCTCATCAGCCTGCAGGCCGCCATCAACATCGGTGTCGTCACCAGCGCGCTTCCAAATAAAGGCTTGCCGCTGCCTTTCATCAGCTATGGCGGATCCAATCTGCTCGCCATGCTGACGTGCATCGGCATTTTATTTAGCATTGCGCGTAAGGCAAATCCGTCAAAAATTCTCATGTCGGACTTTATTTCCAAGTCCAACGATAATCCGTTTGCCGCCAAGGCAACATGAATTCTGCCGCCATAAAAAAGCCCTACGTCGCCATTGCGTGTGGCGGCACGGGCGGACATCTCTTTCCTGGTCTCGCCGTCGCCGGTGAACTTAAGCGGCGCGGCTGCGATGTCGCCGTGCTCATCTCGCCGAAAGACGTGGATCAGCAAGCCGTGAAAACCGTGACCGGTGTGGAGATTTACACGCTGCCCGCCGTCGGCTTGCAAAATGGGAATTATCTTCCGTTCATCGCCAGCTTTGCTCAATCGCTGTTCGTTGCGTGGAATTTATTTCTCCGTCGCCGGCCTGACGCTGTGCTGGCGATGGGTGGATTTACCAGCGCGCCGCCGGTTTTGGCCGCGAAAGATTCGGCGGTAAAAACTTTTTTGCACGAGTCCAACACCATTCCCGGCCGGTCAAACCGGTTTCTCTCGCGTTTTGTGGACGCGGCATTCATCGGTTTTCCAGAAGCCGCCGCCGGCTTGCTGACAAAAAATACAGTCGTGACCGGAACGCCTGTCCGGGCGCGATTTTCTCCAGAATTAAGAGTCCAGAATTTTGAAGCTAGTAGTCGAAAATTACTCGGTCTTGATCCAGGCCTCCCAACCGTTCTTGTCGTTGGTGGTAGTCAGGGCGCGCGCGGATTGAATGATTTGATTTTGTCAGCGCTGCCGTTGTTTACGGAAAAAAACTGGCAATGGCTGCATCTCACCGGCGTGAAGGATTTTGAAATAGTCCGTTCCGCCTATGCCAGGCTTGGACTCAACGCGGTCGTTAAGCCGTTCCTCGCGGAAATGGATCTGGCGCTCGGCGCGGCCACCGCTTGCGTCAGTCGCGCCGGAGCCTCGTCGCTTGCCGAAATCGCTGCGATACGTTTGCCATCCGCGCTCGTGCCACTGCCCACAGCGGCGGACAACCATCAATTTTTCAATGCCGCCGCTTTCGAGAAAACCGGTGCGGCGAAGTTGCTCGACCAGAAAAATTCGTCGCCGGAAAAGGTTGCTGTCTTTTTGACCGAGTTGGTGACTGATGAATCTTCCCGTACCAGAATTCAAAACGCTCTGGCGCAATGGCACGCGCCAAACGCGCCGGTGGAAATTGCCGACCACATATTGGCCGCAATAAAACAAGGCGTTCGCCCCGAAGCCAAACCGCCGATTGGCGCTGAAATGAAATTGAAAGCTGTGGCTTGACGATGCTCGAAACTACATCAAATTTCGAAGCGCTGGCCCAGCAAGTTTCGCCTTCAACGGTCATCCAACGCGATGAGCCGATGTCGAAGCACACGACCTTGCGCATCGGTGGACCGGCGGATGTTTATGTCGAGCCGGCAAATGAAACGGATTTGACGGCAATTCTGAAATTTTGCAGTGAGCGGGCAGTAAGGTTTTTCGTTCTCGGACGTGGTTCAAATTTAATCGTGCGTGACGGCGGTTTTCGCGGCGTGGTGATTTGTCTGTCGTCGCCGGATTTTTCGCGGATTGAAATTGTTGGCCAGCGCATCCGCGTGGGCGCGGGTGCAAAGCAAAGGAATGTCGCCGTTGAGGCAAAGCGCGCCGGCTTGAGCGGGTTGGAATTTTTAGAAGGTATTCCCGGCAGCATCGGTGGCGCGCTGCGCATGAATGCCGGGGCCATGGGCAGCGAGGTTTTCAATGTCGTGGAATTCGTCCGCATGATGGATCTTTCCGGCAAGGTTCACGAACTCAAGTCGACTGAAATGTCCGCCCGTTACCGTAGCTGTGATGCTTTGAAAAACCGTATCGCCCTGGGCGCGGTTTTCATTTGCACGCCGCAGCCGCGCGAGACCATCGAGGCGCGGATGAAAGCGTTCAGCGAGCAACGCTGGAGTTCGCAGCCCGCCGCGCCAAGTGCCGGTTGTATGTTCAAGAATCCGGCCACGATTCCGGCGGGCAAACTGATTGATGAACTCGGCCTGAAAGGCACGAAAATTGGCGGTGCACGAGTTTCGCTGGAACATGGGAATTTTCTGGTGAACGATGGTGACGCCACCGCCAGAAATGTGCTGGAATTGATTGGGTTTATAGTGGCCAAAGTTAAAGTTGAACGAGGGATTGATTTACGCACAGAAGTTGAAATCATAGGTGAAGAATGAGCCGGAAGTTGAACATTACCGTGATGCTGGGCGGTCCGAGTGCGGAGCGCGAAGTCTCGTTGCGTTCCGGCGAAGCGGTGGTGTCGGCGCTGCGTTCGCTCGGCCATGTGGTGCATGAACTTGATCCGCGTACACCGGACTGGATTTTGCCGTCGGCAACCGACGTGGTGTTTCTTGCACTGCATGGAACTTACGGCGAAGACGGCACGATTCAGAAGCGTTTGGATGAACTGGCCGTGCCTTACACCGGCTGCGATGCGGAGGCGAGCCGTATTGCGTTCGACAAGGTGCTGACGAAGCAAAGTTGCATTCAAGCCGGCGTGCCGACGCCGAAATTTGTGACTGTGCATTCGGCGGCGGAGCCGTTTCCGGAGAATTTTTCCGTGCCGCTGGTGGTGAAGCCGTCGCGGCAGGGTTCGAGCGTCGGACTGCAATTTGTCGAGCGCGTCGAGGACTGGCCAAGTGCGCTGGCGGTGGCCCTGAAATTTGACTCGGAAGTTCTGGTTGAGGAAAAAATCTTTGGCCGCGAGACGACGGTGGGAATTCTTGATGGCAAACCGTTGCCGGTCGTCGAAGTTCGCCCGGATAACGGCGTCTATGACGCCCACAGCAAATACACGCCGGGCGCGACGGAATATTTTTGCCCGGCGGACTTTGAAGTAGGGACGACTAAGCGGATTCAGGAGGCTGCGCTTGCTGCTTTCCAATCGGTGGGTGGACGCGATTATGCGCGGGTGGATGTGATGGTGTGTATGGATGGCTCGCCGGTGGTGCTGGAGGTGAACACGCTGCCCGGCATGACAGAAACAAGCCTGCTCCCGAAAGCCGCAGCGGCGGCGGGAATGAATTTTGCCGAGCTCTGCCAGCGGATGGTGGACTTGGCGTTGAAACGGAACGCGGCATCTGCCTCATGAAATAAATGTGGTTTAAGCGCGAACAAAACAAGAACCGCCGTCTGCACCGTCACAACGTGCTCGATGTGAAGCTTCGTTCCGATCAGGTGCGTGCCTTGCGGCTGCGGCTCGGGTTGTTTTTGTTTCTCGTGGTGGCTGGACCGTTCTTTGGTTTGTATCTGCTCTGGCGCGTTGGCGAAGTTGCGCTCAATGCGTTTGTTTATCAGAACGCCGATTTTGCCATTCAGCAGATTGACGTGAAGACGGATGGCGCGATTGCGCCGGATCAACTGCGTCGCTGGACCGGTGTGAAGCCGGGCGCAAATCTTATCGGCCTCGATCTCGCAGCGGTAAAGCGCAATCTGGAATTGGTCTCGGTAATCGAGACGGTTTCCGTGGAGCGCGTCCTGCCGCGCACCTTAAAAATCCGCGTGACCGAGCGCGAGCCTATTGCGCAAGTCAACGTGCCGCGCGCCGATGGCACGGCGGGAATTGCCGTTTCCATTTTCCAACTCGACGGCGATGGCATGGTTATGCAGCCGCTGGATCCACGGCTTTGCACAGTGCCGCTTGCGCAGGTAAATCCGCAATTGCCCGTGATTGCGGGGCTGAATGCATTTCAATTGCAGCCGGGACGGCGGGTGGAATTGCCGCAGGTGCAGGCGGCGCTGAAGTTAATTGTCGCCTTCAGCAAATCGCCCATGGCAGGGCTGGTGGATTTGCGGCGTCTGGATGTTTCCGCGCCCGGTGTGGTGATGGCGACGACGGGGCAGGGCAGCAAGATTACTTTTGGCCTCGACAAAATGGAGCAGCAGTTGCGCCGCTGGCGGGAGATTTATGATTACGGAAAGCAGGCGAACAAAGGCGAAATCGCCTCGGTAGATTTGGCCGTGGCAAACAATGTGCCGGTGCGCTGGATGATGGCCAGTGCCGCGCCGGTGAGTGTTATGCCTAAAGCGGTGAAACCCTTTAAACCCCGAAGGAAAAATGTTTGACGATTCCAACATCATTGCCGGTCTCGAAATCGGTACCTCGAAAATCTGTGTCGTCGTGGGCGAGCAGCTTGCCGAAGGCGGGCTGAACATCATTGGCCTGGGCCAGTCGCGTTCGCGCGGCGTGCGCAAGGGCGAGATCATCAACCCTGAACAGGTCGAGGAAGATTTGCGTGCGGCGGTGTTCGAGGCTGAGCAGATGGCAGACGTGGAGGTTCGCAGCGTTTATCTCGGCGTGAGCGGTGGCCACATCCGCGGCTTTAACAATCGCGGCGTGCATCCGGTGGTTTCTGCTGACCGCGAAATTTCCCAGGACGACGTGGATGACGTGCTCAAGAATGCCAAGGCCATCAATCTGCCCGCTGAAAACACAGTCATCCACGCGGTGCGCCAGCATTTCTTTGTGGATGGTCAGGAAGGCGTGATGAATCCCGTTGGGATGCTCGGTGCGCGGTTGGAAGTGGACATGCATGTGATCCACGGCCACGCCAATCGTCTGCAAAATATTATTCGCCTTGTTCGCGGCACGTCGCTGGAAGTGGATGAAATTGTTTTCAACGGCATCGCCACCTCGCTCGCGCTGTTGTCCAACGAGCAGAAAGAAATGGGCGCTCTGGTGATCGACATTGGCGGTGGCACGACGGAATACGTAGTTTATTTTGATGGTGTCATCCGGCATTCCGGTGTGCTGGCGGTCGGCGGTGACCATGTTTCCAACGACCTCGCCTACGGCCTGAAAGTTCCGTTGAGCCGCGCGGAGAAATTGAAGATGGAATATGGTTCCGCGCAGGTCACGGATGCGGCCAAAGGCCAGACCATCAGCATCACGAACGAACTGGGTCTTGAGCTCAAGCGTATCAATGTCGAGCATCTGCAACGCATCATGTCGCTACGGATCGAGGAGGCTTTCCGGCTCATCGCGCAGGAACTCGAGGCGGTCGGCCTCAGCAATTACTTGCGTGCCGGTGTGATTCTTTGTGGCGGCTGTTCGCGCGTGCCGGGTATCGTGGCGTTGGCGGAAAATATTTTCCAGATGAACGTCGCGCCCGGTCACGCCAGCGCCATCAGCGGTCTGACCACGGCGCTGGATCAGCCGGAATTTGCCACCGCCATCGGGCTGGTGAAATTTGGCTCGCTTAAAAATCGAAAACGCGCCGAGCGCCCTTTCTTCAAGGGGTTCATTGGCCGTTTTCTTCAACGGACTTGAAAGGCTGGTTATGGAAACTCCTGAGCAAAATTCTTTTTTGGAAACATCGTCCGCCCTGGACGTGAGAATCTTCGCCGTGGGTAATGCGGGCAGCACCTTGCTTGGCGCGTTGTCCGCGGCCGAATTTTCCGGTGCCCAGTTCACGGCCATCAACACCGATGCCGCTGCGCTCGCTGCGTCGTCCGCCACGGTTAAGATCAACCTCGAAAACAAACTCATGCGCGGGCTTGGCTCCGGCGGTGATCCCGACCGCGGTCGCGCGCTGGCCGAGGAGCAGTTTTCCACGCTCAAAGCCGCGTGCGAAGGGGCGAACGTCGTTTTCATCCTGGCAGGGCTCGGCGGCGGCACCGGCAGTGGTGTTAGCCCTGTGTTTGCCAAGGCCGCTCACGAGGCGGGCGCATTGGTGTTGGCGTTTGTGACGCTGCCCTTTGAATGTGAAGGCAACCGGCGCGAAGCGCAGGCGCAGGTCGCTCTGGAACAGCTTAAATCCACCGCCGATGGCGTGATTTGCCTGCCGAGTCAGAAAATTTTCAAGCTGATTGACGAAAACACCAGTCTCGTTGAAACCTTCCGGTTCACCGGTGGGTTTCTCGTTGAGGGCGTGCGCGGCGTGTGGCAGTTGCTCACGCGTCCGGGCCTCATCCAGGTTCACTTTTCCGACCTTTGCGCGCTCATCCGCGACCGCCATGCGGAGAGCGCCTTTGCATTTGTTGAGGCCGCCGGCCCGGGCCGCGCCCGCGAAGTGGCGGAAAAAATTCTCGCGCATCCGCTGTTGGACGAAGGTCGGGCGCTGGCGGAATCCGACGCTGTGCTGGTGAGTCTGACAGCGGGAAAAGATTTAAGCATGGCCGAGGTCAACCGGGTGATGGAACAGGTGAAACGCCAGTGCCGCCACGCGCAAATCATCATGGGTGCCGGTGTGGACGGGGCGTTGAAGGAAAAACTCTGCGTCACCGTCATTGCGGCCAAACAGAACGCCGCAGTGGTGGGGGCCGCTTCCCGGACCGAACCGCGCACGGCCTATTCTTCGGTCGTCCCGCAGCGTGAAGTCACTTCGCCACGCCCGGTTTCACGGATGCGGCGGGCGAACAACAAGCTGGTGCAGACGCAACTCCCGTTGAACATCATTTCCAAGGGGCGTTTCGACAAGAGCGAGCCGACCAAGCACAACGGTGAGGATTTGGATATCCCGACTTTTCTGCGGCGGGGCGTGCCGTTGAATTAATCATCCGTTGTTAATCTGTTGAAAAAGCGGCCGTGATCAGGCGATGGTCGGAACCGGTGCCCCAGTTGGGGAGTGTTGGGATGAAAGTTTCATCTTTTACCCAGTGGCGGGTCAGTGCGGGGCTTATAAAAATGTAATCAATCCGTGAGTAAGTGTCTTCCAGTCCGTGATAATGCGTCCAGGTTACGTTTCGCGGTTCAGACTGCGGGTTTTCCCGGGGCGGGTTGTCTCCATTGCGCTCGGCGGGTCGCGTGTCCGTGAGTTTGAATTTACCGCGTCCGATGACTGCCTTGGTGGATGCGGAGTTTCTCACATCGTTGAAATCACCAAGGATCACCAGCTTGGCGTCGGGGTTGCGTGCCAATTTCTCGTCTACGATGCCCCGCAAAATCTTGGCTTCCTGCAGGCGAAGTTCGCTTTCGTCGGCTTGGGCAATGGGGCGGCGGGATTTCAAATGCGCGGCAATGAGGGTGAAGGTGAAATTGGTGGCGGCGCGGATTTCCACCTCCGCAAATCCGCGGCTGACGCGGAAGCGGCGGCCATCCAGTAGAAAATGGTCATTGGTGTGCGGCTGGCGAGCGATGATGGGAAGCTGGCTCAAGATGGCGAGGTGGATGTTGGTGTCATAGCCTTGGACGTGTTCCCAAAAAGGAAAGTCGAGGCCTTTGCTTTTGAGCCTGGCCTGTAATTCGAGGAGGGCGTTGGTGGTGCCCATTTCTTCGAGGGCGATGACGTCGGGTTTGCTGCTGTGAATTAACTCGCAGATTTTCGCCTTGGCCGCTTCGGGTTTGGCGAAGTGGCGGGATTCGGTCGGCTGGTCGAGGTAAGTTTCGACATTGTAGGTGGCCACGCGGATGGTGCCGGCGAAAATATCGGTCCGGAGCAGGATGAGAATTCCCAGCGTGGTGATGAATTTGGAATTCATGATGATGACGCAGGCTGGCAAAACCGGTTTTATTTTCAAGCGAACATTTTTGCCAAATGGGGCAAAGCTGTTATTTTCTCCCCATGTCTCGAACCGGCAAAACCAAGACGGCGGCGGTGAGTTTGGATGATAAACAGAGCGAGCGCGACCATCGGGAACTGCGGATTGACAAGGTGGGCGTGCGCGGTTTGCGTTTTCCGATTCAAGTGCGCGACCGGACGCGCCGGGTGCAAAACACGGTGGCGACACTCGGGATGTTTGTGGATTTGCCAAAGGAATTCAAAGGCACGCACATGAGCCGCTTTGTCGAGGTGCTCAATGCGCATGGCGACGTGATTCATGTGGAGAATATTGTGGATATTCTTCAGTCGCTTCAGCAGAAGCTGCATTCCGCCACCTCGCATATTGAAGTGGAGTTTCCGTATTTCATGTCCAAGAAATCGCCGGTGTCGCGCAAGGAGAGTTTGATGGATTATATCGCGCGATTTGACGCGGCGGCTTGTGGCCAGGAAACCGATTTTATCCTGACCGTGAAGGTGAACGTGACGACGCTGTGCCCGTGCTCCAAGGCGATATCCCGGCACGGCGCGCACAATCAGCGTGGTGAGGTGACGGTGGCGCTGCGGTTCAAGAAAATCATCTGGATTGAGGAGGTCATTGAGATGATCGAGGCGTCGGCGAGTTCCGAGCTTTATGCCTTGCTGAAACGGCAGGATGAAAAAGCGGTGACGGAGCGAGCCTACGAAAACCCGGTGTTTGTCGAGGACTTGGTGCGCAATGTGGCGCTGCGGCTCAACGCGCATCCGTTGGTGACGTGGTATAAAGTCGAGGCGGAAAACTACGAAAGCATCCATAATCACAATGCTTATGCCTGCATCGAAAAACGCCCGGAAATTCGGATCAAGCTGGTCAAATAGCTGTATTTCCGCGCAGATTTTTGCTCCCTCGTAAAATCTCTGAAAATAATAGTGGATTATTTGGTGCGCTTTGCTACATTCCCGCCCCTTTGAAGCATTGGCCAATGAGTTTGGCCGGAACCAAAATTTTGTTTGTGACTGCCAAGAAAAAAGTAATTAAGAAAGCCGCTCCGCGCGGCAAGTCTAAAACCGTTGCCACCTCGGCGGCGATTTTGGGCCGTCCTGTGGCCAAAAAAACCGCCGGCCCGGATCTGAAAAAGGTGAAGCCGGAATGGCAGAAGTTTTGCCTGAACCTGCTCGAGTTGCGCGATCAGCTCGTCAAGCAGATGAATGGTCTGGCTCAGGAATCGGCCCAGGAAATGGCCGGTTACAGCCTGCACATGGCGGATTCCGGCACGGATAATTTTGACCGGGATTTCGCGTTGAGCCTGTTGTCGTCCGATCAGGATGCGGTTTACGAAATCGAGGAAGCCCTCAAGCGCATCGAGCGTAAGACTTATGGTGTTTGCGAATTGACCGGTAAGTCCATTCCCAAGGCGCGGCTGGAGGCGATTCCCTGGACGCGCTTCACCGTGGACGCTCAGGCGCAGCTTGAGCGCGATGGCGCTTTGAAATCCCGTCGCTTAGGGGCGCTGGGATCCATTGATTCGGTTGGCGCGACCACGGATGTGGACGGCGACGATGAAGAACATTCCGATGAATCCCCGAAAGTAAATAAAGAGAAAGAATAATTTATGGCCCGAGAAACCATCACCATTGAATGCACGGAAGCACGTAAGGAAGGCAAATCTCCTTCGCGTTACACCACCAGCCGCAACAAAAAACTGCAGTTGGAAAAGCTGGAAGTGAAAAAATACAATCCGGCCCTCCGCCGCCACACGTTGCACAAAGAAATTAAATAATTTATGCCGCGCAAGACCAATACCGAGAAATCTGACAAGCGGGGCAAGGGCACCCGCGAAAACCGCACCCCGCGTCCGAAGCCGAAAATCGACTTCACCATTGACGCGCTCGACTACAAGAACACGAACCTGCTCCGCACGTTCGTGACCGATCAGGGCCGCATTCTGCCGCGGAAATACACCGGCCTGCCCGCGCCTTACCAGCGCCGCATGACCGCCGCCATCAAGCGGGCGCGTCAGATGTTGCTGATGAAGTAAGTTTTCCGCCGCCTTATCAGACGCAAGCATGGTAGGGCGGCTTTTTTATGCGGTTTAGTTGCAAACGATTTGCAATTGGTGGTTTTTGTCGGCGCATTTTATGGATTATCTCATTCTGCTTTCCAGTATTGCCTTGGGCGTGGCGACGGTTTTCGGGCTGCGACTGACTGACGCCAGGCGGGTCAAGGTGCTGAATGCTTTCACCGGTGCCTATCTGATCGCGCTGGTGATGCTGCATTTGCTGCCGGATTTGTATGAGCCGGAAGCCGGGGTTGTGGTTAAGCCGCTGTTCATCGGTGGCTTCATTCTCCTTGGATTCTTTCTGCAAATCGCGATGGATTCTTTTTCAATGGGGATTGAGCATGGCCACGCGCATGAAATTCAGGGGCGCATGGCGTATGGCATTCTGGCGGGTCTTTGTCTTCACGCCTTGGTTGAGTCGCTCGCCTTGGGGCAGACATCGGACAATCCCAGCGCCCACGCCCATGAGCAGCATCGTTTTTTGCTCGTCAGCATTGTGGTGCATAACTATCCCATCTCCATTGCGCTGTTGGGGATGCTTCTGCAAAGCGGCATGAAAAAGTCTTCCGCGCTCCTGTGTCTGGGCTTGTTTGCCATCATGGCGCCGATTGGTATGTTTGTCAGCAGCCATACCGGACTGGCCGTCTATTCCCGCTATCTGATGGCCATCGTCATTGGGATATTCATGCACATCTCGACCACGATTTTGTTCGAGAGCGAGGATCATCACCGTTTTCCGGTTGAAAAATTGTTTGCCGTGATCACCGGTCTGGCCTTGGGCATTGTCAGCGTGCTTTTGTAGTGTGAAAAAGCCCTGCCAGCACCATACGCACAAGAAGCAGGAATTATCCACCCTGACCAGCCGGCTGCGCCGCGAATCCCGCAAGGTCACCGGCCCGCGGTCGGCAATTCTCGAAATCCTTCGCCATCATCCGCATCCGCTCACGAACAAGGAGATATTCGCCGAATTACCCGCGGGTGAGTGCGACCTGGTCACGATTTACCGCGCCATCCAGCTGCTGGAAAAACTGGGCATGGTGAAGCGTTTTGATTTCGGTGACGGGGCGGCGCGGTTTGAGCTGGTTGCGGAAGGGGCTGACGGCCACTACCACCACTTGGTTTGCACCCAATGCGCGGGGGTTGTGAAAATTGAAGAATGTTTCCCGGCGGAAATCGAGCGGCAGATTGCGACAAAAAACCGCTTCCAAGCCGTTACCCACCGGCTTGAATTTTTTGGCGTGTGTCCCGATTGCCAGAAATGAAAAGCGGCGAGCGCTCGCCGCCGTCATTTCAAGCTGTTTCCTCGGACAGCCAGTCGCCGAGTTGGAGATACTCCCTGATTTTGCGCCGTTCGTGGCGGTTTTTGTTCGACTTTTTGGTATGATGTTCGGTCTTGCGGAACGGATGCTTCTGGCTGCGAATTGCTTCGCCCATCTCTTCGAGTGTTTTCATCATAGCATTTACTTTTCCTTTCGTTGGAATGACAGCGTAAACAATGCCAACCGGCATCATTCCAAAAACTGCTGATAATCTTCACTTTCTCTGACGCCAGCCGTCTCGAAAGTGTTCAAAAATATTCAGGCGAAACAAAAAGCACCAGAACCCCACTCGTTTTCCACCCGTTTCGCCACCAATTTCAGCTTTAATCCGGCAAATGCCCGTTCCACTTCCCCGAATTCCACCGCCAGAATCCCCGCCAGCACCAAAGTGCCGTCCGTTCGCAGCCGGTTGACTATTCTCCGTCTTTCCGCAATTAGCAAATTGGAAATCAAATTAGCGCAGACCAGATCGTATTGCCGCGCTGATTTCAGCGGCAGCTTCGTCACATCCCCGCGGGTCAGCTTGAGCTTGGCGTCAACCCGGTTTTTGCGGGCGTTCTCGCGGGCGACCCGGACGGACTCGGGATCAAAATCAAAGGCCTGAACCGGCGCGTAGCCCAGCTTCACCGCCGCAATCGCCAGAATGCCAGAACCGGTGCCGATGTCCAAAAACGACTGCTGGGCGGCGGATTTCCGGACACGGGCGATTTCGCCGAGGCAAAACGAAGTGGTCGGGTGCTGCCCGGTCCCAAAGCTCAGGCCCGGATCGAGAATGACGACCGCCTGTCCTTTGCCCGGCCGTTTTTTGCTCCAGCTCGGTTTGACGAGCAGCGTTTTCCCGATTTCCAGCGGATGAAAATGTCGTTTCCAGGATTCCTTCCAGTCCTCGCGCTTTACCTTGGTGATTTCAATCCGGCCGCTCCCGATTTGCAAGCCGCAATCCTCGATGCGCTTTATTCCGGCCATCACCTCGGCGCGGACTTGGGCGGAATCAAACTTCCGGTCGCGAAAGATGCTGACGGTGCTGATGCCGGTTTCTAGGTTAAAATAGGTTGCGGCCGCCGCGCCAAAGCGTGCGCCGAGCAATTCCGCCACCGCGTCCTCGGCTTCGAGCGAAGTGGTCACGGATAACCGCCAGAGAGGTTTTATTTTTTTCATTTTATTAACTGGTGGGGCGAGAGTCTTCGCGAGCCGTTCGTCAAATTGTCCAAGCGGCTCGTGGGAACGTTCGCCCCGCCGAAAAGTTTTACCCCACCAGATCCCGCCACGGTGTGAAATTCAGCAGTTCGATTTCCGCCATGTGCGGATGCAGCGCGACCTGGGTGATGCTGGCGTATTCGACTTCAAACGAATTGGTCTTGGGCAGCGGCAATTCCAGTAAGATCGCCAATAACATCCGGATGACGCCGCCGTGGCAGAAAACCGCCACGTTTTCGCCGGGATGCCGGCGGATGATTTCGCGCAGACAGGGTTCGACGCGGGCGCGGAAAGTCCGGCCGCTTTCGCCGTTGGGCGCGCCGGGTTTCTGCAGCTGATCCAGCCATTCGTGGACGGCAAAATCAAACCGGTCCCGCACCGTTTCCCAGTTAAGCCCGGTCCAGTCGCCGAAATCCACCTCGCGCAGTTCGTGGAAAATCTTCTGCTCATGGCCGCTTTGTTTCAAGGTCGGCGCCAGCGTCTGCTGGACGCGCTTCATCGGGCTGGCGTAAATCGCATCAATGGTTTTTGCGCGCAGGTAGTCCGCGAGGATCTTCGCCTGCCGTTTCCCGCGCGGGGAAAGGTTCATGTCGATGCGCCCGCCGAAAATGCCCTGGTAACGCGCTTCCACCTCGCCGTGGCGGATGAGCAGCAGCCGGGTCGCGGGCGGCTGGGGGTGGGTTTTGCGGCGGGTGGTTTTTGCCATGGCAATCAGGCTTGGGAAATCGCCAGTTGTTGCGCCGCGAGCAGTTCGCGGATGCCGGATTTGCCGAGCGCAAGCAATTGCGCGAGCTGGGTGTCGGTGAAGGTCGCCTCCTCGCCGGAGCCTTGCAGCTCGATGAATTCGCCGGCGGCATTCATGACGAGGTTCATGTCCACGGCGGCCGCCACATCCTCGGTGTAGCACAAATCCAGCATCGCCGCGCCGTTCACGATGCCGACGCTGACGGCGGCGACGCCGGCCAGGATCGGGTTTTCGGAAATTTTCTTTTCCGCGATCAATTTGTTGACCGCCAGTGAAAGCGCCACAAAAGCGCCGGTTATGGCGGCGGTGCGGGTGCCGCCGTCGGCTTGCAGGACATCGCAGTCAATGCAGACGGTGCGCGGGCCGAATTTAATCAGGTCCACGGCGGCGCGGACGGAGCGGCCGATGAGCCGCTGGATTTCCGACGAGCGCCCGTCCAGCCGGCCCTTGGAGATGTCGCGCGGTTTGCGGGTCAGGGTGGAGTAGGGGAGCATCGAATATTCGGCGGTGAGCCAGCCGCCCTCGACTTTTTGCTCCTTCATCCAGCGCGGGACGGATTCCTCGATGGTCACGGCGCAGATGACGCGGGTGTTGCCCCATTCGATGAGCGTGGAACCGGCGGCATGCGGCGCGATGTGGTTTTGAAAGCGGAGCGGGCGGAGTTGGTTGGCGGCGCGCCCGTCGGCGCGGGTGGATTCAGACATGGCGGGATGTTAGGGAAAAATTTAAAAATCGCAAATCGGGAATGTCACCGGATGACCGCGCCACCGGTCAACGCAGGAATGGGAACTGGCGTTTGCAGTCTGTCAGGTTATTAGGCCGCGTGACTTTGTAATACTCTCTCAATCTCATGCTCCTTCAGGATTTGTGCCGTCTGAACCGGCATGTATCCGTCGTCATTGGTGGCGGTGACTGACGCGCCACGCTCAAGCAAAAGTCTGACTGCCTCAATGTGCCCCTGCTCGACAGCCTCATGCAATGGGCTATAGCCGTGTTCACCTCGACTCTGAATGTCTGCTCCTGCATCAAGCAACGCAGCGATAGCCGCAACGTCTCCGCGCACTGCGGCAACATGCAGCGGCGTGGACTGCCAGCCACCGCGAGTATGCACTCCAACCGTCGGAATGCCGATGAAATCTGGCAAGTCCGGCATCTCTGCCAAAAACTTCTGGAGCACGGAATCACTCATTGGCGTTGGAATCGGACTAATACGGTTGTTAGCCCGCAGAGCAAGCCCGACCCGGTGCACGGCTGACTTTTTTGTCTGCGGCTTGGATCATGGGCTGATGAAAACGGACGGGCGGATTTCATTCAAGATTATTCACCCAAAATGGCCACCAGCCATCTCATTCCCCACAGGGGGAGAGGCTGCGGAACCGTTCATAGGAAGTCATAATCCGTTCTTTCGGAGTTAAGGGTGGAACCGACTTTCACCCGACCACTCCTCTCCCGGCCTCCGGCCCACCCTCTCCTCTCCTTCGGAAGGAGAGGAGAGGGCAGGGAGAGGAGTGGTCGTCAAAACATCCTTCCCCCCCGCGCGGCGAGTGGCGGCGGGTGGAAAATGCGTCCGGAACACTCGTTTTTCGTGTTTTTAGACTAAATCGCTGGTTTTCAGCCTGATTTGGCGGTTTTTTAATTCTTAGAAATCGTTTCCCGATATCGCCAAGTCGTTGGCCGATGTCGGGAGGTCGTTGCCGGATATCGGAAACACATTGCCCGACATCAGGAAAACGTTCCCCAATATCGTCCAGCCATTCCCCGATTTCGCAAAGTCGTTCCCCGACACCGCAAAGTCGTTCCCCGATGTCGAAAATACGTTTTGCAGTCTGCAGAAACCGGTTTGTCGTCTTGGTAAATCCCCTCCCAGTTTGGGGAAAGCGGGCGGGAAGTGGGGTTAACCGTGTTCCAGTCTTGTGGTTTCCGACATGGGAAACGTCGTGGGATTAGGGTTGCCCCAGCTATTTGGTGTAATGGCTGCGAACCCGTTGCGCCGCCGCCAAGGCCTCGGCATCGCCCGTGCGGAGGTGGAAATAGAGGAGCGCCAGCGTGATTTCGCCCACGTTGACCTGTTTCTCGGTCCCCATGAATTTCTCGCCGCCGGGACGGACACGGGTGTTGCCTTCGGTGCTGACCGTTCCATCCGCCGCGATGCGGGCGAGTTCCCACTTCATGCCTTGGCGGATGGCGGCTTCCAGCTTGGGATCGGGAAAATGAATCACGATTTCCTGCAGCCGGAGAAGATTCACCGCCTGATAGCTGGAGTCGCCCCCGCCGTGTTCCAGAAACACGCCGTCCTCATCCCGATAAAGCTTCAGGCTGCGGTTCAGAAAATCCTTGCCGGCGGCGACCAGTTTTTCGTCTTGCAAGAGGATTCCCGCAAAGCCAAAGGCCTCGGCCGAGAAGAGCAGGCGGTTGGGCGTGTCGCCATCGGCCTTGATGAGCGCTGCCTGCTGGGTTGCCAGCCAGTCGGCAGCCTTGCGAAGCTTGGGCAGGAGGTTGGCAATCCGGTCCTGATAGTCTTTGGCCAGCGGACTTTGCTGCACGACCAAAAGCGAACGGCATAGTTCGCAAAGCCAGAACGCCACGCTGGTGGGCGGATCGCCAAAGTGCCCCGCTTCCTTCTGTCGGGCGAACGTCGCCTCGACGGCCCGCCAGCAATCCTCGGCGCGCTTCCGGTCGCCGCGCGCCGCTGCGATGGCCAGCGTCAGCGTTGCGCCGCGTTGAAAGGCGCTGCCCTTGAAACCGGAGTGGTTGTGGCCGACGAATCCGTTCTTATCCGGCAAAGCTCCGCCGATGCGGGTGATAAATTCATCCGGAATCTTTTTAAGCAGTTCGGCGTGATTCAAGTCTGCGCTGGCACTTGCCGCCATCGGAAGGACGATTAAAGCGAGAAGCAAATGGAATCTCATGCTGTGTCTTGATAAAGACGGCCGTAGTTTGGAATGGTTATTTCGGATACATCACGAAAGCGAAGCGTTTGCTGTCGGGTGCCCAACTGTTGACGTTGATGGTGCCCTGGCCGCCGTTGAAGGTGATGATATCGGCCTGTTCGCTGCCATCGGCTTTCATGCGCCGGAGGATGACGGCTTTATCGGCGGGATGCTTTACCGTGCCTGGCGGAAAGCTGATATAGACAACCCATTTTCCGTCAGGCGAAATGTGCGGGAACCAGTTTACTCGCTCGTCGTGGGTGAGTTGCTCGATACCGGTGCCGTCAGGTTTCATGCGATAACACTGCGCGTGGCCGGGAATCTTCGCGTTAAGTTCGGAGTTGAAATAAATCCAATTTCCATCCGGCGAATACTCGGGGCCGTCGTCGGGTGCGGGGGTGTCGGTCAAGCGCGTATCCGGACCGCCGGCGGCGGGAATTGTGTAGAGATCCGATCGTCCCCACGCATCGTTGCCCACTTTATTCACCCCGACGTAAGCCAGCGTCTTTCCGTCCGGCGTCACGCCGTGGAGGAAGTATTTAAATCCCGTGTCGACCGGATGCTCATTGGAAATGCGCCGTGGCGCACCGCCCTCGAACGGCATCGTGTAAAGATGACTGTTCGCAGTGATGTAGATCGTCTTTCCGTCCGGCGAGAGGATGTGGTCATTGCTCGTGACCTTGATGTCGTCGGTGGAAATCTTTTCCGGCTGAGTGCTGCCGTCGGCGGCGATGCGCAATAATGTTTTGCTGCCCGCCATGCTGCCGTTGCAGATGAGCCATTTTCCATCGTGCGACCAGTTGGGCGCCTGGATGTCGGTGGTCTCAAAAATCACCCGCGGGTCAGAGCCATCAATGCCGATGGTCATGAGTCGCGCGATGTGTTGTGGCGGGGATTTATCCTGCGATTGAGCTGAAGTGATGAGGCCGCAGGTCAGCAACACGGACACGGTGACGAATTTAGCAAACGGGATGGTGCGCATGGCGGATCCTATTTGGAAGTTTTGGCCAGGGTCACATGATCGAACACCGAAGCCGTGAGCGAATCCGTCGCGTGCGAGGACGATGAGAGGCCGATCAGGGCGTCAGACTTGAAGTCGAGTTTGATTGTGCCCGTGAGCCACCACGTTTCGCCGTCGAGCGATTCGTAGCCGGTGAACTTATTGCCTTGGCGCACCAGCTTGAGCCAGCACGGAAACTTTTCCTTGGGCACGCCGGGTTTCGGATTGGCGGCATCCGGCTTAATCCGCACTGTGATGCCGTCCGTCGCTTCGCGATGGAGGAACTGCGTGCCATCCACCGGCGTGATGCACTGGGCGACACGACGTGAGCCGCCGTCGAGCGATTCACGAATGCAAAGGCCCGCCTTGGCGTGCTTATTTTTCCCTGGGTTATCCATGCTGGCGACACGCGCGACGAACACGAAGTCGCCCTGCACCGGCTGCCAGACGAAATGACCGCCATCCATCGGTCCCCAAATGTCCATCGTGCCTTGCAGGGTAAACACGCCGCCTGTGTGCTTTGCGGTGCCCGCAAGCTGCCCACTTAGCCCAAAGAGCGGGTTCTTCCCAAATTTTTCGGCTGGCACGGGCGGCACTGGTTTACCGACTTGCGAGCTGCCGATGTCCTGGTGCTGCCATGGCTCTGGCAGGGCTGGCGAATCGGCGGCGCGAAGCAGGGCGAATGAGCTGACAACGAGAAGAGCCGTGGTGAATAATCGCAGTTTCATAGGATGGGTGTATTGGGTGTTTGGGATTTAAGTGAAACCATCGATTTGCGCGGGGTTGCTATTTTTCGAATATCATGTTGGTCACGTTGCCCTGTGAGGTGAGGTTCGCGCCGGCCAGATTGGTGATGACCACTCCGTTGAGTTGGACGTTTTTGAAACTGATATGGTCAATCACGCCGCCCTGGGACGCATTCAACATGCCTTCGAAGGGAAGCTGGCCGGCGGCGGTGATGTTTTCCAGGCGGACATTTTCGAACCGGGAGCCTGCTCCGACATCGAGCTTCAGCAGTATCGCCGTGCGCGGTTCTTCGATGCGGATGTTGCGGTAGGTGTAGTTCCGCCGCGTGCCACTGCCGCTGACATTTTTAACGCTGCCACCGCCAAAGGTAATGGCAATTGTGCCGAACTTATTCCGCTGCTCGTCGGCGATGATGTCGATATCCTCGTAAAGGATATTCTGTTGATTGATCGGATTGAGGCTGACCATCGGGTGGCCCCACGGGCCCTTCCATACCACGCAGTCGCGAAAGGTATTGTCATCGCCCTTATTAGTGATCAGCGAGTCATCGTTGTTAAAGAAGAAGGAATGTTCGAGCAGGCCGTTCCCGTTGAGGTGCGGGCCGTCGGTATTGCCGCCCCAGCCAATGACTTTCAGGTTCGAGCAGGTGAGAAACTTGCCGTAGCCGTTTACGAACCAGCCGGGGGAATTCAGTAGGACGACGCCGGAGTATTCGTGATGGTCATGACTACCGACGGCGGTGTGGGTGATGATCGAAAGCTGATGATCCTTCTGCCATTCCTCCCGAGTCCACTGGCCGGCGCTCAGGACGCCCCGGCCGCGAATCTTGATATTTTCGCCCTGACACAGGAAGGTGCCTTCCACCACGGCACCACCAGCGACATAGACCCGCTCGTTGGCCTTAACCGGGTATTTTGCACCGATATGATGCACGCCCGGTCCGAAATAGTGCTGCGCCTTCGTATCAGGCTCCTCCGGCTCGGACGCAAAGATGAACAGTGGGCGCTTCCGATCGTTCACCTCGACGCTGAGCTGCTTCGGTCCAGCCACCGTAAACACAATTTTGTTCCCGTTCCGGGTGAATTGCACGTGATCGCCCGCAGGACGGATGGTTACGGTGTTGACGGTGAATTTGCAGTTCACCTCGACCGTCGCCGGCCCGCCTTTGAAGTCGTAGATTGCAAAAGCCACCTTGTCCGCAGCCATGCGTGCGGCGTGCTGCCAATAGTTAGCGGACTCGTAAACAAAACAGGGACGACCATTGATCGTCACCGTGTAGTCGGCGCTGTCGCGCAGGTGTTCCACAGTCGAGAGATCGCCGGGAGCAGGATAGAGGGTCACTTGCGTCTGCGCTTGTGCGACATTGGCCAGCGCCAGTGCGAGTGCGACAACTCCAAGGCGGCAGGATTGGAATGATGTTCGAGCAGAGTTCGATTTCATGAAAGCATTTAGTTGCAAGTCGAGGAATTCGTCGCACTAGAAAAGGCTGCCAAATGATTTTACTTCACTTCTTCCCGACATCCAAACCCGCAAACAAACTTTCCAGATTGTTCAGGCTCGGCTGGGGTTTCGGGTTGAGCATCTGGCGGAGAAATTCCACGCCGTCCTCCACCGTCCGCACGGACTTCGGCAAAATGGCCCCCGCCGCGTTCGCGTGGCCGCCGCCCTGAAATTTTGCGGCCAGCTTCAGCGCCTCGCCATTGCGGCTGCGGAAGCTGGCAAAAATCGCGTTCGACCGGCGGAACAGGGTTACCAGCGCCGGATATTTCGTCACGCCGCGTTCGAGCAACTGGTGAACGATCTGGTTGGTGTTGCCGATGATGGTTTCCACATAGCCGAGCGCGGGCGAGATTTCCGTGATGTGACTTTTGCTCCACTCCAGGCCGATGGGGTCTTCCACGCGGCGCTTAGCGGCCATCACTTCCAGCAGCGGATGGCCGGTGAGTTTTTCCAGTTCCCCTTCGAGCAGCGTGTAGAGATTCCAGAATTGGTAAACCTTCACCAGTCCGGCGTAATCTCCGGCCACTTCGAAATCCGCGTCGTTTTCCAGAAACAGATCCGCCACGTTGTTCAGGTGGACGATGCGGTCCAGCGCGGGCGAGCCGAGGCCGTGCTGCTGGCAGAGTTCGTAGCAGAGCAGTCCGGCGGATTTGTTCACGTCGTGCTGGAGCCGGGCGTTGTTCGCGGGCGTTTCGGTGACATGATGATCCACCACCAGCCAGCCGGGCTTGTCGAGGCGCGGTTCAAATGTGAAGTCCGTCACCCACGCGGCGCGCTCGCGCAGGTCGCGCAGCTTCCAGTAATTGTAGTGGTAGGCCTGGAGCGGAATGATTTCGCCGTGGAGATGTTTCGCCAGCCGTTGCAGCAGCAGGCCGGCGACAAATCCGTCGAGGTCGCTTTCGTGCGTGAGGATCACTTCCGGCTTGGGCAATGTCAGCATGGTGCCAAGTTAATTCAGCCTGCCGCGCATGGCGAGCGGGGAATTACCCGCAAAAAAACTTTGATTACCAGTGCGGTTGCCGCCAAGCTGACGCACAAATCAACCAGGCCAATTTCATGTCCAAACCCGCTGAAGCTCCATCGCCGGATCCGCTGGCGCAACTGATCCAGAAAAAACAATTCGTCGGCTGGCTGTGCCATGTCGATTACGAGCAGGCGCTGGTGCTGACGCGCGACGACTGGAAGGCCAGCGCGCGCGGCGTGCCGCAAAATTGTTTTCTGATCGCGGCTCCGGTGGATGCCCATAAGGCGACGGGCGAAATTCTCCTGCTCCGCGTCACCGGCGCGGCGCCGCTGCCGGCGAACGATGTCGTGGCGGGGCTGAAGGTGGAAAAACTGAAACAGCGTCCGGCGGAGTCCGCCGCGGGCGATGCGTTCAGCGATCTGGCCGCGGAACAATTTCAATTGGGCGGCCTGCAATGCCGCGTGTTGGGGCAGTTTTATTTGTCCCACGGCCAGCTGCGGCTGGGCTGCGATGTCGAATCCTATTCCAGCGCGGCAGGGCTGGCGGTTTATCGTCCCGAAGGCGCGGCGCTGGAGATGATCGTCAACTACATCAGTCCCGAACGGCTCGCGTCGTCGCGCGAAGAAGCCCGGCGGCTCGGGCTGGAGGGTGATCTGCCGCGATTTCCCATCGGCACGGTGCGATTTTCTTCCACCGACCGTTTGCATCGCGGCGAGGCGGCGAGCCGGGCGGTGTTCCATCTGAACGCCGTGGATTTTCTCGCCCGCCGCACGGCGGTGTTCGGCATGACGCGCACGGGAAAATCCAACACGGTCAAGCAGCTGGTTTCCGTCGTCAAGCATACGAGCAGCGATTTCAAGCTTAAGATCGGCCAGATCATCTACGACTTGAACGGCGAATACGCCAACGCCAATCAGCAGGACAAAGGTTCGCTGGCCGAGGTTTTTCCCGGCGCCACCATCCGCTACCGGATGATTCCGACTCCGGGGTTTGAGCTGATCCTGAATAATTTTTTCCACCAGGTATCCGATGGCCACAGCACGCTGCGGGGATTGATCGAGGCCAGCAAAGTTCCCCGCTCGGCCGATCTCGAGGCGTTCTTGAGCATGGATTTTGACGCGCCGAACCGGGAGGATTGCAGCAGCGACTACGAATTTCAGCGCCGCTCGGCGCTGCACGATCTCAAGCTCGCCGCCTATCGGGCGGTGCTGGCCCGCGCGGGCTATGAATTGCCGGAGGGCTTCAAGTTCACCTTCGAGGTCAACCCCGGCATTCGCAACAAGGTCAATCCCTCGGTGGATCCCGCCAATGGCCTGACCGCGCCGCAGATGTTCGAGTGGTTTCAGCTCGTGCGGCAGATTCAGGATGAACTCATCACCAGCACCGGCGGTTCCTGGGTCGAGCCGGATACCAACGTCCTCATTAACCTGCTGCTCCAGAAAAACGATCAGGGCGGCTACATTCCGGGCTACCGGCTGCTCCAGCCGTTCAAGGATTACCATGCGCCCAACCGCAGCACCGATGTCTGCGACGAAATCTATCAGCACCTGGCGAACGGCAAGATCGTCATCCTCGATCTATCCGTTGGCGACCCGGTGCAGCGCGAGCGCTTGAGCAAGCGCATCGCCCGCCACATTTTGCGCAGCTCGATGGCCACCTTCAACGCCGGCCAGCATGCGCCGCACATCGTCATTTACGTCGAGGAGGCGCATAACATCATTGGCCGCCATGAGGCGCTCACGGAAATCTGGCCGACCATCGCCAAGGAAGGCGCCAAGGCGCGGCTCGCCATTGTTTACGCCACGCAGGAAGTTTCCTCCATCCATCCCAACATCCTGGCGAACACGGAAAACATCATGGTCTCGCATCTCAACAACCACCACGAAATCGGCGAACTCGCCAAGTATTACGACTTCGGCGACTTCACCAATTCACTGATCCGCGCCCAGGACGTCGGCTTTGCCCGCATCAAGACGCTGTCCAATCCGTTTGTCATCCCGGTGCAGATCGACCGGTTCGATCCGGAAAAGGAAAAGAAGCGCGGCGTGGCCGCCAGGGCGCATTGACCGGCAACGGCGAAATTTCTCTTTGAAATCCGCCGGTTTCGCAGCCACAATCTCCATTCGCTTTGGCGAATAATTTCATGAAACGCACGCATCATTGCAACGAACTGCGCCCGTCGCACATCGGGCAGACCGTCACGCTTTCCGGCTGGGTTCATTCCCGCCGCGACCTCGGCGGCCTCATCTTCATCGACATCCGCGACCGCGAAGGCCGCACCCAGACCGTGTTCGACCCGTCGGATTTGACGCCGGAATTGTTCGCGCAGGCCGCGTCGCTCCGCAGCGAATGTGTCGTGAGCCTCACGGGCAAAGTGCGCCATCGCCCCGCCGGCACGAATAACGCCAAGATTCCCACCGGCGAAGTGGAGGTCGGCGTGACCGCGCTCGAAGTGTTGAACATGGCGGAAGTCCTGCCGTTTCCCGTGGACGATCCCGAAGTCGCCAACAAGGTGAATGAGGAATTGCGCCTGCAATATCGCTATCTCGACCTGCGCCGTCCCGAAATGGCGCGTAACCTGAAAGTGCGCAGCAAAGTGGCCATTGCCACGCGCAGCTACATGGACGAACAGGGCTTCCTCGAAGTGGAAACGCCCACCCTCTTCAAGTCCACGCCCGAAGGCGCGCGCGAATTCCTCGTGCCGAACCGCCGCGAAGCCGGGACGTTCTACGCGCTGCCGCAATCACCGCAGCAGTTCAAACAGATTCTGATGGTCGCCGGCGTGGAAAAATATTTCCAGCTCGCCCGCTGCTATCGCGACGAGGATTTGCGAGCCGACCGCCAGCCGGAGTTCACCCAGGTGGACATCGAGATGAGCTTCATTGACCGCGAGGACATCTATGCGCTCATCGAAGGCTTGCTCCAGCGGGTTTGGAAGACCGCGCTGAACATCGACATTCCCACGCCCTTCAAGCGCATCAGCTTCGAGGAGGCGCTGAACCGCTACGGCATTGATAAGCCCGACACGCGCTTTGCGATGGAGCTGGTGGACATGACGGAGGATTTCCGCGCCAGCACCTTCAAGGTGTTCAGCGGCACCATCGCCAATGGCGGCGTGGTGAAGGCGCTCAACGCCAAAGGCATGGCGGGTGCGACGCAAGGCCAGATTGAGACGATGACCGAATACGCCAAGAGCTTTGGCGCCAAAGGTCTCGCCTTCATCAAGGTTGAGAAGGGGGCCGACGGTGCTACCGTCGAATGGAAGTCGCCCATCGTGAAATTCTTCAGCGAAGCCGAGAAGACCGCGCTCACCACGAAGCTCGCCATTCAGGAAGGCGACTTGATTCTTTTCGCCGCCGATCAATGGCTCAACGCCTGCGAAATCCTCGGCAAGATCCGTTTGTATTGCGCCGACGTGTTGAAAGGGCAGGGGAAGCTCACGATTCCCGCCGACCAGTTCAATTTCCTCTGGGTCATCGAATTCCCGCTGCTCGGTTTCGACCGGGAACAGAACCGCTGGTATTCCAGCCATCATCCGTTCACCGCGCCGGTTACGGAGGACATCCCGCTGCTCAAGACCGACCCGAAGAAAGTCCGCGGCCAGCACTACGACGTAGTCGTGAACGGCGTGGAACTCGGTGGTGGCTCGATTCGTATCCACCAGCCCGATGTGCAGAAGACCATTTTCGAGGAACTGCTCGCCATTCCGCCGGAGGAAACCAAGTTGCGCTTCGGCTACATGCTGGACGCCTTCAAATACGGCGCGCCGCCGCACGGGGGCATCGCGCTGGGCTTTGATCGCTTGATCGCGATTCTCTGCGGCACGTCCAGCATCCGCGACGTTATCGCTTTCCCGAAGACTGCGAAGGGCACCTGCTTGATGACGGATTCGCCGTCGCCAGTTTCGCCCAAGCAACTGCGCGACCTTTACATCGAGGTGAAGGGTAAAAAGCCGGAAGCCCCGGCGGCTCCGGCCAAGCCGCAATAACTCTGGCTTGACCATGACGGGCTGGAGGAAAACAAGCCGGTCTCTCATCCGCGTGTTCCAACTGTTCGTCATTGTCTACCTGCTGGTTTTTCTGGCGGTGCTGATTTTTCAGCGCCGCCTGATTTACTTGCCCACGAAGATTCCGGCCGGGGTCATTGAATCCGTTGCGGCCGGGCACGGCTTCGCGCCGTGGAAAAATCCGGCGGGTGAACTCATCGGTTGGAAAATGTTGGCGAAAACCAATGCCACCGCCAGCGTGCTGATTGTTCACGGCAATGCGGGCTGCGCTTTGAGCCGGGATTATCTGGCGCAGCCGATCCACGACGCGGCGGACGTGGATGTTTTCGTCTTGGAATATCCCGGCTACGGCGCGCGAACGGGTTCCCCGAATAAAGACAGCATGGTTGCGGCGGCTGTAGCCGCGTTTCAATTGCTGCCGAAAAATCTGCCAAAATTTGTCGTCAGCGAATCCATCGGCGCGGGCGTGGCGTGTGAGCTGGCGAAAGCGCATCCGCAGGCGGTCGCGGGCCTCGCGCTGTTCGTGCCGTATCATAATCTCGCCTCGGTGGCGCAGCGCCAGATGTGGTTTTTGCCCGCCTATTTTTTGCTGCGTGACCGTTTTCATCCGGCGGATTGCCTTAAGGCCTATCGCGGTCCGGTGAAATTCATCGTGGCGGGTGCGGATGAGATTCTCGGCGCGGAGACGGGCAAAAAATTATTCGCGGAATACGCCGGCCCGAAAGAGTTGCAGGTCTTTCCAAACGCCTCTCACAATGACATCGCCGCCCAACCGACGGCGTGGTGGCAAGGTGTTTTCGCCTTCTGGCAGAAAAACCGGAATCCGTGATGCCACTGACATCACCGGGGAAAAGCCACAATCACTTGGAATTATTTCGCCACGCGTTTGGTCCGCAGCCCATTTGCCGGGCGAAAACAGTGGCGAAATATTGACTCGACTGGAAGCCAGATCCAAAGGCGACGTCGGTGATGCTGCGTCGGGGTTCCTGGCGCAAAAGTTTGCAGGCCTTTTCCACCCGGCAGAGGGTCAGGTGATCAATCGGTGTGCGGTTGGTTAGTTTGCGGCAATGATGACTGAAATGACTGCGGCCCAAGCCGCATTGTTTCGCCATTGTCTCCAGCGTCCACGGCTCATCAGCACGGTGCGACAGTTCGGCCAGAAACAGTTTTGCCGTGCGCTCGGCCGAAGAAAGATTTGCGTCCAGCCGAGGACGCCGGTGTTCCAGCAAATCTGCCAGCGCGATCAGTAATTCGTTGATCAGAATTTTTAGGCGGGTCAGATTTCCGCTGTTGGGTTTCGCTGCCGCCGCCTCCCCGATCGATTCAAAACACCGGGCTACCTCATGGTTGGCCCGCCATGCGATTTGTTCATTGTGGCGGAGCAGATGGGTAAGCCTTTGCAGTTTGGTCGGCGTAAGCAGTAGCCATTTTGGCCAGCGCCAGGGTTGATTGGGTCGCCGCACGCCGACATCGAGAATCAACCAAATCAATCGCGAGGCGGAGACCTGCGGATCGCCGACGCGGTGCATTTGCCACGGACGCGTGATGGTCAGATGCCCCGGCTCCAACGCCACCGACCGCTTGTCCACGGCGAATGGCAAATGTCCGGCCGCGAGAAAAGTCAGTTCAATACCCTCGTTGCGATGCCAGTCCAGTCCCCAGCTTTGCTTCCCGCGCGCATCCCAGAAACCCACCGAGCGCACCTCGCACAAATCGTCCTTCGGCAACCGCCGTCCCGGATAGGAACTGCGACCAAGCGCCACAATGGACACTTCGCCCCGGCGCGCGGCGGCTTCGAGTGGTTCACAGGTGTCCGCGTGAAAGAGTTCCGCGGCGGAGCGGAAGGTGGCGGCGCGGCGTTGACGGGCGATGTTCAATATTTACCAGTCGTTGATTTTGAACGACGCTAGACCGGGAAGCCGCTAAAGTCAAACCATGCCTAAACGGATCACCTTGAAATGCACCAATCACATTACTCGCCGCCGGTTTGCAGGCGGACTGCTTCAAGCCGCCTTGCTGGCCGCCATGGCGCCAGAATTCATTCCGTTGCGCTTGCTGGCCGGCGACAACACGCCGAGCAAAAAAATCCAGCTCGGCCACATCGGCGTGGGCGGACAAGGCGCCGGCCTGCTGCGCAATTTTCTGAACGTGGATTCGGCGGCGTCGATGGCGGTTTGTGATCCGTTCCGCTCGCGCCGCGAAAATGCCGGCAAGCTGATTCAAGAGCGGCAAAAACTTGATCCGAAACTTTACAATGACTTCCGCGATTTGCTGGCGGACAAGAGCATCGACGCCGTGGTCATCGCCACGCCGGATCATTGGCACGTGCCCATCGGTCTGGCGGCGGTGCGCGCGGGCAAGGATGTTTACATTGAAAAGCCGCTCGGCCACAGTCTGGCGCAGAATCAGGCCATGCTGGCGGCGGTGAAAAAACATGACCGTGTTTTTCAATACGGCACACAACAGCGCAGTGGAGAACTGCTCAAGCGTGGCGTGGAGCTGGTGCTCAACGGCTACATCGGCGAGTTGCAACGCCTCGAAGTCTGGGCACTCGGCGGGCATGGTGGTGGGTCGCTGGATGAAATTCCCGTGCCGGACGGACTCGATTACGAACTCTATATCGGCCCCGCGCCGATGAAGCCTTGCACGAAGGATCGCATTACCAGCGCCGGTTCGTGGTATTGCTCGGATTACGCGCTCGGTTTCATTGCCGGCTGGGGCGCGCATCCGCTGGACATCGCGATTTGGGGCATGGATTTGGATACCAAAGGGCCGATTTCATTTCGCGGCACTGGTGACTTTCCGACGCCGAACGATTTGTTCGACACCTGCGCAACGTGGGATGTGGAGGTGAAATTTCACGACGGAATTCCCATGCGGTTTATGAGCACCAACCACGCCGCACCGATTGTGAAAAAATATCGCGACGACAATCAGGGCGATGGCACGACGTTTTTTGGTTCCAAGGGCTGGGTCAGTTTGAGCCGAAACGGTGTCTGCGCCAGCAATCCCGACTGGCTCAAGCTCAAGCAGTGCGAAGGCTCCAAGCGCGTGCTGTATCGGAACAAATATTACAAGGCCTTCGTGGACAGCGTCCGCGAACGCTCGCCGTCGGTCGCGCCAATCGAGGACGCGCTGCGCTCCGATGCCATCAGTCATCTCTCGCTCATGGCGGTCAAAAGCGGGGGTGAAGTCATTTGGGATCCAAAAAAATATAAAATCAAATCGGCGAAAGAGCTCAGCGATCAAATGAGCCATCCCATTCGCGGCGACTGGAAACAAAGTTGATTTATGAAAATCGGCTGCTTCGCCCTCGTGGAACCGTTCCGCTCGATGGAACGGCAGTTTCAGGCCATCAAGGAAATGGGGATTTCGTGCGCCGACCTCACGGACAACCACCAGGGCGGAATGTTGGGCGTGGAATACGGCTTTGCTGCCTCCGTTAGCCTCGATAGCCATCCGGCGAAAATCCGGGAGATGGCTCAACAGGCCGGCATCGAACTCACGGCGTTTTGCGCCCACGCAAATCTGCTGGATCCGCCGTCGCCGGACATTTACGGCACCAATGAAATCATCAAGGCCATCCGGCTCGCAGCCTTGCTCGGCATCAAGGATGTCATCACGACGGAAGGCGATCCGAAGACGGAATTTGGCGAGCACCTTGCCCGCAGCGAGCAGATCTTTGCGATGGTGGAAAAATTGCGGACGCCTGTGCAATGGGCGGCGGAGCTCGGCGTGAAATTGTTGCTCGAACCGCATGGCCGCGTGACCGACACGATTGACGGCATGGCTGCTGTGCTGGAAAAACTCGGCCACCCCGAAACCGTGGGCATCTGTCTTGACACCGGCAACTCGTGGCTCGGCGGCGCGGAGCCGCTGGATTATGTGAAGACTTTTGGCAAGCGCATCGGCCACGTTCACTGGAAAGATATGCCGAAGGAAATGGAGGCGCAGCGCGGGAAACAATTCGGCTGCGGTATGGCGGTGATTCCGCTCGGCGACGGCGTGGTGGGCATTCCCGCCATCGTCAAGGCGCTTAAACAGTCAGGGTTCGATGGCGCAACCACACTGGAGATCTTCGGCGTGGATAATGTGAAAACTTCGGCGCAGCGACTGAATGATTGGTGGCAAAAAGCCTGATTAAAGCTGACCGATTACTTCCTCCGTTTTGCGGATGTCGGCCAGCGTGCCGGTCTGGAACCAGCGTCCGTGATGCGGTAGGCAGAAGAGGCGGTTTTGGGCGAGTGCGCGGAGCCAGAGGACTTTCACGGAAAATTTCCCGTCCGGCGCCTCGCGGAGCACGCGCGGATGAAAAATCCCGATGCCGGAAATGATGTAAGGCGCGTCCAGTTCGCTCCACTCGAACGTGTTCTCCGGCTTGATGAACAAATGATCTTCGCCTTGGTCGTGGCCGACGGCGCGGGACTTGGGCTGGGCGAGCAGCAGAAAATCCATCTTGGCGTCGTTCCAATGTTGCGTAAGGCGTTCCAACGCAGTTTCTCCTTCGTTGGTCCAGAGGATGTCGCTGTTGATGGCGAAGACGGGTTCATTGCCCAGAAATGGCGCGGCGTTTTTTAGTCCGCCGCCGGTTTCCAGCGGTTCGGCTTCCTCGGAAATCGTGACGCGGAGATTTTTGTGAGCGGCCAGATGGGCGGTCAGTTGATCCTTGAGATGGGAGACGTTGATGACGATTTCCTCGATGCCGTAGTCTCGCAGCTGGTCGAGGGCGTATTCAATCATCGGCCGGCCGGCGACCGGCACCAGCGGCTTGGGCGTGTGGTTGGTCAGGGGCTTGAGCCGGGTGCCGTAGCCGGCGGCAAGCAGCATCGCGGTTTTGATTTTTGCGGCCATGCTAGGTCAGAATTTTCCCGCGCCGGAAACCGAAGCTGAACATTCAGCAGCGAACATCGAACCTTCAACATCCAATGGTTGGCCAGCAGGAAGCCCGTTGAATGTTGAATGTTGAATGTTGAATGTTCGTTGTTTCATTTCATTCCGTGATGGCATGGCGGTCCATCCAGTTTTTTACGTCGGCAAGCATGGGGTGGCGCAGCGCCTTTTGCAACAATCGCTCAACGCGCGGCGAATGCAGTCGGCGATAATCCAGCTTGCCTTCGTGTCGCGCCAGCCGCTCGAAGATGCCCAGCACGCGGGTGTGTCGTTGTGCTGCGAGAATGGCTAACGACGTTTCAAAAATCTCACGATCGAGCGCGGGAAAGGCTGCGAGGTAGCGCACCAATAGCTTTTTCTGCAAGGCTTCCGGCACATCGCGACGCGCGTCTTCGAGCAGGGAAACTAGATCATATGTCACCGGGCCGCGATAGGCGTCCTGGAAATCCAGCAGCCCGACTTGTCGGATGCCGTCGCGGTCCGGTAGCAGCATGAGATTGGCGACATGGTAGTCACGCAACAATAGCGACGAGGGAACGTGGTGCGCTTGCGGCAGCACCGCCCGCCAGGCCGCGCGGAAATCCTCTTTCTCCAGCGCGGTTACATTAGGTGTGCGCCACTGGACAAACAGCTCGATGTCTTCGAGCATTTTTTCCGGGTGATAAGCGCGCAGTTTTTCGGGAGCTGCCTGCGGCTGCCGGTGCAGTGCGATCAGGACATCGGTGGCTAGTGTGAATAGCTTTTCTGCACTCTCCGGTTGCTTTAGCAATTTGGCGAACGTGTCGTCGCCGAAATCTTCCAACAGAAGCAGGCTTTTGGCTTTGTCTTGCAAATATAGTTTCGGGGCGCTGAGTCCGATTTTACGGAGCTGGCTGGCGATGCGGATGAATGGCGCGACGGAGTCTGGCACCTGCGAGGCGTCCATCAAAATGGCCGTCTGTTGTTCCCCGCGCAGGCGGAAATATTTTCGCACCGAGGCGTCGCCGGTGAGCGGTTCGCACGCGGCGGTTTTCCATTGGGCGAAGCCGGGGAATGCGCTGGGTTCGGCCACGGTCAGGCGTGGTTGCCGAGCTGTAAGCGTGAATCGGATTCCAGCAGGGCTTTCAAATTCGTCCAGCCGGCGGCGTTCATGTCGTTGAACGCGTTCAGATAGACGGCGACGGTTTCGTGCGGGTATTTGCCGAGCAGCAGCTCGACGGCGGCTTTCAGCTTGGTGTCCTCCACCGCGCCGGGCAAATCTTCCACGACGCCGTTTTCGTTTTTGATTTCCATCGCGTTGAGGAAATCTATCAGCATCGCGGCGTGCTTTTTCACCAGCCAGGCGCGGATGAATGCGGCGGCGGCGGGGTCGAGATTGGGCTTGGTGAGCGCGGACAGCATGGCGGTGTGGCGCTCGGCGCGCGGCTGGCGTTCGAGGAAAATCGGGCGGACGCGCTTGGCCTCCGCCACCGCGGCGAGCGTGGCGCGGTAGGCCGGCTTGTCGGATTCGAAGATGAAGGAGAGAATGTCATTCGCCAGCGCGGGCGACATGAAGCCGAGGAGTTCGTGTGATTTTAGCATAAAATTATAGCCGCAGATGGGCACAGATTTACCCAGATAAAAAACCAGCCTGATTTGGCCTTTTCAAAATTTGTGTTTCATCTGTGTGCATCTGTGGCTCAAGAAACAGTTGTTACAGAAATCTTATTTTTCTGCGCGAGTGCTGCGCAGGCTTCGCGCTCGAGCAGGAGCGACTTTCCGGATTCCAGCGCGAGGACGGAAATCTTTGCCGCCGCGCAGGTCTCAAACGTTTTCGCGCCGATGCAGGGTATGTCGAATCGCATGTCGTGATGGAGCTTGGCGACTTTGACGGCGATCGCGCCGCCTTTCGGGCCGGCGAGGTCGCCGCCGCGCGCGAGGCACTTATCCGTGCCTTCAAAGCCTTCCACCGCCAGCACGATGCCGTTTTTGACGACTACCAATTGGCCGATTTCCATGCGGGAAACTTCCTTGGCGATGCGAAAGCCGAATTCCACCTCCGCCTTCTGCTCGCTGGACAGTTTGGGGCCGAGTTCAAATCCGGTTTGCGGCATCAGCGGCGCAAGCCACGGCGAGGCGTCGATGAGTTCCACCCCGTCTTTTTTGAGTTCATCGGCAATCGCGCCGAAAATCGTGTGGGCGTTTTTTTCCCTCAGCCGCAGCAGCACGCCCATCGCGCGGAAGTCCGGCCGGAGGTCGAAAAGATTTTTTGGCGCCACTTGGCCGGCCATGACGCATTGTTTCACGTCCCGGCTGGTGAACGTGGAGATCATTTTATTAAGCTGCCCGACGTTGAGCCAGACGATGTCATCCACCAGCGACGCGAGGGCGGGGTCGGTTTCGCCTTCCACCGCGGTGCAGACGATGCGTTTCACTCCCGCCGCTCGGGCGAGGCGCGCGAATTCCAGCGGCAGCGTGCGGCTGCCGGCAATGAGGCCGATGGATTCGGGCGCAAGATTCATTCGATTCTGAAGGCGCAGTCTAGCGATTTATGTAGGAGAATCCAGCGGGGAATTGCTGTCCAAATTCTGGTTGGCGTGTCTATTTGATGGCTGGGGCAACTAAATTTCACGGATTTTATTGAGGAAATCTGGTTGGCAGGCCATTTGCTTATAGCGGCTCAAATGTCATCTCTGGAACCCATCTACATGAAAATGGCCCCGGCTCTCGCGCCGGCGACCTTGGCCCATCTCCGCCCCGATCAGCCCGTGGCTGATTCCCAAAAGCAAATCGGCCGCGAGGTCGCCCATGATTTGAACAACATCCTGACCATCATTCGCGGCTATGCCGACCGGTTGCTGCTCAAGCATGGTGATAACCCTGCCTTGCGCGCGGATCTCCAACTGATCGCCGATAACACCACCCGCGCCATTTCTGTCGTTCGCCAGGCCACTCCCCGCCGCGCTTCCGCCGGTGTTTTGATCGGTTAAGGCGGCCAATAACAGCTCCCGTTTCGCTTTGACGCTATGCGATCCGTCGCGTAGCGTATTCGTTCATTTTAACCTGAATACTGAAAGATAATTGTGAATTTATTCAAAGCGCTTTTCGGTTCCAAGAACGACCGCGACGTAAAAAAAATCCGTCCGATGGTCGCCCGCATCAATGAGTTTGAGGCCGTCCTGCAAAAGTTTTCCGATGACGAACTGCGCGCAAAGACGGCGGAGTGGAAAACCGAGCTTTCCCAGATCGAGGACGATGCCGAACTCGCGGCCAAGCTCGAGGAAATTTTGCCCGAAGCCTTTGCCGTGGTGAAAAACGCCTGCCGTCGTTTGTGCGGAACGGATGTAAGTGTTCGCGAACATCCGATTCGCTGGGAAATGGTTCCGTTCGATGTGCAACTTATTGGTGGCTACGCCCTGCATACCGGCCACATATCCGAAATGGCCACGGGCGAAGGCAAGACGCTCGTCGCGACGTTGCCCGTTTATCTCAACGCCCTCTCCGGGCGCGGTGTCCACGTCGTGACGGTGAACGATTACTTGGCCGCGCGCGACGCGGAGTGGATGGGTGCAATCTACAAGTTTCTCGGTTTGACCGTCGGCGTAATTTTGCATGACCAGTCACCCAAGATTCGCCGCGAACAGTATTACTGTGACATCACCTACGGCACGAATTCGGAATTCGGCTTCGATTATCTGCGCGACAACGGCATGGCGCTCCGCAAGGAGGAGCAGGT
>CAIOIC010000102.1 GCA_903858275.1 uncultured Verrucomicrobia subdivision 3 bacterium | reverse complement strand
TTCGGATCCAGGCAGAGTCGCTCATGGCCGGCTTCGTAGGCTTCCATGAGCTTGTCCAGCCGGTCAGCCGTCCACGTTGCCGCGTCGCCATCCTGTGGTGTATCCAGATTGGCGATGGCCGTTTCGTAATCGGCCACGACCAGTCCGCGCAGGAAGATAAAGATCCGGTTGCGGATGGCGGCCGTGAACGACTTGGCATCGCGCGTGATGTCGGCGGCCGCTTCCGCGGCGCCGGGCGGGCGGACTTCCTGAGCCTCGGCGCGCTGGTAATTCGGGTCGCGCAGCTTTTCCCATTCATCGAGCAGGCTGGAATCCACCTGCCGGATCATCGTGCCGAGATACAGCTCCATTTCGCGGATCTGATCGTTCTTGGCGGTGTCGGGCACGGTCTGCGTGAGCGCTTTGTAAACACTGTTCAGATGCCGCAGCAGTATGCCCTCCGCCCGCTGCAATTCGTAGAGTTTGATGTAGTCGGCAAAGGAGCGGAACTCCTCGAACATCTCGCGCCCGATGGATTTGGGCCGGATGTTTTCCTGCCCCACCCACGGATGCCGGTCGGCAAATGCATTGAACGTGGAATAGACAAATTCGCGGTTCGGCTTCGGATGTTCACACTTCTCGAGTTCCTCCATCCGCTGGTCGTATTCGATGCCTTCCATCTTCATCTCGCCCATCTTCCGGTCTTTCACCTGGTCGAGCTGTTTGCGCAGGATGATGGCCGGGTCTTCCAGAATGGATTCGACGAGCGTGAGCAGCACGAGCGCGTAATCCGGCGCCGCCGGTTCCAGCAGCGGTATCGTCTCCAGCAGATACAGCGACAGCACCTGGTCCATCGAGAAATCCTCCTGCAACTCGACATTGACCCGTAATTTCGCGCCGTCGCTCGTCTCGGGAATGAACTCCACAATTTTCCGCTCCGCCAGCGAGCGGAAGAGCTGCCAGGCGCGCTGCGTGTGGGCCTTCTTCTGCTTCGGGGTTTCATGACCGTCGCGAATCAGCTTTTGCATCGCGGCGCAGCCATCGCCCTTGCGGCTGAGAACATTCAGCAACATCGCGTGCGTGACCTGAAAGCGGGACGTCAGTTTTTCCGGCGCGGCGGCGATGAGGCGGATGTAGGTGTTCTTGTCCCAATTGACGAAATTTTTCTCCGGCGGCTGGCGCTTCACCGTTTTCTTCCCGTCGCGGGCTGACTTTTCCGCAAGCTTGAGGTTTTCGATCACATGCTCCGGCGCCTGCGCCACCACCCAGCCCCGGTCATCAAAACCTTTGCGACCGGCGCGACCGGCGATCTGGTGAAAGTCCCGCGCGCTCAAGATGACCGTCTTTTGGCCGTCGAATTTGCACAGCCGAGTGAAGAGCACCGTGCGGATCGGTACATTGATGCCCACGCCCAGTGTATCCGTGCCGCAGATGACCTTGAGCAATCCTTTCTGCGCCAGCTGCTCCACGAGGACGCGGTATTTCGGCAGGAGCCCCGCGTGATGCAGCCCGATGCCCTGCCGCAGCCACTTCTTGATCTCCGGCCCGTATGGGCTGGTGAACTTGAACCCTTCCAGCGTGCTGGCGATGGCGGCTTTCTCGTCGCGCGTGCAGACATTGATGCTCGTAAAATCCTGCGCGCTCTCCGCCGCGTCCAGCTGCGTGAAATGGACGACATACACCGGCGCCCGCCCGCCGGCGACGAGGCTTTCCAGGGTTTTGGCCAGCGGCAGTTCCGAATACTCATGCGCCAGCGGCACCGGCCGGTCGGTGGAAATGACCGAAACGGTCGGCCGCCCCGTGAGCCGCGTGAGTTCCTCCTCGAAGAACGTCGTGTCGCCGAGCGTGGCGGACATCAGGAGAAAGCGCGCCTGCGGCAACGTCAGCAGCGGAACCTGCCACGCCACGCCGCGTTCCCGGTCGGCGTAGTAATGGAACTCGTCCATGACCACGTCCCGCACGTCGGCGGCCGCGCCCTCGCGCAACGCGATGTTCGCCAGGATTTCCGCCGTGCAGCAGAGGATGGGGGCGTTGCGGTTCACTGCGGCGTCGCCCGTGCTCAGCCCGACATTGTCCGGGCCGAACTCGCGGCACAGCGCCATGAACTTCTCGTTCACCAGGGCCTTGATCGGACAGGTGTAAATCGAGCGCCGGCCCTGGGCGATGGCTTGAAAATGCAGCGCCGCCGCCACGAGCGATTTTCCCGATCCGGTGGGGGTGTTGAGGATGACGTTCTTTTCCTCGAACAATTCCAGAATGGCCGCCTCTTGTGCCGGATACAGCTGGAGCTTCCGGCCTTCGGCGTATTCGAGGAAGCGTCCCAGCAGCACATCGTTGCTGTGCTGCTCGTCGCGCGGAATCAAATCGTAAAGGGTGGCGGCCACAGGCGAGGACTCTACCGGTTTGCCGTGTCACTGAGAAGAAAGATGAACCGCTGACTGCACCCACTGACTCCGCGCTCCTGGCATCCAGCATCCAGCATCCAGCATCCAGCAACAAGTCTCACGCCCCCCGCTCCTAGCACCCTGCCAACTTTCTGCTTTGCCTTGGCGGTTATTTCAGGTTTCCGGTCTACGGTCTCAAGTCTGGTCCCCGCTTGAAATTATTCCTGGTTTCCTGGCTTCCTTATTTAATTTGTTTTCGTGTAATCCGTGTGTTTCGTGGTTAAAAATGGATTCCGCTTTGCCTGTGTCACCTTTGTGCAAAATGCGCCGCTTTCAAAACAGGGTGACAAAAAGTGCCAAAAGGTGCCCCAAAGGGCCACCTGGCCTCCAGCACCCAAAAAGCGAACCCGGAAAAAACGCCTGTTTTGGTCCCGTTTTCAGCAAGTTAGCGGGAAGCGCCGGGATTGCATTTATCGGGCAAAACCTGCATATAGCCCGCCGCCATTTCATGAGTGTGTTCATTGCCGGTCAACGGTGGATCAGCGAATCGGAGCCGGAGCTCGGGCTCGGCACCGTCGTGCAGGTCGGCGGCGGGCGGGTGCGGGTCGGGTTCAAAGCGGCGGGCGAAATGCGTGTCTACGCCGTCGCCCAGGCGCCGCTGAAACGCGTGCGATTTCGGGTGGGTGAAAAAATCACCACGCAATCAGACCGGGAGCTGATCGTCAAAGAAGTCATTGAGCGGCAGGGCTTGCTGATTTACCTCGGCGATCACCAGCAGCTGCCCGAAGCGCAGGTGAACGACCGGGTCAGCCTGCGGGGGCCGAAGGAGCGATTGTTGGCCGGACGATTCGACACCTCGGCGGAGTTCGCCTTGCGGCGACGCTCCCTGGAACTGCTGCATCGTTCGCGGCAATCTCCGGTGCGTGGCTTCGTGGGCGGCCGCATTGATCTGATTCCTCACCAGCTCTACATCGCCCATGAGGTCGCCAGCCGGCACGCCCCGCGCGTGATGCTCTCCGACGAAGTGGGCTTGGGTAAAACCATCGAGGCGTGCCTGATCCTGCACCGTCTGCTTTTGAGCGGACGGGCAAATCGCATCCTGGTCCTGGTGCCGGAATCGCTCGTGCATCAGTGGTTCGTGGAAATGCTCCGCCGCTTCAACATCTGGCTGAATATCTTTGATGCGGAACGCTGCGCGGCCATCGAAGCCGGCGAGCCGGGCGCAAATCCGTTTCTCGACGATCAACTCGTGATCACCAGCATTGATTTTCTGGCGGCCGATCCGCGCCGGGCGGAACAGGCGGTGGCGGCGGGCTGGGATGTGCTCGTGGTGGATGAAGCGCATCACCTCGAATGGTCCGAGGCGGCGCCGGGTCGCGCGTATCAGGTGGTGGCGGAACTTAGCCGGAAATCAGCGGGTTTGCTGTTGCTGTCGGCTACGCCGGAACAACTGGGAATGGAGAGTCATTTTGCCCGGCTGCGGTTGCTCGACCCGGACCGGTACCGGGACCTCGCCTCATTTCAAGCCGAGCCGAAAGATTACCGAGCCACCGCCGACATCGCCGAGAAACTCCGAGCCAAAACCAGACTCACGACCAAAGATATTTCAGGGATCCGTCGTTTGCTTGCTCATGATGCCCGCCTGGAGCCAAGGCTGGCGGCATTGAGCCAGGGCGACCCGGAAGCGCAATCGGCTTTACTGGAAGACCTGCTGGATTTGCATGGCCCCGGCCGGGTGCTGTTCCGCAATACCCGTGCCGGCATGAAAGGTTTTCCCGATCGAACCCTGCACCTGGCCAGATTGGAGCCGGGTGCTGAGGCGGAGCAATGGCTGGACCGCGTCTCTACCGAGTTTGCCGGGGATGCCGGGGACACAAAATTGCAAACCATGGTCGATCTCGCCAAAGACCCGCGCGTGCTCTGGCTGGTTAAGCTCTTGCAGGAACTTGAACCGCAAAAGGTGTTGCTGATCGGTCGCAGCATCGAAAAAGCCGAGGCGCTTGATGCGGCGCTGCGCCGTCATCTGACCATCAAGACGGGGATTTTTCATGAGGGGCTCACCCTGTTGCAACGCGATCGTAACGCGGCGTGGTTCGCCGAGCCGGACGGTGCGCGACTGTTGATCTGTTCCGAGATCGGCAGCGAAGGGCGCAATTTTCAATTTGCCCATCACCTCGTCCTGTTCGACCTGCCGCTGAATCCTGAACTGCTCGAACAGCGCATCGGCCGGCTGGATCGGATTGGCCAGACTCAGGACATTCAGATTCATGTTCCCTATCTCGCGCACAGCCCGCAGGAGGTTTTGGCGCGCTGGTATCACGAAGGGCTGGACGCCTTTGAAAGCAACCTCGAAGGTGGCAACGCTCTGCTCCGTCAATTTGGGCGGGCGGTGCACGACCTCGCCTTGGAATATCCGGTGGCGGATGGTGCCACCGCAGAAATAGAACTGGCGAAACTCCTGAATGAAACCAAATCCGCCCGGCAGGAAATGCGCCGGTGTCTCGAACAGGGGCGGGATCGTTTGTTGGAACTCAATTCTTTCCGGCCCGCTGCCGCGCAACGCATCATCCGCCAGATTCAGGAACAAGACCGGCAGCCGGAATTGGAAAATTATCTGCTCGGGGTGTTCGACCATTTCGGGGTCCACATCGAGGAACTAGCGCCGCATACCTGGCAATTAAGTCCCCTCGGGATCACCACCGATTCGTTTCCCGCCATGCCCGCCGAAGGCCTGATCGCCACCTGTGACCGCCGCCGCGCCCTGAGCCGGGAAGACGTCGGGTTTCTGACCTGGGATCATCCCCTGGTCACCGGGGCCATGGAGTTGCTGCTCGGCTCCGAGACGGGTA
>CAIOIC010000101.1 GCA_903858275.1 uncultured Verrucomicrobia subdivision 3 bacterium | reverse complement strand
TTCCTGCGGTCGAGGGCCGGGTGAGGGAGAACGCTTGTTCACTTAAAAAATGGCCGCAGAAATAGTTAATCCGCTCTAAACTGGCGCTGGTGTCCCGACTTGCCAAAAAATGCCAAACAAACCGCAAAGGGTGGATGGTTGGCGGCGGACTTTGCTGCAAAAGTTATCGGCATGAAACAGGGTCACTTGATTAAGTATTTCGTATTCTCGTTTTTGCTGTTGGCCGCCGGGTCAATGGGTTTGGCCGCGGAAAAGCTGAAGAACGCGGATTGCCTCGACTGCCACACCGACCCCGCCAACAAGCGCATGGTCAACGGCCACGCTGTCGTCATGGCGCTGTTCCCCACCAACGGTTTCGCCAAATCCGTCCATAGTTCGATTGATTGTGTGGATTGCCATGACGGCATCAAGGAGATGCAGCATGACAAAAAGGTTCCGCCGCCGAACTGCATCGGCTGCCATGACAAGGAGGGCAAGGATTACGCGATGAGCATCCACGGCATGAGCCACAAGATGGGCTCGTCCGGCGCGGCCCGCTGTGTGGACTGCCACGGCGCGCACGAGATTGTGCCCGTGAAAAATGTGGATTCGCCGGTGTATAAAATGAATCTGCCGGCCACCTGCTCGAAGTGCCACAGCAATACCAACCTCAACAAGGAATACAAAATCGAATTTCCCGAGGCGGCGTCTCAATACTTGGACAGCATCCACGGGCGGGCGTTGCTGAAGATGGGCTTGATCGTCGCCCCGTCTTGCAACGACTGCCATGGCGCGCACAAGATCAGCCGCAATACCGACCGCAATTCCCCCATCCATCACACCAACGTCGCCAAGACCTGCGGCAAATGCCATGTCAAGGTTGAGGCGATTTACAATAACAGCATCCACGGCCAGTTGCTGAAGGATGGGGACAAGCGCGGCCCGGTGTGTATTGACTGTCACAGTTCGCACCAGATTGAGCCGCCGCAGAACGGTCATTTCAAGCGGGTCAGCGACGAGCGCTGCGGCAAATGCCACGCCGACCGGCTGGAGCATTACCGCGAGACTTACCACGGCAAGGCGATGGCGCTGGGCAAGCCGAATGTCGCGGCGGAAGTCGCCGCGTGTTACGACTGTCATGGCCATCACGATGTGTTGCGCGCCTCCAATCCGCAGTCGCATCTGTCCACGAACAACATTCTCGCCACCTGCCAGAAATGCCACCCGGGCGCGACCAAAAAATTCACCGATTACAAGCCGCACGCCAATCCGCTGGACAAGGTGAATTATCCGCTGCTGCACGTCGTGTTTCTCGCCATGACCGGCCTGCTGATCGGCACGTTCGGCTTCTTCGGGCTGCACACGCTGGCGTGGCTGGTGCGCGCGGTCTGGTTGTATATGCACGACTCCAAAACCTTCCGGGAGGCCAAGATCAGCTCGCAGGAGGGCGACGAATGGTTCACCCGGTTCCAGCCGTTCGAGCGGTTCCTGCATTTCCTCGTGGTGACGAGTTTCCTCACGCTGGTGGTGACCGGCATGCCGCTGAAATTTTATTACACGGACTGGGCGAAATTTATCTTCACCCTCATCGGCGGGCCGGATACGGCGCGGATGCTGCACCGCCTCGGGGCCATCGTCACGTTCCTGTATTTCACGCTGCACTTGGGGTCGCTGATCAAACGGTCATGGAAGGGTCGGGGCAAACTCCGCAATCCGGCCACCGGCAAGCTGGAAATTAAGCGGCTCTTTTCCGTGTTGTTCGGCCCCGACTCGATGGTGCCGACGCTGACCGATCTGAAGGACCTGATTGACCACAACAAATGGTTCTTCGGCAAGGGGCCGAAACCGAATTTCGACCGCTGGACCTATTGGGAGAAGTTTGATTACTTCGCCGTGTTCTGGGGCGTGGCCATCATCGGCTTCTCCGGGCTGATCATGTGGTTTCCGGAATTTTTCACGCGCTTCCTGCCCGGTTGGTCCATCAACATCGCGCTCATCCTGCACTCGGATGAGGCGCTGCTGGCGGCGGGCTTCATCTTCTCGATCCATTTCTTTAACACGCATTTCCGCATCGAGAAATTTCCGATGGACACCGTCATCTTCTCCGGCCGCGTTTCCAAGGCCGAGATGCTGCATGAACGCCGTCGCTGGTATGACCGGCTCGTGGCCACCGGCCAGCTGGATTCCTACCGCATCAAGGATGAATGGTTCCAGTGGCGGAACATCGCGAAGTCGTTTGGCTATCTGTTCTTCGGCCTCGGCCTGGTGCTGCTGGCGCTGATCATCTACGCGATGGTCTCGCGGCTGGCGCATTGAAGTTAATCAATTCGTAACGAACCAGCCGCCCCGGCCAGCCGGGGCGGCTTTTTTGTCAGGGGGCACGGTTGATGGCGGCGACTTGCGCCGGGAATTGACGCTCGCCCCACCAGCCATTTGAAATCCTCCGTCCTCCTCGACCCCCGCGTCGTCTGTTGCGGCGATAAATCGCGTGTTGTCCCGCCGCCGCGCATAATGGTGAGACGCATAAATCGGGTCAGCGTTTGGGCTGCGTGTGTTCAGACCCGCTTTTCCCGTGTGGCCGCCGCGTTCATCTTTGACCTTCGGTCGTTTTTATTTCGGAGTTGGTTTTTATTTGTCGCCCGCGAAGCGTTGGTGGAGATTTTCCCAGAGGGTTCCCTGCTGCTGTTCCGCGGTGGTCACCGCGCGGATCGCCTCCGCCCCCTTGCCGCCGGCGCTTTCAAACCGGGCCGCCAGCTGGGAGAGATAGAGGCTGCGGGGCGCGACCGGCTGGCCCCGGCTCGCCCAGTTTCCCTCGGGACGTCCGGCGAGCGCCGCCTTGCCCGGATTGCCAAGGCAGCCGATGGCCCAGTTCTGGGCGCTGGCAATCCAGGGTTTCTGGCAGAGGATGGAAGTCCCGGCGCAGTTCCACAAAACCTGGCAGTTGCCCGCCCAGCCGTGCCCGGTTCCCATGCCGCCGCGATCCTGAATATTGATCTGGCCGCCGCGCACGTTGTCGTAAAGCTGGCCGCAGGCCCAGCGATGATGCGGCCCGATATCGGCGTGCGTCTGTTCCGCCAGGCAGTCGAGGAACACCGTGGGGCCGACCTCCAGATGGCCGGTGACAAAGTCATGCCGCCCGTTCCGGGCATAGCAGCGTTGGATCAGCACCTGGGAACCGCCGCCGACAAACGAATAGCGCCGGCCGCCGGTGATTTGCGAGACCGGATCCAGCATGGCGCAGTCCTGCACGGTGATGCGGGCGGCGGTCTTGCTGACATTGACGCATGCATAGGCAAAGTGCAGCGCGGTGACGTTGCGCACCCAGGAGTCCACCAGCCGCCCCAGGCTGATGGCGTTCCAGGCGTGGCGCTCGTCGGAATTCTCCTGTCCCGGGTTGTAGACGGAAATAAGCCGCAGGTTTTCCACCGCCGCGCCCCCTTCGCGGGTGTCGGTGGCGGGGCGGACAGTGCCGCCGCCGTAGCGACGCTCCAATGCGCACAGCACCGGTGTGTCCAGCGTCAGGGTGTCCCCCTGAACTTTCAGGATGCGGCCGGTCCATTGCACGCGATATTCACTGGCTTTCCACTGTTTGCCGCCCGCCGACAATTTTATTTGGTCCATCTTCAGATCGCGGATCCATGCCTCGGAGGCGGCGCGGTCAACCAATACCAGGTCGCCGGGCTTGAAGTCGGCGGCCTCCGCCACCTTCAGGTCGCGGCGCCCCAGCGGCACGGCTTCATCCAGAATGGCGTGGGGCTTGCCGGCGGCCGTGAGGCTGCCCTGGCCTTCTATGTGGATGAGCGTGGGCTCACTGCCGGCGGCGGGAATCATGGTGGCGGTGATCACCGTGCCATTCGCGTCCTGTCCCTGTCCGCGCAGCGTCACCCCGGCGGGAACCCGCAAGGCGGTGTTGCACCGGTAATTTCCCTTGGTGAGCAGCACGGCGCCCCGGAGTTCGTCGCGCCCGGCTTTGGGGAGTTTGGCCACCCGGTCAATCGCTGCTTGGATGCGTGCGGCGTCATCGGTGTTGGCCCCGGCCGGATTCAAGGTCTCCATGACCGGTGCTGTTGGCAAAGCGATGCCGCCATTCCGATAACCGGCCATCGAAAAATCCGGAATGACATTGCCAAAGGCGTCGGGATGTTTGTCCGGCGGGGCGCCCAATGAAACCTCCGCCGCCTGAAGGCTGGCGGCGGTGATGATGAAAACCATCAGCCGGATTGTGATTTTAGCCAAACTGCGGCCGGGCTCATAAAACATAAAGAGGTATCCGCCAACTCTAGTGGTTGGCCGGATTGGGAAAAAGCTAAACCTTCGGCGCCGCCTTGGGCTGCGGTGGCCAGGCCTAAGCCGCGACACCGCTTTCGGGCGGGTAAACCCGGAACCTTTCGCAGCTTTTTTGGAAATACCAGCCCCGGGATTTTCATGCGGTTGGTCGAACCGTGGAAAGCATGATTGGTAAAATCCCGCTGAGGCCGGGGTGAGGGGCGCCTATGGAATCGCGTCGAAGTTTTTGTGTGCTTCGTGTGTTTCGTGGTTAAAACCCATTTCCGGATTGTCAACCGGTTCTGGTTGTCCTCACCCTCAAAAAATGGCGAATAGTTCGCAATGCAGGGGGAGAGTATTCCCATTAGTTGCCCAAAACTAAAGCCATGAAAATCCTGCGATGTCTGATGATCCTTGGGTTGGTGCTCGCGTCGTCGTCGGCGTGGGCTGGGGTGAAAGACAGCGATTGCCTGGAATGTCACGGCGACAAGACGCTGGTCAAGACCAACTCGGTCGGCAAGGCCGTCCCGCTGTTTGTGGATGCGGCCAAACTGAAATTGTCCGCTCACAAGACCAATGCCTGCGTCAGTTGCCATGTGGACCTCACGGCGAAACATCCCGACGACAATAAGCCGGGCGCGCCGGTGAACTGTGCCCTGTGCCATCAGCGCCAGCAGGGCAGTTTTGCCGCCAGCGTTCATGGGAAGGCGTTGAAAGCGGGCCACGCGGACGCCGCCACGTGCCGCGATTGCCACGATTCGCATGAGATGGTTTCCGGCAATTCGCCCACCTCGCCGATATATTTTACCCGTCAGGCGGAGACCTGCGGCGCGTGCCATGATAAGGAGACGCGCGAGTGGCGCGCGAGCGTCCATGGTCGGGCGGTGGCGTCCGGTTCGCATGACGCGCCCACCTGCACCGGGTGCCATGATGAGCACAAAATCCGTTCGCTCAAGAGCGGCTCGCTGATGGGTGTTTCCGGGGACGTTTGCAGCCGCTGCCATGCCTCCGAGCGGATGAACACTAAATACAATTTGCCCGCCGATCGCGTGAAAACCTTTTTTGAAAGCTATCATGGCCTGGCCGGACAGTATGGCTCCACCGTTGCGGCGAATTGCGCGAGCTGCCACGGCTACCACAAAATCCTGCCCTCGGCGGACACCAATTCCACCGTCAGCAAAGTGAACCTCGTCGTCACCTGCGGCAAATGCCACCCGGGCGCCAACCAGGAGTTTTCGCAGGGCAAAATCCACGTCCCGCCGGACGGGCAGGGGGGCGGTGCGGATTTTGACAGCTGGCTGAACCGCTGGGTGCGGCGGATTTACCTCTTCCTCATTTTTGCCACGGTCGGCGCAATGTTTGCCCATAACGCCATTCTCTTTGTGAAGAAGACGGCGGCGCGGCTGAGTTCCACGGCGCGACCCGTGGTGCGCATGACTCTTTCGCAGCGCTGGCAGCATTTCGTGCTGGCGGCGAGTTTCATCATTCTGGCGGTGACGGGGTTTGCCTTGAAATTTCCCGATTCCTGGGTGGCCAAAGTGCTTTGTTCCAACGAGCCGTTCCGCCGCTGGACACATCGTATCGCCGGTCTTGTGCTGCTGGCGGTCGGCTTGTATCACCTCATTTACCTGCTGGCGACGCGCGATGGCCGGAAATTGCTCGTGGATCTGTTCCCGGTGAAAAAGGACCTGACCGATGTCTGGTCGGCGGTGCGGTATCTTGCCGGGGTGTCAAAGGAAAAACCCCGGATTGGCCGCTTCGGCTACGCGGAGAAAATGGAATATTGGGCGGTGGTCTGGGGCACCTTCCTCATGGGGGCCACCGGTCTGGCCATCTGGCTGAAGATTGATGTGACGCAATTCCTGCCGCGCTGGGTGGTGACGGTGGCGACCACCATCCATTATTATGAAGCTGTGCTGGCCTGCCTGGCCATCGTGGTCTGGCATTTTTATCACGTCATGTTTGATCCCGAGGTTTACCCCCTCAATACCGCCTGCCTGGACGGGCGGGTTTCCGGGGAGTGGCAGCACCACGAACATCCCTTGGAGCAGATCGAAACCGCGCCCGGCCGGCCGCTTTCGGATGGCTCTAGTGGTTATAAGGAGAACTGACTTTAAGTTGAAGTCAGAATGAAAACTATTTTTGAGCCAAATGTTGTTTGGTAAATGCCAAGATAGGGTAAGCGTGTTTTCCAAGCTGGATTAGGTTTGTGTCCAGATAGCCGCCGTCAGGGCGGGAAACCAAGTCATGAAAATCTTTGTTGCCGGATTGAGCTACAAGACCACGCCCGTCGAGGTGCGTGAGCGGCTCGCCGTCTCGCGCGCGCGGCTTCAGTGCTGCGGCTGCCGGCTCAAACTGCGCGGCGGACTGGATGAGGTGGTGCTCCTTTCCACCTGCAACCGCGTCGAGATTTACGGTGTCTCCCCTTGGATTCACGGCCGCGTCTCGTCGCTCTTTCAGGAGCTCACCAATAGCGATTTCGATTTTACCCCCCATCTCTACGTCAAGGAAGGCGCGGCCGCCGCGGAGCATCTGTTTGCGGTCGCCAGCGGCCTGGATTCCCTCGTCATCGGCGAGACGGAAATCACCGGCCAAGTCAAGAACGCCTACCAGCTGGCGAAGGACGCTGGCCTCGTCGGCAAAAAAATGAATCGCCTGTTCCAGACCGCGTTGGCGGTGGTGAAGGCGGTCCGCACGAACACCGGCATCGGGCGCGGCGCCACCTCGGTGGGCAGCGTGGCGGTCGAGCTGGCGGAAAAAGTTTTCGGTTCCGACCTCGGCGACAAGACGGTGATGATTCTGGGCGCGGGCAAGATGGGCGAAGCCTGTGTGAAGCAC
>CAIOIC010000100.1 GCA_903858275.1 uncultured Verrucomicrobia subdivision 3 bacterium | reverse complement strand
TAAATGGTCGGGGCGGTGAGATTCGAACTCACGACCTCTTGTACCCGAAACAAGCGCGCTAGCCAGACTACGCTACGCCCCGATCCAATGATTGATTAAAGAACTGAAGCGACTAATTAAAAAACATTTTCAGTTATAACATCCACCATGTGCCCATGTTCTTTGTAAAAAGAACACTGCTATTCTGCCCAAGTGCTGGTAAAGGACAAGTTATTTTGTTGTAAGAGGGTTCCAAAAGTGATTGGGTGAAAGAGCGATTAGCTGGAAAAACGGGGTTTTTCCATTACGGCTCATTTTTCAACCAATAGTTCCAATTCCAACTGACGCGGATGCAAACCGGCCAGCAACGAGGTCTCCGGCGGCGTATCTAGCCAGACTGTGTGCGCAGCAACACCGCGCTGTCGGTCCATAAACTGATCTGCCAAGTTAGGCGCAGGCTGCTGATTTTCTTTGATCCAAACCTAATTGGTTTTTCTCAAACGACTGGGCGGGTTCAATCCACGGACGGACTTGCCGTAATAATCGTTGCGCCAGGCGGCCGGCCGGCGGCAACAAGCCAAAGAGCATTTCGTGGTGCTCGATGGCATAACCAAAGTGGCACGGACAGTTGGAGGCTTCCCAACAGCGCGCACAGAGTTCCGGTTCGGCGGGTGCTCGGAACCACTGTTGCTCGGTGGTTCATGCTCCCACCGCTCCAACCGCTGGCCCTGCGGACATTCCGCTTGCGTCGCACTCGCATACGGCGGCACGAGTTTCTTGTCGGTGTGGAGTTGGGTGACCACCGCACACTGCAGCCTGTGCGGACGGCCTGCTTGTCAGCGGCGGACAGATAGCCCATACCCCGGGCGAAGCGTGTGCCAAGACCGGCTGGCAGGTTCACGCGGTGCGCCTCATGCCCAATCATTTTCATCTTGTGATGGAGACGCCGCAGCCCAATCTGGTGGCTGGGATGAAACGGTTGCTCGGCACCTACGCGGCCCGCTTCAACCGCCGATACAAGTTTTTCGGGCACCCGTTCAGCGGCTGTTACAAGACGTTGAAATGGATTGCGACAGAGTTGCAGACGGGATCGTGGACATATGTCTCCCGTCTGCTGTCCCGGCAGCGACAGCAGAAAAACAACGTTTAATTTTTCAGCTTTTCCCTCCTCACCGTTTCCCGCGCCGCATATCCCAGCCGGGGGCCCACGCCGGAAACATCTCAGCGGTCAATGTCAGTGATTCGTTGTTAGCCTTCTTCGGGTTGTCCTGGAAGCCATAAGTGCGCGCCAGATTCGGTTGCTTGATGGTTTCCTCCCGCCATTGCCCGTAGGTCTTGGTCAGCGAAACCGGATGTTTCCGTGTCTCCAGTTCCGCGTCAAGGTGCTGGATTAGCTGAAAATCCTCCTCCGTCTGCCGGCACCATTGCACAAAGGAATCTACCACCGCCGGCAGCGGCAGCGTCTTGCCACCCGCACCCGCCCGCGCCGCCGCCCGGAAGAGCAGTTCCAGCGCATCCGCGCAGCGGCCGGTCTCCCGCGCCGCGCTGGCCTGGTCCGAATTGCCCCAGAAATGTTTCCGGTGATGATCGTAATCATCCCGCGTGAAACTCTTTTTGGGCTGGGCATACGCCACCCGCAGGGGTCCCTGTTTCATCAGCGACTGCTCGTCCGCGCCCGTCGCCCGCGAAATCCGCCGGGCAAAACTTTTCGACAGCGGGTTGCGGCCGTTCTCCCAGCTCACCACCGCGTCATGCGATACGCCGACGGCTTCGGCAAATTCCGACTGCGTCAGGTCAAGGATGCTTCTCAGGGTCCGGATGTTGGTGGGTGGATATTTTTTCATGATATTGTATTGCTAAGATAATAATACAAAAACCGCTTGCGTCGGCAATAGGAAAATCTTAGTCTGTATCTAACGTTGTAAAATACAAAACGAGGTAGCCGGGCGGCCGGCCGGTTTTTGGTGGCAGACGGTGATCGCCGCGCGCGCGGCGCAACCCGGGAAAGGAACCTATGCACGATGATAAAACCGTTCAGTGCTTCATTGAACTGCGCGTTCAAGGCTGGGCGTTCGCCCGCATTGCCGCCGAGCTCAATGTCGCTAAAAACACCCTCATTGCCTGGAGCCGTCAGCACCAGCACACCATCGCCAACCTCATTGCCATCGAGCGGGAAAACCGCCTGCACCAACACCTCGCCTCGGGCGAGGCGCGTATGCAAAAGCTGGGCGAACAACTCCGCGCCGCCGAGGTCGAACTCGCCAAACGCGATCTCACTACCCTGTCCACCGAACGCCTGTTGACCCATGTCGAAAGCCTGCAGCGTCGGTTGCAAAAGGAGGCCGGCTCGATGCGTTTTGTCAGTGCCGTGGACCAGATTCCGGAAGATGAATATGCCGATCGCATCCAAACCTGGAACCCGTAAGGACACCCGCCAGAACTGGCGGGGCGTTGTTCGTCCGCGCTCCCGTTTTGGACCGCGCTCCCTTCCGCGCCCGAATCCGTTCACCGAACTGGCCTCGGCCTTCAAATCCTTGATCAGTTTCCATCAATCCCATCCCGACTGGTTCCCGGCGCCATCCTGTGGCGGCGGTTTGCAACTGTCGCCCCCGGCACTCTCTCCCGAATGGGAGCAGGCCATCCGGAAAGCCTATCATTTCGGCCCGGAAGAACCGCTGGGGGATGTTCCGCTGGGGACACCCCTCGCGTAATAAACTGACCCTTAAATTATACCTCTCCACGGTCCGGAAACGGTCCAGTTTTGGATGATCTATCAACCACTTACAAAAATTGACCCTCCGACGCCCTAGAATCCAGCCACGAGCATCTCCCGCAAGCCGCCTGCTGGTTAGCGTCCAACAGGCACTTATGGTGTCCCAGTTTCCGTCCGTCCTGCAACTGCTGCCTGAGCTTTCATGACGCCCGTCAACTAACCACATACCTGTATTTCGTGGTTTAAAAAGATTCCCCTTTGTGTCTTTGTTGTTCAATGACGTTTTTCCGGTTTAAAGGACTCCTTCGCGCCCTTCGCGCTGATCGGATGCCCGACTTCTTCTCGGGCGGTTGTAAAAAAAGTTCCTGGAGGCGTTGGCTTCGTAAAAAAACAGCCCTTCATCGGCAACAACGTCGACATCAACACCGAATACACAGTAACGCTCGCCTATCGCTGGCGAGCAAATCAATCGAACCGCCCTCGCTACCGCATTTTCATTTGCAACTAACTGAACCCGCTCCGTCCGGGACTGAATATATTGCCCAATGCTAGGGCGGATGCTCATGAATTCCCTTGTTTAACAATTTCATTTGATCAATTAAAAACGCTTCAGTTGGGCCATCATTATGATTTGCAGAAAAGATTTTTCCCTCGTTTTCTGAAGCGATTGGAACGGGTTCAATTAATGGAGCACGGTGCCAGCACTGCGTCCTTCATGCCGTGGATGATTTTTTTGTCCGCCGGTACAATCGTCGCTAGCACGCCGCCAAGCTGTGGACGCGCCGCATCGCCTTCTCCGCTGACAAAATAATAGGGGCAGAGCCGGGCCCGGCCTTTCATTGGTACGATTTCATTCTTTGTAAAATCAAACCAGTCGGCCTCGACGGTTTTTGTTTTTTCAAATCGTTGCAGGACGCTCGGAGATTTTTCAAAATCGCGCAGGGCGGCATCCACCGCCACGCTCCAGTCTGCCTGTGACAAGTCGCTGCCGAGAAAAACGCCGCGCGCACCCCAGGCAGTTTCTGAAAAGCCGGAAACTTTCAAAATCAGGTCGCGCTCCTTCTGTGACAAGGACTTGAGTTGCGCCCAATCCGTGAGTTCCAAGCTGGGAATCGCCGCATGCGGCGGCAACGGGGTCGGGTCAACCAGCCAGGTATAAGGAATCACCTTTTTCAGCCGCGCCAGAAAACCCTCGCCCAGTTCCTGCCGCCAAAAGCTTTGCAGGTTCCGGTTCCACAGCAGGGCGAAGAGCAGCTTCTCCTCGAACATCGGTTTCGGCGGTGGCGTCAGGCGGATTTTCTTCTCCGCCGCGAGTTCAAAAATTTGTTTTGCATTCGCCACATTCGGCAGATCAAATAACTCAAAAAAACGATAGACGGCGCTCCCTTCGGCAAAGTCAATGAATTGTGCATCGTGAACGGTAAAACGTGCGCCCAGCTGTGCGGCCAGCCACTCCATTTCCGGACGATAGGTTTTTGCCTCTTCCGAGACGACCATGTGGGTTTGTTTCGCATCGCCAAAGATGGATTCAAACCCGCGCAGCATTCCTTCCGCGCCGCCGAGAATCTGGGGCGAGGATGGCGGGTGAGGGGTGGCGGATGGATTCTCCGTGCCAGCCAATCGGCTATAAGCCTGATTCAGCCAGCCGGTCAACCCGATGCCGCCGGGGACGGAATCCAGTTCCGTGATGCTAAAGCCCGCTTCCGTAAGCAAAATATCTGGGCGGATAACCCGCGGCACATCGTTCTTGAACGCGGCGGCGCGTTGAAGCTCGATCAACTCGCGCGGTTTGCCCTGGTCAAGCCAGCGGGCGACCCATTCCGGCTGCCGGCCCTCGACACTCTTGCGGTAAAGTAGATTGACCGCCCGATAAAATTGCAGCAGCACGCGCCCCAGCGATTCGATTTCCTTTGCCAGATTTTCGCCCAGCGGAAACGGCGTCGGCGAAATCTTCCATTCCATTCCCGCAAAAAGTCCGCCGGGCGGCAGCGAATCACGGATGAACTTGGCTTGGTCGGCAGGTTTCACGGTTTTGCTCCAGCTTCAAAATCCAATCCAATGTCCACCGCGCGGGCGGAGTGGGTAATTGCGCCCACGGAAATAAAATCCACGCCGGTTTGGGCTATGCTGCGAACCGTCTGCAAATTCACGCCGCCGCTGGCTTCGGTCTTGGCGTGACCTTTGACAATATTTACCGCCTGCCGCAATTGCGTCGACGACATGTTGTCCAACAGGATGATGTCGGCTCCGGCTGCAACGGCTTGCACCACCTGTTTCAGTGTATCGGCCTCAACTTCCACTTTCAGTTTTGGGAATTTTTTTCGGGCATGGGCGACGGCGGCGGCGATGGCGTTTGGCTTCGCGCTTTGCAGGGCGACGAGGTGGTTATCCTTGATGAGAATCATGTCGAACAAGCCGATGCGGTGGTTTTTACCGCCGCCGCAGGCGACCGCGTATTTTTCAAAACGCCGCCAGCCGGGCGTGGTTTTGCGCGTGTCGAGAATTCTTGCGGAAGTTCCTTTGACGGTATCAACAAACTGCGTGGTGGCGGTGGCCACGCCGGAAAGGCGCTGGACAAAATTCAGCGCGACGCGCTCGGCGCTCAAGATGGCGCGGGACGAGCCGGAAATCTTCAGGAGCGCCGCACCGGCCCTGACGCGCTGGCCGTCGCGGGCAATTTTCTTGATCTGGATTCCAGGCGAGAGTTCGCGAAAGGCAAATTCAGCAAACGAGATTCCCGCGACGGTGAGCCGCTCGCGCGCGTTCATGAGGGCCACCGATTTGGCGCTGGCGGGAATGGTGGCGAGCGTGGTCGCGTCGCCGCTGCCGAGGTCTTCGGCCAGCGCGGCGCGGACGGCGCGGCGGATTTCGTGATGGGTGACTTCCACCCGAACAAGATGGCGGCGGATGCGAAAAGGAAAAGCAAAAATGCGTTTACTTGAGCGGCAAGTCGAGAAATTCAGCGGTCATCTGGTCGAGTTCGGCCGCGGCGGCAGACTCGGGGGTCACTATTAAAAGCAGCAACGCCGTGTCCGACCTCGGCACAAAGCGGAACCAGCCGTGTTCAAACTGCCAGGTAAACCAGCGGGGCAAAAATTCCACCGAAGGCAGCGCCGCGTGCAGCGGCAGATAGTGACGCAGTAAATTCTCGATTTTTTCCGCCGGATATTTGCCGCCATCACTGACGCAGAGACATTTGCCATTGGTGCGCAGCACGCCGACCGCCAGCACGCCATCGTTGGCGGCGGTCTGGTCGAGCCAGTTCTCCAGGCTGTTTTTCATGTCGGCACCCCGGTTTGGGCAAAACGAGCAAACATAATCCGATCGGCGCGGGCTTGGAGCACGGCGCGACCGGTCGGCACCGCGATTTCGAGCCGGTCAAAATGCCCGAGTTGCCAGTCCGGCACAATTTGCGCGGCTTGTTGCGCGATGGCCTGCAGCATGGCCACGCGAGCCGCCGGATGGGCGCATTGCCAGTCGTAGATTTTTTCGCCGCGACCGGTGCAAATTAATAATTCCTCCGCCCGAGCGACCGGTGCGTCGGCGCCGTCTTCCCACCCGCTCCCGACCGTGGTTCCACCGGCGACCTTCTGCCCTTTAGCCAATTCGCGGAAGCGCAAGGCATCCGCCAGAATCAGGTCCCACGGGCGATGAATGGTGCGTTCGGGCGGCTGTTCATAATCGTGAAGTTCAAAAGTCCCGCCAGAAATGGCCAGCAGTCTCTGGAAAGCACGTTCCCCGAAGATTTCGCCGCAGACGGCGTGGATGATCTGGCCGTCCTCAATGTAAATCCGGCCGAGCGAATGTTGGCGATACAGATCGAGGATGGAGGAGTTGCGGCTGATACACTCTATCTTAACCAGATCCAGCAAACCGATGCGGCGCAGCACGCCTTGAAAACCTTCGCTGGGTTCCCAGTGCAACAATTTGCACAACTGTCTGAATACGGATTGAATGCCCTCGGCGGAAACCGGCTTTTCAAAGAACAAACCGGCCCCGGCAGCAATGCTGGCGGCGCGTTTTTCGTTGGTGGGTTCGGCCGTCATCACGGCGATTTTTAATTTCGGATAGCAGCCGTGCAGTAGGCTGATGAACTGGTCGCCGTCGGTGAAATCCACATCGAGCACCACGAGGTCCATGCCCCCGGACTTGATAATTTGCAGCGCCTGATTGGCGGAATTGGCCGCTTGCAACTGCCAGTCTTCGGCGCTTAACAAACGGAAAGATTCACCCACCGCTTCCAAGTAATCACGGTTGTCGTCCACGAACAAAACTTGGTGATGGTTTGACTTGTCGCTCATCGGGTTTTAATTCAATGCGGCCAGCGCCTTTTCCGCCGCCTGTTGCACGGCTTGATTGGCATCGCGCGCGGCGGCGGCGAGGATGGCGGTCGCGTTCTTTTCCCGCAACCGGCCCAGAGCTTCGGCGGCGGCCACCCGCAATTCAGGATCACGGTCGAATAACAGATCCGCCAGAAACGGCAATGCCAGGTGCGGTGGTTGCGGTGTGGATATTTCTGGCGACACTGATTTCAGTTCATCCACCAGACTACGGGCATCCATTTTGAATTGTTCGAGCAACACGGTGGCGCTGTGGCGCACCCAGTAATCTGGATGCGCTAAAGCCGCCTTGATCGCCGGCAAGGCGGCGCGCGCCTGCTCGGTCTGCTCCCAATCGGGTTGAATCTTTTTTAATGTGGTCTGCGCCAGATTCCGCGCGGTTCGCTCCGCATCTAGCAAGGCCGTGACCAGCGAAGTGATGGCTTGGGGATCGCATATCTGGCCGAGCGCGGCAATGCCGGCTTCGCGCACATCGAGATCCGGGTCCTGGACCATTTCGCACAAGCCGGGAACGGCCGAGGCTTCGCCGATGAAACCCAGTGCCTTCGCCGCCGCACGGCGGACTTCCCAGGACGGGTCTTTCAATGACAAAATCAATCTGGGCACCGCCCGCCTGCCATTGCAGTGCGTCACGGCGTCAACGGCTGCGCTGCGAACGCTGGCGCTGGCATCATTGAGTAATTTTTCCACTTCCGAGTATGTCGCTGGATCGGCCAGCCGTTCCAGGGTTTCCAATGCCGCGATGCGGATGGCCGGCGTATCCATATGCAAGGCTTCGATCATCGTGCGCACCAAGCGCGGGTCATTGATTCGGCCCAGAGTTTTGACGGACGCAAGCTGTTTGTTTGGCGAACCATAACGCATCAGTTCCAACAGCGGTTCCACTGCTTCCGGCCCCATGGTCACCAGTTGATGCAAATTGCCGACGGCGAGAATCTGCTGAATCTTCAAGGCGTCTGTACTGGGCCGCCAACCCAGCCGGTGTAGGCTGCGGGCGGCGACGGCGCGGGCAATGGGATCCTGGTCCCGCAACAGTGGCACCAGCCTGTCAATGGCCGCCGGGTCGGCAAGTTTGCCAAGCGATTCGGCCGCTGCAATTCGTGCCAGCGGCACGGTGTCGCGCAACAATTCAATCAACGGGGTGACGGCGCGACGGTCGGCGAATCGCACCAGCGCCCGGGCGGCGGCACAGCGTACATCCGCCACCTTGTCTTTTAAGGCGAGCACCAGCGAGCCGATGGATTTGGCATCGCCTTCATGGGCGAGCTTTTCCACGACCGCCAGCCGGGTTTGCGGTTTGCTGGCGCGCAGTTGCCGCTTAATCCACCAGGACATGATTGGGTAAGTTAAATTTCAACAGTTTTGCCTTTGGAGCAAAGCACTCTCGCTGCAGACACCTTACAACACCGCCGTCTGAACTTCCAGCAGCGTGCCGTAGCGGCTGATTTGCTCGGCGGTGGCGGCAATGACTTGATCGACCGTGATCATGGACATGCACTTTCGGTCAAAATCGCAGGGATTGCGGAGCCAGCACGGGGCGCAAAGAACCTGGGTGTAGAGATTTTTGTTGGCGACATAACCGGTTTGGGATGGCTTCTCGCGTCCGCCATAAACGATGACGGAACGACAATCCACCGCCCGCGCAAGGTGCATCAGAAAACCCGCCAATCCCACAAAAACGAGCGATTGTGCAAGAATGGCGGCGGCCTGACGCAACGACGTTTTCCCCCGCATATCAATCGCTCCTTCCAGCTTTGCATCGCTGGGGGCGCCAATTTGCACCACGGTAACGTCGTCGCGAATCCGCGCGCAGAGCTCTTGGAAGCGGTCCGGATACCATTCCCGGTTGCGCATCGGGTTGGGCGAGGTCAGATTCGAGGACTGCATGACCACCTGATTGTTTCCCATGCGGCCGGCGGCAAATTCCTCCGGCGCCAGAAACAGATAGGGTCGCAATTCAACCTTGCCGGTTATATTCGCCCGTTGGCACATCTCAATAAGGACATGCTCCTTCGGAGCCTCGTCCGCGTCGCGTGACGGGTCGTAGGCAGACTGGTTAAACTGCACCAGCGGCAAGCCGTGTCGCAGCCAGTGATCAATGCGGGGTTGGCGATGATAAATGATTTTATCCACGTCCGGATTGCCCAGAAACAGTTCGTGATGCCGCGTGGCGATGGCGATGCCGCGCGATCCGCGCTTGCGCAATTCACGGAAAACCGCTGCGCACATCAAGTCGCTGCTCAACCGCCCGTCACTTTGGAAAAAATGCCGGGGAAACCCCAGTCGGGCGCGGTTAAACGCGCCGACAAAGGGAATAGCGGAAGATTTTGTAATTTCCACCGGAGCAGACATTAGGTGATTTTTGGCACTTTACGGGCGAAGTGCAAGTTTGAATATGATCGCATCCGGCACCATCAACGCTGTTCGATTCGTAATATGCACCAGGTTTCCGCCCCCTCGGAAACCAGCGTGGTAATCGGCACTGCTGCGATGATTTTTGCCCGATGATTGGCCGCCCAGTCTTCTAGTGATTGGTTGCTGACTTCCGGCCAGATGGTTCGCTTTACCACCAACCATTCCAAATCAACCGGAATCTGTATGCCGGAATGCGTGCCGGTTCGCAAACAGACTACTCGCCGCGTTCCGAATGGCCGCCAAAGGGAATAATCCGTGTCATTGGATGAAGCCACAAACCCGATGGTGTGCGCTTCTGGGGGCAGGGCGACCCGCAAGGTTGCCAGCACGTCATTGCGGTTGGCGTAAGTCACATAGACGCCAGCCAGGCGCTGCAGCTTGGCGCTGGAGGGGTGTTCCCGCACGAGTTTTTCCGTGACGCTCACTGCCGGCCAAAGCGGCCGGTTCGGAGCCAGCACCAAGATTGGCAGCACGCTAATTGCGCCGAGCGTCAGCAATAGCCGCCAGCTGCGGAAGTGCAAAAGGCGGCATTGAATAGGAAGCAGCAGCAACGGTGCGATGATAAGCGGATAATACGGCAACAACAACCGCGGGCCGGCTTCGGAACCCATTTTAAACAAGTAAAACGCAAACGCCACCCACGCCGCGCAACCAACCGAAAGAAATATTTTCCACGACCAGCCCCTCAAGAAATTTCCACCAAATTTCCAAAACGCAGCCGCCAAGGCAAGAAACAGCGGCAGGCTGACGCCCAATCCCAATGCGGCGCCTTCTTCGCTGGGCAGTTCATTTAACCGGCTTTGGAAATATCGCGGGAAGTGTTTCTCCAGCAAGCGCGCGCAAGGAGCGGGCAAGTGTCGGTTTATGTTGTCAATAATCTGATGTGAGGCCGGCAGCACGGGCGGCATCAATGATTGCTGAGCCAGCAACAGTCCGTTGCCCAGCAATCCGGCGAGGGGATGATGGAGCTGCATTTTGCCTTCGTTCTTTGGATCACCGTTCCAATTGCCGGTGTTGATTTGATTGAACAGTATGGTTGGCGCGGCGGAAACCAGCACGGCCACCAAAGCAACCGCCAGTGTTCCCCAATAGCGTTCGCGCAGGCGCGACAGCGCCGGCCAAACGGCGACCAAGCATGGCAGGAGCAGCGGGAGATTGGACAATTTATTGGCGGTCATCAGGGCGGCGGCCAGCCCGCAAAGCCAGACATTCACCACCCGGCCGGATTGCCGCGCCCGCAAGCCGTAATGAACCGCCGCCAGACAAAACACGGTGCCCGTCAAATCGTTTCCGATGCTGCCCGCTTGCGTGACATAACCGTAGGCCAGCGGCAAAATCCACATCCACGTCCACGCCACCCGCCGCGCCGCGCCCAGTTGGCGAAACACCGAAAACAACAAGCCCGGCAGCAGTAAAAACCCGCAGACGTTGATCAAGAAAAGCCCCCGGTCCGAATGCAGCAGGGCCAGTTGCGGCAGCGCCGTCCACTCCCACGCCGTCGTTGAATAATTCATCCGCAGATTGAAAGTGGAAATCCAATGCCAGCCGCCGGCATCCAGCCAATTCAAAATCCGTGGCAATCGGTAAGTCAACGCGTCGTAGTTGGTGGGGGCATAACCCGCGCCGCCAATCACGACCAGCGCCGCCACAAAAAAGAAAATGGCCGATAGTGGACGGCGGAAGCGGCGGCGGAGAGCTGGCCAGCGCAAAACAAATTTTTCATTTTCAAAGATTTTCCGCCGCCAGAACCATAATCCCGCCAGACCGGCCGCCAGTGCCAGCGCGTAACCGACGACATTCAACGCGTGCAGGGCGGAAAGCAGCCAGCCGATACATCCGAAATACGCCCACGCCCATACCCAGAGTAAAACGGCGGCAGGCATGGCTTTAACGGAAGAGATTGTATTTGCCGATGCACCACAGCGCGCGGAAGCCGTCGCGCCAGCCGATTTTTTTGCCCTCGGCATAAGTGCGGCCATAGTAGGAAATGGCCACTTCGTAGATGCGGACTTTCAACTTCGCCACCTTCGCTGTGATTTCCGGCTCGAAGCCGAAACGGTTTTCCTCGATCCGGATTTTCTGGATGATTTCGCGGCGGAAGATTTTATAGCACGTTTCCATGTCCGTCAGGTTCAAATCCGTGGCCATGTTCGAGCACAATGTGAGAACTGTGTTGCCGATCGAGTGCCAGAAATACAGAACCCGATGCGCGCCCGAGCCGATGAAGCGCGAGCCGAAAACCACATCCGCCTTGCCCGCCAGAATCGGCGCGAGCAGCCGGTGATACTCCGCCGGATCGTATTCCAAATCCGCGTCCTGAATGATCACGATGGGCGAAGTGGCGAGCGCGATGCCCGTGCGCAGCGCCGCGCCTTTGCCTTGATTCACCTCGTGGTGGACGAGCTGGATGCGGGGCTCGTTTTTCGCCAGCGGCTGAAGTTGATCCCAGGTGCCGTCCGTCGAGCAGTCGTCCACGATGACGAGCTGCCGCACCGGCCGCTGCGCCAGCACCACGCGGACGACTTCGGCGACCGTGGCGGCTTCGTTGTAAACCGGCATCACGGCCGTCAAACACGGCTCAAGGTCGGCGTTGGATTTGGTTTCAATCATTGGCAATTCTGGCCGACAATCTGGTTGGGCGGAAGCTGGCAGAGATTTTCCCAATGTTCAATCCGCAAATGCAGGCCGGCCGAGTGCGCACCTTGACACTGTCCTCAACTCCCTCTCCCCACCCAAGCGGGGAGAGGGCTGGGGTGAGGGGATTTGAGCCGGAAAACCATTGGCCTCCTCTCCCCGGCCCTCTCCTCCCTCGAGGAGGAGAGGGAGAAAACAAGGGCAGTGCCAAGACACACCCGTTGGCGGATGGCTCTGGATTTAAGGTTTGCGCCGGCGGACAAAATCGTGAATCGTGATTCACACATCCAAATCTCTTATGCCTTCATTCGACATTGTTTCACAGGTCAACTCCATGGAAGTTGAAAACGCCGTCAACCAGGCCAAAAAGGAACTCGCCAACCGCTTTGATTTCAAGGGCAGCAAGGCCGAGATCGTTTTGGAAAAGACGGAGATCAAGTTGTCCGCCGAGGACGACTACAAAGTCCGCACGCTGAACGAAATGGTCATCGGCAAGCTCGCCAAGCGCGGCATCAGCCTCAAGAGCGTCGAACAATGCGACCCCGACATCTCGCCGCTCGGCCACACCCGGCAGCTCATCAAGCTCAAAAACGGCATCGCGAGCGACGTGGCCAAGCAGATCACCGGGTTCATCCGTGACGGCAAGTTCAAGGTGACGACGCAGATTCAGGGCGACGAAGTGCGGGTGAACAGCAAGAGCCGCGACGAACTGCAGACCGTTATCGCCGCCGTGCGCGGCCATGATTTTCCCGTGGCCGTGCAGTTTGTGAATTTTCGGGACTAATGTATCTGGCGCGTTTTTACAGTTATCCGCTGAAGAACAAAACCAACAATCATTAAAAGCAATATTTCTCCGCTGGTTGGCTCGGGAACAACTTGAAATTGAAAGTTAGGTCCCAAGAAAAGATAATTAATATTATCCGATGCCGGAGTTGTTGTGGATAACCATTGGCCGCTTTGAGAAATATCGTAGCTCGCGAACTGGCTTATGTAAGGTGACGGGGTAAATACTGGCAGCCCAGCTTCTCCATGAAGGGAGAAAACGCTAAACGCCACCGTGCTTGAGGACAGATTGGTCTTTTGAATTGTAATCGAATATAAAGAACCTGCGGTCAAAAGCAGCGGGGAGACAGATTCAGAACCCAAGCCGCTCGAGTTTGTGTAGCTGGCAATGATTTGATTGGTGCCCAGCCAAAAATTAATTAAAAGCGACGAGTTGGAAGCCCCATAATTTATGTCCGTTACACTTAAATCAACGAGGGGAACAAATGTCCAACCAACTCCACCGTTATAGTAACCTACAACATTCTGACTATAAACATTGCTTCCAGATGAATTTGAAACAGTCAGAGCGGGAAGTGTTCCTTGTGCCATAGCAAGCTTTGGATCCAAACAAAATAAGAGGCTCACTAGTAAGAAACTCTGACCCTTTAACTTGCTCATGTTTGACAACATAATCATAGCAAGTTTTTCACTCCATAACAAAACCGCTAACTTTTCGTCAGACGCCGGATTAACTGTTTCAGGTTGCGTGGCTAATAAATTTCGCGCATCGGCTCGTGGGACGTTCGCCCCACCTTGATTATTTCCCCGCATCCAGCCGGAGGAGGCAATGGCCGAAATCCACCACCGGTTCGCCGGGTTTCGGGAGATATTGCCGCACGAGCTGGTAGCCGCCACCGCGGCCCCGCTGCACCAGTCCGGCCTGAAGCAGGACTTGCAGATGTTTGATGGCACTTTCGTAACTGCACCCGCCCGCCTCCGCCAATTCCATGATTCCAATCGCCTCGCCGCAGGTCAGCAGCTTGATCATGTTCCAGCGCGACACCAGTGAGATGGCGCGCAGCGCGAGCGCGAGGTCGGGCAACGGTCCGGTGACGGCACTTTTCGACGTTTCAGCGTCAGTATTCATAAAAAAAACCTTAAAAAACAGGGGAATCCGCGTCAATAGCGGAAGTTTAATTCTGATTAGCGGCGTATCTATTCCGTCATGCAGCGTATAAATTCAAATATACAGCGTCTATTTTTAATTATGCAGCGTCATAATTCTGCCTTGCAGCGTATCTTTTCTGTTATGCAGCGTATTATTTCCGCCGAGATGGGTATTTTTTGTTCCGAACCAAGCTCTTTTGCGCCCGCGACGGGTCAAATCTCCACCATCTGCTGGTATTCCGGCACGATGACTTGGGCGTTTGGCTTCATGGCGCGCAGGGTCTCGGCGTGGGCGAGGCATTGCGGTTCTTCGCCGTGGATGCAGAAGATTTTTTTGAGGTTGCCGGAAATTTTCTGGACGTGGGCCTTCAATTCATTCTTGTCCGCGTGGCCGGAATAGGTGTCGAGGAAAGCCACCTTGGCTTTGACCGCGTAAGGTTCGCCGAAAATGTTCACCGGGGTTTTGCCGGCGATGATCTGGTTGCCGAGGGTGCCTTCCGCGCAGTAGCCGATGAAGAGGAGGAGGTTTTTTTTATCGCCGATGTTGTTCTTGAGGTGGTGCCGGATGCGCCCGGCTTCGGCCATGCCGGACGCGCTGATGATGACCATCGGTTCGTGGCGGTCGTTGAGTTTCTTGGATTCCTCGGCATCGGTGAGGTAGGTGAGGTTGCCCATTTCGAACGGCCGTTCGCCGCCGCAGAGCGTGGCATCAAGGTCAGGCCGCAAAATATCCCGATGCTTGGTGTAAACATCGCTGGCGCGGGTGCTCAGCGGGCTGTCCACGAAAATCGGCACGCGCGGCAGCTTGCCGGCGCAGGTCAATTCGTGCAGCACATAGACGATCTGCTGCGTGCGCCCGACGGAAAAGGCGGGGATGATGACCTTGCCGCGCTGCGCAATGATTTCGCCGACGAGTTTGGCGACCACGGCATCGGCGTCGATGCGCTGGGCGTGTTCGCGGTTGCCGTAGGTGGATTCGATTTGGAGATAATCCACGTTTTGAACCACGCCGGGGTCGCGGAGAAGTTCGTCATGGCCGCGCCCCACGTCGCCGCTAAAGAGCCAGCGGAATTTCCGGCCTGGCTCCTGCACATCCAGAATCACCTGCGCGGAGCCGAGAATGTGCCCGGCATCGCGGAAGGTGACGTTCACGCCGTCAATCGGCGAGAACGTTTTTTCGTAGCCGTGCGGGACGAGTTGCTTGACGGCTTTCTCGGCGTCGGGAACGCGGTAGAGCGGTTCGACGGGCGGTTGATGTTTTTTGGCGCGCCATTTGGAGACGAAGATCGCGTCCTGCTCCTGGATGTGCGCGGAGTCGATGAGCATGATGCTGCACAGATCGCGCGTGGCGTCGGTGCAATGGATCGGTCCCTCGTAGCCCTGCTTGGCGAGGTTCGGCAGATTGCCGGCGTGATCAATGTGCGCGTGGCTTAAAACGACGGCGTCAATCTTCCGCGGGTCGAACGCGAAAGTGGTGTTGCGCTGGGTGGTTTCGGCGCGGTGACCCTGGAACAAACCGCATTCGAGCAAAAGATTCTTGCCGTTCGCCTCGATCAGATACATCGAGCCGGTGGTGGTGCGGGCGGCGCCCAGGAAGTGGATTTTCATGCAATGACATTAGCGGCAGACGCCCGCCGATGAAATGCTGATTTTTGAAATCGTTGCAGGGGAAGACGCCGACCAAGCTATGCGCTATTTACGCCTGCCGGTAGGTGATGCGCGCCTTGTTCAAATCGTAGGGCGACATCTCGACGTTAACTTTGTCGCCGACGGAGATGCGGATGAAGTGCTTGCGCATTTTGCCGGAGATGTGAGCGAGGACTACATGGCCGTTGGCCAAAGCGACGCGAAACATGGTGCCGGGCAGCACCTGCGTCACGGTTCCGGACAGTTCGATATGCTCTTCTCTGGGCATGGCGAAAAGTAAAAATTTGCGGGAGAATCCTGCCAATGTGATTGGGAAAAATCAATCCTTCGCCATCGGAAAATACGCATGGACATTCCGGAAGGATTGGCTAGATTCAGCCTGATTATGAAAGCTGACACGACTACAACCGTCCTGAATTTAGTGCTCGCCGTGCTGGTGATTAGCGGCGTGGTTTTTGCGCTGCTGGCCATGAACCGCACCCGTGAGTTCCGCCAATTGAACGCGAACGCTGCAATTGCCAATAACGCTCTAATGCGCGCGCAAGGACTGGCCAACGACACCGCCGCCTTCAATGCCACCGCCAAAATCCCGGAATTGACCCGCATTCTACAGTCCATCCAGCCCAAACCCGCCACCACCAAGTAATCATGAACAACGATTCAAATTCTGAAATTTCCGCGCTACGCACCCAGGTTTTCACCCTGCTGGTGGCGCTCATCATTGTCAGCGGTACGGTCACGGTTTATCTCTATCGTCAGGCCAGCATTCTGCGGAAGGATATTGAAACGATTAAACCGCAGGCGCAGCAGGTCATCACGGTGTTCAATCAGAACCAGACGTTGATGATCAACTTCGTCAACCAACTCGCCGCCTACGGCCAGACCCACCCGGATTTCCGCCCGGTGCTTATGAAATACGGCATTAACGTTCAGTCGCCCGCGCCGGCCGCCCCGAAGAAGTAAATACGCTCAAGCCACTTTTCCGCCGCAGTTCGGACAATAGTTCGCCTGCGGCGGATTTTTTTGCCCGCAACCGGCGCAGGCAGACATGGCCGCCTTGTTCTGCCGGTGAATCATCAGATTGCGAATGTAAGGAATCCAGGTGAACGCGTAGGCGAAGATAAACACCGAGTCCTGCTGATGCAGCGAGTAGCACAAGAGCGTCACCGAACCAACGAGGCTCAACCACCAGAACGCCTGCGGCACGACCACCTGCTTCTTTTTTTCCGTCGCATACCATTGGACAAAGAAGCGTGAGAAAAAAACCACATTGCCGAACCAGCCGACGACTTTCCACACACTCCACTCGATGCCGAGCAATTTGCCGTCGTGCCAGATAAAATTCAGGATGGAATCCATCTGCCCATTAAACCGCCGCCGCGCCGCGCTGACAAATCATTTCCCCGCCTCGGTTTTCAGGTGAACTGTCTGTGTCGGAAACGCGAATTCGATTTTCTCTGCATCGAAGCGCTCCTTGATCTTTAGGTTCAACTCCTGCATCTCCGCGAAATGCTGCTTCACATCCGTGCCGTTCCAGACGTGAACCACAAAGATATTCAGCGCCGAGTCCGCGAATTTATTGAAACTAATGATGAGGTCCGTCGTCTTCGGATTCGCGCGGAAGATTTCTTCCAGCAGTATCGTCGCCCGCTTCACCTTTTCCACCGGCGTGTCGTAAGTAAGGCCGAGGTTCATTTCCGTTTTGATGGTTGGCCGGCGGGTGATATTCGTGATGACGGCGTTGCCCATCAATTTATTTGGAATGGTGACGTGATGACCGTCGAGATTTCGCACCCGCGTGCTGCGCAGGCCGATGGCTTCCACCATGCCGTCAACATTTTCGACCTTGATGCGGTCGCCGATGTGAAATGGCTTGTCCAAGAAAATCGCCACGGCACCAAAAACATTGGCTACGGTATCCTGTGCCGCCAAACCAAGCGCCAGCCCGCCAACCGAAAGGCCGGCTAGCAAGCTTTTGATTTCCCACTTCAGATTTTCCGCCGTGAGCAGCACCGCCGCAATGACCAGAGCGGTCTTCGCCACCTTGCTGATGAATGGAAGCAATTGCTCTGCAAAAATCCGATCTTCCGGTGAAACAATCTTCTCGTGCCAGATACCCAGCAATAAATCCACGACTTTCAGTGCCACATACGTCACCGATCCGGCCACCACCACAATAAAACCCCGGGAAAGATAAATCTGCGCCTGCTCCGGCCAGTCAAATACCCCGAGGCCGATATTCAGAAAAATCACGAAGCCCACCACCTTCACCGGCCCCCGCAACAATTCCAGAATCAGGTCGTCATATTTCGTCTCCGTTTTGGCCGCCAGCCGTTTCAGCCAGCCGTTGATCACCCAATCCAGAAACTTCGCCGCGTAAAAGGCCAGCGCGATATAAATCAATGAGGCAAAATATTTCCATAACGGCTGCCCCAGCAACGTTTGCTCGCGAAAAAAATCTACCCGATCCAGGCCGAACGTCAGCGCGTGAGTGGGCAACCAATGTGGAAATTGCCGTGCGGTGGCGGTAGTGATGGCGGCTGGCGGGTTGGTGACGGTTTGTGCGTTGGCCCACATGGACCAGAAAGCAACCAAGAGCAGAACCAACAACCCCGCGCGGTAATAAAAATCAAATCGAAATTTCATGCGCGGATATTATTTGCTTCCGGCAAGTGGACGCAAGTGTTCAACAAGAAGATTTTTTGAACGGGTCCGACGGGCTACTCGTTTAATCCCCAATGATCCCACTCCCTTGAACCGGCATATTCGCTGGGGGGCACGAATAACGCCGGCAGAGCGTTTAAATGGCTGGGCGAATGGGTCAGCTTCAGAAAATCCATGCCCATCCGCCGGGCGGAATGATCCAGCCACAAAGCCAGTTTTTTAAAGGCATCCGAATCCATCGGTTCGTTCACCACCAGCGCCAGAGCGCCTTCTGCGCGCGACCGGAACCCCGGCAAGGCCTCCAGCCATTCAACCACCGCTGCGGGCAAATCCACGCTGCTTGTGGAAAATAAAATGACATCCGCCAATTTCGCCTCCCGCAGCACCGCATGCGCACAATCTGGGTCCGCCAGCTCTGCGAAATTCCAGCACTTGAAACCAAATTCTAAATCTTCCCCAAGTTGCGATTGCATCCGGCGGCACACCTCCGCCGCCCGCTCATAAGTAGAATAATCCTTGCTCAAGATCAGAATCTGGCAAGCCTCGCGAACTTCAAGTGCCTTATAGCCAAGAAGCGCCAACGGAGTTTGCGCCGTTAAACTTTTCGTAACCTCGACGGCTCCATCGTCTAGCAATACTTTCGCGCTCATAACGGACAATCCTTACCGATTGAAAATTTCCTCGATAAAACCGATGCATAGAACGCCACGCAAGAAATTTTCTTTCCTAACCCGACCTTTCATCCGTTGGTGGCGCTTGTCAAATTAAAGTTATCCACCACTTGTTCACCTTCCCGTTTCCTGCTCCAATTTTACCCGCCCGCCACAATTTTCACGATCTCCAGCCGGTCGCCCGCATTGAGCTGTCGCCGGGAAAACTCCGACGGTGCCACCGCCTCGCCGTTGTGCTCCACCACGACGCTGCGCGGCAGTAGATTTTGCGCGACCAAAAATTCTTCAATCGAACACGGCAGCTTCGCCGCGATGCTTTTTCCGTTGGCAGTGACTTCGTTCATGGCACAAATCTTTCCTCGCCGATCTTCAGCGTGATAAAGTTCATCAGGCCGGATATTTCCAGCACCGCCTCATTGCGGCGGATTTCGCGGCAGCGCACGGACAACACCCGATTCCGCAGGCTGATGCTTTTTGTTTCGCCCGCTGCAAACGACACGCCGTTGATGATGGCGTGCCGGCTTTGTCCGTCCAGCAGCAGACCGCCCAGCTTCAATGTCGCCGGCAGCGGCGGCGGAACATTCGTGGACGCAATGGCCGGTGTTTTCACCGGCGCGACCCGCGCGGCGGCGGCTGACACTAGTCTCGCGGTCGTGCCATTTTTCACCCAGTTGAAGATGTAACTCATGCCATTTTCCTTTTCGAGTGCGACCAGCTCTTTTATTTCGCCGTGCGTATATGGATTGTTGAGGATTTTCTGCAGCTGCTCCGGCTGCGACCGCGATTCCATCAGCTTGAAAGCTGTCAATTCGCAGATTGCCTCGATTGTGTCACCGTCAACGGCGTGTTCCACCGGACGGTTTTCATTGATCCACAAATGCGTGTATTCGTGCGCCGCCGTCGCCGCTAGTTCGGTGCGCAAACGCCCGTTCAACAGGACCACCTCGTGCGTGCAACTCCCTTTGCGCGACTTTCGGGTGTAAGAAAAACCGAACTTGTGCAGGCTGTCCTCGCGCCCTTTCTCCGACCAGTAATCCACGTCGAACAGGTTCACCGTCACGTCGGGAAAATTCAGCGCGATGCCGCGGCCGAACAATTCCACCAAGTCGCGGCGCGTGGCCGTGAAAACCTCCCGCGCCTCGCCCACGTCCAGCACGGCGTTCGGCCGGTCGAACTTGCAGATGAACCGGCCGTCGCCGGTTTTCGCCTGGTCGTCGCCATCGCGCATGGGCAGGCCGCAGAGCGAGCAGCGGTTTTCCAGCCGGTAACAAACATCGCAGACTGCGCCCCACTTAGACAACCAGATGCGCCCGTGCAACGGCCCCTTGCCGCAGATGATGCAGGTATAATTCGTCTCAGCGCCGGTGGAAACTAAAACCAACGCGAACAAAAACAAAATGAGCGCGAGTTGGCGCATGAATAACTCACATCGTCAATGCCGTGTCCCAATCTTTCCACACCGGCTCGTAGCCGAGCTTGCGGATGCGTTCAGCCACTTCAAACGGCGAGCGCTCGTCGGCAATTTGAAACTGGCCGGTGGCATTCGTCGGGTGGTTTTCCTGCGGCGCCCATTCGCTCGCGCCGGATGCCAACTCCACAATTTTTCCGCGCTCGGTGTGATGGATGTTTTCCTTGCCCGCGCCGGTATAGCCGCCGGGTTCGGTCCGCGCGCCGGCGCTCATCATCGTAACGCCCAGCGGAATCAGTCCGTCGCGCAGCTTCGGATTTTCCCGCGTCGAGAGCACGATGCCCACATCGGGGAACATGATGCGGATGGCGCAGATGAGTTGTGCCAGTTCGCGGTCGCTGATGTGCGTGAGTGCCTGAAACTCGCCCGCGCACGGACGGATGCGCACGGTGGAAATTGTCAGTGCGGCCTTCCAGCAATTCCGCAATAGATAATCCGCGTGCGCCGCCGCGCTCAACGCCTCCAGCCGCCAGTCGGCCAGACCGTAAAGCGGGCTGATGCCGAGCCGGCGAAATCCGGCGGCATAGGCGCGCTCCGGCGTTTCTAGCCGCCAGTCGAAATTCCGTTTCGGACCGGCGGTGTGCATCTCGGCATAGACCTTACGGTCGTAAGTTTCCTGATAAACCACCAGCCCGTCCGCCCCCGCCGCAACGAGCGGACGATATTCCTCGGCTTCCATCGGCCCGACTTCAAGCGAGATGCTGGGCCATTCGGGATGCAGCATCTCGATGCAATCGCGCATATATCCATTGGAGACGAATTTTGGATGTTCGCCAGCGACGAGCAGCAGGTTGCGAAAGCCCTGCGCCTTGAGCGCGTCAGCCTCGCGCTTCACTTCGTCGAGCGAGAGCGTGACGCGCAAAATCGGGTTGTCGCGCGAAAAGCCGCAGTAGGTGCAGTTGTTGATGCACTCGTTGGAAAGATAGAGCGGTGCGAACAACCGGATGGTTTTGCCAAACCGCTGCTGCGTCATCAGATGGGCGCGGCGCCCTAGCGTTTCCAGGTTTTCCGACCCGGCGGGCGAAATCAGCGCGGCGAAATCGGCGAGGGAAAATTTGGATTTGCCCGCCGCCTCGTGCACGGCGGCGGTGCTGGTGCCCAGCGACTTTTTGACGAGCGACTCCAGCGGCAACGAATTAAATTCAGCGACAAAACTCACGAAAGCAGTTTAACCGAAAATAGCGCTAAGTCGAGGGGCAGTCAGAGTTCGACATTTAATTTACTAGTCATTTTTTTGACGACGGGGGCGCAGCAACAGGATTTGAAATCAAAACATAAAAACCTGTGAACAAATAGCGTTCGGCAATTTGTTTGCGCGAAACTTCTTCACGCCCGTTCAAAGGGTCACCAATGATGAATCTCCCGTTATTTCCATCCAGAATTGCGATGAAATGACCGGCTTCTGGGCAATCTTTCAATTTCACGCCAGCAATAGCGGGATGCCGGATGCGGTCGTTCCCGGGCAGGGTAATAAGGTAATTTGCATCCAACCCGTGCCGTCGGATTGTTCGCAATAAATACCAGTTTTCGGTGCCTCGGCGCGTTGTGAATGACTCTTTGGCCAGTTCATATTCCGTCGCTTGCTTGCCGAAGGCGTGTAGCAAGGTTGCAGCCGAGGCTGGTCCGCATGAGGACTCAGAGCTTTGCAGGCAAACGCCCTCGCTCCAGCGATCTGAAAAACTACTCCAATCCGGCCGCAGGAAAATCTGTTTCAAATAAGGCGCAGTCACACAAAGCAACATCAGGCCGGGAATAAAAAATGCGCTGACTATTTTCTTTATGCGAGGACATTCTTCGCGCCGATATTGGAACCAGCCGCCCAAAAAACCTATTCCAGCCGCACTGAATTCAGTGAACGGCCAAGATCGAAACCTGTAAAACCATTCAGCCTCGCCAAACGTCTTTGTGTAGTAGGCAGCAAACAAAATCGCCGGCGTGGCAGCCATCATGCTGATTATCAGAAAAACCGAAGACGATTTAAGACTGCGGGCGATTTCCAAACCGGTAAAAAACAGAACCAACGACAACAACAGAGTTGGAATGAATAGCGGGTTCATTTCACCAAGGCTGGTTATAGTTGTTCATGTTTCGCGTTTTTTCCAGACGTAGCGGAACATGATCACGCGCAGCGCGGCGGCGAGCGGGATGGCGAGGATGCCGCCCAGAATCCCGCCGAGCACAGTTGTTCCCGCCATCACCGCGATGATGATGGCCAGCGGATGCAGCCCGACGCGGTCGCCCATGATTTTGGGCGAGATCACGAGACCTTCCAGTCCTTGCACCACGGCGAACACCACTAGCACCAGGGCCAGATGTTGCCAGTCGCCGTATTGCACGAACGACAGCGTGAGCGCGGTGACGCAAATCACAATCGCGCCCAGAAACGGAATCATTGTGAGGAACACCGCCGCGAAGCCGAGCAGAAACGCGTAGTTCACGCCGACGATGAGAAAGCCGGTGGTGTAGAGCACCGCGTCGCAAAGCGCGACGAGCACCTGCCCGCGAAAAAACGCGACGAGATATTGCTTCATGGAGTCGAGGACAAATACCACTTCGTCTTTCGCGCGTGAATTGTGCAAGGGCAGATATTCTTTCCAATGCTTTTCGATGGCACGCAGTTCCAGCAGAAAATAAAATGCATAGACTGGAATCAGCACCAGCCCCGCCAGCAGGCCGAAGCCGGAGGCGACCTTGGCGATGCGTTTCAACAGCCAGGAACCCATCTCCGGCAGGCTGCCCGTCAGCCATTCAGCCGCCGAAGCGAGCGCGGAATTTCCCTGGCCGCCGGCGGGGTTCGCTTCCAGGTTCGTGCCCGATGGCGTTTTCGGCAAAAAGCGTTGGAGAAATTCCGGCGGCTGCGCGAGCAATTCGCTGGTGCGCGCTTGCAGGCGTTTGGAGTATTCGGGGACTTTCGAGGCGAGTTGTTCCGTTTCCACCACAATCTGCGGAATCACGCTTGTCAGCACCGCCAGCACCAGTGCGAACGCCATGACGAAAACCAGAATGATCGCGCGCGCTCGCGGGATTTTTTTGCGCTCAAAAAAATCCACAACCGGGGAGAGCAGGCACGCCACGACCCCCGCGATCGCCAGCGGCCAAAGCACCGGGCTTAACAAATCCAGTACGCGTCCGAGTCCCCACACCGCCGTCACGATGAGCGCAATGACCGTGGCCACGGCCAGTCCGGTCAGCGCGAACCAGATGATGCGGGATTGCTTCTCCGTTGGAGATTTAAGATTCATCCTTGCCCCAACTTCCTTGATTTCTCCGTCGCGGCGCGGACGGCGCTTATCACGGTGGCGCGGAGCTTGCCCTTTTCCAGTTCGTGCAGGCCTTCAATTGTCGTGCCGCCGGGACTGGTGACCTGATCTTTCAGCGCGCCGGGATGAACGCCGGTTTCCAAAACCATTTTCGCGCCGCCGAGCACGGTTTGCGCGGCGAGCTTCGTTGCAATGTCGCGCGGCAAACCCGCCGCCACGCCGCCATCGCTCAAGGCTTCGATGAATTGATACACATATGCCGGGCCGCTGCCGCTCAAGCCGGTCACGGCATCCAGCAAACTTTCCTTCACCGGCAGCGCGATGCCGACGGCAGAGAGAAGTTTCTGCGCCAGTTCGCCATCGGCGGCGGTCGCATTCCTGCCGAGCGCAAAGCCGGAAGCACCCGCGCCGACGAGTGCGGGCGTGTTGGGCATCACGCGGATGACGCGCGCGCCGGCGGGCAGGGCGGCTTCCAATTTGGCGAGCGTGATCCCTGCTGCAATCGAGATGAGCAGATGTTTCTTGGTGAACGCGCCGGAAATTTCCGCGAGCGCGGTGGCGACCTGGTCCGGCTTGGTCGCCAGGAATAGAATTTCTGCCGCTTGGGCGACTTCGAGATTGGACGCCGTGGTTTTGGTGCCGACTTCGGTGGTGAACCGCTTGCGCGCGGCGTCAAACGGGTCGGCGGCGGTGATTTCGTGCGGTGAGACAAGTTCAGCCCGGACAAATCCCTGCGCCAGCGCCGTGGCCATTTTTCCCGCGCCGAGAAAACCGATTTTTGATGTAGTTGCCATGCGCGTTTTGTAGCAGGCAATGCGTTTGGGCGGAAGTCATTTTCTGCCGCGTAACCTTTGGGGCGACTTATTCTCAGCTTGTTTTAACCGCCACAAAAGCTATTCTTGTCACGCTTATAAGAATGTCCATCAGCCGAAAATATTGGGATACGTTTGAAGCAATGCGGGCCGCCGCCCAGACGGGCGATCCGCAGGCGCAGTTTCAACTCGGCGTCAGCTACCAGAACGGCCAGAACGTGCCGCAGGATTATGTGGAGGCGGTGAAATGGTTCAAGCGGGCGGCAGAGCAAAACGACGAGCTGGCGCAATGCTACCTTGGCGTCTGCTACTGGATGGGTCAGGGCGTGCCGCAGGAATTTGGCGAGGCGGCAAAATGGCTCCGCGAGGCGGCGGAACAGGGCGATCCGGCAGCGCAGTTCAACCTCGGCACCCTTTACGAAACCGGGCAGGGCGTCCCGCTAAATCTTGCCGAGGCGATCAAATGGTATCGTGAATCAGCGAACCGCGGCTATCCGGCGGCACAATTCAATCTGGGTGTGTTTTTTGAGACTGGCCAGGTTGTCCAACAAGATTTCAAGTCGGCAGTCAAATGGTATCTCGCCGCCGCCGAACAGGAACTTGCCGATGCGCAGTGCAATCTCGGTCTCTGCTACCAAACGGGACGCGGCGTGCCGAAGGATTCAGGGCAGGCGGTGAAGTGGTTCATAAAAGCCGCACGGCAAGGCAACAAGACCGCCCAGCACAATCTCGGACTGCACTACGCCGCCGAAGAAAACGCGCAGAATCAAGAAGTTTGATTAGCTCGCCAGAACTGCGAGCTTTTTTGCGGCGACGCCGGAATCAATCGTTTCCCCCGCCAGTTCCCAGCCTTCCGCAACTGACTTTGCCTTCCCGGCTACGAACAAAGCCGCGCCCGCATTGAGCAAGACCGCGTCGCGTTTCGGGCCGCGCTCGTCACCGCGCAAAATTCGGCGGATGATTTCTGCGTTTGCCGATTTGTCGCCGCCGCGCAGATCCGCCAGTGTCGCCGGTTGCACCGGAAAATTTTCCAGCGACAAGGCGGAATTGGTGAAGCCCCGCTCGTGATAAAATTCAGCTACCTGATTTATGCCCAACGTCGAAAGTTCATCCAGATTTTTCCCTTCGGCCAGCCCGCATACGACCATGCCGCGCCGGACGCCGAGCGCCTGTAATGCCCGGGCCATCGGCGCGCAGTGTTCTGTCCGCGCCACGCCAACGAGCATCGCCGAGGGGCGGACGGGATTCAGCAGCGGGCCGAGGATGTTGAAAATCGTCCGCTGTCCGCGCTCGGCGCAAAGTTTTCTGGCAGGCGCGATATGTTTGAAGGCGGGATGAAAATTCGGCGCGAAGAAAAAGGCGAAGTTGTGTTCGCGCAGCGCCCGAGCCGCCTCGGCGGGTGATTGGTCAGCTTTGATGCCGAGGGCTTCGATGACATCCGCGCTGCCCACGGAAGACGTCATGGCGCGGTTGCCATGTTTGGCCACAGTCACGCCGGCAGCAGCGCATAGAATGGCGACGGTGGTGGAGATGTTGAAGGTGCTCAAGCGGTCGCCGCCGGTGCCGACCACGTCAAGAATTTCGCGGGCGCGGGTTTCTTCATCCAGCGGCGGCGTGATGGATTTTTCGCGTAGCGCGGCGGCGAAAGCGGCGATTTCTTCCGGTGATTCGCCTTTTTGCGCCAGGGCGGAGAGAAATTCCGCCTTAGTTGGCGCGGAGATTTTTTCGTCGGTCAACTGCGCGACGGCCAACTGAACCTGTTCGGTGGTCAGATTATTAGCGGCCGTAAGCTGGTGGATGAGGATTTCGAGCACGCGGTGATTTTACGGTGTGGCGCGAAAGTCACAAACTGAAATTGCGGCGGTGGCGGAAATAAGTGTAACTTGCATGGCTTAAGCTCGGTCTGCAAAAGCATTAAAGCAATTATATTTTATGTCCGAAAAACCAAGCAACAGGTGGAAGTGGATTGTTACCGTCGTGGTCATCGCGGCGGTGGCCGGTGGATATTTTTATTTCCGCCGCAATCGAACCGAACCGCTGGCCTTCAATACGGCTGCTGTGGCGCGGGGCGAGTTGACGGCGACGGTGACGGCTACCGGCATTTTGAATCCGGTGAAGAGCGTGCTGGTCGGCTGTCAGGTGTCCGGCACGATCAGCGCTATGTATGTTGATTACAACTCGCAGGTGAAGGCGGGGGACTTGATCGCGGAGATTGATCAGCGGGTGTATTTAGCGCAGGTGGCGCAGGCTGAAGCGGACCTCGCCAATTCGACGGCAAATCTTGAATTGCAACGGGTGCAGGCCCGGCGCAGCGCGGAACTTTTCGCCAGCAAGCTGGTTTCCGGCTCGGATTATGACATTTCCCTGGCCACGCTGCATCAGGCGGAAGCGATGGTAAAAATCAAACAGGCCTTGCTTGACAATTCCAAGGCCAGCCTCAGTTATACAAAAATTTATTCACCGGTGGATGGCGTGGTGATTTCACGGTCGGTGGATGTGGGTCAGACGGTGGCCGCCAGTTTTAACACCCCGACGTTGTTCAATATCGCGAAGGATTTGACGAAAATGCAGATTGACGCGGCGGTCTCGGAGGCGGACGTAGGTGGCGTGAGCGAGGGGCAGGCTGTGGATTTTACGGTGGATGCCTATCCCACGCGGGTCTTTCGCGGCGTGGTGACGCAGGTGCGCAATTCGCCGACGACCGTGAATAGCGTGGTCACTTACGACACGGTGATCGGCGTGACCAATGCGGATTATAAACTGAAGCCCGGCATGACGGCGAATGTGGCCATCATCATCGCCCAGCGGGAAAGCACCGTTAAACTGCAGAACGTCGCCCTGCGTTTCCGCCCCCCGGAAGGCGCGGTTGTATTAACCAATCAACTCATCAGCCTGTCGCAAACCAATGCGCCCGCCCTCGTCAAAGGCAAGGGCAAGGGCAATATCCGCACGGTATATTTTCTGGCCGGCGCTGAACATGCCCCGGCGCTCAGGCCGGTTCAGGTCCGCGTGGGCATCACTGACGGCATCGCTACTGAAATCGTTGAGGGATTGAAGGAGGGCGACAAGGTCGTTTCCAGCGTGATCAACAATGACTCAACTGCCGCCGCCTCATCGAATCCGTTTGGCGGCGGAGGCTTCCCGCGCCGTTGATTTAATCCGCCGTGCAAACCCGCCCCGTCATTCAGCTCACCGAGATTCACAAGGTTTACCAAACTGGTGAAGTGGAAGTTCGCGCGGTCAACGGCGTGACGTTGAATATCATGCCCGGCGAATTCGTCGCCATCATGGGATCGAGCGGTTCCGGCAAAAGCACGTTGATGAACATGATTGGCTGTCTTGACCGGCCGACCAGCGGAACTTATTTTCTCGACGGCATTGATATTTCCACCCTTGACCGCAACGAGCGTGCGGTGATCCGCAACGCCAAAATCGGCTTTGTTTTTCAGGGCTTTAACCTGCTTTCCCGCACGACGGCGCTGGAAAATGTCGAGATGCCGATGCTCTACAATCACGCCCGCATCACCAACGCTGAGCAGCGCGCGCGCGCCATCAAATCACTTGAGCTTGTCGGTCTCGCGACCCGCAGCGATCACAAGCCCAACCAGCTTTCCGGCGGACAACAACAGCGCGTCGCCATCGCCCGCGCGTTGGTGAACCAGCCATCTCTGCTACTCGCCGACGAGCCGACCGGAAATCTGGACAGCCAGACCAGCATTGAAATCATGGGCGTGTTCCAGAAGCTGAACGAGGCGGGCATCACGATTGTCATGGTCACCCACGAACTGGATGTGGCGAGTTATTGCAAGCGCATGATTATTTTGAGAGATGGAAAAATTCGGACGGACGAATGGGTCGCCAAACGGCTGAATGCGGAATTTGAATTGAATAAACTGCGCGCGGCGCAGCAAGCCGTAAAACTGGCATGATGAGATTACTGGCGCCATTCAAAATCGCCGCGCGCGCGCTGCGCCGGAACAAGATGCGTTCACTGCTGACGATGCTGGGCATCATCATCGGCGTCGGCTCGGTCATCGCCGCCGTCAGTATCACGACCGGTGCCACGAAACAGGTGGAGGACAAAGTTGCCAGTCTCGGTCAGAATATTGTCACGGTTTTCTCCGGCAATTTCAGCAGCGGCGGCATGCGTGGCGGCTGGGGCAGCGCTCCAACCTTGACGGTGGAAGATTCCCGCGCCATCAAAAACGAGGTGGACAACGTTGTCGCCGTCAGCCCGGAAGTTCGCGATCGCTCGCAGATTCTGGCGAATGGACAGAACTGGAATACTCAGGTGCTTGGTGAATCGCCGGATTATCCCCAGATCCGCGACTGGGACATCGTCAACGGCGCCATGTTCACCGATGGCGATGTTCGGGCGTTGTCCAAAGTCGCGATTATCGGCAAGACCGTCGTCGATCAGTTGTTTCCGACTGACGATCCCGTTGGTCAAACGCTGGTTGTCCGAAATATTCCGTTCAAGATTGTCGGGGTGCTTGAGTCGAAAGGGTTCAATCTCTTCGGTCAGGATCAGGATGACGTGGTCATTATTCCCTACACCAGTCACATGCGCCGGCTGTCCAAGCGGACTTTCGTTAATTCCATCATGGTGCAGGCGGCGGACAAGGAATCCATCGTCCAGGTGCAGACCGACATCACAACGCTGCTGCGCGACCGGCATAAAAGCGCGGAACAGGATTTCACCGTGCGCACCCAACTGGAAGTGATGCAAATGGCCACGCAGACCTCGCGCGTCATGTCGGTCCTGCTCGCTGCCATCGCCAGTGTGTCGTTGCTTGTTGGCGGCATCGGCATCATGAATATCATGCTTGTCAGTGTCACCGAGCGGACGCGCGAAATCGGCATCCGCATGGCGGTTGGTGCGCGCGGTCGTGATATTCTGATTCAATTTTTGATCGAAGCAGTCACGTTGAGCGTGGCGGGTGGATTGGTGGGCATTGCGCTCGGCATGGTGGCGGCTAAGGTCGTTGCCGCCAGCACTGGCTGGCCGACGGTGACGCCGGTGATCTGGATCGGTATTGCGTGTTTTTCCAGCGCGGGCATCGGCATCATCTCGGGGTTTTATCCTGCGTGGAAAGCTTCGCGGCTCGACCCGATTGAAGCGTTGCGCTACGAATAAGCCGTGGTCACTGAAATCATTTCAACGCACACGCCGGAGCTTTTCCAAAAAGCTGTTCGCCTCGCCGCTGAACGTTTGCGCACCGGCGAAGTCGTGGCCCTGCCGACGGAAACGGTTTATGGCCTCGCTGCGAACGCGCTGGATGAAAAAGCCGTCGCCAGGATTTTTCAAATCAAAGGACGGCCAGCGCACAATCCCATTATCGTCCACATTGCTGACAAAGAAATGGCGCGGGATTGTGTGGCGCGCTGGCCGGAATTGGCGGAGAAGTGTTCAAAGTCATTCTGGCCAGGACCGCTCACAATGGTGTTGCCGCGCTCGGAAATAATCCCCGACAACGTGACCGGCGGCGGCGAAACCGTTGGAGTGCGCTGGCCGAGCCATCCGTTCATGCAAGCCGTGATTCGAGAGTGCGGTTTCCCGCTGGCAGCGCCCAGCGCTAACCTGTCCAACCAGATTTCGCCGACGAATGCGGAACATGTCTGCTCGCAGCTCGACGGGAAAATCCCCCTAATCGTGGATGGCGGGCAGTCGCAGGTGGGAATAGAATCCACCGTTTTAGATTTGTCAGTTTCGCCACCAAGAATTTTGCGTCCGGGGATGATTCACGGGGAATCGCTGGCCGCCGTCGGATTGCCGATGGCCGATGGCTGGTTGCCGATTGAATCCGGCTCGTTGAAAAGTCCCGGCTTGTTGAAAAAACATTACTCGCCGAAGGCCAAACTGGTCGTGCTGGACTGGCCCGATGAGGCGGAATTGGTAGCAAAAATTATCAACTTAAAACTTAAAACTCAAAACTGCTTTGTCATCGCCCATACGAATATCCCCGCCGGCTTCGGTGCCGGAAACGTAAGCGTGATTCCACACGATGCGGAGGCTTTTGCGCGGGCGCTTTACTCGGAACTGCACCGCTGCGATGCAGCAGGCGCGGAGTTAATTGTCGTCGAGTCGCCGCCGGATCTGCCGGAGTGGTCGGGTATTGCGGATCGGCTTCAGCGCGCGGCGGCGTGATAAACTGTTCGAGGCAAGTTGAGCTTGCCAGATTCTGTCCGGCAATTTTCTTATCCTTGATTACAGTGGTGGCTTGGGGGGTTGGGTGGCAGGACGTGGCGGTATAAAGAACATGGGGGACGCCGAATTTTTCTTGCTGACGCGTCCGGAGCTGTGCGAATGATCAATCATCTGGCGCATGGCCGGCTTGTTGGTGGAATAGAGCATCGCCGTTTCTTCCGTGATTATATCTGCCTCATAAACTTTTTGCAGAGATTGTTCAAAGCTGTGCCAGCCAGCATGCCTGCCGACCTCGATTATTTCGGAAAGCCGCCGGCTTTCGTTTTCACCCAGCGCGATGGCTTCCCGCGTCCGGAGGCTGTGCCCCATGACTTCCGTGACCAGGATTCTTCCGCCGGTTTTTTTGGGAATCAGACGCTGGCCGATGGTGTAGCGCAGGGAGCCCGCCAAGCGTTCGCGAGTCTGGCTTTCCTCCTCTTTGCTGAACATCCCCAGGATGCGGTTGATGGACTGGCTCGCGCTGATGGTGTGCAGAGTGCTGTAAATCATGTGACCGGTTTCACTAGCAGTCAGGGCTATCTCCAAGGTTTCGCGGTCGCGGATTTCTCCCACCATGATGACCTTGGGCGCCTGCCGCATCGCGGAGCGCAGGCCTTCGGAAAAAGTGTAGAAGTCATTGCCCAATTCACGCTGGCTGAATGTGGCTTTGAGGTCTGGATACAAGAACTCAATCGGATCCTCTAGTGTGACGATGTGAATTTTATTGTCGCGGTTGATTTCGTTCAGAAGGGCGGCCAAGGTGGTTGATTTACCATTACCTGAAGCGCCGGTGACAAAGGTGATACCGTTTTTTTCCTTTACGACCTCGCGGAAAACTGGATCGAGGCCGAGTGCATCAATCGAGGGAACCAAGGGCTTGAGCAGCCGCAAAACCAGCGCGTATTTTTTTCTTTGGCGGTAGATGTTGACGCGGAACCGGCATTTATCCGGCAGGGTGTAGCTGCAATCGCAGGAGCCAAGCTTCTCCAAGTCCTGCAGCAGCTTTGGGCTGCCGTCCATGATGATTTGGGCAATGGCTTCAATCTGCGCAGCGTCGTGAGGTGGGGGTGGCCACTCAACTTTTGGCGTTTCCAGTTCGCCGTGAACTTCTACCTGGGGGGGCTTGCCGGGAACGAACAGTAAATCCGAAATATCCTCATGACTTTGAACCATGACCGCCAGCAGACGGTTCAGTTCATCGGTGTGAAAGTTGTCCATGGTCTATTCCTTCTACCGCTAAATCATGGATTATCAAGCGCTTTTTTTGCGGAACAATTCCTGCGGGTCAGCGACATTCATGGCCGATAGGTCTAGACCTGCGGACGGGTTGCGGTCGCGGGCGACGGCTAATTGCTGGGCAATCTGTTTGACGGCACTGTTGGCGTAATATTTCACCACGCCCACGCCGGATTGAGATTTAAAGATGACCACGAGCAGGCAATGTTCATCCACGTTGATGACGAATAGGCTGAACTTTTCGCCCTGCTGGTAAATGGAATTGAAATTCTTTTCGTTCACTAGTCCAGCGATGGTCTGGTTGGCCATGAACGCCCCGGATGCCAGCGCGCCAATGGTGGTGAAATCAAGATTTTCCGCATCGCCGTGATGGGCCAACAGAAAGCCGCCCTTGTCAATCACCAGTGCGGCGATGGCGTCGGATTGAGCCACAAACGCGGCCAGCACTGCGGCGAGCCGTTGAACGTCTTCCTCGATGAGTTGCGGCAAGGTAGCCATGTCATGCGGTGGGCGGGACGGTTTGATTGATGTATTTCTGAAGCAGCAGCCGGGTGATCATATTCAAGGTCTCGAACACGCCCTCGCACTTGTGTGCCGTGGATTGGAACGAAGGCACCTGCACCTCGCGGTTGTTGAGGAGGTAATCCAGATATTCCACGGGTGCGGCGTTCGGCAAATCGCGTTTGTTGTATTGGAGCACATACGGAATGTCCGCCAGATTCATCTTCAGGGTATTCAAATTGTCCACGAGGTTCTGAAAGCTCTCCACGTTTTCCGGCATCTTCTCGTATTGCGAATCGGCGACGAACACAATGCCGTCCACGCCGCGCAAAACCAGTTGCCGCGTCGTGTTGTAAATCACCTGACCCGGCACCGTGTAGAGCTGGAATTTCGTTTTGAAGCCCTTGATGGTCATCGCCTCGATGGGCAGGAAATCGAAAAATAGCGTGCGGTCCGAACTCGTCGCCAGTGAGACGAGCTTGCCCTTGTTGCCCGCCGCCGTCTGGACGTGGTCGTGAATCTGCACGAGGTTCGTCGTCTTGCCGCCCATCGCCGGGCCGTAGTACACGATTTTGACCTGCAACTCTTTCGTCGCTTGATTGATGATGGCCATAATTTATTGGTTATTTTTTCCGGTCCAATTCCGCCACTAGTGCCGCCAGTTGCGCGGTGGGCAAACCTTCACCTGCGCGGCCGAATGCCGCAAAATAAACCGCATTAACACGGAAGATTTTCCACGGCACGTTGCCCACCGTGAAATTTACATTGTTCAGCGCGCCCATCCGCAGCTCGCGAGTCGCCTGATTCAGCCGCTCAAAAATCTGCGGGATGAACGCCGCGAGCGTGTCCGCGTTAAATTCCGCCGGCACCTGGCTCGCCACGCGCAAACCGTCCATCAACGTGATGAGCACGCCCGCAACGCCCGGCAAAGCCACCGCCCGCTGCACCACATCCGCCGGTGGAGCCTGGCGACGGGTGAAATCCGTCTGCGGCGTGGCCGGTTGCGAAGCTGTCTTCGGCTCGGCTCGTGGCGTCTCGCCCTCGTCGCCCCAAACATAAAAATTCGTCTCCGCCGGTTTTCTTTCCACTGGCGGGGGCGCGCTCGGTGGTGGCTCCGGCGCGGCTTGCGGAAACCCGAAGAACAAAGTGGGAATATCCGCTGAGACTTTCACGGTCTTTCGAGCTGACATCCGGTTTTTTTGTGCGGCAAAAAACATCGGCGCAATCACCTTCATGGGCAAATCCAGTTCCAAGCCATCATTGGCTGACGCGGCGGAACTCGGCTTGGCCAAAAGGCGCAGTTGTTTCCACGACATTGTCACGCGGCCGCGTTTCAAACCCGCTTCCACAAGCGAACCGGCCAGCGGCACGCTGACATTGGCGAGCGCGGAACGGGAAATTTCATCCTTCAATTCCTCCGGCCAGTGTTCCGCCAGATCCCAGAGTCCGGCAAAAATCGTGGGCTGCGCCGGTTCTGGTGTTGGCGCTGCGGAAGCAGACGCGGGAACGGGTGCCGGAAAAATCACCGGCTTGGGCGTCACCGGACGCACTGGCTGTGCGGGCGGTAGCGACGCGACGGGGCGCTGTAAACTCGCTTGTGCTTTGAAGGCGATCGGCACTTTTGCTTCCGGCTTTTCGACGGACACAGCCGGCCGGTCCACGCGTGGGCCCGCTGGTGGTGGCGGAACGGCGGGCTTGAGTGGCTGGGTGGTGAACGTCACACCACGGCCCTGCTGGCCAAACGGTCCGGCAATTTCCTCGGCCACTTCGGTTTTTGGGGAAGGCCGGCGCGCGAGCAGCGCGGGATTTAGGCGCGGAAGGATTTCATTCAGTGGCAGGCTGACGGGGCGGTTGTCATGTTCGCCGCCGGAATTAGCGAAAATGTTGGGTGCCAGTTGGCGCAGTTCACCGAAGGAAATTTTCACGGCCCCGAACGAAAGCTGGCTCATCATGATTTCAATCGGCAGGCAAATCGTCATTTCCGCTGCGGGTACGACCATTAGCTTTGCCCGCAGATCTATCGGCAGGCCGGCGATGATGGGCGCAAGCGGCAGTTCGACTTCGTTGGAATTGGCCACCCGAGCGGGCGTCACGATGGGAACCTGGGCTGGCGCGCGAGCAGATGGGGTGGCGGACACGGGAGCGGCGACCGGTCGCTGCGATGACACCCCCTCACGGTCGTCAAGCTGATGCAACAGCCCGCGTAACAGGCTGGCAAATTTGGTTTTTACCGAGTTGGCCATGTTGTTAGTTGATTTTGGCGCGCTCTGTTGGCGACGCAAAGGAATTTTAGCACAAATCGCGCCATGTTCCTGCTGGCCTTAAAAATGCCGGATTTGTCCCACCGTGGGACGGCGGGAGGCGGCTTTGTCTCATTTGCATTAAAACAAGCCTTCGATTTGGTGGGAACGCGGATTGCTTTAATGTCGGACATGAAATGTTTCCGCTTGAATTCACGGGTCTTTACGGTTAGCGATTAACTGCCAACGCCAATGGATAAACGGCAAAAAATTCTAATTCTCGACGACGATGCCGACTGGCTGACGCTTTGCCGCGAGCTGTTGAGTGACCTGCCGAGCGCTCCGGAAATCCTCACTGCCAACAACGCCAAACGGGCGCTGGCGCTCATTGAAACCGAGCCGGTTCGCCTGTTGATCTGCGATTTGAAGATGCCGCGCATTGATGGTTTGCAGATGCTGGCCATCGTTCGCCGCCGTTTTCCTGAACTCCGCACGGTCGTTTTGAGCGGGCTGGAGGATGAAGAATACCGTTCCCGATCCTACGCACTCGGCGTGGATTTGTTCTGGCTCAAAACGGAGATGCAGCGCAATTCCAAATTATTTTCGGAATGTCTCGAGTCGCTGCTCGGCCGCCAAAGCGAACCCGGCTTCCGCGGCATCCAGAGCAAAAGCCTGATGGATATTATCCAGATGGAATGCCTTTCCCGCAGCAGCACCGTGCTGCGCATCACCCGCGGCCCGCTAATCGCGAAATTGTGGATTCAAGATGGCGAATTGATAGATGCCGAAGCGGAAGGCGCGCGGGGCGAGGCGGCTTTTCAGCGCATTGTCGCATGGAAATCCGGCACGTTTGAAAATCTGCCCGCCGAACCGGACCGCGAGCGCACCATTCAAAAACCCGTCAACGCCCTGCTGCTCGAATCCGCCCAGTCGCTCGATGAGGCGACCAATCCGGTGGAGCCGGATTCCATTGAAAGCGCCAGCCATCGCAAGCACATACGGCGGCTTTCACAGCTAACGCGTGAAGGTGCGGACTATGTTCTCGCCGTGCCGCCTGCGGGGCAGGGTGAACCCGAATCCATCGGTACGCAAAGTGTGGATGCCATCGCGCGCTGGACGCGCCGCGCCGAGGAAATCGCCCGCCGCCTCGGCGAACGTCTGGGAGCCGGGCCGCTCTCCTACGTAGCCGGCCAGGATTTGGAACATCAGGTGCTGGTGATTTCACATGGCGACAAGTCATTTCTTGTCGGCTGGCCAGCGGAAGCCAGCGGCAATCTGCCGGAAAAAAGCCGCAAACTCGTTGCCTCATGGGATTCTTGAAAAACATATTCAGCCTGTTCCGCCGCCGCGCCGATGTGCAGCAGTTGCCCACCGGCACCGTCACGGTGGATCGCCATGGCCACATCGTCACTTCCACGGTGTCCTCGGCTTATCCGAACAGTTTGCTGCAAACCATTGGCCGCGACGTGTTGGAACTGTTCCGCGAAGCCCGCGGGGCGGAGATGCCGCTCGCGGAAGTCAGCCTGCATTTTGGGAGTCTGCGCATCACCGCCCGCGAACTGCGCGGCGGGGCAATCATTTTCCTGTTTCCGCAAACCGCGTTGCTCCCGACGCCGACCATTCCACGCCTATGACGCCCAAAGACATCAACCAGCTCGTCACGCAGATCGAGACCCACATCGAGTGCTGGAAGCAGTTCAACCATTTCATCTCCATCGCCCGCGCCAGGAAATTCACCGCGGCGGATGAAAATCATTTCCTCGAAATCAAAAGCGTCATCGTGCAGGAACTGGAATTGATTTACGCCGTCATTGAGGTTGGCTCGCCCACGCGCGAGGAAGTCCACAATCTCATCGGCAATGCCCCGTCGCTGCGGCTCTTGAGCGAAGCCGGCGAAGGCGCCCTGCGCGGCCTGGAAACCCAGTGGCACAAAATCTACATCAGTTGGCACGCCATTCTCGGCCAGCTCAAGGTCAAACAGCTCGCGGCGGAAAACAAAACTTTCTGGGGCGGTAAAAAGTAATCCGGCTGGCGAGTGTCCCCGCAAGCTAAAAATTCCGCCTTGCCCCGCGCGTTGTTTTCACGGTCAAATGACTCATGCCTGACTGGTTCATCAATCTCATCCTCGGCATCGTCGAGGGCATCACCGAGTTTATTCCGATTTCCTCCACCGGCCACCTGCTCGTCGCCGAGCATCTGCTGAACGTCGAGAAGTCCGACCTCTTCAACATCGTCATCCAATGCGGCGCCGTCATCGCCGTGCTGCCGCTGTTCCCGGAGCGGATTTACAAATTCATCTTCGAATGGCGCGAACCGGAGACGCTCGATTACCTGAAGAAAATCTTCGTCGCCTTCTTCATCACCGGCGCCGTCGGTTTCGTGCTGGATAAAAAAGGCTTCAAGCTGCCGGAAAGCTCCACGCCCATCGCCATCGCGATGCTCCTGGGCGGACTCGCTTTTCTCGCCGTGGAATTTTTCCTGCGCGGCAAAAAAACCAGTTCAGAAATCACCTGGACCATCGCTATCGCCGTTGCCATCGGACAGCTCATCGCGGGAACGTGCCCTGGCACTTCGCGTTCCGGTGCGACCATTGTGTTCTGCCTGTTGCTCGGCTTAAGCCGTCCTGCGGCCACGGAATTTTCCTTTCTCGTCGGCATCCCGACCATGCTGGCGGCGGGCGGCTGGAAGATTTTCAAGACCCTGCATCATCCGGTTATCGGCGCGCCTAAGGAAGACTGGAGAATGCTGCTTTTCACCACTGTCGTGGCGGCGGTGGTCTCCTTCATCGCCGTGAAATGGCTGCTGCGCTACGTCCAGACGCACACGTTCAACGCCTTCGGCTTCTACCGCATCGCGCTCGCCATCGGAATTTTGCTGCTGATCAAGTAGGCAGCCGGAACCCGGCTGGCCAAGGACTAAAATTGTAATGAAAATGATTTTTCACATCGTAATAATGGCTGCACTTTTAAATGTTCCCGTCATTAATGCGAACGAATTCAACCCTGGCCGGCCTGACTTTAAGGCTGAATTCGGTCTGCTGGCCGAAAAATCGACGGCCGGGGATTCGAAAGGGATTATTTTGCAGGCTGATTTTGCCGCATCCCTTGGAAATTTCACCCATCAGCCGGGTCGGGCATTGAGTGCCACTCCCGGCCGGAGCGGTATGCGCGAGGATCAATGGCAGAAGCTAAAGGAGCTTCAATTCGAGTATGTGAGACTCTGGCTGATGTTCCCTCTGATTATAAACCCGGAGACCAAAAAAGAAACTTTTGGAAACGTGGTCATGGCCAATTATTTCTCAAAATACAGTGCCATCACCCAAAAGATTCTGGTGAATTATCCCTTCGGCAAACATTATCGCGAACTGGTTGCTAAGGGGAAATGGACGGAAGCGGAATATCTCGATGAAATGGGTAAGGCGCTTGAGTATTTCAAGCGCCACTATCCGAAGATTGAGTTTATCGAGATCGATAATGAACCCAATGCCAGCGGAGAAAAACCGGCCGGATATTATTCGACCTATACAAAAGCCTGTTCGGTCATTGCCAGAATCAATTCTAAAATTGCCGCCGGCTCCCTGCTCGGACCGACCTTAAAAGTTGGCGGCCCGACGCTGTATAAGCTGGATGTGACAGAGTTCCAAAAATGGATGGATCCGTTCCTCAGCGCATATGCGGCCGACCCTTCCCCCTACAAACGGCTCGATTTTATTTCTTACCACCAATATTTGCTCCGGGAGAATCCCAAAGTTCAGGACGCGGAGATTTATAAGGACTCACCCGCGCGCGTGGCCGGGGAACGGGCGATGATTGACGCGGCTTTGAAATCGCGCGGTCTTCCCGTCGTGCCTTTCATGATAACCGAAGGGGGACTTTATGCCGGAGAGCAGCCTGAACCAACCCCGAGCCGGGATTTTTTTATCAAGGCGGCCGGCCAACTCGCCTTGGATTACTTCTACCTCAACCAGCCTGGCATCATCCCCTATCGTTGGACCGTGGATGCCATTCAGCCTGTAAAAGCCCTGTTTGTTAAGGATGGAAGCGGGCAATGGACCGGGGAACCACGGCCGTTTTACCATGCCACTCTTTTTGAAACTCAACTGCCCGCCCAACGCTATGCCTCGGAAACGCTCTTGGACGCGAAGGGCATGGGCCTCGGAACGCTGGCGGGCGGTTCTCCCCGGAAGGTGTCGGTATTAGTCTGGAATTATCAGTGGAAGAACACGGCTGCCAAGGACTTCAAGCTGAACCTGAAAAATCTTCCGCCGGATTTTATATCGAAGCCGGTGCGGGTTAAGGTTCAGGCGGTAAGGCAAACCAGAGACCATGGAGCGCCAAATCTTGAAAAGGATGAAACCATTGCGCCGGCCCGGAATTTTTCACTCCCGCTCCATCTCGGGCCAAATGAGTTTTTGTTTGTCGAACTTTCGGTTGCCAATTAAAGGCAGGCTGCCTTTGGCCACTCACTTCGCATTCGGATCAGGGATGAACACCTTCTTACCGACGTAAAGCTTGTTCGCATCCAATCCGGGATTCGCCTTGAGAATCTGCGTCGTCGTCACCTTTACGCCCTGGTCGCGATACGCCTTGGCAATCAGCCCGATAGTGTCGCCCGCCTTCACCACGTATTCATAGCCTTTCTGGGGCGTGGCGGGTGCGGTGGTGGTCTCATCAGGTGCGGGAGTCTTGGGCGCGGGTTTGGGTTTCACTGATGGAGCGGCGGACACTTTGCCAAGCTGCTCAATTTGTTTGATGATCAAATCGCGGTCCGCCTGCCGCTTCTTGTCAATCTCCTGCACTTTCTCCGCGAGCGTCTTTAAGTCCTCGCGGCTGGCGCTGTCGTTCACCTGCGGCGCATTGACCTTGTCGCGCAGTTCGGAGATTTCCTTCCGCAATCCGGAGATGACCTGGTCTTGCTTGCCCTGCGCCGCCAGCAGGTCCTGAATCTGCCCGCTTAACTTGTCAATCTGCTGCTGCGCAGCCGTGTCCTGTCCAAAAACCGTCGTCGCCGAAATCGTGGCGAACAAAATGAGAAACCAATAATTTTTCATAGCAAAATGAATAGCTCGTTTACCGCCGACGTCAATTTTTTAACCAGTGCTGTTGCGGCGGTCTGTGACCGCCGTGACCGTTGGGACGAAGTTTCAGCTCAATGATATTCCTGCACGGTCTTGACGCTGTAGCCGGATTTTTTCAGCGCGGCGATGCCGCGGGCGGCCGCCAGTGCGCTGGAAATCGTGGTCATGATCGGCGTGCCGGTATAAACGGCCGTGGTGCGGATTTTGATCTCATCCGCGCGCGGCGTGGCGCCGCTCGGCGTGTTGATGACGAGCTGGACTTCCTTGTTCTTGAGCAAGTCCACCGCGTTGGGCCGGCCTTCGGTGAGCTTGAAAATACGCTCAACCTTCAGCCCGGCTTTTTCCAGCACCGCCGCCGTGCCCCCGGTGGAAATCAATTCGAAACCGAGCTCCACAAACTGCTTGGCGACTTCGGCCACCTTGTTCTTGTGCGCATCGCTGACGCTGATGAAAATTTTCCCGCTGAGCGGCAGCGGCGAACCGGCCGCCATCTGCGACTTCGCGTAGGCGATGCCGCGGTCGGCGTCCAGCCCCATGACTTCGCCGGTTGAACGCATTTCCGGTGAAAGCAGAATGTCCTGCCCGTGGAAGCGGTTGAAGGGAAACACCGATTCCTTCACCGCCCAGTATTTCGGCCAGATTTCCTTGGTGAACTTCAGCTCCTTCAAGGTTTTGCCCGCCATCACTTTCGCGGCGAGCTTGGCGAGCGGAAAACCGATGGCCTTGCTCACAAACGGCACGGTGCGCGAGGCGCGCGGGTTCACTTCGAGGACGTAAACGGTGTCGCCTTTGACGGCGTATTGCACGTTCATCAGGCCGACGACTTTCAGCTCGCGGGCCATGGCGTGCGTGTATTCGCGAATGGTATCAATGACCTTCTTCGACAGCGTGTGCGGCGGCAGCACCATCGCGGCGTCGCCGGAATGAACGCCGGCGAATTCGATGTGCTCCAGCATCCCGCCGATGACAATCGTGCCTTCATCGGGATTCTTGAATAGGCCGACATCCGTGATGCAGTCCACGTCCACCTCCGTCGCGTCTTCCAGAAATTTATCCACCAGCACGGGGCGCTCCGGCGAGGCCTCGACGGCGAACTTCATGTAATGCGCCAGCTCGGCGTCGGAATAAACAATCTGCATCGCGCGGCCGCCGAGCACGAAGCTCGGGCGGACGAGCACCGGATACGTCAGCCGTTTTGAAATGACGAGCGCCTCTTCCGCGTTCGTGGCGAGGCCGTTGGGCGGCTGCGGAATATCCAGCTTGCGCAGCATCGCGGCGAACAGCTTGCGGTCCTCCGCCACTTCAATGCTCTGCGGCGAGGTGCCGATGATGTTGACGCCATTTTTCTGGAGGCCGAGCGCGAGGTTCAGCGGGGTCTGGCCGCCGAATTGCGCGATGGCGCCCCAGCACTTTTCCCGCTCGTAAATGTGCAGCACGTCCTCCAGCGTGAGCGGCTCGAAAAACAATTTGTCGCTGGTGTCGTAATCAGTCGAAACCGTTTCGGGATTCGAGTTCACCATGATGGTTTCAAACCCGTCCTCCTTGAGCGCGAAGGCGGCGTGGACGCAGCAGTAATCGAATTCGATGCCCTGGCCGATGCGGTTCGGCCCGCCGCCGAGAATCATCACTTTTTTCTTGGGCGAATCCGGCTTCACCTCGTCGTCGCCGCGATCGTAGGTGGAATAATAATACGGCGTGTAAGCCTCGAACTCGGCGGCGCAGGTGTCCACGAGGCGGTAGCTGGGGACGAGATGGAGCTTTTTGCGCTGCGCGCGGATTTTATCCTCGGTGGTTCCGGTCAAATGGGCAATTTGCCGGTCGGAAAATCCGAGCGACTTGGCCTGAGCGAGTTTTTCGGCGTTGAGTGACGGCATGGGCGAAATTAAATTCGCCATAGTAAGCCGAATTTGTCGGCGGGTGTCGAGCAAGATGCGCGGCGGGAAGAACTGAATCAGCGGGCAGACCGGTTGCAACCTATAAAGCTATTGGGCGGCGTTAGTTGAAGATATTTTCGAGTAATTCCTCAATGAATGCCGATTTAGCGGCACGATAATCGACCATTAAAGCACCGTCAAAACGGCGTTTAAGTTCATTGTAGCGTTCGTTCACTTCGGAATGGGCGATTAGATAGTCGCGCAGGCGGCAAAAGAAATCATCCGGTCCGCCGGCGACGGTAAGCTGAATTCCAAGCGGAGGGTCGGCCCTGTCGTCCTTGAAACTCGAAAATGTAGGTGAATGAGCTGAACCAGTATTGCGCTGGTAGTGACTGGCGAGCACTGCGTCAGCACGGGTAAATTGCCCCACGGTGACTCTAAGTTGAATGTCCAAATCACCCTTCGTAAGAGAACCCGGCACAGCCGTGCTGCCGATATGATATGACTTCGCCTCGGGTAAGAGACGGGTAAGTAACTCACGATGGTGAGTTAATGCGATCTCGACGCGCTTACGGATTACTAATTCCGAGACGAATCTGACACGTTCAAGTGCGAGAATCTCAGTCATGGAAATGCGCAAAGTCGCCTAAAATTAATGAGGCCGCAGTTTTTTTCAATCTATCATTTTTCACGAATTCACGGCGGTGCCCTTAGGCAACCCATTCGCCAACCATTTCTTCGATTAAAGTTGGCGGCGTTCCGATTCACCTCCCGACTTTGCACCGGTTCAAATCTATTGTCCAGCCAAGCGCGTTTGCCCCGCACCGGATTTCACACTGTCAGACGCCTCGTCTTCCAATCCGAAAAGGTCGGCTTTGGAATCTGCCGACCGAGTTCACAACAAATCTAACACCCGGTGTAGTTCGGCGTCGGTGTTGTAAAAGTATGGCGATAGGCGGATATAGTTCTGTCCCTTGCGGTCGGTGCGCAAAGATGCGACGACGTCAGCTTCCGCCAGCTTCTGGTTCAACGCCGCCAAATCTTTGCCCGGTGTAAAAAAGGAGGTGATGCCGCTGGCATTTTCCGGTTTGGGTTCCGCATTTAATACGGTGTAGCCCTTGGTCTGCAACGCTGGCACCAGCCAGGCGCGTTTGCGGAGCAGTTCGGCGGCGATATTGCCCACGCCGATTTCCAGCGCCAGTTCCATCGCCGCGAGCAAACCGGCGAGGCCGACGAGATTGTGCGTGCCGGCCTCAAACTTGGCCGCGCCGCTGCGGAACTCGATTTTTTCCTGCGCTACGAAGTTGGGATTGCGGACGTTGTGCCAGCCGTAAACGGGCGGATTCAGTTTTTCCTGCAAATCCTTTTTGACGTAAAACAAACCCGCGCCGCACGGGCCGAGGAGCCATTTGTGGGAATCGGCTGCGAGAAAATCCACGTTCTCAACCGTCGTCGGAAACGCGCCAAGGGTCTGGATGGCGTCGAGGCAGAATAGAATGTTCCGCTCGCGCAGAAACTGGCCGATGGCGTCGTGTTCCAGCCGATGGCCGCTGATGAAATGGTTCGAGGCGAGCGCGACGAGCTTGGTGTCTTCGTCCACCTGGCCCATGACGTCCACTTTGCGGATGACGCCGAGGTGGCGGATGTTCATCAGTCGGACTTTCACGCCCTTTTCCGCGAGCGCCATCCACGGATAGACATTGGAAGGATAATCGTCGTGGTAGATCAGGATGTTGTCGCCCTTGCGGAAATTCAGCCCGGCGGCGACGAAGCTCAAAGCGAGCGAGGTCGGACCGACGAGCGAAACTTCATCCGGCTGGCAGTTCAGCAATTGCGCGCCAGCCCTGCGTGCCGCCGTCAACTGCTGCATGACGAAGGTTTCCTGATCGCCGAGCGTGCCGCCGGTGGCGCAATCAATCATGGCCTGCGCCACACGGCGCGGCAGCGGGCAGACGCCAGCGTGGCCGAGAAAAATTTTGTTTTTTACGACGGGAAATTCGTGCTGGCGTAATTCCTCGTTGGCAAGGATTTCAGTGAGGGTCATGATGGTTAAAGGCCTTTGGTGATCTCGCCGATTTGGTTGAAGTAACCGGCGTAAAACAAAATAATCTTGTAAGCGATGATGCCGGCGACGATACCGTAAGCAAGGCGCGGCATCCATTCGGCGAAGCTCTCCAGCTTGCGAGTGCCTTCCTCGGAGTAATAACGGTGCAGCCGGTCAAGGGATTCGTCGAGTTTACCGCTGACTTCACCGCTGTGGTAATAGTTGGCAAACATCTCGGGAAAACGATTGCTGTCGGTCAGCATGGTGGCGGGCGTGACGCCGGCCTCGATTTGCGACTGCCAGCCGAGAATGACGCGGCGCAGGGCGGGCGAACCGCAGGCGTTCGCGGCCAGCTTCCAGGCCGGAATGATGTTCACCCCGGCGTTGATCAACGCTTCCAGTGCCAGCGCGAGCCGCGACAGCGCGAGGTAGTAACGGGCCGGGCCGAGAATTGGCACCCGGCGCAGACTGGTTTCCATGAGCGCCCGCCAGCCTTGGCCGTGTTTGCTCTGCAGGGCGTAGATGATCAGCGCCGTGCCGAGGTAAAGCGGCGAGAGGATGAGCCCGGCCCGCAAGAACAGCCCAGCCAGACCGGCACCGAACTGCGACGCCGCAAATGGCAGCACGATCAAAAACACGAACGCGGCAAAATGGACCAGACCGACGGGATAAACGAGCTGCGCGATGACCTTTTTAGTGATGCGGGCGCGGTCGTTGTAAAAATTTGAAAGCGCCTTGAAGCATTGGTCCAGCCGTCCGCTGTGTTCGCCAGCCTCGATGAGGGCGATGTCAAATTCTGGCAACCAGCCGCTGGTGGCCAGCAGCGAATCGGTGAAAGTGGCGCCCTGCTTGATCTGTTCGAGTTGGTGCCGAACTGGCTCGCGGTAGGCGCGACTGGGCGGATTCCGTTCGAGTTGTTCGAGCGCTTGGATGAGCCCAATGCCAGCCGATGTGAGCTGGCCGAGCTGCTGGTAGAATTGCGCGCGCTGTATGAACTGGCCGGGCGTGAGAATCAGGGCCATACGTCCGCCGCCCGGTCAGGCCGTGGCGCGGTCGAGGCTGGCCTTCAAATCGCGTTTACTCTTGGCGCCGACCATCTGCTCAGTGACCTGGCCGTTCTTGATGACAAGGAGAGTCGGGATGGCGCGGACGCCAAACTGGGCGGCGAGACCCTGATGCTCGTCAATGTTGACCTTGCCAATCTTGGCCTTGCCTTGGAACTCGGTGGCGAGTTCGTCAAGGACGGGCGCAATCATTTTGCACGGGCCGCACCATTCGGCCCAAAAATCCACGAGCACCGGCATGGTGGATTTCAGCGCTTCGGCTTCAAAGTTGTCCTGCGTCAAGGTGACGATCAAAGGGGAGGCCATAGTTTAGCTGGTAAATTTTTCAACGACATTTTTCAAAGTCACCAAAACCCAGACCGCGATACCGACGGCGATCAGGCTGGTAACGGCAGCGGCATAAATCAAAATCTTGTCCACCGGCTGGATGGCTGGCACGACCTGCGCCGCTGCGGGACGTTGTGTGGTGGCGGCAGTCTTTGCGGGCGCAGCAGCCGCTGCGGCGGCAGTCTTTGCGGGCGCAGCAGCCGCTGCGGCTGTTTTCAATCCTGCGGCAGCCGGCGGGGTGGTGGATAATGACGGGCTGGATGCTCCGGTGGGGCCGCCGGGGGGGAGCGTGGGCAACTTGATGGTCGGCGCGGCGGTTGGCCGAGGTGGCAAATTGATACGGACGGTTTCTTTTTTCGGCTGCACCTTGCCGGTTTCTTTTTTGGGTGGTTGCACCGCGCCGGTTTCAGTTTTGAGTGATTGCACTGGGGAACCGGGCGCCGGTGTCGGCGCAGGATTGGACGGAGGGATGTCAGCCATAATGTTTACCGTTCAAGATATGCTGGTTGAAAAGGCTGTCAAATTTAATTCTTCTATCAAAAAGCTGGGGCCACCTCGGCTAGACCATTGAAAGTTGTTGTTTTTGCGGTTCACGGACCATTCTGTCGAACTGACACCCCGTTCGTTTTTTGAATGAGGAGAAGTTTTTTTCAAAAAATGCCGGTCGAGTCAATTAGGTTTTTTCTTCAATCAATTCTCGGCGGGCACCACTGAGAAGCTGTTCGACAAAATTCGTCGAATATACCCCGCGGCGGAAGTTGGGATCCTGCATGATGGCCTGTTGGAAGGAAATGGTCGTCTTGACGCCGGTGATGAGAAACTCGTTCAACGCGCGGTTCATGCGGTCAATCGCCACGCGGCGGTCGCCGCCCTTGACGATGAGTTTGCCGATCATAGAGTCGTAGGTCGGCGGAATCGTGTAGCCCGCGTAAGCATGCGTGTCCATGCGCACGCCGCGACCGCCGGGTTGGTAATACATCTCGATGCGTCCGGGGCTGGGGCGAAAATCGTTAAACGGATCTTCGGCGTTGATGCGGCATTCGATGGCGTGGCCTTTAATCTGAATGTCGCTTTGGGAAAACTTCAGCGGCTCGCCCATGGCGATTTCGATCTGCGCGCGCACCAGGTCAATGCCGGTGACTTCCTCCGTGACCGGATGCTCGACCTGGATGCGCTTGTTGACTTCGAGGAAATAATAATTGCCGTTGTCGTCCACGATGAATTCCACCGTGCCGGCGTTCGTGTAACGCGCCGCCTCCGCGATGCGCACGGCGGCCTTGCCGATCTTGTCGCGCAGCTTCTTGAATTTATATTCCAGCAATGGCGACGGCGATTCCTCGATCAGCTTCTGGTTGCGGCGCTGCACGGAGCAGTCGCGTTCGCCGAGGTGGATAATTTTGCCTTTGCTGTCGCCGAGGATCTGGATTTCGATATGGTGCGGATTCTCGATGAATTTTTCGATGTAAACGCCGGAATTGCCAAAACACTTTTCCGCCTCGCTGCGCGCCGTGTGATAGCCTTTGACGAGCGAAATATCGTTGTGGGCGATGCGCATCCCGCGCCCGCCGCCGCCCGCCACGGCTTTAATCATTACCGGATAGCCGATACGCTTGGCGTTGGCCAGGGCATCCTTTTCATTGTCCACCGTGCCTTCGGATCCGGGCGGAATTTCGACGCCGGCTTTCTTGGCCAGCGCACGGCTCACCGCTTTGTCTTCCAAAGCGCTCATCGCCCGCGGACTCGGCCCGATGAAGCGGATGTTGCAACTCTCGCAAACCTCCGCGAAATGGGCGTTTTCTGATAAAAATCCGTAGCCCGGATGAATCGCATCCACGTCGGCTATTTCCGCCGCGCTGATGAGGCGGTCAATGCGCAGGTAGCTTTCCGATGAAGCCGCCTTGCCGATGCAAATGGCCTCGTCAGCCATCTGCACGTGCATGGAGTTGGCGTCAATTTCCGAATAGACCGCCACGGTGCGGATATTCAGCTCCTTGCAGGCGCGAATAATGCGGACGGCGATTTCTCCGCGATTGGCGACTAGAACTTTTTCAAACATGAAATTTCGGAATGGGGGTTTCGACGCGGATCAAGACGGGCGCACTTTGAACAGCGGCTGACCGAATTCAACCGGTTTGCCGCCATCCACCAGTATCTGGGTAATCACGCCCTTCACCTCGGCTTTGATTTCGTTCATAACCTTCATCGCTTCAATGATGCAAACGACCGTTTCCGAGGTGACTTCCGTGCCAACCTCGACGTAAGCCGCCGACTCCGGCGAAGGGGTGCGATAGAAGGTTCCAATCATCGGCGATTTGATGTCCACTTCGCCGGTGGCGGCCGTCGCCGCTGGGGCGGCAGCAGTACTCGGAGCCGTAACTGGGACGGGAACAGACGTTGGCATCAATTGCACCGGCGCGGGATCATCATATTGAACCACCGGCGTTCCGCCATTCAACCCGCGCTTGAGGCGCAGTTTTGAGTCTTTTTCTTCCAGTTCAAACTCCGTTATGGAGTTTTTTTTCATCAAATCAATGATGGCTTTGATATCTTTGAGTTCCACAGTTCGTTTTCGTTAAAGTTTATAATGCGGCGAGAAATTCGACTTTTTTTCAATTATAACAGCATTTGAATCAGAACCCGCTTATGTTCAAAAATCGATAGGCAGATACTATTTACACCGATTCAAAAGGTCAATGACAAATTTTAAAAAGATATAAACCGGTTATTAAGCAAAAATAGGCTTATATATTTGAATCGTTAACGTTAACAGATGCTTCCAGGGCCAAAATGTAAGATTTTTCACCAAAACCACTGATTTGCCCCTTGCAAACCGCAGCAATCAAGGACTTATGCCGGAACTCCTCTCGCGCATGGATGTTGGAAAGATGAATCTCAATCGCTGGCACACCCACCGCCGAAATTGCATCGCGCAGGGCGACGCTGGTGTGGGTATAGGCGGCAGCATTGATGACAATTACCTCGAATTTGCCCTTGGCTTCCTGAATCCAGTTAACGAGTTCACCTTCCTGATTCGATTGGCGAAAATCTACTGCCACCTTTAATTGCGCCGCCCGTTCGCGAACTTTCGCTTCGATGTCAGCCAGAGTCGTCCGGCCATAAACCTCCGGCTCGCGGGTGCCAAGCAGATTCAAGTTTGGGCCATTAAGAAACAGGACTTTCATGGGGGAAGACTAGCCAGACTCCGGTTTTTTGTCGAATTCAATTCTTTTTGCTCCAATCAATGCGCCCAATAACGAAAAAGCCGTCCACGCCAGCACCGGAACGTAAAGTCCAAATTCACCCAAACCCTGCCCAAACCAGCCGAGCAGTCCGGCATAAATGGCAAATTCAATTTCGTCGCCATTCCGCCATAGTTTTTTGCCGATCACCACCAGCGCGAGAAGGATCCATGCCGCGTAGCTGACGCCGCCAATGAGGCCGGAATCGGAAAATTGCTCTAGGTAATCATTGTGCGCCAGCCGCGCCATCTCGGCCTCCGGCGCTTTAAGTTGTGCGTAAGGCCGCTGGAAGGTTCCCGGTCCGGTGCCCAAAAGCGGGTGCGCAACGGTGGTCTGCACGGCCGCGTGCCAGTAATCCAGCCGCGCCCCGGCACTCGTCACCCCGCCGGCAAAATAGGATTGAAAACGGACGGCGAAAATTCCCAGGCCGATAATCAAAACCGTCGCCACCGCCGCCAGCTTGAGTTTTTTCGGCCAATCCCGTCGTAGTAAATAAAGTCCGGCCATGCCGATACCGATGAGCCAGCCGAGCTTGGAACCGCTCCAGAAAAGCGCCGCGCCACCGAGAAAAACCGTCAGGGTGATTGCGGCCAGACGGATGGGCGGCTTCATTTGTTTTGTGGCTCCAAAAGCCAGCGCCAGCGCCACCGGCCAGAGCAGCAGGATGATTCCGGCCAGCGCGTTCGGATAAACCAGCGTGCCGGAAACGCGGCCTTTTTGAAATTTCGCCATGACCACCGGGTTCACCGCGTCGATGCCATTGGTGCTGATGATGACCCCATCGAGTTTCATGGTGGCGACGGTTTCCGGCGGGAAATTTGTCCAGCCGCAGCGTTCACCAGTCGCGAGCATCTGGCAGGTTTGTGGAAATTCAAACAAACGCTGGTCCACCGCCCGGACGAGGCAAAAGGTGAAGGCGGCCAGCACGCCGAAAAGCAGCCAGCGCGACCGGTTTTCCCGGGAAAACAGCATCGCGCCGAGAAAATAACATGCCGCGCAGCCGAAAAATTGCCAGATGGTCACGCCGGTTAAATAGGTATCAACGGTCCGCGTGGCGGAGATGAATTGCCAGCCGAGCCACACGAGCGGCAAAAAATGGAGGATGGAAGCTGGAAACTGGAAGATGGAAGTGCCGGCAGCCAGCGATTGGTCGGAATGTCCGCGGCGGCGATTTTTGAAAACGAACAGGCCGCCGATAATTGCCAAAGGCAGCAAAATCCAGTTGGCCCAATGGGGCGGCCACGGGTTGTTCAGAAAATCCGAACCGTTTGCGGGCGCGGAAATTTGGTGGCCAAGGATGACGGGGTTGCCGAATTTCCAGAGGCAGAGGCCGAGGAAAAGGCCGAACGCGAGCGTGTAAATTTTCGTCGCGGTGACGTTTTTCATCGCGTCAAAGCTGCAGCTTCAGCAGGCCGACTTCGAGGGCGAGGGCTTCCTGCACGTTGCTGTGGAGCAGGCGCTGGGTCTGTTCGAGCACCGTCAGGTTTTCCCGCGCCTGATGGGGATTGATGCGTTTGGCGACCTCGTCCGCCCCGGCGATTTGCGGCAGATGCAGCAATTCCTCGCCCGCCGCGAGCGTGTGCAGCCAGACATCGCGCAACCACCATTGCAGCAGCAGCAAAACCTCGGCGCGCTGGCGGCGATACTCAGCCTCGATGCCGGCGGTCAGTTCGTCTTCCCATTTATCGCGCAGATTTTTCTCCGCGTCGTCGTATTTCTCGAGCGGCGAGCGGGCGGAGAGGGTTTCGTCTACCTTGGCGCGGATGGCGTTGAGGTGTTGCAGCAGCGCATCGAGCAGCCGGTAGCGACCGAACAAACTTTTTTGTTCCGTGGCGGCGGCCGAGCTGAATTGCTGGAGCCAGTAAGCTTGCTCGGCGGAAAGGGTGCGGGCGGTCTCGGCGGAGAAATTCAGCCGCAGGCAGCGCGACAGGATGGTTTCCAGAATCCGCGACGGCTCGGTGGAAAGCAGGATTAGGATGGATTTCGGGGGCGGTTCCTCGAGCGTTTTGAGAAAAGCGTTGGCGGCTTGAGAATTCAAGCGGTCGGCCCCGGAAATGATGGCGATCTTGTAGCCGGCCTCGGTGGGCTTGAGCTGGATTTGCTGCGTCAAATCGCGGGTCTGGTCAATGGTGATGACGCGGGATTTGGATTCCGGCCGGGCCCAGTGGATGTCGGCATGAAGATCGTCGGAAATTTTCCGGCAGTTTCCGCATTCCTCGCAGCAGTCAGTAGGAATGCCGTTGGTATTGACGGGATTCTGGCAGTTCAGGGTTTTCGCCAGCGTGCGGCCTAGCGCTTCGAGACCCTCCAACTGATGCCCCGTAAAAAGGTAGGCGTGGCCAAGGCGTCCGCGGGCGAGCGAGCGTTGCAACAACTGGACGCCTTGAGATTGTTCGGAAAAATCAGTGAACCGCATAACTGCAAAATTCAAAGAAGATGGTGGAGGCGGCGGGAATTGAAATCAACAGTGAAGAAAAAAGTTTTTCGCTGCAATGAGTGGCTGGGGCATGAACTGTCTTCAATAAGGGCGATCGCGTATCGCTCGTAAAAACGAATGTAGCTTCAGTGATCAAAGGCCGACAGGTTCCAGCTTTTTTCCCAACGGATGCGCGGCTTTCCATCCTCGAAACGGATCGGCAGCCACAGATAACGGGAGCTGGCGATGTCGTCGCCTTTCCAGATGTCCGCCATAAAAATAATGGCTCCGGGTTTGCCGGCCACCGGTAACAAATAGGTGCTCTGACCGCCAAAAGTTGTCTGGGCATCTTTTCCTTCACAGGGGTTTTCGAGTTCGGTCCACGGCCCCATGATGTTGTCCGCCACCGCCGAGCGCGCCGCGTTGGGCGCCCAGCCGGAACAGCCGGAGGCAATCAGATAGTATTTTCCGCCGCGTTTGCAAATCGCCTGGGCCTCCATGCTGCGCCCGGCAAACGCTTTGACGAATTTTCCGCTATGGGTCAGGTAGTCGTCGCTGAGCCGTGAGATGTAGGTGGTCTGGTTGTTCTCCGAGGCATAAACCCGGTAGGCCGTGCCGTCATCGTCCTGAAACAGGGTTTGATCGCGGCTCATTTGTCCTTCCGGCCGCACGCTGTTCCGGTAGGTGAACGGTCCGGTCGGATGATACGCCACCGCCACGCCCGCGCGGGCAGCGCTGTAGTCAACCGAATCAATGTGCATCCACATCACGAATTTTTTTGTCTTGGCGTTGAAAACAACTTTGGGCCGTTCCAGCACGCCGGACGAGTGCAGGTCGTGCTGGGGATCATTCGTCACCGCTCGCAGGGCCAGCCCCTCGTCTTTCCAGTGAAACAGATTCGTGGATGAATAGCAGTGGACGCCCACCACTTCGGTGCGCGTGCCGCCCCAGCTTTTGTTGCAAGCGGGCGTGGTGGTCGGACCCTCTTTGTGTTCGCCATACCAGTAGTAAGTGCCCTGATGGTAAAGTATGCCGCCGCCGTGGGCGTTGATGGGCTTTCCAGCACTGTCGAGCCAGAGCAGCCCCGGCTTGAAGGAATGTGTGTCCGCCGCATTCATGGCCGCGGCAAAGCCCAGCGCGCCCAGACTGAAAATAATCTTCAGTTGGCGGGTGAAATGAAGGAGGGTCTGGCGGTGTTTCATTTTTTGATTGGCAGGGAAATTTGGGATGGTCACCCGTTTCGTTCGTATTTCAATTTCATTTCAATCTGATTTCGTAGAGCCGTTGGCCAATCTCGCGGCTGATGGCAATCGTCTCCGGATAAGGCGTGTCGGCCACGTCCAGAAAACCGATCTGATAGTTTTCTCCGTCATGCACCCGGCCCGTGGTTGATTCGTCTATCCATTGAAACCAATGCGTGCCCACGAATTGCGGCTGGCGCAACGCCCCGCGCACATAATCGCAATAGGCTTCCGCGCGGGCGGGCTGGTTATCCACCGGCACCAGACCGGTGTGGAACAGCCCCCGGTCCAATGCGCCAAAATGAAATTCGCCGATGATCAAAGGCTTGTCATCGCCCGGATACTTGAAGCCGGCGACGCTGTGCTGATACAGGTTGTAACTGACCACGTCGCAATACTTGCCGGCGGCTTTGGCCGCCTCATCGTTCACCCAGGCGAAACGGCAGCCGAGGTAAAGCTGGTGGGGCGCCACGGTTTTGATGGTGTCGCGCACGGTGCGGAAATAGGTTTTGGCCAGCCGGATTCCAAAGGCGACCAGATCATGCCGGGCTTTCACCTTGTCCGGCGCCGTGCGGCTTTCCAGCAACGCGTCCCAGGAAACATAGTTGGTTCCCCAGGCCGAATTGAGTCCGGCGATGTCCGGATATTTTGCCTTGAGATCGTTCAGGAATTCCCGTTTGGCGGCCTGTTGCGGCGGGGATTGCAGGACGCCGAGCGCCAGCGAGGTTTCATCGCCCCACGACATTTCATTGTCGCTAAAGTAGCCGATGCACCAGGGATCGTTGGCGCTGGAGTTCGTTTTGTTTTTCATGGCCCGGCTTATGGCGGTGGCAAAACTGGCGTCAAACACATCGGGAAACTTGCCCCAGTAACCCTTGCTGCCCTCGATCATTTTGACCCCATACGATCCGATGTTATCCGTGTAAGGCGTGCGGCGTAGCAGGTAGATGCTGGAATCGGACCAGTTTGCGATGGTGTTCAGTCCCCAGCTCCGCAGCCGCTGATGCACCGTGTCCGCATAATCCTGCTGCCAGCGCTCGCCGTATTTGCGTTTCAAATTGGCGCCGTTAAAGGAAAACGATTTCACGTTGCGGCCTTCGTAATGTCCCAGGAGGGCAAATCCCTTGTAAAGAAATTCGCGGTTTTCCGGCTGGTCGCCCGGAAAATTCTCAAACCAGGTTGCCCGCTCCTCGACGGGCGTCGCGTCCCGCATGCGCACGCAGTCGATGCCGTGGGACCAGAACAGATGGCCCGCCGGATCCACCAGCCACCATTTGCCGTTCACTTTCTCCGTGCGGAAAAAGCCGGTGGCCTTGAGTTGCGGGCCGCCGGCCAGCCCGCCGAATTTATCCCAGCCCGCCGGACCGGGCTGGGCGGTGAGTTCCAAGGCCTCCGCCGCGCGCCGCTGCTGAAGTTCGGCGAGCGAATGAACCTTGCCCGGCCAGTCTTTGTGTTTGTATTGGCCAAAGGTGTCAATGAACGGAAAGAACGGTTGTGCATCGGTAATCCATGCGGTCGGCGGGGTGTGTTCGCCTCCGGCGCTGATATCGGCCACTTCGAAACTGTAATCCTCGGTCGGGTGCCGCACGAAGATCCTGAACTGGGTGATGTTTTTCAGATTCAAAACGTCCGAGCCGCTGGTCACGGGATAGCCCCGCATCCCGAAAAGTTTTCCGTCCAGCGTGCTGCCGGCCTCGTGGGGAAGCTTTACCTTGAGCGTGTTGGTTTGTCCCGGCCCCAGCGTCAACGAGGCGGTTACGCAATGTTTTGTGCCATCGGCCCCCGGATTGTCCACGCGGCAATACACCGTCACCGCGTTGGTCCCGGTGTTTTTCAACCGCAGCGCCACCGCCGCGTAAGCCGACAAATCCCGGTTTACGGCGGCGTTCGGCACCGTCACTCCCGGCCAGGGTTGTTTATGTCCCGTGCTGATGCGCAAGGCGGAGCCGGAGCCTGAAGTCGCGATCGCAACTTTGGTGTCGTCGCAATGAAGGGTTTTCAGGTCAAAGCCGTTATTGAAGTTCACCAGCGGTCGCCCGGGCACCGCTGCCAGCGCAGTAGATGTGAACAATAACATCAGACCCAAGCCAGCAAGCCTGCAGGCGAAGGATTGACCACAGGTTTTGGGGTGGGCGGCTGCCTTGATGCCGCCAAACACTGGGCAAGATTTGCCGTGACTGCGTTGCAAATGGGATGGATTCATGGGTGACACTCAGATTATCACCGAAGCCCTAATGTGCACTCAATGTAATTCAACGCCAATTTGCCGGGCGGAAACTCACGATGTGTGAGATGGTGGTGTTTTTTTAAAATCAGCCCAAATTTTCTTTGTTGAAAATCCTCATGCTTGACGAGACGGTGCCGCCCCGGCGCAGTGTTGGGTAGGGAATAGTTTTTGAGGATTGCCAGGAACGAGTCTTTAGCTATATCCACTCTGACATATAGGATGGAAGTGTTCATGCTCAGCCTTGTCATGCTGAGCGATTCCGTTTGCAGCGGAACGCTCAATCAACGGTTCGAGTTAATGGACAAAAGAGCCGACCGATCCAGCTACACACGTTCGCATGATCAAACATTGAACTCGGGGGAACAATCAGGCCAGCTCGCCATGCTGGCGGTTGCAACCCGCCAGCATGAGCGTCTTATTCAGCAAAGAATTTAGACGGATTTCAAGCTGCAAGGTCAGAGCTGCCGAATGTGTCCAGACGCCCCAAGCCCCGCCCAAGTAATTAGATTGTGGATGGCTTACGATTCCCCATTTACCCCGGCGCGGCTTAAGACAAAAATAGCGAGGTCGGCATCACGGTTCGCCTCCTCCGCGACTTCGATGCCCGCTTCCGTATTGAGAGCGATGCGGCGCTGGATTTTAAATTTCTTCTCGCGGCAGAAGTCTTCAAAATCCCTGATGGACAGAAACCGGATGTCCGCCGTGTCATACCAATTATCCTTCAGCCAGCCGTAAACGCGCGGTGCGCGGCCCTCCTCGGCAAGAATTCGGCGCAGCTTATGAAACGCCAGATTGGAAAAACTCACGATGCCGGTCTTGCCCACGCGTAGCATTTCGGCAATCACACCCGCCACGTCCTTGACCGCCGGCAGCGTTTGAGACAACACCACGCAATCAAACTGCTTGTCGGCGAACGCGCGCAATCCTTCGTTCAAATCGGCGTGAATGACATTAAGATCCCGCCGCAACGCGCCGAGGATTTTTTGCTCGTCCAGTTCGACACCAACCAGTTGCCGGTGGTTTTGGAGTTTGAGCCGCGCCAGCAACCGGCCGCTGCCGCAGCCGAGATCGAGCACGCTAGCCGCCGGCGGAATCAATTCCACAATGCGGTCGTAGTCGAGCCGGCGCTCGTGAAAAATGCTGGTGGTGCCGAACAATTCTTCTTTCTCCACACCCGGAACAGTTGGCGCAGGTGCAAGATTATTGATGAAAGCGCGAACCATTTCACCGTAGCGGTCGAAATCATCCGGCAGCAGAAAGGCGTCGTGCCCGCAGGCACTTTTGATTTCGCAATAGCTCACGGCGGCGCGATTGCTGATCAGCGCGTTCACGATGTCACGTGATTGGCTGGGTGGAAACAGCCAGTCACTGGTAAAACTCTGCACCAGCCATCGACAGCGAGCCGGGCGTAAACTTGCCGCCAGGTGTTCCGGCGTGCCGCCGAGGTCAAATAAATCCATCGCAAACGACAACGTGAGGTAACTATTCGCGTCGAAGCGTTCCACAAACTTAGTTCCCTGATGACCGAGATAGGAACCGACGGAAAAAGTTTTTTCAAATTCGATCGCTTCCTCGCGCGGATGCAGCCGGTCGCCTTCGAACTTCTGGTTCATGGCCTCCGGCGAAAGATAAGTGATATGACCAATCATCCGCGCCAGCGCCAGTCCGACGGCCGGACCGTGCGGCTGGTCGTAATACTGGCCGCCGTGAAAAAATGGATCGCGGCGAATAGCGTTGCGGCCAACGACATCAAACGCCAAAGCCTGACTGGTCAACCGCGGCGAACTCGCCATCACCACTGCTCCGCGCAACCGCTCGGGATGCCGCGTGGCCCAAGTCAATGTCTGGTGGCCGCCGACGGAACCGCCGATGACGGCGAGAAGCTGACCGATGCCGAGATAATTCAGCAACCGCCGCTGGACTTCCACCATGTCGCCGATGGTGATGGTCGGAAAATCCGCGCCGTAAGGTTTGCCGCTGGCCGGATTGAGGCTGTATGGCCCGGTCGTGCCGCGACAGCCGCCCAGCAAATTCGGACAGATGACAAAAAATCGGTTGGTGTCCACCGGTTTGCCCGGGCCAACCAAAATATCCCACCAACCAGGATCGTCCTCCGCGTTGTGGCGGGCGACATGCGAATCGCCGCTAATGGCATGGCAGATCAGAATAGCGTTGTTACCGGCGGCATTCAGTTTTCCGTAAGTTTCAAAAGCCACCGTGACACCGGGCAGGGTGCCACCCGATTCCAAATGAATCGGTCCAGCGAGCGTTACGCTTTGGGCATAGCGCAGCGGCTGCGCGGTGCGAATCGCGTCGCTACTTTCAAAGATGTCTTTGGCCATTGAAACGAGTAATCGGACAAACCCCCGTGCCACCGGCGGATTTCAGCATATCCGCCGGCAGCCGGGATTCGGATTTATTTTTGGGAGGCTTGCAACGCCTGTTCGATGTCAGCCTTGATATCCGCCACGTCTTCGAGGCCAACGGCCAGACGGATGTAGTCGGCGGTCACGCCGGTTTCCTGCTGCTCGGCCGGCGTCAACTGCTGGTGCGTGGTGGAGGCCGGATGAATGACCAAACTCTTGGCATCCCCAATGTTCGCCAGATGCGAGAGCAATTTCACGGAATCAATAAATTTCTTGCCCGCTTCCATTCCGCCCTTGATCCCAAAGCCAAGAATGCCACCGAACCCGTGCTTCAAATACTTCGCGGCGACGGCATGATTCGGATTGTCCGCCAGCCCGGGATAAACAACCCAGTTCACAAGCGGATGGCCCTTGAGGAACTTCGCGATTTCGAGCGCATTGACGGAATGCTGTTTCTGCCGCAGCGGCAACGTTTCCAGCCCCAGCAGGAATTGGTGCGCATTGAACGGACTCATCGCCGCCCCGATGTCGCGCAGCAGCGTGACACGGATTTTAAGAATGAAGGCCACGTTGCCCATGCCGGGCACGTTGCCGAGGGCATCCCAGTATTTCAAACCGTGGTAACTCGGGTCGGGCTCGGTGAATTCTGGGAACTTGCCGTTGTTCCACTGGAATTTGCCGGAGTCCACAATCACACCGCCGATGCTGGTGCCATGGCCGCCGATATATTTCGTCGCCGAACTGGCGATGATGTCCGCGCCGTGGTCAAACGGCTTCACCAGACCGATGCCCACGGTATTATCCACCACCAGCGGGATGCCATTTTCGTGCGCAAGCTTGGCAATCGCCTCAAAATCCGGAACGTCGAGCTTTGGATTCCCAACGGTTTCAACATACACCGCGCGGGTCTTGGGGGTGATGGCTTTGCGGAAGGCCTCGGGATCGCGCGAGTTCACGAACTTCACCGTGCGACCCAACTTTGGGAATGTATAATGAAACAATTGATACGTTCCGCCGTAGAGATTGTTGCCCGCCACGATTTCATCGCCCAATCGGGTGATTGCCAGAAGCGCATAGGTGATCGCCGACTGGCCGGATGCCACCCCAAGCGCTCCGGTGCCGCCTTCGATGGCCGCGATGCGTTTTTCAAACACGTCCGTGGTCGGGTTCATCAACCGTGTATAGATGTTCCCAAACTCCTTCAGCGCAAAAAGATTTGCCGCGTGTTCGCTGCTTTTGAAGACATAGGAGGTGGTCTGGTAAATCGGCACCGTGCGGGAACCGGTGGCGGGGTCAGGAACTTGTCCGGCGTGCAACGCCAGCGTGGAGAGATTTTTTGAGCTCATAGTTTTGATATGTTTAAGATTTAAAATTGTAATTTGGACCGGGGGCCGGCGCAACTTCGGTCTGTGGCGCAAGGCGGAGGATTCCTCACACCGCAAAACCGTTGGGCGCGCCATGCATTTGGTTTCTGCATTTGACGCACGCCGGTTAAGATTAAGTAGTGAAAAGATGCCGGGCAAAAAGTAAGCTTCTGAAATCGGGAATCAACCATGTCGCATTTGAGGCTATATACCAGCAACCGGCTGGAAAATCTGGCGGAAGCGCTCTCCGAGTGCGTCCGGCGGCCGCTCCGCTCGCCGCTGAAGCCGGAGACGATCCTGGTGCAGAGCCAGGGAATGGCGCGCTGGCTCAAGCTGGAACTGGCCCGGCAGAATGGCATCTGCGCCAATTTCATCTTCCCGTTTCCAAAGCTTTTCTGCTCCCAGATGCTGGCCGCGAATTCCTCCAAACCAGATGGTAAACCCACGCTGGACCGCGAGGTCATGCGCTGGTCCATCCTGCAAGTGCTTCCCGAAATGCTGGCCCAGCCGGAATTCAGTGCATTGAGCATTTATCTGTCCGATCCGGCGGACGTTCGCAAACGGTTCCAACTCGCGGAGCAAATCGCCAACCTCTTCGACCAGTATCTGGTGTTCCGGCCCGACCTGATTCTGGCCTGGGATGAAGGCCGGCTGTTTTTTAAGAACGCGCAAAAAAATCCGCACGAAGTTTGGCAGGCGGCGCTTTGGCGGCGGTTGCAGCCGGATAAACCGGAGCCGCATTTGGCGGGATTGTGGCAGGAGATCGCCGCGAATTTTTCGCGCCCCGGCTTCCATCCGACGGATGTCCCGGAACGGATTTCGGTTTTCGGGATTTCGGCTTTGCCGCCGATTTACCTTCAGCTCCTGTCCGCGTTGGGAGCCAGTGCTGACGTTAATTTATTTCTGCTTCACCCCTCGAAAGAATACTGGGGTTCCATTGTCAGCGCCCGGGAATCGGAAAAAATTCTCAAAGCGGTCAAGAAAGGTGAAGCCGCCGGACATGAACTCCACTTGGAAACCGGCAATCGCCTGCTGGCATCAACGGGGCAATTGGGAAGGGATTTCCTAAATCTGGTTCTGGAGACCGGCGACTGGGAAGATTGCGGCTTGTTCCACGAGCCGGAAAAGGAAAATCTGCTTCAGAATATTCAAGCGGATCTTTTTCATCTGCGGGACCGGGGACGGCAGGAAGGCGACCGGATCGCCATCGCGACGGACGACAGCTCACTCCGGGTGCACTCATGCCACAGCCCGTTGCGCGAGGTGGAGGTGCTCCATGACCATCTGCTGGACTGGTTCGAGCGCAATCCAAAGCTTACGCCGCGCGACGTGCTGGTGATGACGCCGGACATCGAGACATATGCGCCGTTCATCCAGGCGATTTTTGATGCGCCCGAAGAGGAGAGCAAACGGATTCCTTTCAGCCTTACCGACCGGGACGTCCGCAACTCCAGTCAAATCATTGCCGCCTTTCTGAACCTTTTGAGCCTGCCCGCCACCCGGCTGGAAGCGACCCATCTCCTGCGGCTGTTGGAAATCGCACCGGTCCGTGAAAAGTTCAACCTGATGGAAGCCGACTTGGATCTCATCCGCGGGTGGATTCGCAAAACCAACATTCGCTGGGGCAAGGATGCCAAATATCGTGAGCATCTGGGGTTGCCCAATTTTTCCGAGAACACCTGGCAGCAGGGTCTGGACCGATTATTCCTGGGCTATGCCATGAGCGGCGGCGGCGAAAAAATGTTCCGAAAAATTCTTCCCTTCGACGACGTCGAAGGGGGGCGCGTGGAAGTGCTGGGACATTTCGCTGAATTTCTAAAACGGATTTTTGACCTGGTTGACACGCTTGAAATCCGCCGCAAGGTCGGAGAATGGGAAACGGTTTTACTGAAGGCTCTGGACGAATTCATCCAGCCGGACGAAAGCCAGATTTCGGATGTGCTGCGCCTGCGCTCCACGCTAAAGGAAATCAGCCGGCAGGCGGACGATGCCCGGTGTGAGGCGGCGGTGGATCTGACTGTCATCTTGGAATCGTTGAGCCAAAGTCTGGGGGAAGACCGGTTCGGGTCCGGATTCATCACGGGCGGAGTCACTTTTTGCGCCCTCAAACCCATGCGCAGCATTCCGTTCAAAATCATCTGCCTCGTCGGAATGAATGACGGAGCTTTTCCGCGGTCGGATGCTCATTTGAGTTTTGATTTGATGGCGCAGCAGCCGCGGCTGGGCGACCGCTCGCTGCGGGCGGATGACCGCTATTTGTTTTTAGAATCACTACTTTCGGCGCGCAAGCGACTGCACATCAGTTACGTCGGGCAGGATATCCGCGACAACAGCGAAGCCCCGCCCTCGGTGCTCGTCAGCGAACTATTAGATTACATTGGCCAAGCCTGCGAGCTGCCCGGCAAAAATATTCTGAAAGATCAGGTGGTGGTTCGCCACCGGCTGCAGGCTTTCAGCCCGATGTATTTCAAGCGGGAAGATGCCCGCCTATTCAGTTACTCGGCGGAAAACTGTCGTGCCAGCCATTGCGGCCAGCAGCCCCGCATTGCGCCGGTGCCCTTCGTAAACCAACTTTTGTGCGAACCCGAACCCGAGTGGCGAACGGTGGAAGCCGCAACCTTGGCGGAATTCTTCTGCAACCCGTCCAAAGCGCTGCTCACCCGCCGGCTGGGCCTGCGATTTGAGGAGGCGGACAAAGCGCTGGAGGAAGTTGAGCCGTTCATCTTGGATGGTCTGAGTGGCTATTTAATTTCTCAGGAGTTGGTTGAGTTGATCCTTGATGGAAAGGGTTTGAACGACTCAGAGAAACTGATGAAAGCAGCGGGGCGATTGCCTTTGGCAGAAGCTGGAACCATAAAATTCCGCGAGCTTCAGGCGGGTGCGCAGGCCTTTCTGGAACAGCTCAAGCCTTACTTGGGCGACGGATTCCTTGAACCCATTCCGATTGACCTAAATGTCGGCGAGTTCAGGGTGCGCGGCGAAGCCCGCCAACTGACGGCGGACGGGCTGCTCCATTATCGCTGCTCGGGCATCAAGGCCAAAGACCGGTTGCGTCTGTGGATTCAGCACCTGCTCCTGTCGGCAACCTTGCCCGGCGACAAATATAAACGGGCGGTCTTAGTGGGTCGTGACGAGGCGTTGGAATTCCCGGCGGAAAAAGATGCGCCGGCCAAGCTGACGGAGCTGCTGGAACTCTATTGGAAAGGCTTGCGCCAGCCGCTGAAGTTTTTCCCGCAAACCTCATTTGCCTACGCGGAAGCCCTGCGGAAACAGGCAAAAGATCCGATGTCAGCCGCCCGGAGCAGTTGGGAAGGAGTCTCATATCGCAACATCAAAGGTGAAGGCGAGGACGATTACTATGATTTGTGCTTTCGCAACACGGAACCGCTGGACGAAGAATTCCAGCAGACCGCGCTTAAGATTTTCAATCCGCTGTTGAGTGAACCGAAGCTGGCGGCGCAAGGGAAGGCTGGTGGGACGGCATGAAACCGATTTCCGTCTTCAAACTGGGCGAGACGCCGCTGCTGACCGGCACCAGCCTGATCGAGGCCAGTGCCGGCACCGGCAAGACCTTCACGATCGCCGGACTTTTTTTGCGACTGATTCTGGAAAAGGATCTTTCCGTCCGGCAGATCCTGGTGGTGACTTACACCACAGCGGCGACGGAGGAATTGCGCCATCGCGTTCGGCAAACGCTGGCAATAGCCCTGCAAGCCTTCACGCAGGGTTCCAGCGCCGACCCGTTTTTACAATCGCTGTTGGATGCCCACGAAGCCCAGCGGGCAGACCTGGTGATCCGGTTGAATAACGCGCTCTACGGCTTTGACGAGGCGCCCATCTATACGATTCACAGTTTCTGCCAGCGGGTGCTCAAGGATCGGGCCTTCGAAACCGGCAATCTGTTTGACACCGAACTGATAACGGATCAGCAAGCCATCCTGCGCCAATTGGCGGAGGATTTCTGGCGCAAGGAATTTTATACCGCCGGCAAAGTTCCCGTCGCCGTTGCGCTTCAGAACGGATTGTCAGGTCCCGAAAACCTGCTGCCACTGATCAACAGCAGCCTCTGTCATCCGAGGTTGAAAATACTCTCGCCCAGCGGCGAGCGACCGGTCGCGGCGCTGGCGGCGGAACTGGAACAGGGCTTTGAAACCTTGCGCCAGCTCTGGCTGGCCGAGGGAAACATCATCCGCAGCCATTTTGGAAGCTTGGTCAAGTGGGCCAACCAGCCTTACAAGATTGACAAAAAAATGACAGAGGCGTTTCAGCAAATTGACCGGTGTTGCCGGACGCCCGACTTCACCGCTACATCCTGGGACACGTTGATGCTCTTCAGCCAATCGGCCATCGCCAAAGCCGTGACCAAACGCGGAAATTATTCTGCGCCCCAACACGAATTCTTCGACCGGTGCGAGGCTCTGTCGCTCGCGGCAGATAATTTTGTGATTGGCGTGCAGCTTCAAGCCTTGCGGTATGTCGAGCGGGAGCTGCCACGCCGAAAGCACGAACTCAAAATCCAGTATTATGACGACTTGCTGACGCGCCTGCACAGCGCGCTGGTCGGGCACGGTGGCAAAGCGCTGGCCGAGGAGCTGCGCCGGCAATATGCCGCCGCGCTGATTGATGAGTTTCAGGATACCGACCCCTTGCAGTATCAAATCTTTCATGGAGTTTTTGCCGGGAAAGAAAATCATCTCTTCCTCATCGGCGATCCCAAGCAGGCCATCTATGGATTTCGCGGAGCTGACATCTTCACCTATCTCAAAGCCAGCGGTCAGGCGAATCAGCAGTTTACGCTCAAGGAAAACTGGCGCTCGGAAACCGGCCTGGTGCGCGCGGTGAACACGGTGTTCAAAGCTTCAAGTCAGCCATTCATATTCCCGAAAATTCAATTTCATCCCGTGGAAGCCCGAGGTGAGGCGGACGATCAGCCCATGCAAGTGGCCGGCCAGCGTGAGCCGGCACTGCAGTTTTGGTTTTGGAAACGGGACGGGAAGGAGGCCGCCATCAAGATTGGCGCGGCTGATGAACTGCTCCCGGACGTGGTGGCCTCGGAAATCGTCGCCCTCTTGCAGGGCGATGTGAAATTGGGCAACCGCCGGGTGCAGCCGGAAGATATCGCCGTGCTGGTGCCGAAAAATCGTCAGGCCCAGCTGATTCAGGACGCGCTGAAATCGCGCGGCATTCCCAGCGTGCTTTACACCACCGCCAGCCTGTTCAAATCCCGGGAAATACTGGAGACGCAACGCGTGCTGACGGCGATTGCCGATCCGGCGCGGGAATCTAAATTGCTGGCGGCGCTGGGAACCGATCTGTTGGGCCGCAACGGTTCACAGATTGCTACTTTGGTTCAGGAGGAAGCGCAATGGCAGCTGATTCTGGAACGGTTCCGCGACTACCTTGACCTCTGGATTAGAAAAGGGTTCATCCAGATGTTTCGTAGTTTCATGCAACGCGAGCTGGTCCGGCCGCGGCTGCTGGCCTTTCCCGATGGTGACCGCCGGCTGACCAATTTGCTGCACATCGCCGAAGTGCTGCACCGCGCCAGCATTGACCATCGCCTGGGCGTCTCCGGCCTTCTCAAATGGATTGGCGAACAACGGCAATCGGAAGATTCAGTGGCCGAAGAACACCAGCTCCGGTTGGAAACCGACGAGAAAGCGGTCAAACTCGTGACGATTCACAAAAGCAAAGGACTGGAATACTCGATAGTTTTCTGCCCCTATTCGTGGAAGGACGCCAGCATTGAGCATCAAGGCGAAGAGCAGGTTTTCTTCCATGAGAACGCGACGGAAAATCTGGTTCGCGATCTCGGCAGTCAGGATTACGAGGCCAACAAACAGCAGGCGCTGGTCGAAAAAATGGCCGAAGAAGTGCGCCTCCTGTATGTGGCGCTCACGCGGGCCAAGCACCGTTGTTATTTCGTCTGGGGCGCGTTTAATGGCGCTTCCGGTTCAGCGGCCGCGTGGTTGCTGCATCCGCCCGCGAAAGCGGAACCCGATCCGGTGACCGCACTGGCCGGACACTTCAATCAGCTCGACGATGCCAGCTTGCTTGGAGATTTGAACAAGCTTGCGGAACAATCCGAAAATGCTGACGGCCACGCCGCGATTACGGTGAAAGATCTGCCCGAACGGACGACGACGATGTTTGAAGTTCCAAACATTGCGGGACCAGCGCTCGAACATCGAAAATTCACCGCCACAATTTCTTGCGACTGGCGCATCAGCAGTTTCACTTCCCTCACGGGGAACCACGGCGAAGAATTGCCGGACCATGATGAGTTGGGGGCGACGATCCGCGAGCGCGGGCTGGCCACCGGTATTTTTGCTTTTCCCGGCGGAGCCAAACCAGGCACCTGCCTGCACTCGATTCTGGAGAAAGTGGATTTCACCCAATGGAATCAACCGGCCACCAAGATGCTCGTTCAGGAACAACTCAATGCGCATGGCCTCGGCAACCCGGATTTCACGGAGGTCATCTTCGAAATGCTGGGCAAGGTGATGGAGTCGCCGCTCGATGGAAAAATCCCCGGCTTGACGCTGTCAAATATCACGGCGGCACAACGGCTGCATGAACTTGAATTTTATCTTCCGCTGGAGAAAATCTCGCCGCCACTGATTCGAAAATTGCTGCAAGCACACCGCTTTTTTGGTGAACACACCGCCGCCAGCCGCGAGCCCGAAGGACTCTCGTTTGCTCCGGTGCGCGGGATGCTCAAAGGTTTCATTGATCTGGTGTTTGAATTCAACGGGCGATTTTATCTGGTGGATTGGAAGTCCAACTGGCTCGGCAGCCGGGTTGAGGATTACAGCGCGGCGGCCATGGAGGATGAAATCCGTCGCCGGCATTATTATTTTCAATACCAGCTTTACACCATCGCCCTTGACCGCTACCTGCGGCACCGGCTGCCGGACTACAACTACGAGCAGCACTTCGGCGGAGTGTATTACCTGTTTCTGCGCGGAATGGATCCGGCCCGGCCCGGATTGGGGATTTTCCGCGATCGGCCCAGGGAACAATTCGTGCGCGAATTAAATGTTCTGCTTTCAGGCACGGCGGAGGGGAAAGGAATCGCCGCATGAATGAGATCAACCAGTTGATTGACAGCAGCGCGTTCAGCGACTTGGATCGTCATTTCGCCCGGTTCATCGAATTGCAGGCGGGAGGAAACCGTCCGCTGGTGGCTTTGGCCGCAGCTTTGGCCAGTAGCACCCGGATGGAAGGCCATATTTGTCTGAATCTTGAGGCACTGGCGGGAACGCCGTTTCCGGAAAATCCAATCGAAGGAGTAAAACCAATTCAACTGCCCAGCCTATCCGGCTGGACCAAAGAACTCAAAACTTCACCGGTGGTTGGCTCGCCCGGCCAATTCAGGCCTTTGGTGATGGATGCCCGCCACCGACTTTATCTGCATCGCTATTGGCAATACGAGCAGGCCTTGGCGGCCGAAATTCTCAATCGCACAAATGACGCAGCGGATAAATCCAACGACGAGGTGCTGCGCCAAAAACTGGAGGATTTATTTCCGGCCGCATCCGCCGGAGCCGTGAACCTGCAATCGGTGGCCGCCTTTGCCGCCGCGCGGGGAAAATTTTGTGTTATCTCCGGCGGGCCGGGCACGGGCAAAACCCACACGCTCGTGTTGATCCTGGCGCTGCTTCTGGATTTGGATCCGGCGCGGAAACTCCGCATTGCCGTGGCGGCTCCAACCGGAAAAGCGGCAACCCGGATTCAAGACTCGATCCGGAACATCAAGTCCAAGCTGGCGTGCCGTGAAGAGATCAAATCGCAATTACCCGAGAACGCCACCACCATCCACCGCCTGCTGGGCTACCTGCCGGATTCGGCGAGTTTCCGTCACCACGCCGACCATCTCCTGCCATTCGACGTCGTTGCCGTAGATGAAGCTAGCATGGTGGATCTGGCATTGATGGCAAAACTGTTTCAAGCCATCCCGCCAGCCGCCCACGTGATTTTGCTGGGCGACAAAGATCAACTGGCTTCGGTGGAAGCCGGGGCGGTGCTGGGCGATGTCTGCGCGGCGGCGTCCGGCGGCAATTACTCAAAGGCGTTCCGCCAGCATTTCGAAAAACTCACCGGGCAGAAACTGCCGGTTGTTCCGGGTGTCCAAGAAACATCACCGCTGCGTGACCGGGTTGTGCAGCTAAAAAAGAATTATCGTTTCGGCGAGCACAGTGCGATTTTCCAGTTGAGCACCGCCATCAACGAGGGGCACGCGGAAGATGTTTTAAGCATCCTGCGCAGTTCGGCTGGCGATGTAAAATCCGATCTGGTCCCGGCAGGCCTGCCCAGCCGCGCAATGTTGAAAGAAACCTTGAAGGATAAGGTGATTGCCGGCTTCAGCGATTTTCTAAAAGCCGCCGAGCCGCTTCAGGCGATTGAGGCCATGTCCCGGTTCCGCGTCTTGTGCGCTTTGCGGCAAGGCCCTTACGGCGTGGCCGGTTTGAACGAGCTGATTGAGAACATTCTTGAAGCGGCGGGGTTGATTAATTGCCAGAACCCCTGGTATTCCCATCGGCCAATCATGATCACGCGGAACGATTACCACCTGAAACTTTTCAACGGCGACAACGGCGTCATCTTGACTAACCATGCCACCGGAGAAGCCAGGGCCTTTTTTCCGGGACCGGACAACAGCTTGCGCCAAATCCTCCCGCTTCGCCTGCCCGAACATGAAACCGCCTTTGCCATGACGGTGCATAAAAGCCAGGGATCCGAGTTTGACCGCGTCCTGCTCGTTCTGCCGGATCGGGAAAGTCCGGTTCTGACCCGGGAGCTGCTCTACACCGGAATCACCCGGGCGCGGAAAAGCGTCGAGCTTTGGTCGGATGCGGAAATCTTCGCGGCGGCCATCCGCTGCAAAATCAGCCGCCAGTCCGGGTTGCAAGAAGCCTTGCAGGCGGTCTAGGCGGGACGGTTTACCATTCTGACTTAAAACGGTAGCTGCCAGCGCCCACCGCAATCACCGCAGAACCATTTTCCTGACGCAGAAGTTTTGCTTCGCGCGCCTTTGCCAGCGGCTGGCCGCTTTCGGTGATGGTTCCAGCGGTCTTGGCCGGGAGGTAAACCGTGGCTGTCGTATTCGCCGGAATCTCCACGGCCAGTTCAAATTGGTTTTTGGTGAGCCGCCAGCTGCTGGCGATACGGCCGTGGATAGAGTTGTAGCTGGCTTTCACCCAACTGAAGCCATTCCCGTATTTCAAGATTTCCGGGCGAATGATGATGCGGTTGAAGCTCGGCCCATCGGTGTCAATGCCTGCCGCCTGGGTGATCAACCATTCGCTCACGCAGCCAAGCCAGTAGTGGTTGAACGAGTTCATGCCGGGATCCTGAAACCCTTTGGCCGGCGTCCAGCCATCCCAACGCTCCCACATCGTGGTGGAACCCCAGATGACTTGCTGCAACCAGGAAGGGTAGGTCTTGTTGAGCACCAGCTTGTAAGCCAATTCAGGATGACCCGCTTTTTGCAGTGCGAAGAGAATGAACGGCGTCCCCAAAAATCCCGTGGCGATGTGGTCGTCCTGCTTGCGCAGAGAAGCGACAAACTGTTCCGCGACCTTGGCCTTCATGTCCTCCGGAACCAGATCCAACCCGAAGGCCAGGGCGTAAAACGTCTGCCCGGTTGCATTCTTGGCATCCAAAATCCGGCCGTCCTCCTTCAAATAATTTTTCATGAAGGCGGCACGGATATCAGCCGCGAGTCGGCGATATATTGCCGCATCCGCCGATTCGCCCAAAACTTCGGCGATTTTCGTCATCACCTGCGCGGTGTAGCAATAATACGCCGTGCCGATGGCTTCCGACTTTTGCGGGCCAGCCAGCCGCAGCCAGTCACCGTAGGCGCGGGTATCGCGAAGGAGGTTGGTGCTTGTGTTCGCCAGGAATTCCATGTGCCGCACCAAGGCTGGGTAATATTTTCGAAGCACGCGCGTATCGCCATACATCTCGAACATGCGCCAACTGCAAATCGGCGCGGCATCCGACCAGCCGGTGTTGCCAAAGCGAACCATGCTGAGGTAGGGGGCAACATCGCCAAACGCGCCGTTGGTATGCTGCGAATCAATACACAGGTCATTCAGCCACTTGGTGTAAAATGCCGGGGCATTCATATTCAAACATGCCGTTTTCATGAAGACCTGGGCGTCACCTGTCCAGCCAGCACGTTCATCCCGTTGCGGGCAATCCGTCGGCACATCCAGAAAATTTCCCTTCTGCCCCCAGAGCGAATTCAAAACCAGCTTGTTGACCAATGGCTCGGAGCATTCAAACGTGGCGGCACGCGGCAAATCGGAATGCACCACGATCCCTGTGACATCCCCCAGTTGCGGCTTGTAACTCAACCCAGTGACTTCGACATACTGGAATCCATGAAAGGTGAAGCTCGGTTCGTAAGTGCGTTTGGATTTGCCGGCCAAATAATAGGTGTCGGTCGCCTTGGCCGAACGCAGGTTGGTGGTGTAAGCCGTGCCATTGGTATCCAACATCTCCACATAACGCACGGCAACTTTCTGCCCAACGTCACCCTTCGCCTTGAGTTTCGCCCAGCCAACCAGATTCTGGCCAAGGTCAAAAATATAAACACCCGGTTTTGGTTCCGTTATTTTTTTGGCGGCGATTTCCTCGATCCGCCGCATCGGTTCACCCGGATGCGCCACCAGATTGGCCTTCACGCCGGCGTCCACGTGAGCCAGATGCCAGTTGCGGCTGTCAAAACCATCTTTGTCCCAGCCGGTCAATTCATACCGGGCGTCATAAACACAACCCATGAGCAAGTCCGCTTCACGGATCGGCCCGATGCTGGCTTCCCAGGATTCATCGGTGCCGACGATTTCCCGAGCGCCATCCTGATATTCAATCTGCAATTGCACGAGCAACCGGCAATCGCCGCCATAATAATGACGTTTGCCGGTGAACGCCAAAAAGCTGGCATACCAACCGTCGCCAAGAATCGCGCCGACCACATTTTCGCCGCGGTGAAGCTGTGCAGTGATGTCGTAGCTGAAGTAATGCACGCGCTTGTTGAAATCCGTCCAACCCGGCGACAACACATCGGTGTCCACCGGCTTGCCGTTCAGATGCAATTCATACGCGCCCAGCGCCGAGGCAAACGCCGTGGCCCGCTTGATGGGCTTGTCCACGATGAAGCTCTTGCGAAAGAACGGCGCAGGCTGCATGGCGAAGCTGTTGGATTTACCCGCGATGAAAGAATTGGTCGGCGTCGGAAACCAAATCCACTTTGCTTTCCAGTCGGAGGCGTTCAGCAAGCCCATTCCCCACGTCGCCGGTTGGCACCAGTCAGAAGCCTGGCGGGCGCGATCCCAAACCCGCACTTTCCAAAAATACGCTCCGCCTGAAACCAGCGGCTTGCCGTTATAAACCAGTTGGATGGCCTGGTCGGAAACGACCTTGCCCGTATCCCACATATCGCCCTGATTTTTCTCCAGCAATTCCCGGCTGCTGGCGACGAGAACCTGATAAGCCGTCTGCTCCTGGCCACGCCCGGCAGCTTGCAGTTGCCAACTCAAGCGCGGCTGCACCTCACCAATGCCAAGCGGGTTGGCGCGATATTCACAACGCAGATTCTGTGCTTGTATTCCCGCGCCATACGAATGGAACGCCAGTTGGAGCGCGAGCACCAAGACGCCGCCGGCTTTTGTCAGGTTCATCTTATTTCGGTTTATTTGCGGCCGGCTGGCTGGCGGCGGGATTGGGTTCAGTAATCATCTTGAAGTTGTCGGTGCGGAAGGGCGTGACGGGCAGGCCGTCGTTGGAGAACAGATTGCACACCGGGTTATCCGCCCACGCGTAGCGCACGGCAACGGGTTTGGCGACCTTGTCGCAGGTCAACTCCACTTTTTCAGACGCGACGAGCTTGCCCTTGGCCCATTGCCACACCTTGTCTTCGCCGCAAACGGCGAAACCAATCACTTCATGCACGTCAAATGGCCGCAGCGTTGGGCTGCCGAAGAGATCGAAGGTCACCGTCACCTTGTCGCCTTTTATGTCCATGGATTTGAACTCCGGGCTGCGATACGGAAACTTCATCCCGTAGTCCTTCACCAGCGCCCAGCGGACGAGGCGTGCCGCCACGTCGTGTTTGTTCTTTGGATGGATGTCCTTGCCTTCGCCGAGGTCGGTGATGACGCACTGGCCAGTGTTCGGCAACTTCATCGTCTTCGTCTGCGACTCGCGCAATTCGGCCCAATCGCTGTCGCCGGGCTCGGGTTTCTCCGGTTTGTAATCCGCAAGCTGCACCCAGTAGAAGGGAAAGTCACCCTGCTTCCACTCTTTGCGCCACTGCTCGATCATAAAAGAGAAAAGCTGTGCATATTCCCAGGCGCGACTTGCGTTGCTTTCACCCTGATACCAAATCACGCCTTTGATGCCGTAGCCGAGGGTCGGCAGCAATTCGCCGTTGAAAATGTTGCCGGGGCGGGCGTTGCCCTTCAGCCAGTCCTGGGGTGATCTGGGCTGACGCGGGAGCTGCTGACCGGGCTTGAGACCGGCGGCCTTCATCTTCTCCACATCCTGCTTCCACTTCGCCATGGCTTTCTCATGGTCGTCCGCGGCCTTGGTAGTGGCGAAGAGGGCCTCGCGTTTCACAGTGTCTTCCATCAATTGCTTGAATCGCACATCGCCCTCGAGTGAAGAACGGCGCACCCAGGCTTCCGCAGCGGAACCGCCCCAGGCGTTGTCAATCAGCCCCACCGGCACGTGCAGGATGTTGTGGAGATAACGGCCGTAAAAAAATCCCACCGCGCTGAAACCGCGCGCACTTTCCGCGTTCGACGCCTTCCACTCCCCCTTGAAATCTGTCTGCGGCTCCTGCGTGCCCACGGTCGGCACCTTGATCAGGCGCAAGTTCGGCAGGTCGGAGGCGGCGGCCTCGATGTCGCCATTCCAATCGCTGTTCAACTGGAAGCCCATGTTCGACTGACCCGAGCACATCCAGACTTCGCCCACGAGCACGTCCTGAAGGTCGCGCTTCGTGGTGCCCGCAATCGAGATCACCTGCGGCGTCGCATTCGCATTCACCGGGTCAAGCTTCACTTCCCAGCGGCCATCTTTACCGGCGGTCGCGGACTTTGTTTGCCCGGCGAAAGCAACCGTTACCTTCGTTCCAGGCGTGTCCCAGCCCCAGATGGGGTTCGACTGTTTTTGCTGCAGCACCATGTGGTCGCTGAAAATGGCGGGCAATTTTATTTCTGCCCGCAGCGTGGAAACCAGCCCGAGGCAGAACGTGAGGAGTAACAGGATTTTTTTCATAAAATGGATTTGGGGTCGGATTATCCGAAAGGTTGTAAAACGTGGGCGGTTTTATTTCAAGCCGGATGTTGGCGTTTTGGTTTCGATCAATGCTGCGCCGGTGATTTGCTGGTCCAGAATCCACCACGCACCGCGACGTTGGGCGCGGGCTGGTTTGCCATCCACAAATACACGGGAATTTTCGCCGGCTGGAATTTCCACCTGCGCACTCATGGCCGGCGGAAGCGTAACCGTAAGTTTGAAAATGTCGCTCGCTTCCCAGTGAACCAGCACGGGGCCGAGCGGGGTCGGAACTTTTCCTTCGGCGTGCTTCAGAGACCCCGGATTAGGCCGAATCAAAGCACGACTCCAACCCGGTGCAAGCGGCTGGACACCCAAAACATAGCGCGGCAGCAGGTTGGCGGGTGCCGCGCCCCAGGCGTGGTTCCAATCTTGATTGGGTTTGTAGCGCTGATCCCAGGCCTCCCATGAAATCGTCGTGCCGCTCTCCACCATGTGTTTCCAGCTGCGGTCGTTGGGCGCGGTCATCAGCGCCATAGCTGGCGTGGCGCAATCGTTTTCAAAAAGACCTTCCATCAGATATTGCGCGGCATAAACCGAGCACGCCATGCCCCGATCAGCCAGCCATTGGGCCACCTGCGCCCGATTGGTCTCCGGCACCAAACCAAAGGCCAGCGGAAAAAGATTGGCGTGCAGAGAGGCGTGGTTGGTGCCCTCACCATCCCGATAAATACCCCGAACAGAATCGAAAAGTATTTTCTGAAACGCTTTCCGGGCAACTCGTTCGCGAGCGATATAATCAGCCGCATCAGCATCGCGATGCAGGGCGCGGGCGAGTTCAGCCATCAGAGCGAGGCTGCGCAGATGAAACGCGTTTATCACGGTATTCACGGGCGTGAAAACGAAGCCATCACGTTCGCTGGCGGGCCAGTCCACGAGGTCGCCGCGTTTGATTTGGGCCGGGGTGCTGACAATCAATCCATCCGCCCGCGCGTGATCATTCAGCAGTTTCGTTTTCAACGATGTGTAGCGCGCGGCCAGCCAGTTGGTATCGCCCATCCGCATCCAGTCGGCATGGGCGATAAAAACCATGTGTGCAGCCCACTCGGTCGGCCAAGTAGGATGCGCCATTAGGCGGTCATAAGTATCCCGCGCCATCTGAACGTCGTAATCGGTGTAATACTGACTGAGCTGGTTCAAATATGCATCGGCCTCGTAAGCAATCCGCTCGCGCTCGCCATCCACATAAACGCCGGCAAACGTCGTGGCCTTGATGGAATAGCGGCAAAGCTCCCAAATGCGGTCAAGCGTTTCATCGGATGAATGAAAGCTCGCCGCCTGATCATCCCAAGTGCGGGCAAAAGCCGCGCGCCGCCGCAATTGTTCGGGCCGCAGTTCTCCGGAGCAGCCTTCAATCTCCACCCACCGGAACGGCATCACCACACCCCACTCCGGCGGCAGCAGCACGGCGTCGGGGTTGGTCGTGTTGCGTAAGCTGGCTGGCGGTGCGATGATTAGCGGTTTGCTCCCGGCCAGATTGGTGATGACTTGGGCATAACGAACGCTGCCGGGCGGCTTGCGGTTGATGCGTCCATCGGAGAAGGCTTCGCCAAAATGAACTGTGATCAGCCCAGTCGCATTTGGCGGCGGAATCAGACGAAGATTGCCAAAAGCGACGCGGCCGAAATCCACAAGAATCACCCCCGGCGCAAGATTGGTGATGCTCACCGGCGCTTGCTCGAACAGCTGCACCGGCGCGCTGTGAGCGGACAATCTGGCCACCAAAGTTAGAGCCAGCAAAACCACCGCATCCGCCAAATATCGCAATCTGGTTTTCCAGACCGATTGAATAGTGCGCGTTGATTCTTTGGCCATGTTGAGATGGTTTTTAAAGGGTGATTGCGGGGAAGTTATCAAGAGGGCCGAGGAGTGTCCTTAACAATCGCGCCAAAGATTAGCACTAATTAGCCGTCTACTGAACCGCGACAGAAATACCGGCATAAACTTATTTACCAGCCCGCACTATTTTGCGTAAATGCCCGAATGACCACTCTCTGCCGCAAATACTCCCTGCCTTTCTTTTGTCTACTACTAGTCGCTAACACATTCGCCGGTGAATTGACCAGCCGGATGGAATTGACCCTGAATCGCGTTTGGCACGGCGGCCCGCCGTCTTACACTGGTGATTTTGTGCTGGCCGACGCCGTGCCGGAACACGTGCGCCGTTTTACGGAATTCAGCGGCGACGTGTCCGGCCGCTACATCGGAGCGATGGCAACGGTCGCCCAATTCACCGGAAAGAATTTTTCCGAACTCGACCGGGTCGTCGCCAAAATTGTGAAGCTGCAGAAGGAAGACGGCCATTTTGGCGATCCGTTCAGCACCAGCGAAGTCACCAAAAGCGACATGGCCATCCTCTGGGGCAACGGTCGTCTGTTGATCGGGTTGCTGGAATATTACCGGTTGAATCCATCGCCCGAAGTGCTCACCTGCGCCCGCCGGCTGGGTGATTGCTTTGTGAATCTTGGGCCGCGGTTGAATGACCCCGCCATCGTGCAAAAATTCAGCGGCGACCAGGTCGCCGTCGGCTACATCTGCTGGACGCAGATCATCGAAGGCTTGGTGGAGTTGAACCGCCTCACGCACGACGGGAAATATCTGAAGCTATCGAGTGAAATCGCGCTGAACACCTATCGCCATCCCAAACAGCACAGCCACGGATTTGCGTGCGCCTTGCGCGGCATCCTGGAGCTTTACCGGGTCACCCACGACCAACAATGGCTCAAGAAAGTGGAGTCCGAATGGGATGGCATCATTGATTCTGGAAACCTGCTGCCGCAAGGCGCCTTGCCGGAAATCTTCAAGCCGTTGATCGCTCGCGACGAAGGCTGCGCTGAAGCTGACTGGGTGCGGCTGAACCTCGGCCTTTGGGCGGAGACCCGCAACCCGCGCTATCTCGACAGCGCCGAATTATCCCTGTTCAACGAATTCTTCTTCAACCAGTTCTCCACCGGCGATTACGGCCACCACGCGTTTACTGCGGACGGCGTTGCCTCGCGCAGCGCCCGCGCCTGGTGGTGCTGCACCTTCCACGGATTGCGCGCGTTCCCGGACATCGCGCGCGCCGCGTTTCACGCTGAACCGACGCGGCTTTGCTATGATTTGCCGGTGGACGGTCAGGGAAACATCGCTGGTTTGACCGTTCAGGCGGACTCCAGGTTGGCGCAGGATGCAACCGTGTCGTTGACCGTGACGAAAGCTGACAAAGCTGAACACAGTTTGACTATCCGGCAACCAGTCTGGGCCTCCGCGCTGGAAATCAAACTCAACCGACAGTCCATCACTGGCGTCGCCAAGACCGGAGCGGTGGAAATTCAGCGTCGCTGGCAGAAAGGTGACAAACTCACCGTCCAATACGTGTTACGCATCCGGTTGCTGCCGAAACCGCAGGATGCCAGCCACGTGGCGATCTGGCACGGCCCGTGGCTGCTCGGCGTGAACGAGCAAAACGAGCCGACGTTTTTTGACGAGCCGATGGAAAAAAACCGCGTTCTCCTGCCGGCCGTGGCGGCGAATGGTGATTTGCTTCTCAAGCCAATCGTGGAAACATCGAAAAACACCGCTCAGTTCACCGCTCCGGCGGCTCATCTCGCGCTGCCGTATCTGCCCGGCGGCTATCTGGCTCAACCGCAAACCGCCACCCTCCGACCGATTGCGGAACACACTGCCGTGGCCGATAGCACGCCTTGGGTGTGGTGGTTTCAGGCGAAGAAATAATCCTGACATATGCCATGTCGCGATTTGTCGCGTTTTGGCGTTTTTGTCGCCTCATTTTTGGCGTGCGCGGGGCAGCGCGGGATGCTCGTGACTGGATGCTGGGGCGGCGGAGGGGCAATTGTTGTAACTGGTTGATAGGGTATCGAAAACTTGACCGTTTCTTTAAAAGTATCAGTGTTACTCGAAAGCCAAAACCATCCCGATCATTTCAGCAGGTCGCCGAACGCAGGCAGGAGTCCGTATTTCTTGCGCCAAGGCGTATACATCAATCCGCGCACCTTGGGCGTCTGCTCCGCGAGCTTGAGCCAGCCGCTGACGGTTTTGAGGTCGTCGGCATCGTAATAGCAGGCGACCAGCATGGCGAAACCTTCATCCGCGAAAAACTTCAGGCTCTCAGCCCTCGGCTCGCCACCCCAGACGGCAATGGTCAGGTCTTTCGGGATGTGTTTCCATGAGCCGGTGAAGTCGCCCTCAACGAGGTAGTAGTTGCCATGGGCATTCTGGTTCGGGTCGAGCATGTCGCTCCAGATAAGCACTTCAACGCCGGGCATATATTTGCGGAGAATTTGCGTCTGTTTGGTGATGCATTCCCCCAACAGCTCGCCCATGTTGCGGCTGCGGCAGGCCGCGCAGGTGCCGCCCATGCGGATTTCGTCCATGTTCAGCAGGACATGTTTCGGGTGCAGCCGCTCCGCCAGCAGTTTGGCCTCGGCATCAAAGATCGCATACAATTCCGGCTCGGCCATGCAGACGCTGATTTGCCCCTTGCTGATCGCCAGCGAATGATACCAGCTCACCCGCAGCCGCGCGCCATCTTGAATGCGACTGCCCGGCGCCAGCTTCAGCGGCGGCGCGGAGCGGGCGATGTTGTATGGCGAGTAGGCCGGATCGATGAGCGGCTCATAGTCGCGGCCCTCCGCGTAGGTCGTCGCCCCATCCGCGCTCTTGACGGTGACCGGGGTTCCGGGCCGGCGCAGGACGTTAATCGGTCCCACTTCTTCCAGCGCCCAGTCGTCGAGCCAGAACTTTCCGGATTTGCCGCCCCAGATGCCGGCGTAAAGGCGAACCGTGTCAAAGGCGGCGCTGTTGAAAAGAAACTGGATTTTTTTCCAGTCACTGGTCGGCGGCAGCGAGGGTTTCAGCGAGGCGATGGAGCGATCCTGGTTGAGCGCGGAAATCACGAAGGCGTCGGCGGGCTGCAGATTCTCGGTCTTCACCCATACGCTGACGCGGTAGCAGCGGTGGGGCTGGACGCGGACTTCCTGCATGACGCGCCCAAGACCGTTTGGTTTGGCGGTGAAGTTCTCCATCCGCAGCGCCGCCTTGCCGCCGTGTTTCACCACCGTATCGACAAAGCTGATAACCCCCGGCTGGTCGTGAAAACTGAATTTATTGAAACGTTTCCCCTGAAATTCCTCGAAGCCGCCATTGATGATGCGGGCCGAGGCATCCGGGACGAGTTGAGCCGACCGGCCCTGAACCAGAAACGGCGCATCTGTGACCGGCAGTCCCTCAGCAAGATTTTTATTATGGCGCAACACCGTGCTGCCATAACCGACGGCGAAGCCGGCCGGAATCAATTCGATGTTGAGGCGCTCACAAGCGCGCTGCACCTCGTCAAGCCGGCGGGAAAAGGCCGCCGTCGTGGCCGACAGCGAATCCATGCCGCTGGAGATCACCGCGCCATTGATGCCGTGCGCGGCACCCGATTCCAGCACCTTGGTGATTTCTGCCGCGTCGCCATCCGTGTTCAGATTCCAGCCAAAAATCCAGACCCAGCGGTTGGTGTAATTATTGGCTGACGCTGCATATCCGGCGCACACTGTGCAAAGCAACAAGAGACGGCAGATCTTTCTCATGGATGCCATGATGCGACTTCAATCAACCGCTGACCACCGAAAAAGCTGAAAGAACTCCAGTCGAATATTTCGGGGCTGACAGGAAATTGCTTTTCATGCGGGCTCATTTACCGGACGCTGCGCGGGTGATGTTTTTGGATTTTATCCGGCGACGCGCAATCAGCGCCACCGCCATGAAAACCCCGCGCCGTAAAAATCGCCCCGCCACCGCCGCCCTGTTTGTCGCCGCCTTCGCTTTACCGTGCCTGGGCCTCGGCGACGCCCGCGCGCAATCACCTGCCTTTACCGCCTCAGCGCACTCCTCGCTCGAAACCTTCCGGACCGAGAATCCTCCAGCTCCCGGCCAAGACTCCATCCGCCTCTCCGCGGCCCGCGGCGAAACCGAGAGCTTTCAGCTCATCCTCACCCCGCGGACAGCCGAGGCCCTGCGCGACATCCGCATCTCCGTCTCCGGCCTCGGCGACGTTGAGCCGAAGATTTATGCGGCCAGCGCCATCCACGTAACGACCCCGAGCCGCTCAAGTGGCGCCAAGGCGGGACACGTTTTCGATCTCCTCCGCCCTCCCGGCGGCGAAGCGATCGCCTCCGGTGGATTCCGCCCCTACTGGATCGACCTCAACGTGCCGCCGAACTCTGTCGCAGGCGAACGCGTCGGGGCCGTCACCATCACTGTCTCTGGCGGAAGTCAGACCCTCCCGATTCGTCTGCGCGTCCGCAATTTTTCGCTGCCGGCGATCCCCTCACTGCAGCTCGCCTTCGCCTTCACCCCGAGCTGGATGGAAGCCTACTACGGCCGCCCCCTGACGCGCCCCGAGGTCCACGCCGCGCAGGACGCCATGCTCGAGCACCGCTTGGGCCCGGTTCCGATGTGGGACGGCGGCGACGAATTGTTTGACGACGAGGCGCGTCTGCGCCAATGCCTCAACCGCGGCCTCAACGTCATCCTGCTCCACGTGGAAGGTGTAACCGATGCGCGGATCGAGCAGTCCCTCGATGCGCTCGAGCCGAAGATCGCCCTGCTGCGCAAGGTCGGCGCCCTCGATCGCACGTTTTTCTTCGGCTACGACGAAGTGACCGTGAATCACCCCGAGCGCATGCCGGCGATGCGCAAAGCCTACGCGCGCTTCCACGCCCGCCATCCGGAGATCATCCGCATCAACACCAGCCAGCCGGACCAACGGCTCGCCGACGTCGTCGACCTCTTCGTCGTGCCCACCGCGCTGTTCGTGCCGGCGATGACCGCGCGCAAAGGCCACTGGTGGTATTCCGTCGGCAACGATGACCTCGAAAACGAGCCCGACTTCCGCCTCGACTATCCGCCCGTCGTGCACCGCGGCTTCTTCCTTTCCGACTGGAAGGCCGGGGTGCGCGGCCACCTCTATTGGGCCGTCGAGCGCGAATGGCCGGGCAACCGGGCCGTGAAAGATCGCCGCCAGCCGGAGGCGGACTGGCGCCCCGGCTACACCAACATTTTCTCCGGCAAATGGATCGATGCCAACGGCGGCGGAAATCTTTTTTACCCCGACGGGTCGGGAAATTTGTTTCCGTCCACCCGGGTGAAACGTGTGCGCGACGGCATTGAGGACTACGAGTATCTCGTCCGGTTGCGGCTCGCAGCCACCCAACTCGAGACTCGGCATCCCTCCGGCTGGCAGGCCCTGGCCACTCGCGCCCGCACCCTCCTCACCGTGCCGGACTCAGTGGCCTCAATCGGTGACGGCTGGCGCACCGGCTGGACGGTAACTGCCAGTGACGAACCGGCCTGCAGCGCGACGATGCACCCCAAAGCCATTTGCAGCGGTAAACGCGCCCTCCGCATTCTCCCCAATTCCGCCGGCGTCACCGTCACCCAAAGCCGCCCCATCACCGCCGGAGAATCCGGCTCGGCTTCCGTTTGGATCAAGACTGCGGATCTCGCCGGCAAGGCCCGCCTGATCGCGACTTATCGAGGCGCCGATGGCGCCCTCCTCAACCGCGTCGAGTCTGCCCCTGTCACTGGTTCAATGCCGAAGTTTGTGGAACTAAAAATCACCCTGCCCCCCGCGCCCCCCGCTGCCCGCACCCTCCACCTCGGCATCCAGGCCCAGACGACCACACCCGCCTCCGGTCCGGACGCACCGCTGCAAAAAGTTTTCGTGGATGATTTTTCTCTGCGCCTCGGCGACCGCGCGGTAGCGCTCGTCAATTCGGGATTTGAAGCCGAAAAGCTGCGTTTGAATTTCGATCCGTTGCCCTTGCTCGACTACCGCGATGCGCTCGCCGATTGCCTGGAAAAATGTGTCGCCGCCTTGGGCGCCGCCGCACGTGCGCCGTAACCCTTCACGCTCGCCACGACCTGCGGCCGACCGCCAAATTCGGCGTCAGGAAACCCCTGTTCATCGTGACCGCCCGCCTCGCAGTTGACCGCTACTTCCCGGCTATGATCAGATCCAGGCGTTTGCTGAACTCTTCCAGTGGCAGGCCGCCATCTTCGATTGAAAGCCAGCCGTTGTAGCCCACATCGTCGAGAGCCTGGTGCACGGCGGGCCAGTTGATGCTGCCGTCACGCGGATGGACGAACTTGCCGCCGTGGCCGTCGGGGTTGAGCAGGAAGTCCTTGATGTGGCACTTTGCGATGAGCGGGCCGAGGGAGTGGATCCAGTCCTCCGGCTTCTGGTATTTCACGTGGTTGCCGATGTCGAAGTAAGCTTTCACCCATTCGTCATGGAACGAGGCAACGAAGTTCTGGAAGAGTGCCGGTTTCACCCAGAGATTGTTCCAGACGTTTTCGAGCGCGATGACGACCTTAAGTTCCCTAGCCAGCGGGATGAGTTTCTTGACCGCGGCGCGCGAAGTGTCGGTGGCCCGGTTCTGCGCGGCGATGTAATCCCTGTACTTTTCGTTATCGCCAGCGGCGACCTTCCTGACGTGGCTGGTTTTCTCGTCGAATTCGATCTCAAACTCCCACGCTTCCGGGATGGCCATGCCATTGCCGCCGATGCGGCATGGCACCAGCAGGATGGTGTCGGCGCCAAACGCGTGGGCCGCGCGCAACGCGTCCTCGGTCACCTTGAGTGTGCTTTCCACTTTCGCGGGGTCTTCACTGTTGAACTCCGCCCAGCCACGCAGCACCGAATGAATGCGCATGCCGAGCTTGTCGGCGATCTTCCGGCACTCGGCGGCTTCTTCCACGGTGACGATGCCGCCCTCGACGCCCTCAAAGCCGGCGTCCTTCAGTTCCTGAAATTCCCTCTCCGTCGGCTTCTTGCGGATCATCGCCTTGGGGAGCTTGGTTTTGAACGCGGCGCGCGCATCAACACTTCCGGCGGCCCAGAGGCCGAGGCTGGCGGCAGCGGAGGTTTTTAGAAAATCACGGCGGGTAAGGTGATTGTTCATTCGGTTTCTTCAGCATTCGCTGGTGGTTGGAAGGATGAAGTCTTTACTAAAATGGAATTGCTTTTCATGCGGGCTCATTTACTGGACGCGGCGCGGGTGACGGCATTGGCGGTCTTTTCCAGGTTCATGCATATCTCTCGCGTTTCGTCTTCACTTGGTTGGGGAGATGCAAAGGTATCCCATCTTCTGCGGCTTGAAGAGGCCTATGGCCAGCCGATAGGTGCCGAGGTCCGATTCGTCCATGTCGGTGGGCCAGTTGTCCGCAGCCATACTGCTGTTGAAGATGTTAAAAGCGTAAGCGCGGGTTGTCGGGTCCAGAAGTTGCAGCCCCTCCGATGGGATGTGCAATTTCACGCCATAACACCCCTGCGGCGTTTTGTAGGATTCGGCGCGCAAACCAACCTCGCGGGAATCCGTCACCGTCCCCGCCGTCGAGCAGCGAATCTCCCAGCCAGGCACGGTCACATACGGATCAGAGAGATACATGGCAAAGGATCCCGTTGTTTTTTGTTTTTTCATTTCAAGGCTCAGCTCCAAGCAGTCATTGCCAGGCTGCGCCTGCCATCGGTAGGTCTGGCAATCGGTCCAGCCTGATCCGCAGGCATAAACCGCCCGGCCCTCGGCGAATCGCGACACCTGCTTCCTGGCGGCAAACGCAGTTTGGTATTCGGCAAACTCTGTCGCCAACAAATCGTTGAGCACCGCGATACGCCACTGCAATCGCGTAACGCAGTATTGGTGCCGCTCGGCTTCGGAATGGAATCCCAAGCGTGAATCCGCAGCACAGAGCACAGCCAGCCGTTCACTGTTCCGAATCTCCTGACGGACGATGGTTTCCATAGCCGACAGTTGCCGCAAAGCCTCCGGCGGCGGCAGGTCGAACAGCCGGCTGCGCATCAAGTAAAAGTTCAGGATGTTGTGCGCGCTCGCAAATTGAATGCCGATCGCCTCCGTCAGCCCGATGTCGAGCAGGCGTTCGTGGTTCTCCCTGAACTTGGGCTCAAGCGACTTCATGATGACAACACCCTTGTCCCATTCCTCCGACATCTGTCGCGACAAAACGACCGCTTCGGCCAACGAATGATTATCCAACGCCTCGCCGATGGCATCACCGGCAGGACCTCCGACCAGCCATGTGGGTTGCAACGGCTTGAGCGCGGGCTTAAGGTGAAGCGGCCAGACCGGTGCGGCATGCATCGGCCCCCAATATTGAAAGCGAGTCGCGAGCGGATAATGTTGGAACCCTTCCGCGAAATGGTTCCATGCCCGCACGACAGCGTCGGCATCGCCGCCCCATTCCGGCCGCGCCAGTGTCCGCAGGAAGTCGTCTTCCGTCCCCGAAAAATCCTCGAAGGCCAGCCGCCCGGCGGCGCGATTCATCACGCCGGGATAATTCCCGAAATACCAGCATTGCATCACGGTGGTGACGTTCAATGCGGGCATCTCTCTATATTTGCGGTATAGGAGCGAAGGCACGGGCATGAACGGGATGGTCGCCGATTCGTGCGAGCAGCCCACCTGAAGCTTCGCGGACATCGGCGTCCGGTTTGCCGCCGCCTGCCCGGCGATTCGGGCGAACCGCTCGGACGGACCGATGAACGACAGCCAGTAGTCGCCGCCCACGCGCGGCCGGTCCAGCTGGTACTTGACCGCGCCGGACTCGAAATTGATCTGCAGCGTGACATCCTTAGGCATGTGGTCGCCCAGTTCGTACACCCACGGCGCGAGCGGCTTCCACGACGGCATGTAGAGCCAGCAAATGTACTCGGCCTTCGGATCGCCTTCCTTGATGCCACGCGCCCACGCGCCCTGTCCCGACGCCAGGGTCTGCCAGTTGGGCACCAGTGAGCAGCGCGGGCAAACTGGGCGCCGGCCCGCCTCGACGCCCACCGAATCGAGACAGGAGGAGCCGTGCTCGCCCAGCGAGATATTGATCAGTCCACCCAATCCCGGAACATGCGAGGTAATCCAGCGGGTCGACTCATAGATGAATTTCTGGCCGGCTTCGGAATTCGGACAGATGTAACGGCGGGAAGGCCTGCCCGCCCCTGCCAGCTCGGGATACGCCTTGAGCATAGGATCGTCGGCGGAGTAGAAGCCCTCGGGCTCGTTCGAGTAGAGCCACAGCTTGATTCCGTACCGGGCGCACTTCTCCACGGTCTGCCGCAGTTTCGTGAGCCGCCGCTCCAGGTCGGGGCTCGGCTCGCGGAAGGAGGTCTTCGTGATGTCCTTCCACTGGACGCTCAGCCACAGGCCGTTCACGCCTTCGTGAGCCAGGCGGTTAAGATAGGCATCGGGGTAGTAATCCACGTCGTCCATCAGCTCGTCGCGGTTCAGCGGCGGGCGCTTGATCGGCCCGAAGAAACAGCGCGTGATGCGGTTCTTCAGCCAAGGTTTTTTTGTGATGACCCCGGGGCTGAGAAAAGGGCCGTCCGCAGCGGCAATCAGCTCTTCGAGGTGAAAGATTGCGCGCCGGAGGCCCTCGGTGTCGTTGGCCAACAGCCGGATGCCCTTTGGAGAGACCTCGATCGAGTAAGCCTCGGGGACGTCTGTCGCCGCCTTCTCCGCCATAACGGGAAGGCCCCCTTCTTTGGCGAGCTTTGCAAAAGCGATAAAGCCGTCGAGGTCGGCATAGGCCGTTTTGAGAACACCCTGCTCATCAGGGAAACCCCTTTTCACGGTTAGGCCGGCGCGCAGGTCGATCTGTCCCGGTTGTGGCGAGCTTCCATCCTTCCAGAATAGCACGAACGGCAGTGGCTTCTTCAAATCCTCTACAAACGCCCAACTCTCCTCGCCCGGCGGCGCCGGCCAAGTAGAGTTGATGGTGTGCATCGAAACCTTGGCGGCGGCGGCAAAGGCACCGCCGTTTGTCCAATCGACCGCAACAACACACATCCCCATCAAATAGAACAAGAGTTTCGGTCTCATAAGTTTTCATCTATAAGCCATTTTGCCGCCGATAACTAATTGGAAATTGCTTTTTATGCGGGCTCATATACTGGACGCTGCGCGAGTGAAAACCGCACTCTCATTCCTGCTCCTGTCGGCCTGGGCCGCCCTGGCCGCTTCTCCCACCGATTCCGCGAACCCCAACGCCAGCCCCAAGACCCGCGCCGTCCTCAAATACTTCCAGAGCCTCCCCGCCTGCGCGGACAAACGGATTGTCTCCGGCCAGTTCACCGAATTCGGCAATGGCGCCAAACTCCAGTTGATGGAGCAGATACACGAGAAGACCGGCCACTGGCCCGCCATCATCGGCGTGGACTATGCGGATTTCGGCAAAGGCAGCCTCACCTTCAAAATTCCCAACGCCGCCTGCATGGAATACGCGAAACAGGGCGGCCTCGTCACCGTCAGCGCGCACCTCTACAATCCCGCCAACCCCAAGGGCGGCGGTCTGCGCGACAAAGGCGTCGATCTCGCCACGCTCCTCCAACCCGGCACCGACACCCACCAACGCTGGATGCGCGAGCTTGATCTCCTGGCCGGCGGCTTGCAGGAACTCAAGGACGCCGGTGTGGTCGTCCTCTGGCGGCCCTTCCACGAGATGAACGGCGGCTGGTTCTGGTGGGGCGCGAAAGACCCGGACACTTTCATCAAAGTCTGGCGGCACATGTTCGACTACTTCACGAAAACCAAGGGCCTCGACAATCTCCTCTGGGTCTATGCGCCGAACCACGGCCCGAAAACCGCCCAATACTACGCTGGCGACCGTTACGTCGATCTCGTGGGCCTCGACGCTTACACCGACTTCGTGGACGCGCAGCACATCAAGGGCTACGCCGAAGTCGCCGCCCTGCCCAAGCCTTTTGGGTTCACCGAATACGGCCCGCACGGCCCGCAGAACCCGCCCGGTGACTTCGACTACCGCCGCTTCCTCGACGGCATCCGCAAGGATTTCCCCAAGACCTGCTTCTTCAAATGCTGGAACGCCAAGTGGAGTCTCGCCCAGAATCCGAACGCGAAGGAAATGCTCAGCGATCCGGCCATCGCGAACCGCGAGAACCTGCCGGCGGAATGGGGCAAGGCAGGAAGGTGAACGGACGGGAAATCGCTTATCAAGCGGGCTTATTACTAGAAGTTGCGCGGGTGATTTTAATTCCCAAAGAATTTTAACCGACATTCGGGATGTAGGCCGGGTAACACAAATCACGCCATAGAGCACCACATTGGATCCACTCCAATTCCGCTCTGGCATTGAAGGTTATTTCAACTGCAGGGCTTCCGCCAGCTTTTCGGGTGCAAGGGCAGAGTCCGCATACAGCATCGTCCCCCGGTAGGTTCCGTCGGAAGGATTGCCAAACAAATCGGCAAGCCTGAAGGCGTTGTTTTTCGGAAGGGCCAGAACAGCCTTGCGAAAACCGGAGATTGCCGCAACCGTTCCGCCGGCTTTTTTTGCGAAGAGGTAGGCGTCGACCTCAGCGTTGAGCTGGATTTTCCGGACAAATTGCGTCCGCTCCAGCTTGCCCGCCATTTGCGAATAGGCGGCAAGTTCGGCATTCGGATATCCATCGGGGGAGAGCAGCGCATTAAAATTCGCCTGAAGCGCAAGCGTCTGGTAGCTATGCGCTGAATACAGGAAAACCTTGGCGGCCCCGGCCGCCAGGTTCGCCACAACAAAACGGCAGGTCTTGTCCCCGGCGATCAAAGGCTGCGAATCGTCATCCCAAGTCAGCGCATGCCGGTAAAAGCCTGGACCTGAACTGCCGGACGAACCGGTGGCATTCCCCTGGCCTTCACTCATATAAACCGGCTTAAGAGGAACCCCGGATTTTTGTTTAATGAAGCCGGTTGCAGCCGCAAATTCGTCCTGGGCCTGATCGCCGGACTGCGCCTGATTCCGGGGCGTGTAAAAGTGGTAATCAATTAAGTCGCAAAAGGGATAGGCGCCGCCGTCATAGACGCCCTGGGTCCATTTTTTCCCGGTGTCACCGCCCAGGCTGTTGAAGCCGGAAATTTTGGCGGCGGGATTCCCCGCTTTGGCGGCCTGATACGCCGCAATCGAGAGCTTCGCATAATCCAGAGCTGCGGTCGGCGATGCCACATATTCCTTCTTGGCGGCATCGTATCCGGAATGCCAGAAGCCGGCTCCCCACGGTTCGTTCCAGATGAAATAGTCACTGATGACCCCTTGATAGCGGGCGGTGACGGTGTATACGTAGTTGGACCATTCAGCCAGATCCAGCGGTTCAAAGTAGCGATCGAAATAGCCATTGACCTCTTTCTTGCCGCTGGTCTTATACATCGAGGCCCAGAGCGGCGCAGTCTGGAGACCGCCAAAGATCGAGATATGCTGTTCGCGATACCGCCGGATTTCCTCGTCATGAAATTGCCATTTGCCTTTCTCGGATTCCAGATGGAACCAGCCGGTGAGTTCGGTGGAGGCGTCGTGGAAGCGGGCCCAGTTGACGCCGGCGATCTTCATCAGCCGGATCGTCAATGGCGAGGCGTTGAAGTGGCATCCGAAGGGGGAATCCGGCGCGTCTTTGGCCAGATAAACCGGACGGTTAAGACGCGTCACCAGGATTTCATTGCAGGGTGACACAACCTGCCCAGCCCGCTCAATCCAGGATTCGACCCGGATTTGGCCCAGCTGTTTGCCGGGGAACACATCGTAACGCACCGTGCCGCGCCGGTTGGCGGGTGCCAGTTCGCGGCCGAATTTCACCGGCGGCAAGCTCTTTTCCTCACCGTAAAGGTTGAAGGCTTTGAATTTTAGCGTCGCGCCGGCAAGGTCTCCCATGGCGCAATATTCAATGGCAGGCGTTTCATCAATAAACTGAATGCGCTGATCCGAGGCTTTGCCTTTCGGGAGGGCGAGGGCGACCTCGGCGGCGGCCTGCGGTTTAAAGGTCCGGTCCGGTGCGCCAACCCAAGCCTGAAGCGAATCTAGGTGCAACACCCCCTCGCCCGTCAACCGCAGCGTAAAAGCCCGGGCGGTTGCCGCGCGTTTGTCGAATCGCAGCGGAATAGCGGCGGTCTGCCATTGGTCCGACGCGGATATTTCGCGCCCCCCGGCGGACAGCCAGTCGGTGGTGTGAATGACGGCCACCTTCCATTTGCCGGTGCCCTTGTAAGCAAAGGAGACAAAATTGCGTTGCGCCGGGTCGGAGGTCTGGAAGGGTTCCGAATAGAGCGCACTTGGCTTGTCGAACTGGATCTTCAGGGAAGGCTGCCCGGAAGGACCCGCGTTGGCCGGGTCGGATTCCACAGCTCCGCAGGCAAAATCACGACCGATATTCCAGCCGGCTTGCAGCCCGAGCGGGAAGCGAGTATTGCGGAAAAAGTTTTGACATTCCCTGGCCGGACGCTTGACTGAGGAGGAGAATTCCTCAAGCGAAATACTTTCGAGCTTTAGCGCCGCCAGATCAAAAACACCCAGCCCCGGATACAGAAAGAGCCCGATGGGCACGGTGCTGCTTTGGCCCAGATCAATCAAATAGGTGCGGTCCACCCATCCGGAGCTGGCGGCCGAAATCCCGACGCTCCAGAAGGTTTTATAAGGCGCCGGGAACTGGCGCATAGCGAAGCTGATATCCGAAGCCAACCGGCATCGGACGGTCAACCGGTAGAGGCCCGGCGCTTTCAGCGATCGCGGCCCCCAACTGAACTGGATTTCCGGCGACACCTTTTCAACAGTCAGGCGCCAGAATTTCCGGCCGTTTTCTGAAAGCACTTTGGCTTTGACGACAGAGGCGGTCCACCCGAGGTAATTCGCATTGCAGCCTTCCGGAAGCGGGCCGTCGAAGCTTCCTTTCTGCAGGAAATGCCGATCAACCATCTGCTTTGAAAAATCGACTTCCAGGAGGGTCTCGGCAGCGTGACCGAGAGCAAGCTCCAGCATAAACAGCATGGCGAGCAGACCAATGATATATTTCATTGAAGCACTTTCAGAGTATGAGGATCGCGGTTAATATCGCGTTAGTGGGGTAAACGGATTCTACGCCACGAGGACGGGCACTGTCAACTGGGTTGGCTCAACGTTCCGCGAATGGAATCGGCATTACTGATAGGAAATCGCTTTTCCACCGGGCTCATTTACTGGACGCGGCGCGGGTGAACACCCTCGTGCGCCTGTGAAGGCGACTACGTGGCGGGGTGTAAGTCCCCGTCAGGCGGAACGTTTGCCCGCCTGTGACCGAAGGCTACTGCGTTCTGGCAACAGGGCGTGGGGAGCTGCCGGAGGTGAACGACTCGTCCGTAACAACGTGACATATGATGCGGGGAACCCGCCAGTCCGGTTCGGAGGGAGGGTGGCGGTTCGCCGCCATCCCTACTCCTATCCGTGGGTTATACGCCGCTCACTTGCCCAAGAGCAGTTTTTCGACCGAGTCCCCCGTCTTCTCCACCCGCCGCGGGTTGGGTACTGGCTGGAAGGCGGGGTTGTGCGTGCGGAGCGATCCTGTCGGCAGGTAGTCCCGGCGCAGCGTGGCCGGATAGCTGATTTTCAGCAGCGGAATCTCCTTGCGGTGCAAGAGTGCCGCTTCGGTCGTCTGCCGGATGAGTTTTCGCGCCTGTTCCACCGGGACCAAATCCGCGCTTTGCCACCCGGTTCCCTGCTTGGTGCCGCTGACGTAAACCTGCGGCAGCCACGCCTTCGCCTCGGCCACGGTCTTGTCGTCGCCGGAAACCATCACCACCGGCACGCGATGTTCTGCGGCGATGGCCATATCCACGCCAATCTCCCCAACCGCGCGTCCGTTCAACCACATCCCTTGGATCGTCGCGGACGAAAACGAGTGCGCCAGCACGCCGTTGGTCGTGAGCGCCATGGCATGGTAACCCAAAAGAATCAGCGCCTCGCAGCCGTCCAAATCTTTGCAGCGCACCCCCGGCGTCGCGCCCTGGATCAGCTTCGCGCGCGGGTCCAACAATTTTGGATCCACGTTCGTCCCGCTGCTGTGGCCGTCGCGCACCACGACTTCGGTGGCGCCGGCCGCAAAGCAGCCGGCCACGCAGGCGTTCATATCCTCCACCATCAGACGTTTGCCCTCCTCCGCGCGGGCTCCGAAAACCTGCTCGCTGCAGGTCACCCCGCTGCAGCCCTCCATATCAGTGAACACATACACTTTATAGGCCTGGGCTGTGGCGGCCAGGAAGCAGACGCCCATCGACATCAGCGTGTTCATTACTGATAGGAAATTGCTTTTCATGCAGGCTCAAATACTGGACGCTGCGCGGGCAAGGTCAATTGTGTTCTCACATCGCTGGCAGACTAAGCGGCGAACATAAATCTCTAGATTTCTTCATCTCGTCTCCGGTTTGTCTATGCACCGTTCCCTGAAAACGCAGCGTGTTCGTCCTATCCGCGGGGCTGGCGCAGGGCCTCGGCGAAGAGGTCGATGCCGCGGATGTTGAACGCGGTGTTCGCGTCGTCGTCCGTGGAGGCCCAAGGCGCCATCAGGAATCCCAACAGGTGTTTAGGCGCCACGACCTGCCTGCCGAGTTTGACGAGCTTTCCGATCACATCCTCCGCGCCGGCGTTGACCTGCTTGCGTTTCCAACCGACCCAGTTCGTGCCGCACGGGACCTGGTCGTAACCGGCCTTTTCAAGGTCCCAGAAGTTGATCAGGCGCTTATGGTCTTCCGTCTTGTTCGCGGCCGGATCGAAACCGCCGTAGCTCTCGTCATAATACCAGTTGGAAAGGACGACGCTCCTGGGGCACCGTTGCATGAACTCGGGATGGCTCCACCCGTAATCGCTCCACGCCCACGGGCGGGCGCCGAGTCCCTCCACTGCCCGCACGATGTGCTCGAAATCGTGCATCCAGAACTCGCCGCGCCGGACAGAGATATAATGGGATACGCCGCTTTCGTCCTGATGCCGGGCAGTCTCTTCGTCACACCCGATGTGGATGAACCGCGGGTGACCGAAAATCTCGTACGCGTCGCGCAGCACATCCTCGCACACTTTGTAGTAAACGGGCGTGGAAAGCATGCGGCGGTAGTGCTTCAGCCACCCGTTGTGCGTGGTGGAGAAGTTCAGCTTCGGGATTGGCTCAAGGCCCATGCCCCGCAACCGGTCAAGCTCTGCGCGAAGTTTGTTCACGCTCCAGGACCCGGCGATGGCAAGTTCGGAGTGACTGGGGTAGACGACGCCCTCCCCGAGGTCGATAACGACCATGTTCATCCCCTTCGCGGCGGCATGGTCTGTGACTTTGCGCCACAGGCCGTCCTTGCAGCGGAGCGTCGTGTCCGGCAACCCCTTCTCGAACTTGGACAGGTCGATGTCCGGTGGGAACCAATCGCACCACATGTTGTGGCCGAGGTGCAACAACACCGCTTTGATGGCCTCGGGGGCGGCGGCGGACACAGATGCCTTGCCGACTCCCAGCGCGACGCCACCCAGGCCGACGGCCATGGTCGACAACGTCGCCGATTTTACGAATTCGCGCCTATTCATGGGGCCGACTCCTTCCTTATTGCGAAGATTTCCGCTTCGGGACTTACTTGACGCGGCCGGTGCAGGCGTCGGCACCGGAGTTGTCGATCGCGTTCTTGAAGAACTTGTCCTCCGCCGCCGGGCGGGCCTTGTCCCAGGGACGCAGATTGCCGCAGAACTGCACGGTCCAAAGCTTCAACTGACAGGAAATTGCTTTTCATGGGGGATTATATACTGGACGCGGCGCGGGTGAGGGAGAATTGCTTTTAGCAATTTTTATTACCAAGTCAACGTGCCAACACGGGTAATGGCTGTCAACTAGAGGTTTTGAGGGGGAATGCTGAAACGCCGAGACTTGAGACCTGAAAACAGCATGGAGCGAGGAGCGGGGAGCCAGAGGGTGGAGGATGGAGGGGAAGGCGAGAATGGATGATTGATGATGGCGTGGGCACGGGCGGGGAACATCAGACATCCAAAAAAACCAGTTCGCTTGCCGCCTCCCTTGCGGAAGGGGAAAAGTTTTGCGATAGTGCGCCAACATTAACCAAGGCAAAACATGGCACAGGCAATCATGGATCCGGAAAAAGTGCGGCGGTTCGCCGAAGAACTGCAGCGCTTCAACAGCGACATCGAAAACCGGCTGGTCCTGCTGCACGCCCGGTTCGCGGCGCTCGGTGACACCTGGTCGGATCAGGAACATGAGAAATTTTCCGAGGAGTTCAAGCAGGCGATAAAAGCCCTCAAAAAATTCGTCGAGCTTTCCAAGGAGCACACGCCTTATCTTTTGCGCAAGGCGCAGCGCATCGAGGAGTATCTCAACCAACGCTGACCATGGCCCAAGCCCAAGTCACTTCCGTAGAAGCCATCGAGTCGTTCCGGGCGAAATTCATCGTGTTTCTGGCCCAAGCGAAAAACGTCCTTGAAGAAGCGAGCAACGAGGTGGTGCGCATGCGGCCCTGGCTGCAGGATGAAAAGCGCATGTTCTGGGAACAGGAATTGCGCCGGCGCGCCCGCAAATTGGAGGAGGCCAAGCAGGAATTGTTCAACGCCACGCTCTCCAAATTCCATGAAACGATCGCGCTGCATCGCATGGCCGTGCAGCGAACACAGCAGTCGGTCCGCGACGTCGAAGTCAAAATGACGGTCCTGAAAAAATGGGATCGGGAACTGGAAAACCGATCAACGCCTTTGCTGAAACAACTGGAACAGCTGCACGGGTTTCTGACCACCGACATGACGCGCGCCGTCGCCTTCCTGGACCAGACGCTGAAGACTTTGGCCGCCTATCACGATGTGGCTCCGGCGGGCGCGCAGAAAACCACCCCGGCCGGGCCGACCAAAACGGAGGAACCAGCATGAGCATGAGCGGAAGTAAAAGCCGCCTGGCCGGACTGACGCGCGACCTCTCGCTCCAATGGGACGAGACCCGCCACCACTGGCGCGACACCAAGAGCGATGAGTTTGATCGCCGGTTCATGAGCGAACTTACCGCCCTCGTCAACCGCTCAATCCTCGTCATGGAACAGCTCGACGAACTGCTGCTCAAAGTCAGGAGCGACTGTGAATAGCCACCTTACCGTCAACGAAACGCTGGCGCTGCTGGACCAGCTGAAAGGCGCCGTCCACGACTGCGCCACCCGCGAAGAAAAACTGAACGGTGAATTTCGCAACGCCACCAATGCCGAATTAAACGCCCTGGCCGCCCGCAATCAGGCGCGGGAAAACGCCGGCGCCGATCTGGAAATCAAAGCCGATGACGCGTGGGAATCGGAAAAATCCCGGCTTCAGGCCCGCTTCGAAAAACGCGAGGCGCGCATCGAGCGCACCCAGGCCGCCATGGGCCGGTGGGTGCAGGGCGAAATCAGCGAACGCGACAGCGAATGGAAAGACCACACCCGGCAGGAAGTTCAGGCGGCGGAAGTTCGTCGCGATGAAGCGTTAGCCGCGGCCGCCGCCGCTTACGAAAGTTTCCAGCAAAACCTCGCCGCTGCCGGCGGCGTCACGGAACAACTTCAGGCCGCCATCCTTTCGGCCTTCGGCGGCTATCGTCGCTTCCGGCGGCTGCTCGCCCCCGACCAGAAATGGCCGGAGCCGGACTTGGCGCCGGATGAAAACAAACTGTTCGCCGAACTCCAGAAGCTCCAGGCAAAAATCCCCGGCGACCTGAAACGCTTCCGCAAGCAGCCCCTGCCGATATTTTTCAAATTTCTCCCGCTCTGGCTGTGGGCTTTGGCCTTGCCCGGCTTGGCGGCGGCGCCGCCGGTCCTGGCTCGATTTGGCGTAAAAATAAATTTCATCCTCGGCCTGGAAGGCGCGATCGCCACGCTCGCGGCGGTGGCGGTAATTTATTTCATCGGCGGTCGCGCCGCGGCGCCGCTGGCCAAAACCATTGCCGGCGATCTGGCCAAGGTCCGGCGGCGGTTTGACACCTGCATCGAAAAATCCGCCGCGCAGCTCCAGCAGGAACAGGAGCGAATCCAAACTGAATTCACGGAAACCCGGCAGCGGTTGAACCAGGAATGGCGGCAGGCCGTCAAAGGGATCAGCTCCGTGCGCGGCTCCCAGCCAACGGTGATTGCCGAAAAAGCCGCCCGATTGAGCCAAAAAAACGAGCTTTGGCGCAACGCCGAACTGGAACGCCTTCAGGAGCGCCACGCCGAAGCCTTGGCGCGACTGAAAGAGGCGGATCGGGAAAAAGCCCGGCAAATCGCCGGGGCGCATCAGGCCAAGATGGCGCAGATCGAAAGCCATCATCAGCGCCGCTGGCAGGAGCTGGAAACGAAATGGAACAACGATGCCCGCTCGCTCGGCGAAAGCATCCGCGCCGCCAATGACGCCGCGGAAAAATCTTTTCCGCCGTGGGACGCGGCCAGCTGGAAAAACTGGAGCCCGCTGGCGAGTTTTCAAAATGCCGCCGAATTTGGGCGGCTGGAGGTGGCGCTGGAAAAATTAGCCGGCCCATTGCCGAAAGATTCACGCTTGCGCTGGCCGGGTTCGCCCCTGGTTTCCTTGCCGCTGTCGCTGGTCGGCCCGGCGCAAGGTTCGATTTTGTTTGAAACCGGCAAAACCGGCGGCGAGGAGGCAGTCAGCGCCATCAACAATCTCATTTTCCGGCTGCTCGCCACGACGCCGCCGGGCAAATTGAGCTTCACCATTTTCGATCCGGTCGGCCTCGGGCAGAATTTTGCCGCGTTGACCCATCTGACTGATTACGACGAAAGCAGCATCAACAGCCGCATCTGGACGCAAGCGGCGCAGTTCGAAGAGAAGCTCGCGGAGTTGAACGAGCACATGGAAAAAATCATCCAGATGTATCTCCGGAACGAATACGCCACCATCGCGGAATACAACGCGCAGGCCGGCAGCGTCGCGGAGAAATATCATTTCCTCGTCATCGCCTCATTCCCGGTGAATTTCAGCGACACGGCGGCGCGACGCTTGCGCAACATCGCCGCCAACGGCGCGCGCTGCGGGGTTTTCACGCTCATCCACTGGGATCAGCGGAATTCGCTGCCGATGGATTTTGTGCCGGACGAACTCCGCAAGAACAGTGTCACCCTGGTTCGCAAAGATAGCGGGTTTGAATTTTCCAACTGGCCGGCACCGGGAATGCGGCTGGTTTTCAGCCCGCCACCGCCGCCGGATTTGGCCACGGACTTTTTGAATCGCGTGGGCGAGCTGAGCCGGAATTCCAACCGCGTGGAGGTGCCGTTTGAAAACATCGCGCCCGGCGAGGCGGAAATCTGGACGGACGAAACCACGGAACTGCTGCGCGTGCCCATCGGCCGTTCCGGCGCGACGAAGTTGCAGCAGCTCGAAATCGGCAGCGGCACGCGGCAGCACGCGCTCATCGCGGGCAAGACCGGTTCCGGCAAATCCACGCTGTTCCACATCATCATCACCAACCTCGCGCTGCGGTGCAGCCCGGAGCAGGTGGAATTTTACCTTGTGGATTTCAAGAAGGGCGTCGAGTTCAAATGCTACGGCAGCCGCCGCCTGCCGCACGCGCGGGTCGTCGCCATCGAGAGCGACCGCGAATTCGGCTTGAGCGTCTTGCAACGCGTGGACGATGAATTGCGCCGGCGCGGCGATTTGTTCCGCAAAGCGGGTGCGCAGGATCTGGCCGGCTACAAGCGGTCCCTGCGGACGGCCACCGCTGTGCCGCCGGCGGGCGAACCGATGCCGCGCGCCCTTTTGATGATTGACGAGTTTCAGGAATTTTTCACCGAGGAAGACCGCATCTCGCAGGGCGCGGCGGTGCTGCTGGACCGCATCGTCCGGCAGGGCCGTGCGTTCGGCATCCATGTGATCCTGGGTTCGCAAACGCTCGGCGGCGCCTACACGCTGGCCCGGGCGACCATCGGACAGATGGTCATCCGCATTGCGCTCCAGTGCAATGAGGCGGACGCCTACCTGATCATGGACCAGGATAATCCCGCCCCGCGCCTGCTCTCGCGGCCCGGTGAAGGTATTTACAATGACGCCGCCGGCTCGATTGAAGGCAACAGCCCGTTTCAGGCCGTCTGGCTCTCCGACAAAACCCGCGATGGCTACCTGGAAAAAATTCGCGAACGCGCGGATAAAAATGCCAATCAATATCCGGGGCCGATTGTGTTTGAGGGCAACGCCCCGGCGGATGTGCGGGAAAATTTTCCATTGCGAACCGCGCTGGGGAAGATTGCGGAACAGATTCCCGCCCAAGCCGGCGCCTGGCTGGGCGCGCCCAATTCCATCAAAGGTCCGACGGAAGCGATTTTCAAGCGGCAGAGCGGCAGCAATCTGCTGGTCGTCGGCCAAAGCGAGGAGCGGACGCTGACCATTTTGTCCGTGGCGCTAGTTTCGCTGGCGGCGCAATTTCCCCGGAGCGCCGCGCGCTTCGTCGTGCTCGACAGCACGCCGCCGGGATTTCCGCAGCGGGAATTTTTGCAGCGCATCGTCGCCACCGTGCCGCATGAAGTCACCCAGGCTGGCAACAGCAATCTGATGGAAGTCATGACGGGCCTGGCGGACGAGTTGAACCGGCGCGCGGAAAACGAATCGTCCGGGCCGGAGATTTTTGTGCTGATTCAAAGCCTGCAGAATTTCAAGAAGCTGCGACAGGAAGACGAATTCAGTTTTTCGAGCAGCAGCAGCGCGCCCAACCCGGCCGTCATCTTGCAGAGCCTTATCAACGAGGGGCCGGCACGCGGGATTCACGTCATCGCCACCTGCGACACTTACAACAACGTGAACCGTTTCATCGGACGGAAAGCGCTCACGGAATTTGAAATGCGCGTCGTCTTCCAGATGAGCGCGAGCGATTCGGCCAGTTTGATTGACGCACCTGACGCCGGCACGCTGGGTCTGCATCGCGCCCTCTATTTCAACGACCGCGAAGGGTATCTGGAAACTTTCCGCCCCTACGCGCAGCCGGACAATGGCTGGCTGGAAACCGTAGCCCACGCGCCAGCATTAGCCGCTGGCAAAGCCAATTGAACCGGCGCATGCAATATCTGCGCAGCCGGCGCCGGGGTGCGCAGATTTTGCGCTGGCGATTTCGCTGATTTGCTGGGAAAGCCGGATCTTTAGTTGTGGCATATATATTGCATATGAGTGCCAAACCAAGCTTTCACAAAAGTGACAGCGCGGACTGAAACCAACCAACATTCACAAACCAAAAATAATTCCATGAAACTTAATCGCATTATTACCTTGTGCGCGATGGCAGTCACGCTGGCCATCAGCGCGACCAGCCTGCTGGCACAGGACACCGCCACCCCCAAACCCGCCGGCACCGATGGCCAGCCGCGCAATCGCACTGGGGGCGGCAATTTCGATCCGGCACAGTTCCAACAGCGCATGCTGGAGGGAACGCGGGACCGCCTTGGATTCACGAACGACGTGGAGTGGGAAGCTGTGAAACCAATCGTGCAGAAAGTCATGGAAGCCCAGATCGCGGCGCGCAGCGGCCAGTTGCGCGGCCTCATGGGTGGACGCAGTCGGGGCGGTAACAATGGCGATCAAGCCAGCACCCGTTCCCGCACCGGGTTCGGCCAGCCCAGCCCCGAGGCGGAAGCGCTGCAAAAAGCACTGGATGACAATGCGCCGGCCGGACAGGTAAAGGATTTGCTCGCCAAATACAAAGCCGCGCAGAAGATCAAACAAGACAAGCTGGAAGCGGCGCAGGCTGAACTAAAAACGGTGCTCACCACCAAACAGGAGGCGCAAGCCGTCCTGGTCGGCCTGGTGAACTAAACCCTCAAAGCGAAAGCTGACGATTCATGGCGACCACACCGGCTCAGGATTCCCGGCAGTTGCTGGAACGCATGGTGGCGTCCCGGCAACTGTCGTCGCTCGATGCCGACACGCTCGCCAAGCTGCCGCTGCGCAGCGAAGAAGAAATTCTCCGCTGGCTCGCGAAGGAATACGGACTCAGCTTCACGACGCTCGAAGACGTGGAGCCGGATCGTCAGATCCTCTCGCTCTTTCCCGCGCGCATTTTGCTGAAGGAGGAATTGCTTCCGCTGCAGCGGGTGAACGGCATGGTGGAGGTTGCCACCAGCCGGCTTTTTGCCACGCAGGGATTTGATGCGCTTAAAACCCTGACCGGCTTGAACCTCAGGCCGGTGCTGGCCGCGAGCGAAGCCATCCAGCGCGAAATCAAGAAGCGCCTCGGCGTCGGCGCGGACACCATCGGCACCCTCGACGAGGAAAAAGGCCTGCAAGTTCTGGACGAAAATGCCGAGGGCAACGATCTCGACAGCGGCGAAGAGGACGAGGCCTCCATCATCCGGTTCGTCAACCAGGTCTTGAAAGACGCGATTGAGCTGCGCGCATCGGACGTCCACCTCGAGCCGTTTGAGGATGAATTCCGCATCCGCTACCGCATTGACGGCGAATTGCAGGAAGTTCCCGTGCCGGCCCAGCTCAAGCGTTTTCAGCCGGCCATTGTTTCGCGCGTGAAAATCCTGAGCCATCTCAACATCGCGGAAAAACGCCTGCCGCAAGACGGCCGCATCAAGGTGCGCATCGAGCAGGCCGAGGTGGACATCCGGGTTTCCGTGATTCCGATGCTGCACGGCGAAGCCGTGGTGATGCGTTTGCTGCGGCAGAATTCCACCCTGCGCGGACTAGGTGAAATCGGGATGAACCAGCGCGAGCTGGAGCATTTTCAACACGTTCTCGGCATGCCGCACGGAATCATTCTGGTCACCGGCCCGACCGGCTCCGGCAAAACTTCCACGCTCTACACGGCGCTGAACGAAATCAACGATGCCGTCCGCAAAATCATCACCGTGGAAGACCCGGTGGAATACCAGCTCAAAGGCGTCAATCAAATCCAGGTCAACGAAAAATCCGGACTCACTTTTGCCCGCGGACTGCGCTCGATTCTTCGCCACGACCCGGACGTGATTCTCATCGGCGAAATTCGCGATGCGGAAACCGCGCAGATTGCCGTGCAGGCGTCGCTCACCGGCCATTTGGTGTTTTCCACGCTGCACACCAACGACGCGCCCGGCGCGCTCACGCGCCTGGTGGACATGGGGGTGGAACCGTATCTCGTCGCTTCGTCGCTCGAAGCGGTGCTCGCCCAACGCCTCGTCCGCGTGCTCTGCCCGCACTGCAAAAAAGCAGACGATTCCGCGACAGCGCAGACGTTGAAGGCCAAGCTCGGCATCGCGGTGGACAAAGTCATTTATAAATCCGTGGGTTGTCGCGAATGCCGCAACACCGGATTCTTCGGCCGGCACGCGATTTTTGAGTGGATGGACACGGACGAGGAAATCCGCCAGTTGATTTTAAAATCCGCTTCCACGGACCAAATCCGGAACGCCGCGCGCCGCGCCGGCATGACGACGCTCGCGGAGGACGGCTGGCGGCTCGTCGCGGCCGGGGTGACGACGGTTGAGGAAGTGTTGAGCGTCACGACGGCGAAGGAAGTCGAGCGCTCGCAAAAAGTCGAATCCGGGGAATCCGCCGCAAGCCTCGCGGTGGCGCGCTGAACAATTTGTCATGCCGACGTTTTCCTACAAAGCATTGCAAGCCAACGGCAAAATGGCCGAAGGCGTGCTCGAGGCGGGAAGTCGTCCGGACGCCATGCGGCAGATGGAAACGCTCGGTTTGCGTCCGGTGAACCTTGCGGAAAAACCGGCGGCGGGAAAAACCGGTTCCGCTTCGGCGGGCGCGCCCGGCAATCTCGGCAATGTTTCTTTCAAGTTTGAATCCAAAAAAGTTTCGGCGAAGGAGCTGGAAAATTTCACCCGCCTGCTTTCCAGCTTGCTCGCAGCCGGCGTGCCCCTGAGCCGCGCCCTGGTCATTCTTTACAAGGAATCCTCGTCGCCGGCGGCGCAGGCAAAGTGGAAGCAGGTCCACGACCTCGTGGTGGACGGCATGTCGCTGGCGAACGCGATGGCGCAATCGCCGGATACGTTTCCGCGCGTCTATGTAGCGATGGTGGAGGCGGGCGAGGCGGGCGGCTTCCTCGACGTGGTGCTGGCGCAGATCGCCGATTTTCAGACGCGGGAAAAAGAGCTTAAATCCAAGGTGCTTACGGCGATGATTTATCCGTGCATCCTGTTGTTTCTCGCGCTGGTGGTGCTGACGGTGCTCCTGGTTTTCTTCATCCCGAAATTTCAAAAGGTTTTTGCCAGCGTCCATGGTTCGTTGCCGCTGATCACCCAACTGGTCATCGGCTTGAGCCACCTCGTGCGGTCGTATGGGGTGTTGGTCGCCCTGGGGATTGGGGCGGTTGCTTTTCTCGTGCGGGCGTGGTTTGTCTCCGAAAAGGGCAAGCGCTCGTGGGAAGGCATCGTTTTGAAATCGCCGCTCGTCGGCCCGCTCATCGCGCAATTCGCGATGGCCCGTTTCTGCCGGATGCTGGGCACGCTGCTCAGCGCCGGCGTGCCGCTGGTGCAGGGCTTGAATGTCTCGCGCCGGTCCATCGGCAATCAGATTCTGGTGGATGCCGTCGGCCAGTCCATCGAACGCGTGCAGCAGGGCGGCCGGCTCGGCCAGAGTCTGGGCGACTGCAAGGCGCTTTTTTCGGGCGCGGTCCTGGAAATGATTTCCGTCGCGGAAGAGAGCGGCAAACTGGATGTGGAATTGATCCGCGTGGCCAGCGTCACGGAAGTGGATCTGGACCGCAATTTGAAGACCGCCGTCGCCTTTGCGGAACCGCTGATGCTGTTTCTCATCGCCGGATTCATCGGCGTCATTTTCATCTCGATGCTGTTGCCCGTATTTTCATTGCAGGATTACATCAAATAACCCGGAACCTTTATGAACCTCCAAATCAAACCCCTCATCCAGACAACGAAACTGCGCCGCGCCTTCACGCTGGTCGAAATGCTGCTGGTCGTCACCATCATCGGCATTCTCGCGGCGCTGGTGATCCCGAAAATTGTCGGCCGCAGCGAACAAGCCCGCGCCACGGCCGCGCACGCCGACATCTCCTCCATCAAGACCGCGCTCGATGCGTTCGAAGTGGACAACGGCTTTTACCCGAAGAGTATCCAGGATCTGGTGACCGCGCCGAGCAACGCCAAGAACTGGCACGGGCCGTATCTGGAAAAAGTTCCGCAGGATCCGTGGGGAAACAATTACGTTTATTATTTTCCCGGCAAACACAACCCGAGCTCCTTTGACTTGCTGTCGATCGGCCAGGATGCCAAAGAAGGCACGGAAGATGATGTTGGCAACTGGACAAAATAATTTTCGCCGGCGCGCCTTCACGCTGGTCGAATTGATTCTCGTGCTGGCGTTGCTGGTGATTGTCACGTCGCTCGCGGCGCCGGCGCTGTCGAATTTTGTGCGCGGGCGGGCGTTGGATTCTGAGGCGCGGCGGCTGGCGGCGCTGATGCACGCGGGCCAGAGCCGCGCGGTTTCGGAAGGCGCGACGATGGTGCTATGGGTGGACGAGAAACAGGGCGCTTACGGCCTGCAAGCCGAAACGAGCGGGCCGGACGGGGATGCGAAGGCGGAGAATCTGAATCTGGATTCCACGCTGCAAATCGCCGTGGTGAGCGGCAGCGCGGAAACGCCGCCGACGTTTCAGAATTTGCCGGCGGTAAAATTTACGGCGGATGGCACGGTGGACGAAAACAGTCCGCAGACTTTGAAATTGACGGATAGCGCCGGGTTTTCGCGCTGGCTGGTGCTCGGCAAAACGCGGTTGGGATATGAAATTCGCGATACCGAGAAATAAGCGCCGCGCCGCGCCGCGCCGCTGCCGGGCCTTCACGCTGGCCGAGGTGCTGGCGGCCATGCTGTTTCTCGCCATCGTGATTCCGGCGGCGATCGAGGCGATGCACATCGCGAGCCTGGCGGGCGAAGTCGGCGCGCGAAAAGGCTCGGCGGCGCGCATCGCGGACCGGGTTTTGAATGAAAGTCTGGTGACGACAAATTGGAACACCGGCAGGCAAAGCGGCACGGTGACGGAAGGCGGCCGGGAATTCAACTGGACGCTGTCCAGCCAGGCCTGGGCGGAGGATTCGGCCCTGCAGATGGTGACCGCGGAAGTGAAGTTCACCGCGCAAGGCAAAGATTATTCGGTGAAACTGGAAACGCTGGCCACCCAGGCAGGGGTGACCACGATGAATTTGACGAAGTGAAAATTGCAACGAACAGGCAAAGCGCGTTCACGCTGGTCGAGATGATTCTCGCCATCGGCGTGGCCGCCATCGTGCTCGCGGCGGTGAACGCCGTGCTGTTCACGGCGCTGCATTTGCGCCGGGTGACGACCGAAGCGGTGGATGCCGCCACGCCGCTGGATCAGGCGGTGACGTTCCTGCGCCGCGATTTGCAATGTGTCGTCCCGCCCACCAATGGCACCAGTAAATTTTTGTCCGGCAGCTTCAGGGCGGGCACGATCACCAGCCTGGGCGCGAGCGAACCGGTGGCGGTGGAGATGTTCACTGCAACGGGGGCCTTGAGCGTCAATTCGCCGTGGGCGGACATTCAGCGGGTGACTTACGAATTAAAGAATTCCACGGAGGTTGCCGGACGGCGCGATTTATTTCGCAGCGTGACGCGAAATCTGCTTTCCCTCAGCGGCACCCCCGAGGTGGAGGATCAACTGATGCTGGGCAGCGTCGAGAGCGTAAAATTTACCTGCTTTGACGGCTCGCGCTGGCAGGAAACCTGGGATACCAGCGATGCGACCTCACTTTATACCAATCTGCCGCTCGCCGTGCGCGTGGAAATCCAGATGGCCGGCGGCAACGCCAGAGAGCCGATTCAGATGGTCGTGCCGATTGATTGCGTAGCGCGAACGAACATGGTTTTGACCAGCGCGACGGGAGGCTGAAAATGAACATTCAACATTCAACATTCAACGCCCAACGCCCAACGCCCAACGGCGTTCGGTGCGGTGCTTCATTGTATGTTGAAGGTTCAAGGTTGAAGATTAGGCGTTGCCGTAAATCGCAATCCGGTTCTGTGCTGATCATCGTGCTTTGGGTGAGCATCGGCCTCGTGAGCATCGCGCTGTATTTTGCCAACCAGATGACTTATGAACTGCGCGCTTCGGATAATCGCGTGAGCGGTCTCATGGCAGATCAAGCCATCGAAGGCGCGGCGCGTTACGTCAGTCTCGCATTGCTGAATTTTGCGACGAACGGTGCGATGCCGGACAACACGCAGTTCCGCTGCGAGGCCGTGCCGGTCGGGGACGCGAAGTTCTGGCTGATCGGCCGCGACCCGGCGGGCGGCAATGCCACCGATCCGTATTTCAGCCTGGTGGACGAGGGCGGTAAACTCAACTTGAACAATGTCAGCACCAATATCTTTCAATATCTGCCGAACATCTATTCCGATTTTGCCGACGCGATCATGGACTGGCGCGGCACGAACGGCCTGGTCGCTTTCGATTACACGTCGCTGGGTTACGCGCCGAAATATGCCCCGTTCGAGACGGTGGATGAGCTGCGCCTCGTTTATGGCGCCTCGGCGGAAATGCTCGCGGGCGAGGACTTGAACCGCAACGGCGTCGCTGACAAAAACGAAAAAGACTTGAACAGCAATGGCGAACTGGATTCCGGCCTGCTGGAACACACCACGGTTTATACGCGCGAGCCGAATTTTCATTCCGACAGTACGGCGCTGACCAACATGAACACGGCGACGAGCGCCCAGGTCCGTTCACTCCTGCAAAATGCCAGCATCAGCACTTCCTATGTCCCGCAACTGATTGCGACCAACGCGACCGCGCGTCCCTACCGTGGAATTTTGGGACTGGCCCTGCGTTGTAAAAACATCGGCATGAGCTCGGACGATTTTGCCAGAATCGCCAGCGAGGTGACGACGAGCACCAACACCTATTTCCGGGGCCGCGTGAACGTCAATACCGCCAACGCTGAAGTGCTGACGGCTTTGTTCATGGGCTTGAATCAGGATGAGTCAACAGCGATAAACGCGGCGCAGACGCTTGTCACTTATCGCCAGCAGAATCCCGGCAATCTCGGCTCCATTGCGTGGATTATCGACGCGCTGGGCAACACCAGTCCGGTGATCACGGCGCTGGCGCGCGGCGATTACGTTACCACGCGCAGCTATCAGTTCGCGGCGGATATCGCCGCGGTCGGGCCGTACGGCCGCGGCTATCGCCGCGTGAAATTCATTTTCGATGTGAGCAACGGTTCGCCCATCATTTTGTATCGGCAGGATTTGAGCCGGCTGGGCTGGGCGCTTGGTGAAACAGTGCGGGAAAATTTGGTCGCGGAGAACACGGAATGAAACCTGATTTTAAATTCAAATTCGGCCGGGGCAAAACGCTGACCACGGTGGTCGGCCTGACGCTCGACGGCAGCCGGCTCGACGGCGTGGTGCTGAAACGCACGAATGGTTCACTGCAACCGCTCCAGACTTTTTCCGCCGCGCTCACGCTGGACCCGCTGACCGCCGCGCCGGAACTGGTCGGACGCGAAATCCGCAACCACCTGGATGCCGTCGGCATCCGCGAACGCGACTGCGTGCTCGGCGTGCCGTTGAAACTGGTTTTGACGGCGCAAACGGAACTGCCGCCGCTGCCGGAGGCGGACGCGACGAGCCTGTTGCAGCTCGAGGCGGAAAAAGGATTCCATGCGGACGTGGCGACGCTGCAAATCGCGAATTCCCGCACCCCGCTGGCGGACGAAAAAAAATATGTTCTGCTCGCCGGCATTCCCATCACCCAGCTCACCGCGCTGGAAAAGGTTTTGGCGGCGGCCAAATTGAAACCGGCCAGCCTGGTGCTGGGCGCGACGGCGCTGCAACCCGCGTCGAGCAAGAGCTCCAACGGCGTGCTGGCGCTGGTGATCGGCGAAACCAATGTCGGCTTGCAAATCACCAACGGCGGCGTGGTGGCCTTGCGCGCTCTGGAAGGCGCGGTGGAAAACACGGCGGGCCGGTTGACGCTGCATCCGGATCTGGTGGCGCGCGAAACGCGCGTGACGCTGGGGCAACTGCCCGCGGAATTGCGCGCGGCGGTGAAACGCATCCGTATTTACGGCCCGCGCGAACTGGCGCAATTGCTGGCGGATGAATTGGAGCTGAAGCTGGAGGCGCTGGATCTGAAAGTGGAAGTGGTTTCCGCTTATGCGCCGGATGAATTTGGCATGACGCTGCCGGTGGGGGCATCGGTTTCCGCCGCGTTCAGCCTTGCGGCGCGGCTGCTGGCGGGCGAAAAGCCGGTGTTCGAATTTCTGCCGCCGAAGCCGAATATCTTCGAGCAGTTCGTGACGAAATATTCTTCCGGCCGGCTGCGCAAGTCCGGCGCGGTGGCGGCGGGAATCGCGGCGCTGGTCGCGGGAGTTTTCCTGTTCCAGCAATACCAGTTGTGGAGCCTGCGTTCGCAATGGTCGAAGATGCAGACGAAAGTCGCCGGACTCGAAACTATTCAAAGCCAGATCCATCAATTCCGGCCATGGTATAGCGGCACCTACAACAATCTGGCGGTGTTGCGGCAGTTGTCGCTGGCGTTTCCCGAAGACGGCGCAGTGACGGCGAAGAACATCACCATCCGCAACGGCCGCACGGTGACTTGCGCCGGTTCGGCGAGGGACAATGCGTCGCTGCTGGCGGTGGAGGCGAGATTGAGCGCGCTGCCGGGCGTGACCGCCGTGCATCGCGAGCAGAGCCGCGGCAACAAGCCGCCGATCCAGTTTGTGTTCAGCTTCAAACTCAACAACGGAGGCGCGGAGTGAAAATGAAAATAGAGAACCGCCAGCAATTTCTCGTGGTGCTGACCATCGCGGCGTTCGCGCTGCTGGTCGGGGTGAATTTCATTCTGGAACCGCTCGGCGGCTGGTGGTCGTCGCGGCAGGCGCAGATCAAGTCGTTGCAGAAGCAGGTCGGCGAAGGTCAGCAGCTGATCAAGCGCGAGACCGGCATCCGCAGCCGCTGGAACTGGATGCAGGCCAACGCACTCCCCGCCAACCCGTCGCAGGCGGAACAGCGGTTTTTGAAGGCGCTGGACGGCTGGTCGCGCGAGGCGGGCGCGGAGCTGACGAGCATCATGCCGCAGTGGAAAAGCGATTCGACGAATTATCTGACGCTGGCCTGCCGTGTGGAATCGGCGGGCGACCTGGCGACGTTGAGCAAGTTTCTCTATGCGCTGGAAAAAGGGCCGATGGCGCTCAAGGTGGACTCGGTGGAACTGACTTCGCGCGACACCATCGGCCAGCAGATGACGCTTAGTCTGGAAATCAACGGACTGGCTTTGGTTGCCCGCGACAAAAAATGAAAACCATGCAAACCCAATTTGTTTTTGCGCTGGCGGTCGTGCTGGCGGGTGATGTGTTTGGGCAGGCCAATCGGAACGTCCCCGGCCCGACGGATTACACGGCGTTCAGCCGGTTCGTCACGGACCGGAACATTTTCGATCCGAACCGCCAGCCGCATTACCCCTCGACCCGGACGCCGGCGACCCGGCCACGGACCCGCTCGGCCTCGACGCCGGCATTCACGCTGGTTGGCACGATGGCTTACGAAAAGGGATTTTTTGCCTTTTTCAGCGGCAATGACACGGATTTGAAAAAAGTCCTGATCGTGTCGGAAAAAATCGCGGACTATACGGTGACGGAAATTGCGGCGGGCCGCGCGCGGATTGAATCGGCCGACGGCAAGCAAAAGCTGGAGCTTAAAGTCGGCGACGGGATGCACCAGGAAGCCGGCGGCTGGCAGTTTTCCGGTTCGGCGGAAATCCCCCCCGGCGCGCCCTCAAGTGAAACGGGCGCGGCGGCGGGCACGGCCGGGAATTCGAGCGCCAGCAGCACGCCCAGCGTGCCGGTTGCCGGGGGGGCGCAAAGTGAAATCTTGAAACGACTGATGGAAAAAAGAGCCAAGGAGAACCAATGAAAAAAATTATCTTAACCTTACTGACGCTGGGCGTGGCCGGACTGCCGATAATCGCGCAAGACCCGCCGGGCAATAACAATCCGCCGCCACCACCGCCCAATATCGCCGGAGACAACATGCCGGGTGGCCCGGAGGCGGGAAGCGTGCCGCCCCAGCCATCGCCGGAAATAATCGCGGCCATCGCCGCGGCCCTGACGAATGAAGTCATTCAGGCCCAGGCCACTGCCGCCGCCAACACCAATGACCCCGGAAAGAAAGCGGTTTCCGAACCGCCGATCATCCTGCCCGGACAATCTAAAGCGGTGGCGAGTGAGATTGCTCAAACGAGTTTCATTCCGCCGGCGCAGCCCAGCGGCACGAACAACCCGAACGACATCCAGTTGAATTTCCGCAACGCGCCGCTGGAGATGGTGCTGAATTATTTGAGCGACGCGGCGGGGCTCATCATCGTGCTCGACACGCGCGTGAGCGGCAACGTGACGGTCAAAGGCAGCCATTTGACCCGGGATGAGGCGGTGGACTTGCTGAATTCCGTGCTGAACAAAAACAACTATGCCGCCATACGGAACGGACGCACCCTGAACATCGTGGACAAAAACGACGCGAAGACGCGCGATATTCCCGTGAAGACCGGCAACAATCCGGAGGAAATCCCGAAGAACGCCGAGATTGTGACGCAAATCATTCCGATCCGTTTCGTCGAAGCGCGGCAATTGGTTTCGGATTTGACGTCGTTTGTTTCGCCGCAGGCAACGGTGGTGGCCAACGAAGCCGGCAATTCCATTGTCATCACCGATACCCAGCAAAACATCCGGCACCTGACGGAAATCATCAAGGCGATTGACAGCAGCGCGCAGTCGGAAACGGAGATTCGCGTGTTCCGTCTGAAACACGCCAGCCCGATCGACGTGGCGTCGGAACTCGCGAGCATTTTCCCAAGCAGCACTTCCGGCTCTGCCGCCCAGTCCCCGACTCGTTTTTCCGGGCGCGGCGGCGGCGGCGGCGGCGCGAGTTTTTTCCAACGGATGGCGAGCGCGGCCAGCGCGGCCACTGCCGGTGGCGGTGCAAACGACCGCGTCAAAAAAGCGATGCAGGTCAATGTGGTGCCTGACGCTCGCATTCAGGCGGTCATCGTGACCGCGCCGAAGGATTTGATGGATCAAATCGCCGACATGATGACCGATTTGGATGTGCCTTCAACGCGCGACCAGAAAGTCTTTGTGTTCCAGATGAAGAACGGCGATCCGCAGCAGGCGGCGCAGGTGCTGCAAAGCATGTTCCAATCGAGCGGCTCGACGCGCACCGGTAGCGGTTCGTCGCAGAGCAGCGCGTTGATGCAGCGGGCGCAAAACAACGCCACCTCCTCGGGCAGCTCATCCAGTTCCGGCACCACCAGCCGCGGGCGCACCAGTGGCGCGGGCGGATTGCAGTTCTAAAATTTAAAAGCAACAATAACTATGAAGACCAACACTTTTACAACAGTTTCCGCGGTAACGCTGGCTTTGCTCCTTTGCCCCGCTGTTGAACTTTATGCCCAGCAGCGCGGCGGCTTCGGTGGCTTTGGCGGCTTGGGCGCCGGCGCGGGCACTGCCAATCGTGCCGGCGGTAGCCAATCCACAATGGCGGGCCAATACAATAATAACGGCTCCATCGGCAGCGCGGTCATCACCGTGGACCCGGAGACGCATAACATCGTGGTCATCGCGGACGAGGAAACGAGCCAGCAAATCAGCAACATCCTCGCCAGCCTCGACGCGCCCAAACCGCAGGTGCTGATCAAGGTGGTGTTCATGGAGGTGCAGCGCAATGACGACTTGGACATCGGTATCGAAGGCGCTTATGTCAAAAACAACCTCGGCAGCGGCATTGGGGCCAGTGCGGCAAACGTGTTTGGCTTGGCGGGTGCCAATACGGTCGTGACGAATTTTAACGGGATGGGTTCATCTGGTTTGGCGGCGTTGTCCCCGGGATCGGGCGGGCCGAACGGGTTTTACCAAATCATGGGCAAGGATTTTCAGGCAACCCTGAAGGCCATTGCCCAGGCGGGCAAGGCGCAGGTGCTTTCGCGTCCGTCCATTCTGGCGCGGGACGGACAGCTCGCCAAAATCGTGGTCGGCCAGTCCATTTACATGCCGAGCGGTGTTTCTTACAACTCAGTGGGCAACAATACCACACCCATCATCAACGGCACCTACACCTCGGTCGGCATCATCCTGAACGTTACGCCGTTCATCGGGCAAAACAACCTCGTGGAAATGATTCTCCAGCCGCAAACCTCCGTGGTGGACACCTCCACGCCCGGTCAACAGATTGCCAGCGGCGGCGGAATCCTCGGCGGCAGCGCGGTTTATGCCCCGACGCTCAATGTCCGTTCCGCGGACACGGTGGTGGTGACGCCGGACGCGCAGACCGTGGTCATTGGCGGCTTGATTTCCAACACCAAATCCTCCTCCGACAGCAAGGTGCCGCTGCTGGGCGATATCCCCCTGCTGGGAATGCTGTTCAAGTCCAGCGCCAAGAGCGACACGAAGACGGAGCTGCTGATGTTTCTGACGCCGCACATCGTCAAATCGCCGACGATGCTGGCGGCCATGGCGGTGAACGAAACCGGCCAGGCCTCCGCCATCACCAATTCCGTCAGCGAGCTGGAACTGAATCGTTTCCTCGAACGCGTGCCGGTGAAGAGAAATTAGAAATTTGTCTTTTCACGCCGCCCCGACAAACTGGACTCCGCGATGGAACTCAAACGGCAAAGCAAACTGGTCTACGGCCTGCTCGCCGGCATGTGGCTGGTTGTGGCGGGCTGGCAATGCCAGGAACATTTCCGGGTGGTCGAGGTCGCCAAGTCGGACCTCCGCAATCGCTCCCGTGAAATCGCCAGCACCCTGGGCGCCGTCACCCGCGCCCTGCGTTTTCGCGGCGCGATTTTTCAGGAGCGGCTGGAACCGGTGCTCAATGAGCTGGTCAACAGCCGCACCAATGCCATCGTCAGTTCCAGCGGACTGGTGGCGGTCGGCTTGCTCAACACCGAAGGTAATCCCGTGGTCACCGCCGGCGACACCAATCTGCTTTCGCGCGAACTCTCCACCGAAGGCGAACACTGGTCGGATAGTTTTGTCACCTTTGTGATGCCGATGGCCGGCGCCAGCGTCCGGCCGGAAGGCGCCACCAATTCCACCGTTGTTCTGCCGCCGTTCCGCGAGATGACCAACGCGACCTCCCGCGACCGGGATTTTTCCCGACCCGAACGGAATCCAAACGAGACCAACGCCCTCGCCGGATCATCGCTGCCGCCAGCCACGAATGACGCCGGGCAAGCGCGGGCGAGCGGCGGCGGCCGGCGTCCACCGTGGCTCCATGGCATGAAGGAGGCCGAGTTCAAGGCGCTCACCGCCAAGCGCGAGTTGCATGCGCTGGTGCTGGCGATGTCCACGGAAAACCTGCGCGCTGTCCGCGCGGATGACTGGTGGCTGCGCGGCGTTGTCAGCTTTTTTGCCGGCATTTCCGCGCTCGGCATCGGCCTGGCCTGGCGCAACATGTCGAGAACCGCCGACTTGCAAATCCGCCTCGTCCGCGCCAGCGAACAAAACTCGCACCTCAAGGAATTGAACCTCGCGGCCGCCGGGCTCGCCCACGAGACGCGCAATCCGCTCAACATCATTCGCGGTCTCGCGCAGATCGTTTCGCGGCTGCCGGACGCCTCGCCCGAAGTGCGCGACAAAACCAAGACCATCGTGGATGAGACCGACAAAGTGACCGCGCAGCTCACCGAGTTCATCAACTATTCGAAACCCCGCGAAGTGCGGCGGACGAACCTCGTTTTGACGGCCGCCGCCAATGAGATTCTCCGCACCCTCGGCCACGACATCGCGGAAAAACAATTGCGCGTGGAAGTCACCGGCGAACCGCTGGCCATCGAGGCGGATGAACAACTGCTGCGGCAGGTGCTCTTTAATTTGCTCATCAACGCGATGCAGGCCGTGGGGCAAAGCGGCGCGATTCAAATCGGCATCCGGCGGATGGAAAATCAGGAAGCGGTTTTAGAAGTTCGCGACGACGGCCCCGGCGTGCCGCCGGAAAAGCGCCGGGAGATTTTCAAGCCCTACTTCACCACGCACCAAAAAGGCACCGGCCTCGGCCTGGCCGTGGTGCAGCAGATCGTTTCCGCGCACGGCTGGGAAATCCAATGCCTCGCCAATGAGCCGCACGGCGCCGTCTTCCGCATCTCGCATTTGAAACTGGCGGCGTGAAATTGCTTTTTGCCACCGGGGTTTTGGACTAGTTTCCCTGCCGTGGCCACTGAACCGCGCAAACCAACCCCGCTGCCGCCGCGCATCCTGATCGTGGATGACGATCCGGGGCAGCGCAGTCTGCTGGACTCGTTTTTGCGCACCCAGAATTTTGAAACCGTGCTGGCCGATTCCGGCGACCGCGCCCTTACCGTTCTCGCCGCCGAAAGTTTTTCCATGATGATTTCCGACGTGCGGATGCCGGGTTTGTCCGGCCTCGACACGCTGCGGCTGGTGCGTCAGAAATTTCCCACGCTGCCGGTATTGCTCGTCACCGCCTACGCCGACATTCGCGAAGCGGTGGTGGCGATGCGCGACGGGGCGCTGAACTATCTCGCCAAGCCGATTGATCTCGACGAGCTGCTCGCCACGGTGCGGCAGGCCACGGGCATGGAGCCGACTGTGGCGGTGAAGCTGGGCGCGGCCAAACCGCTGCCGGCGAATATCGTGGCGCAAAGTCCGCTGATGGCGGCGCTGTTTCAGCAGGTCGCGCTCATCGCGCCGTCGGAAGCGCGCGTGCTCATCACCGGCGAAAGCGGCACGGGCAAGGAAGTGGTGGCGGATGTGATTCACGGCTGGAGTCCGCGCGTCGGCGGCCCGCTGGTGAAGGTGAATTGCGCGGCCATTCCCGAGACCTTGCTGGAGAGCGAGCTGTTCGGGCACGAGCGCGGGGCGTTCACCGGCGCAACGGCCCAGCGGATCGGCCGGTTTGAGGAGGCGGATGGCGGGACGATTTTTCTGGATGAGATTGCGGAGATGACCCCGCCGTTGCAGGCGAAATTGCTGCGCGTGATGCAGGATGGAAAATTCCAGCGCATCGGCTCGAACCGCGAGATTCACACGAACGCGCGGATTCTCGCGGCGAGCAATCGCAATCTCGAAGACGAGGTGAAGACGGGGCGGTTCCGCGAGGACTTGTTTTACCGGTTGAACGTGGTGGAGCTGCCTTTGCCGCCGTTGCGCGAGCGGCGGGAAGATATTTCGCCGCTGGCCAATCTGTTCGTCGCCGAATTCGCCCGCAACCGCGCCCGGCTGGCGGCGGCGACCACGGACTGTCTGGAAAATTATGCCTGGCCGGGCAACGTGCGGGAGTTGCGCAACGCCATGGAGCGCGCCGCCCTGCTTTCGCAAAGTGAATTGATTTTGCCCGAGCATCTGCCGGCGAAACTCCGGGAGGTGGCCAGACAGGCGCCGTTGGCGGCGGCGGCCCCTGCGCCGTTGGATGAGATTGAGCGGAACGCGATTTTGCTCACCCTCCGCCAGCAGAATTTCAACCGGACCGAGACGGCCAAGGCTTTGGGCATCAGCCGGCGCGCCTTGCTTTACAAACTTCAGCGGCTCCGGCAGCAGGGATTTGAAACTCTTTGAGTTTTTTCCGGCTGCGCATATCATTCACCCCATAACCATGAAAGCAAATCGTATCATTGCGACCATCGGGCTGGCGATTTTAGCCAGCGGCACCATTCAGGCGGCCAACACGGGCAAGGCATTCTATGGCGACCCGCCGGATGATCGCCATCCCTGGGCCATTCATGACCGCAACCGTCCGCAGCCGCCGCGCGTCGAACCCAAGCCGGCCAGCGAACTCGCGGCCAAGGCCAAAGCGCCCGCCGGGGCAGTCATTTTATTCGATGGCACCGAAGCCGCGCTGGCCAAATGGGAAGCGGACAAGAAGGAAATTGAGCCGACAAAATGGATCATCCGCGACGGAGCTATGGAATGTGTGCCCAAGTCCGGCTATGTCCGCACCAAGCAGCAATTCGGCGATTGCCAGCTCCATGTCGAATGGGCGTCGCCGACGCCGCCCCAGGGTGAAAGTCAGGGACGCGGCAACAGTGGCATTTTTCTGATGGGCTCATTGGAAATCCAGGTGCTGGACAATTACGACAACCCGACTTACGCCGACGGTTTTGCCTGTTCGGTTTACGGCATCAATCCCCCGGCCGCCAACGCCCTGCGGTCGCCCGGCGAGTTTCAGTTCATTGACATCGAGTTCCGCCGCCCGATTTACGAAAACGAAAAGTGCGTGGATCCCGGCTATGTCACGGTTTATTGCAACGGCATTCTGGTTCAGGACCGCCTCGCCCCGGATGGCACCGGCGGTCATCAGAAGCGCAGCAAGCCCGGCCCGATGCCGGAAAAAGGCGTGCTCAAACTTCAAGACCACGGCAACCCGGTCCGCTTTCGCAACATCTGGCTCCGCGAACTGCCGCCGCGCACCGGCGTGACGCCGTCACACGGCCCGTTGACCGCGGAAGAAACCGCCGCCAAGCGCAAGGAGATCGCCGCCACCATCCGCGCGGACGCCGCCAGGCTGGCTTCTGCGGATAATCCGCTGCCGGAATTGCTCCGCGCGTTGGAATCCCTGCCTTATGAGAAACAGGATGCCGTCGTCAAGCAGGCCACGGAACTGACCGGCAAATATCTCCAAAAGTTGAGCCAATTGCCCAAAGACAAACTCGCGGGCAAGAAAGACGAAGTGAAAGATCTGGGCGCAGCTTTCAAATATCTGGATAAATGGAATCTCATCCCGGCTGGCTACGGCCCTAGGACGGACGTTGATGCCCTCATCAAGGCGCAAGGCTGGCAGGATGTTACCAAGGGTAAAAAGTAATCCCTAAAACCTTCTGAAAATCCGGCCGCGGCGGGCGGCCGGATAACGGTCTCTCCGCAGACGGACCAACTTCGTTGCTCTCCCATCGGAGAGCAACGAAGGCTGCCTTCGCGCTCAAAAACTTCGCTTCACGATTCCCGTCGCTCGTTGCCTTTGGATTTTATCAGGGCGCTGCGACGCTCGTATTCGTCCATGCTGACCTCGCGCGGGATGGCGTGGCAGACTTTTTCAAAGCCGGGAAAATTCCAGAGATTCGGAAATTCCCTGCACTTCTGCGGCTTGACGGGTTGGACGGCGCAGTTCTCGCCTTCCAGAAAAATGCACGCGCCGTCCGGCTGTTCCTTGAGCGCGAGGCCGCGCCGGTCCGGGCGCAGCCTGGCGAACTGCTGGATGAAATCGTGTTCGCTCAGGCCTTTGAATGCCGCGAGCCGCGTGATTTCGGCATCGCTCAACAACACCTGCCCCGGCCAGCGGCAACAAGCCGTGCAGCGCTGACATTCGAGGAAAATCGGCATGGCAGAAACCTGGCTACGCCTTCTTGATTCCCCGCTGCCACAGATCGAAGTGATACAGCGCGACGACGACGAGCGAATGGCCGATTTTTTCATCGGCAACAAGCTTGGGAATTTCCGCCACCGGCACCAGTTGCGTCGCCAGATCTTCGCCGTGGTCGAATTCCACGCCGTGTTTCAGGTGGCAGTTCTCAATCAGCACGGTGTAGGTGGCGTTGCTCAGGATGGCCGGGTTGGAATGGATTTTCCCGAGCACCCGCGCATTTTCGCCCTCGTAGCCGGTCTCCTCGCGCAATTCGCGGATGGCGGCGACCACTGGATTGGTCTCGTGCGGGTCCATCATGCCGCCGGGAATCTCCAGCTCCACCGTGCCGGAGCCGTGGCGGTATTGGTGGATCATCACCAGCTTCCGGTCGGGCGTGAGGGCGATGACGTTCACCCAGTTGACGCTGTCGAGGACGTAGAAATCATGTTCCTTGCCGGTGCGCGGATTAACGCAGGTGTCGGAGCGGATTTTGAAGATGCGAAAATCGCCGACCGGCTTCGAACCGGTTTTTTTCCAGGGCAATATCATGGGAGATAGCAGATAGCAGATGAAAGATGGAGGCCAGAAAAAACTGACGCCCCAACTCCCGTCTGCCAGCTTCCATCTGCTATTTCGGTGCGGCCCAGCCCTGTTTCATCAGCGTCAGCAAATGTTGCAAGGCCTCCTCGTAGCTCCGGCCTTTTTCCGCGGCGAGCTGGCGGGCGCGCTTGTCGAGCTGCGCGGCCATCCCGGCGGATTTCTCCGCCGGACAGCCGAGGGCGGCGAGCACTTGAGCCAGTTGCGAAATTTGCATGGCCTCATTTTAGCCGCGTTGAAACACGGATGAAACACCGATTTGGCGGCAATCGGGCGGGCCTCGATGAAACCAAATATGGCTCGACACGCCGGCGGGGCGGAAATAGCGTCAGGATCGTGAAAATCGAAACATATTACGCAATCCAGTCCCGGCCTCGCCGGCGTCGGTTTTCCCGGTTCATTTACCCCAACATGAACTGCCGGTGACACATGGAACTTCGTGAATTTGCCGAACAGGTTTTATTTGCCGCCACGCTCGAAGAAAAATTGCGGGCGCCCGGCGAATTGACCGATGAACATCCCGGTCCCGCGCTCGTCACGCCCAATGCGCCGGGCCGGCCGGAGAACTTGATTTTCAAAACGCATGGCACCGGTGACAAAAGCGAATTTCCCGGACTGCATTTGCTCGAACAGGACCGTGAGCGCGGCAAGCTGCTCCATTTTTTCGGCAATCACGAGTTGCTCGCCACGGAACTGATGGCGCTCGTGCTCCTGAAATTTCCCGACGCGCCGGCCGCGTTCCGTCAAGGCGTGCTCAAGACGTTGCAGGATGAGCAGGAGCACACGCGGCTCTACCTGGAGCGCATGAAATCCTGCGGCATCGGGTTGGGCGATTTCCCCGTGAGCGGCTATTTCTGGCGCTGCGTCGCGCCGATGGAGCACCCGATTGACTACGTCGCCGGCCTCTGTCTCACGTTCGAGCAGGCGAATCTCGACTTCGCCGGTCACTACGGCCGGGCGCTCGGCGCCGTCGGCGATGCCGGCTCCGCGAAGCTGCTGGAGAAAATCTGCCGCGACGAAATCGGCCACGTCGCCTACGGCCTGAAATGGTTCCGCCGCTGGAAAAATCCCGGCGAATCCGACTGGGACGCCTTCTGCCGCACCCTGAAATTTCCGCTCTCGCCCCAGCGCGCGAAAGGATTCTCGCTCAACGTTGCCGGACGCAAGGCCGCCGGGCTGGATGAAGATTTTATTTCGCAGCTCAACGTCTATTCGCAGTCCAAAGGCCGCACGCCGGGCGTTTTTGTTTTCAACGCGTTCGCCGAAGGCCGCATCGCCGAGGGGAAAAAATTCAATCCCACCAGGCCCCAGGCGCAGCTTGCGCGCGACCTGGAAAACCTGCCGCAATTTCTCTGCCGCCAGGACGACATTGTGCTGGTGGCACACAAGCCGTCTGTGGGATTTTTGAGCGGCATCAAACAGGCCGGTTTTCCGCTGCCGGAATTTGTGGTGTTGCCGGAGCGCGGCTCGGTGAGCCGCAGCAAGCGGGCGGTAAATAAGCGTGGGGTTGATTTTAAAACGTCTAGCGATGGCGCCGCGGCGGCGGGGCACAGACCCGCGCTCCCTGAACTCTCCGCGCGCAAGCTCGGCCGCCTGCGCCCGTGGGCGTGGGGGCCGGACAGCTATGAACTCCTGAAACCCCTCTTTGCCAGCGTGAAAGGGGAACAACGCGCGGATGAAAAGAGATTTAATCCCGGCCTCGCGGAACTTTATTCCAAGGCATGGAGTGCGGAGTTTTTGCGTAAAGTTCTTAAATCCGAAAAGGAGGCGCCGCCGCACCGCTTCGGTAACGGAGATTGGCTTTGCCCCGAAAACGAAATCGGCGTCGCGGTCCATTCCCTCGACGAGGCGCGGGCGGCCATTTCCAAAATTCGATTGCGGGCCCATCACAAGATTGTCTTGAAAGCGGCGCTCGGTGTGGCCGGCTGCAACGCGTTGCGCTTGTTTGAGCCCGAGATTTTGCCGCCGCAACTCCGCTGGATGGAAAATGCCTTCGCGCAGAAACGGGCGCTCGTCGTCGAGCCGTGGCTGGAGCGGGTGCTGGATTTTTCCGTGCAGCTCGAAATGACGGCGACCGGCCTGAAGCTCTGCGGCTACACCGGCCTGCTCAATGACGCGCGCGGCCAGTTCATTGCAAACTTCGCGGAGCCGCATCATCACAAGCGGATTCCGGCGCGGGTGGTGTCGCTCTTACGCGGGCCGAAGGACCTCTCCCGCCGGTTGCAGGAGTTTTACGGCGGGATTTTTGCCGCCCTCGAAGCGGAATTGCGCCGGGTGGATTTTTCCGGACCCATCGGCATTGACGCCTTCGTCTATCAGGATGTGCGCGGCAAGGTGAAGCTGAAACCCATTGTGGAAATCAACCCTCGCTATACGATGGGGCGCGTGCTCGTGGAGTTGATGCGGCCGACCAGCCAAAATAGCTTCGGACAGTTCCGGCTGGTGAACGTCGCGCAACTGCGCGCCGGAGGGTTTGAAAACTTTTCGGATTACGCGCGTTCGCTGGCAGGGGAATTCCCGTTACAGATCGAAGCCGGGCCGGCGCCGCGCATCCGTGAAGGCGCGCTGTGCCTGAACGACCCGGCGACGGCGCAGGTTTGTCTGGCGGTATTCCAAGTGGCCCGCACTGCCGTCGGCGACAAGTGATTTTGCACTTTCGCACGTCGAAGAATTCGTGAACATTTCCCGTTCCCGTCTGTCAGATGGGACGAAACATTGAATGCGGTTTGCCTTGAATACATTGATGGTGCTGTTCGCGGTCGCGCTGCTGGTGCGACCGGCCGCCGCCGCATCGTTCACCGCCTCGCTCGACCGCGATGCTGTCACGCTGGGCGAAAGCGCGACGCTGGCGCTGGCGTTCGAGGGCGCCCAGCCCAACAACCTTCCGATGCCGAGTGTTGCCGGTTTGCAAATCACCCAGACGGGCACCTCCCAAAGCGTCAACATTGTCAACGGCGCGATGAGTTCCACTGTGACCGTGTCATTTTCCGTGAAGCCCCAGCGTCCCGGTGAATTCACCATTCCCGCGCTGACCGCCAACGTGAACGGCCAGCCGCTTTCCTCCGCCCCGCTCAAACTCGTCGTCAGCAAAGCCAGCGCGCCCACGGCAAATGCCGTGAATTCCGGCAGCGAAGTGGCATTCCTGAAATTTACTTTCCCGAAAAATAAAATCTACGTCGGCCAGTCGGTCGTGGCCCAGCTCGAACTCTGCCTGCGGGATGACGTGCAGAATTTTGGCAACTTTCAACTCTCGCCGCTGAACGTAGATGGTTTTAGCGCGGGCAAAATCGTCGAGGGACAACGGCGGCGCGCCCAGATTGGCAGCCGCGTTTATACCATCGTCCCGGTTCTGATACCGCTCACGGCTGTCAAATCCGGCGTGCTGAACCTTGGCCCTTTCAACGCCAGCGCCGTCATCGTGCTGCCCGGCCATTCTCAGGGCGGCGACCCGTTCTTCCGGCAGTTTTTCAATCAGGGCGAACAGAAACAAGTCGCGCTGGCCACCGAGCCTTTAAGCATCGAGTCGCTGACATTACCGAAGCAAAATCAACCGGCGAATTTTACCGGCGCCGTCGGCCAGTTCGAGCTGGCCGCGACCGCCGGACCGACCGCCGTGACGGTCGGCGACCCCATCACCGTGCGGGTGCAAATCTCCGGACGCGGCGCGCTGGATTCCGTCGCCTTGCCGGCGCAGGATGCCTGGAAGAATTTCAAGACCTACCCGCCCACCACCAAGCTGGAGAACGCGGATCAGTTTGGTTTTCAGGGCACGAAGACGTTTGAGCAGATCATCTCGCCGCTCAACAACGACGTCCGCGAACTGCCCGCGCTGAGTTTTACCTACTTCAACCCCGAAGACGGCCGGTATCACACGCTCACGCAGCCCGCCGTCCCGCTCGCGGTTCACGCCGCCGGAGTCACGCCGCTGCCGCAGATGGCGGCGACCAAGCCTTCCAACGAGGAAAAGCCGGCGCAAGACATCCTGCCCATTAAAGAAAAACTCGGCTCGCTCATTGCCGGCAAAACGCCCCTCGTCGCCCGGCCGGTGTTTCTCGCCGTGCAAGCCGTGCCCGTGCTGGCCTTTCTTGCCGCGTTCGTCTGGCGCAAGCGCGCGGACAATCTGGCTAATAATCCGCGTCTCCGTCGCCGGCGGGCCGTGGCGGCGCTCATCGCGAGCGGCTTGATTGACTTGAAAAACCATGCCGCCGCCAACCAGCCGGATGAGTTTTTCGCCACGCTCTTTCGCCTGCTGCAGGAGCAGCTTGGCGAACGGCTTGATTGCCCCGCGTCGGCCATCACGGAAGATGTCGCGGATGGCCATGCGCTTCTGCGTAATGCTCCGGCGGCTTTGCGCGCCGCGCTCCACGAGCAGTTCCAGCTTTGTAATCAGGCGCGCTATGCGCCGGTGCGCGGCACCAGTGAACTGAATTCGGTCGCCGCGCAGTTTGAAAAACTCATCGCGCAATTGCGGGAGGTGAAGCCGTGAAATCCCGGATCGCCATTTTGCTCGCGGTCGTCTGCGCCGGAAAACTTCTCGCCACGGATGTCACCGCTGATTTCGCGTCGGCGAACAAGCTTTACGCGGAGGGCAAGTTTGCCGAAGCGACGACCGCCTACGCTGCCATCCTCAAAGCCGGCGCCCAATCGCCCGCGCTGCTCTTCAACGCGGGCAACGCCGCGTTCAAGGCGGGGCATCTCGGCAAAGCCATCGCCGCATATCGGCAGGCGGAATTGCTCACCCCGCGCGATGTGGAGCTGCGGGCCAACCTCGCGTTTGTCCGCAATCAGGTTCCGGGCGCGACGCTTCGCGAAAGCCGCTGGCAAAACTGGGTCGGCACGCTCACGTTAAATGAAGGCGCGCTGCTCACGGCCGGGTTCTTCTGGGCGATGTTCGCCTTGCTGGCCGTGCGCCAGCTCCGGCCGGCGCTCGCGCCGAGGTTGCGCAGCGTGACGCGGCTGGCCGTGGCGCTGACGCTTTTTTCCGGCACCGTGCTGGCTTTGCAGGCGGCAAACCGCTTCAATGCTGCCATGGCCGTGGTGACGGGCGCGGAAGCCGTCGCCCGCAGCGGCCCGTTTGACGAGGCGCAGAGCGTGTTCACCGCCCGCGATGGCGCAGAATTGAAAGTGTTGGATCGGCATGACAATTGGGTGCAGGTCATCAACCATGCCGGAAAAATCGGCTGGTTAAGCCGGAGGCAGGTGGCGGTATTGCCCGGTGCGTGAAAAATATTATGGCTGGCGGGGCGGGCGTCCTCGCGCGCCGGACATCGCAGGTTTGCGCGGCTCGCGGGGACGCTCGCTCCACCGGTCAAACTGGATTTGAACACTAAGAAAACTTTACTGTCAGAAGAACGTCCACGGAAAAACTGTTAAGAGAATTATGAGCACTGGAATCAACGCCATTAACGAAGCGGTCAAGGAGGCGAGCGCGTTCACGCACCCGCTGTTTAACGAGCTCGGCAAGGTCATCGTCGGCCAGCAATATCTCACCGAGCGGCTGGTTATCGGCCTGCTGGCCAACGGCCACGTCCTCCTCGAAGGCGTGCCCGGCCTCGCCAAGACCCTCGCCGTGAAATCCATGGCCGCGTGTATCCACGTCAAGTTCTCGCGCCTGCAATTCACGCCGGACATGCTGCCCGCCGACGTCATCGGCACGCAGATTTACAACCCGCAATCCGGCGGCTTCACCACGCGCAAAGGCCCGGTTTTCGCCAACCTTATCCTCGCCGACGAAATCAACCGCGCGCCGGCCAAGGTGCAGAGCGCGTTGCTCGAAGCGATGCAGGAAAAACAGGTCACCATCGGGGACCAGACTTACAAGCTCGACGAACCGTTTCTCGTGCTTGCCACGCAGAATCCCATCGAGCAGGAAGGCACGTATCCGCTCCCCGAGGCGCAGGTGGACCGCTTCATGCTCAAGCTCAGGATCGGCTACCCGACGCGCGCCGAGGAGCGGCAGATTCTCGAAGTGATGGCGAAAACTTCCGGCCAGCCGACGTGCAGCGCCGTCGTCACGCCCCAACAAATCCTCAGGGCGCGCGAAATCATCAACGACATTTACGTGGACGACAAGGTGAAGGATTACATCGTGGACCTCGTCTGCGCCACGCGCGAGCCGGAGACATACAAGATCGCGGTGAAGGATTTCATCCAGCTCGGCGCGTCGCCGCGCGCGACCATCGCGCTCACGCTGGCGGCCAAGGCTTACGCGTTCCTGAAAGGCCGCGGCTACGTGACGCCGCAGGACGTGAAAAGCATCGGCATGGACGTGTTGCGCCACCGCGTGGCCATCACCTACGAAGCCGAGGCTGAGGAAAAAACCAGCGAAACGGTCATCCAGAAGATTTTTGATGAACTGCCGGTGCCGTGAGCGATAAGGGCAAATGCACATGGCGGCATTTAGGATGACATTGACTGGCTGGAAAGCGCTGCTCGCAATCGTATCAGCGATTGGTGCGGCGGCGCTTTACGGCATCAACTGGCCGCAAGACAGCCTCGCGGAACGGTTCAGGCCGCCGGTCTTGCGCTATCTGCAAGCCGAGCAAGCGCGCCGGGTCACAGAAGCATATGCTCCGAACGGCGTGAACAAATTGAGTCGGGAAGAGTTGCAACCGCTCGCCGCCGCCGGCGCGACCGGGCAGAACATCACCGTCAATTCGCTGAAAGTGCGCGGCACGTTGTTGCGGGCGGTCGCGCAGGTGGATTTTCGGGTGGACGGCAAGACGCCGCCCGATGGCCGGGAAGTCCGCTATCTGTTGTTGCGCCAGTCCGGGTTTGGCGACTGGCATGTGGACCGCGGCACGACGGTGAAGAGTTATTATTTCGCGTTTTGAACCATGATACCGCGGGAGATTTTAAAAAAGATTCGCCAGATTGAGATTCGCACGAACCGCATCGTGACCGAAACCCTCGCGGGCCAGTACCATTCCGTCTTCAAGGGCCAGGGCATGAACTTCGACGAGGTGCGCGAATACCAGCCCGGCGACGACGTGCGCGCGATTGACTGGAATGTCACCGCGCGGATGAATCATCCGTTCATCAAGAAGTTCGTCGAGGAACGCGAACTCACGCTCATGCTCGTGGTGGACGTGAGCGGGTCGGGTCTGTTTGGCTCGCGCGGCCAATCCAAGCGCGAACTCGCCGCCGAGATCGCCTCCGTGCTCGCCTTTTCCGCCATTCGCAACAACGACAAGGTCGGCCTCATCCTCTTCAGCGACGAGGTGGAGAAATTCATCCCGCCGCGCAAAGGCCGCAGCCACGTCCTGCGCGTCATCCGGGAAGTGCTGTTCCACGAGCCGAAGCGGCGCGGGACGGATTTGAACACGGCGCTGGAATTTATGCTGCGCGTGCAATCGCACAAGGCCATCACGGTGATCGTTTCGGATTTTCTGGGCTCGCCCGTCGCCCCGCGCCGGCCGGGTGAAAAAAAAGCGCCGCGTCCGCACATGATGTCGCTGGAGTCGCTGGCGCAGGCGTCGTTCACCATGCTGCGGCAGGTGAACCGCAAGCATGACGTGGTGGCGGTGCAGGTTGCGGATCCGCACGAGCTGGAGCTGCCGGATCTGGGCCGGTTGATTTTTCAAGACGCCGAAACGGGGCAGGTGGTTGAGGTCAATACCGGCGACGCGCGCAAGCGGGCCGCGTTTGCGGAGCGGCAGGCGAAGGCGCAGCAGGAAACGGCCCGGCTGTTCCGGCGCGCGGGCATTGACGCGATGCAGTTGCGCACGGATCAGGAATATGGTCCGCCGCTGGCGAAGTTTTTTGAGAACCGCGAGAAACGGAGGCTGCGCGGATGATCACGAATGTCACAACGCAAAGCGCGGCGGCCGTTGCGGAAGACATCCGCGACATCAAGCCGCCAATCGAGATTTCTGGCTTGGCCTGGCTGTGGTGGGGGCTGATTTTGGTGGCGCTTGCTACGGCCATATTTCTGCTCTGGCGCTGGTGGAGAAATCGCAGGACGAACATCGTCCTGCCACCGCCGGTGCCGGCGCATGTCCGCGCGAAGCAAAAACTGGAGCAGGCGCTGGCGCTCATCGCGCAGCCCAAGCCATTCGTGATTGCGGTGTCCGACACGGCGCGGGCGTATCTGGAGGAGCGGTTCAATTTCCACGCACCCGAACGGACGACGGAAGAATTTCTGCGGGAACTGGGCGGCACGAAGTTGCTGCTGCCGGAGCAGAAGGAAAGCCTCGGCGAATTTCTGGCCAGCTGCGACCTGGTGAAGTTCGCCAAATACGAGCCGGGTGAAAATGAGCTGCGCGGGTTGCATGCTTCCGCGCTGCGCCTGGTCGAGGAAACGGAGCCGCAACCCGTGAATCCAGAATCCAGAATCCAGAATCCAGAATCGGAATGACCTTTGCCCATCCATGGCTGTTGTTGCTGCTCCTGCTGCTGCCGGTGCTGGCGTGGCTGAAGGGACGGCGCGGTGCGCCGCCGGCGTTCCTCTATTCCTCGGTGCAGCTGGTGCGGGCGATGCAAAACATTCACCGCTCCCGCTTCGGGGGTTTTCTGGGTTCGCTGCGCTGGCTGGCGCTGGCGCTGTTCATCGTCGCGCTGGCCCAGCCGCGTTTGACCAGGAGCACGACGGAGATCAAGGCGAGCGGCGTGGATATCGTCGTGGCGCTTGACTTGTCGGGCAGCATGATTTCCGAGGACTTCGAGGTGCGCGGCGAGCGCGTGAACCGCTTCAATATGGCCCGGCTGGTGTTGAAAGGCTTCATCGACAAGCGTCCGAATGATCGCATCGGCATGGTGCTGTTCGCCTCGCAGGCTTACATCGGCACACCGCTGACGCTCGACCACGATTTTCTCCAGGCAAATCTGGATCGCCTGGAGATCGGCGCGATCAATCAAAATTCCACCGCGATTGGCGATGGCCTCGGCACGGCGGTGAACCGGCTCCGCGACCTGAAGGCAAAAAGCAAAATTGTCATCCTGATGACGGACGGCCAGAACAATTCCGGCAGGCTGGATCCGTTGCTTGCAGCGGAGGCGGCCAAGGCGATTGGCGTGAAAGTTTACACGGTCGGCATCGGCATGCACGGCCAGGCGCCGATGCCGGTTTTCATGGGCGGACAGAAGGTCGGCTATCAAAATGTGGCGGTGGATATCGATGAGGAAACACTCAAAAGAATCGCGGACAAGACGGGTGGAAAATATTATCGCGCGGATAATGCCGGGCGGTTCAAGCAGATTTATGCCGAGATCGACAAGCTGGAAAAGACCGAGGCGAGCGTGAAGAAATACACCCAATTCACGGAGCTGTTTCCCTGGTTCATCACGATGGGACTGGCGCTGCTGCTGCTGGAGATTGTGCTGGGCCAGACTATTCTAAGAAAATTGCCATGAGATTTGAGTATCCCCATTTGCTGTGGCTGCTGCTGGTGATTCCGGCGGCGCTCGCGGCATTTCTGTGGTGGGGAGAGGGCGTGAAACAGAGGCTGCTGGGGCAGTTTGTTGAAGCGCGCTTGCTGGAATCGTTGACGGTCGGCCGCTCGCCCGCGCGGCGTAAGTGGCGTCACGCGCTGCTGATTGTTGCGGCCGCCTTGCTGATCATCGCCCTCGCGCGGCCGCAAAACGGCTATGATAAAGAGGAGGTTCGACAAACCGGCCTGGACATTGTCGTGGCGGTGGACACGTCCAAATCCATGCTCGCGGCGGACATCGCGCCGAACCGCCTCGCGCGGGCGAAGCTGGCCGCACTGGAATTGATGCAGACGGCCAAGGCCGACCGGCTGGGGCTGGTGGCGTTTGCGGGCGACGCGTTTCTGTCGTGCCCGCTGACGATTGACGACACGGCGTTCCAGCAAAGCGTGCAGGCGCTGGATGTGAATGCCATTCCGCAGGGCGGCACGGCGCTGGCGGCGGCCATCAACACGGCGCTGGCGACGTTCAAGGAAAAGGGCAATCACCGCGCGCTGGTGATTTTCACGGACGGCGAGGACAACGACGAAGGTGCGCTGGCGGCGGCCGGGCAGGCTTCGAAGGAAGGCTTGAAGATTTTTACCGTGGGTATCGGTTCCACGGAAGGAACGCTGGTAACCATCACGGACGCCAAGGGTAATTCCGATTACGTCCGCGATGAGAAAGGGCAGGTGCTGAAATCGAAGCTTAACGAAAAACTGCTGCAGGACATCGCCGCGGCGGCGGGCGGATTTTATCTGCCGTTGCGCGGGGCGGACACCATCGGAACGCTTTACGAGCGCGGCCTTGCGCCGTTGCCGAAATCGGAGGGGAAGGAAAAGATTGTGCGCCGCTATCACGAGCAGTTTTATTGGCCGCTGGCAGCGGCATGGGTGCTGCTGGTCGTTGAGTTTCTCCTGCCGGAACGCGGGCGCCGGAAAACGTCTCGCTTAACCGCGGTGCTGCTGGCGCTGCTGGTTTCCGGCTTCAGCGGATTCGCCTCGCCGGCGACGGCTTTGCGCGAATATCGCAATGGGAATTTTACGAACGCGCTGCTGGAATACACCAAGCTGGCGGAGGTGCGAACGAACGATATACGGCTGGTGTTCAATGCCGGCACGGCGGCGTATCGTGCGACCAATTTTGATCTGGCGCAGAATCTTTTCCAGCGCGTCGCCGTGTCGCCGGATTTGAAATTGCAGCAGTCGGCGTTTTATAACCTGGGCAACGTGCAGTTCCAAAAAGCCAAGCGGGCGAAAGATTTGGACGGGCTGGAACAGGGTTTTGCCGCGGCCGCGAAAATCTACGAGCGCGCGGTGATGCTGAACACGAACGACGTGGACGCCGGGTTCAATTTGAAATTCGCCCGGGGCGCGGCGGAGCAGGTCCGGCAGATCAAAGCGGCTTTGCGGCTGGCCAAGGCCAGCGCGGATACGGCCGTGCAGCGAACGGAGTTTCACCGCGCTTACGAGATCATGCAGTCGTTGACGCAGAAATATAAAATCGCCGGGAAACAGTTTGAAGAATTCACCAAGAAACTTAAGGACATCGATGACATTGCGACTCCTCATCAGCCTTAGCCTGCTGCTTGCGGGGCAGAAGCTTTCCGCGCAGTTGGCGCCCGCCGATAGTTTTTTTAACGGCGGCGCGCAGCTTTACATTTCCAACAACGTTCCGGCCGCGTTGGAGCGGGTGGAGAGCGGTCGGAAATTTTATCCCGATGACGAAAAACTGAAGAAATTGGAAGAACTCCTCAAGCAACAGCAGCAGCAACAGCAGCAGCAGAAACAAGATCAAAACCAGCCGCCGGAGCAAAAGAAAGATTCCCAGCCACCGAAACCAGACGAGCAAAAACAAGACCAACCCGATCAGAAAAAAGCCGAGGAACAAAAACCGCAGGAGCCAAAGAAAGATCCTGGCGGCCAGCCCGGGGACGAAAAGCCGGAGCCGCAACCAGCTCAGCCCGTTAAACCCGGCGAGATGACGCCGGAAGAGGCCGGGCGATTGCTGGACGCCCAGAAAGGCAATGAGCAGTTGTTGCAACTGATGCCGCCAGAGAAGCCCCGCGATAATCGGCGTCCGGTCAAAGACTGGTGACGTGGGGTCGTTTTGGAAGCTTGCATCAAGCCGGAACTGGTCCGCGACCGCCGCATTCAGCCGGTTTATCCATTCGCAGAGTTTTCAATGCCGCCAGCGCGGCGTCGCTCTCGGCGTTTTTTTTGCTTTTGCCGACACCGCGCGCCAGTTCCGCCCCCTCGTGCAGCACGGCGCAGACAAAACTCCGGTCATGATCCGGGCCTTCGGCGGAAATCAGTTCGTAAACCGGCGCGTTCGGCGACTTGGATTGCAGCAGTTCCTGCAATTCGCCCTTCGGGTTTTCAATGCCGGCCGGCAAGGCGAGTGCTTCAATGTCGGCGGCAAACTCGCGCCGGATAAATTGACGCGCCGCATCCAATCCGCCGTCGAGAAAAATTGCCCCGAGCAACGCCTCGAATGCATCCGCCAGTGCGGAAGCCCGCTCGCGGCCGCCGGTGTTCTCCTCGCCGCCGCTCAAAATCAGATGGGCCCCGAGGGCGAGGGCGCGGCCGTGGGCGGTCAGTGAAGCGGCGTTCACCAGTTTGGCGCGGGATTTGGTGAGCGTGCCCTCATTGGCTTGGGGAAATTTATGATAAAGTTCGCGGGTGATCACCAAGCCGATCACCGAATCGCCGAGGAATTCCAATCGCTGGTTGTGGGGCGCGGGATGGTCCTGCTCGTGCGCCACGGACGGGTGGGTGAGCGCGAGACGGAGCAGATTTTCATCGCGAAAATTCCAGCCGAGGCGGACTTGGAGTTCGGCAAGCGCGGGCACGGGAAATTAATTTGCCGGTGCCGGTTCTTCGGCCGGCGTCGGCGCGGTTTCGTTTTCTGCGCCGGAGGTTTCCGCTGCCGGCGCGGGCGCGGCGGCGGCCGGAGCCGGGTTCAGGCCGTGTTCCAGCAATTGCGCCACGTCGCGCTGGACTTGTTCCAGTTGATCGAGGCGCAGATTTGGATCGGCAATCGTAAAGATGTCACCGGTCTTCGGCTGTTCGTAGATAAAAATCCGCCGGCCGTCGCGTTTGATTTGCTCCTTCACCTTGAGAATGCGTTTACGCTCCAGCATCACGGCCAGGATATAGGCGGCGGCCATGTGTTGCGGATCGTTTTGCTCTATGACTTTACGGAGAACCGTCTCGGCGGTTTCCTTTTGGATCGCGTCCACGACCGGCGGCGGCACCTCGAAAATCCCCTGCCAGTGCGAGATGAAGCCGGCGCGGCTGCGGGCGTCGGCGGCGGACTGCTTTTGCCGGCACGGTTCGCAGATGTCGGAGCGGCGCAGCCCCGCTTTCTCGTCGAGGAGCAGCGTATGATACAGTTGCTGGTCGGCAAACGGCTGGGCGCAGGCTTCGCAAGCATGGGCGCGGGATTGGATGTTCCACTCGTTCATGGGCGCGAATAGTTAATCAGGAACCGGCCGGTTGAACACGAAGAAAATATCCAAAACGGTTGTTGGCAACCGCCCGGGCATCGGTCACGCGCGGTTTTCAAAAAGGCTGGGCGCGTTTTGCCGGGCGAATTCCGCGCAGCGCGCTAAAATTTCCGACGGCGATTCGGACTCCAGCGCCGCCTGTGCGAGCGCCTGCGCCTCCGACAGTTTGATGCGGCGGATGATGTATTTCACCTGATCAATCATTGCCGGCGCCGCGCTCAATTCATCCACGCCCAGGCCGATGAGCAGCGGGGTGAGCACGGGGTCCCCGGCGATTTCACCGCAGACCCCCGTCCAGATGCCATTGGCGTGCGCGGCCTCCACGGTCATCTTGATGAGCCGCAAAATCGCCGGGTGCGTCGGCTCGTAGAGGTGCGAAACCTTTTCGTTCGTGCGGTCGGCCGCGAGCGTGTATTGGATCAAATCGTTTGAGCCGATGCTGAAAAACTTCACGCGCTTCGCCAGCGCACTGGCAACGAGCGCGGCGGAGGGTATTTCAATCATCGCGCCGATTTCCAGGTTTTCATCGAAGGGAACTTTTTCCGCCCGCAGCTCGGCCTTGCATTTTTCAACGAAAGCGTTGGCCTGGTTCAACTCATCGAGGCCGGAAATCATCGGATACATCATCTTGATGTTGCCCTCGGCGCTGGCGCGGAGAATGGCGCGCAGCTGGGCGCGAAACAGTTCCGGTTGCGCGAGGCAGAACCGGATGGCGCGCCAGCCGAGAAACGGATTCATCTCCTTTGCGAGCTGAAGGTGCGAGGCGAATTTGTCGCCGCCGAGGTCGAGGGTGCGGATGATGACCGTGTTCGCTTTCAGCGCGGCGGCAACTTCGCGGTAAACTTTATACTGCTCCTCCTCGGTTGGCAGGTTTTCGCGGTTGATGAATAAAAATTCGGTGCGAAACAGCCCGACGCCTTCCGCGCCATGCTCCCTGACGGCGGAAACGTCGTGCAGCGCCTCGATGTTGGCCGAAAGATGAATGGTCTTGCCGTCGAGTGTGACGGCGGGCTGATGCTGGACCTCGGCCAGTTTTTCCTCGAGCGAGGCTTTGACCTTGGCGAGTTGGCCGTATTCAAAAAGCGTCTGGTCGGTCGGATTGACGATGACCACGCCGTTGTAGCCGTCGAGCAGCACATAATCGCCCGAGGCCAGCTCTTCGCTGATGGTTTGCAGGCCGACGACCGCCGGCATGTCGAGTGAGTGCGCGAGAATCGCCGTGTGCGAGGTCTTGCCGCCGATGTCGGTGGCGAATCCCAGGACAAATTTTTTGTCGAGTTGCGCGGTCGTGGACGGGCTTAAATCGTGGCCGACCAAAATGCACGGTTCGGTCAAATTGCGCAGGTTGAAGGCCTCTTTGACCTCCAGCAGATTGTCGAGCACGCGGCCGGTGAGGTCGCGCAAATCGGCGGCGCGTTCGCGGAGGTATTCGTCCTGCACATTTTCCAGGACATTGACGTAGCGTTCGGAGGCGGTATGAAAGGCAAACTCGGCGTTGACCTTTTGCTCGTGGACGATTTTCAGGACTTCTTCAATGAGCACCCGGTCCTCCAGCATCAGCAGATGCGCGTCAAAGATGTCCGCCTCGGATGAGCTCATCGTGGCGGCCACGCGCCGCTGGACTTCGAGGATTTGCTGGCGGGTGCGGACAAGCGCGTGCTCGAAGCGCCGGATCTCCGGCTCAATGGCGTCATTCTCCAGCGGGCGCCGGACGATGGCGCGGCGGGTGCGGTGGAGGACAAGCACCTTCCCGCGGCACACCCCCGCCGAAACGGCGATGCCCCGGTAGGTTTTTTCTCCTTTCACTTGTCCTGACATAAGCTTGGTAAAACAAATAGCCCACCCGGTTTCCGTTGCAAAGCCTTTCCGCTCAATAAATGCAGATTTTTCTCGGGCAATAAAAAAGCCCGCACAACGGCGGGCTTTGGCGGCTGAACCGGAATTCCGGAACAGCTAAACCGCTTCAGGCGCGTTCCATGTATTTGCGGGTGCGCGTATCAATCTTGATTTTCTCGCCGGTTTTGATGAACAGCGGTGCCTGAACGACAATGCCGGTTTCGAGCGTGATGGCCTTCTGCACGTTGTTGGCAGAATCGCCGCGCACGCCTTCGGGAGCGTCGGTCACGGTGAGGATGACGCTGGACGGAATTTCCACGGACACGGCCTTTTCTTCGACGAACGTGACGGTGACCGGCGCGTTTTCCACCATGAAATCTTTCGCTTCACCGACAAGATCGGCGGCGAGCGTGACGGTCTCGTAAGATTCCGGGTCGGTGAAAACGTAGTCCTCGCCGTCCTTGTAGCTGTATTCCATCTTCGTGGTCATCATCGGGATGGGCTCGATTTTTTCGGTCGAGCTGAAGCGCACATCGGAGGCCTTGCCGGTGCGGATGCTGCGGAGCGTCGCCTGCACAAACGCCCGCAAGTTGCCGGGTGTGCGATGCTGAAAGTCGAGGACGACGGAGATGTCGCCATTGTAATTGATTGCCATTCCGCGGCGAAGATCACTTGCTGTTGCCATAAATTCTAAATCAGATTTGCGTTAAGTTGCGGGTTGAAAACGAGCCGGAGAATTTAACTAAAATCATCCCGAAGGCAAGCCGCATTTACCACCATGAACGATTGTCGGCAAGTGGGACTCCTTGACACCCCAAAGGTTGGTATGTTAAAAACATCGCACCACCATTAGAAGTGGTTTTATGCGTTGCCCCAAGTGCGGTTGTCAGGAAGATAAAGTCATTGATTCACGTGCCTCCCGCGAAGGCGCGACCATCCGCCGACGCCGCGAATGTCTGCAGTGCCGCCACCGCTTCACCACCTACGAGGAACTGGAGCACGAAGGCCTCATGGTGCTCAAGCGCGACGGCCGGCATGAGGAGTTTTCCCGCGAAAAACTTCTCTCCGGCATCCGCAAAGCCTGCCAGAAACGCCCGGTCACGCCCAAGGCCATGGAAGACCTCGTGGATCACATCGTCGCCGCCGTCACGGCAAAATTTGAAGCCGAAGTTCCCGGTGAATTCATCGGCACCATGGTCATGGACGGCTTGCGCGAGATTGATTCCGTCGCGTATGTCCGGTTTGCCAGCGTCTATCGGCGCTTCAACGAAGCCACCGACTTCGTGCAGGAAGTCCAGAATCTGGAGGCGCGCCAATGATCGCGCTTCGCTCGGACTGCCTTTTGTTCCAGTTCAACACCGGCGAAAGCATCCCGTGCTCCGCCGCAATGATTTGCGTCGAAATCGCCGGCGACGCGCCCGCCCGGCTGGATCCCGATATGCTCCGGCACGCCGCCGCCAGTGTCTTCCACTATTTCAAAGTCGAGCTCGAACGCGAAACCGTCACCGTCGTCGAATTCTCCCGCGCGCTCGAAAAAGTTCTCCATCACTTCGGCTTCGCCATCCACGCCAGCGACCTCGGCGACACCGACCTCGGCCTGCTTGCCCGTGAAGCCGCCGATAATCTGGAGCTTTTCTTCTTCCCGCGCTTGCGCGATGAACTCCGCTTCCAACTCCGTCAATCGCCCGGCCTCGTCCGCTTTCGCGGCCTGCGCGGCTGTGTGAAGCAGATTGCCGGTGCCCGCCGCTGGAATACCCGCTGCGAACAGTTGCAGGACCAGATCGTCGCCTACCTTCGCGGATGTCTTTCCGCCGAAACCGAGCAAAACCGCTGCGCGCTGGTGGTGGAATGATTTTTCCGTGATGGCCGCGGGCGGGCCGGGCGTTTTCGCCGGCTGAAATTAATTGGTGAGAATGAGTGCGATGCGTGTCTGAGGTTTCCCATGAGCAAAACCCTTTTTGAAAAAATCGTCGCGCGGGAAATCCCGGCGCAAATTGTTTTTGAAGACGACCTCGTCCTCGCCATCCGCGACGTCAACCCGCAGGCCCCGGTGCACGTTCTGATTTTCCCCAAGCGGATGATTCCGCGCATTGCCGGGGCCGTGCCGGAAGACCACAAACTGCTCGGCCATCTCCTGCTCAAAGCCGCTGAAGTCGCGGACCGGGTTGGTTTGAAAAAAGGCGGCTACCGGCTGGTCATCAACAACGGCGCCGATGGTGGTGAAACCGTGCCGCACTTGCATTGCCACGTCCTCGGCGGCCGCCACCTGGCCTGGCCGCCGGGTTGATGGGCGGTTCAAAATTACTGGCGCGAACCAAACACCGCGTCGAGGATGACTTCCTTCGTTTTCCAGATGAGCGCCATCGTCATGGCCAGCGGCAGCAGCATGAAAAATATCAGCAGCAGATCGCTGAACCGGCTCAGCCAGATCAGCGCGCTGCCCAGGCGCGACGCCGGCTGGCCCGCTGGCACCAGGCAGATGAAGGCGATGGAAAAAAACAGGAGCACCACCAGCAGCCAGCGGTTGAGCGCGGTGAACTGGCGGGTCTCGTGCCGCAGTGTTTCATCCGGCAGCATCGCGCCCAGCCGCGTGAGCACGAGATTCAGGTTGAACAGGAAAATCACCCCGGTCAGTTCCATCACCCACACGGCGGCGGCAAAGAAATCCTGTTCCGGCACCCGGTTGTGCCAGTAGATGAACGGGCACAAGCCGAGCAAAACCAGGGCGAGCATCTGGGCGCGGTCCAGCGCGTGCCGCCACGGGCGCTCCTGCTTTTGAAAATCCGCCATCTGCCAGAGGCCGTAGACCAGCAGCGCGCACACCGCCGCCGCCGGGATGAAGCCGAGCGGCTTGAGCCAGTCCGCCCGCGCGGTTTCGGCGCAAATGAGCAGGGTGGCGGGCAGACCCCAGAACAGCGCCGACAATCCGCGCGCCAGTTTGCCGAGCGAGCGGAGCAGTGGCGGATGGGGCGGAGTCATCGGGGGAAATCTTGAATCACGGATTTCGATTGTCGATTGAAATTTGCAATCCGGAATGTCAGAAATTCAGATAGGTGTAGCCCTTCAGGCCGCGCTCGTATTCGTCCAGCAGGCGCATGGCTTCGTTCGGTTTCATGCGGTCGGATTTGATGGCCTCGTCCATCTGCGCCTTCATGCGGCGCTTGAGTTCGTTTTCATCGTATTGCACGTCGGCCAGCGACTGGACGATGGTCGCCCCCTCGATGATTTCCTCGATGTAATATCCGGCCGGCTCGTCGGGTTCGAGGAAGACATGAACCTCGTTCACGCGGCCGAAGAGATTGTGCAGGTCGCCCATGATGTCCTGATACGCGCCCATCAGGAAAAAGCCGAGATGATACGGCTCCAGCTGGCCGCTGCCGTTCGTGTTGAGCTGGTGCAGCGGCAGCGTGTCGCGCACGTCGCGCAGGTCGATGAACTTGTTCACCTGCCCGTCGGAATCGCAGGTGATGTCCACCAGCGTGGCCTCGCGCGTGGGCCGTTCGTTCAGCCGGGCGATGGGCATGATGGGAAAAAGCTGGCCGAGCGCCCAGTGGTCCAGCAGCGACTGGAACACGGAGAAATTGCACAGGTATTGATCGGCCAGCGTGTCCTCGAGCTTGCGGATTTCTTCCGGCGTGTAAGGCTGGCCCTTGAAAGTCTCCACCACGTCGCGGCTGATCTGCCAGTATAAATCCTCGATCTTCGCCTTGTCCGGCAGATCCAGCATGCCGAGTGTGAACATCTGCTGCGCGTCCTCGCGGCGTTCCAGCGCGTCGTGGTAGGCCTCCAGCTTGTTGAGCTTGCAAAGATTTTTGCGGATGTCGAGCAGTTCGCGGACGAGCGGATGCTCCTGGTCGCCGTATTGCAGAAATTCGCCGGGCCGGATTTTTTCAATCGCGCCGAACACTTCCACAATCAAAACGCTGTGGTGCGCGACGATGGCGCGGCCGCTCTCGCTGACGATGGCGGGATGCGGCACCCCCTCCGCGTTGCAGACCTCGGCGATGTAATACACCACGTCGTTCGTGTATTCCTGCAGCGTGTAGTTCGTCGAGCTGTCGAACGCCGTGCGGCTGCCGTCGTAATCCACGCCGAGCCCGCCGCCCACGTCGAGAAATTCAATCGCGAAGCCCATCTTGAAAATCTTCGCGTAAAGCCGGGCCGCCTCCTGCACGGCTTTTTTCACGGTGATGATGTCCGGCACCTGCGAGCCGATGTGGAAATGCAGCAGCTTCAGGCAGTGGCCGAGGTTTTCCGCCTTGAGCATTTCCGTCGCCGCCAGGATTTCCGCCGTGCTCAGGCCGAACTTGGCGTTTTCGCCCCCGCTCTCCGCCCAGCGCCCGGCGCCCTTGCTCAGCAGTCGCGCGCGGATGCCGACCAGCGGCTCCACGCCGAGCGATTTGGAAATGGAGATGATCTGCCGCAGCTCCTCCAGTTTTTCGACCACCAGGATGACGCGCTTGCCGAGCTTGATGCCGAGCAGCGCCATCTTGATGAACTCCGGGTCCTTGTAGCCATTGCAGATGATGAGGCAGCCCTGGTGGTTTTGCAGCGCCAGCCCGGCAAACAGCTCCGGCTTGCTGCCGACTTCCAGCCCGAAATCAAACGGCTTGCCCGCGTCCAGGATTTCCTCCACGACCTCGCGCAGCTGGTTGACCTTGATCGGAAACACGCCGCGATATCTGCCCTGATAATTAAATTCGGCGATGGAGCTTTGGAACGATTTGTTGATCGCCTCGACGCGGTGCCGCAGAATATCCTGGAACCGGATGAGCAGCGGAAATTTCAGCCCGCGACTTTTTGCCTCCTCGATCACATCCGCGATCTCCACCGCCGCGCCGGCCTCCTGCAACGGCCGCGCCACCACGCGACCGGCGTCGCTGATGTCAAAATATTTCGCGCCCCAGCGCTGGATGTTGTAAAGCGCGCGGGCCGATTCAATGTTCCATGGCTCCGCGGCGGCGGTCGGGTTGTTCATCTCAATGATTCAGACCAGCGCACTATAAAAAGCCCCGCGCAGAAATCAACAAGCACCTTCAAAAAAATTTCCGGGCGCGGCGGCCGGCTCCGATGCCGGATTGCGCTTCCGCCCGCAGCCGCTACGATGACGCCATGTCCGACGGTTACCGGCAGCTCCTCGACGCGACGATTCAGCACCTCGAAGGTTTGAAATCGCGCGGCGTGCGCCATGTCGCCGTTGCGCCGGAAACGCTCCGCGCGCTCGCGCAGCCGCCGGTGCGTATCCAGAATCCAGAATCCAGAATCCAGAATGAAAGGATTTTTGCGACGCCGCCGCCCAAAATTGAGCCAACCCTTTCCCTGCCGCCCGGGAAAACCGCAGCCCCCGCCCTCAAGCCCCGGACGCCAGACCCCGGCCCCCGGCCCCCCATAACCAGCGCCTCGCCGGAAAAAGCCGCCGCCTATGCCGCCTTGCGCGGAAACGTCTTGGCGTGCGTGAAATGTCCGCACCTCGCGGCGTCCCGCACCTCGGTGGTGTTCGGGGTGGGCAGCATAGACGCGCAACTGGTGTTCGTCGGCGAGGCGCCGGGCGCGGATGAAGACGAGCAGGGCGAGCCGTTCGTGGGCCGCGCCGGACAATTGCTCACGAAAATCATCGAGACCGCCGGCCTGAAGCGCGGCGACGTTTACATCGCCAATATTCTGAAATGCCGGCCCGACACACCCGGCCAGGCCGCCGGCAACCGTCCGCCCACGCCGGAAGAGCGCGCCGCCTGCCTTCCGTATTTGCAGGAGCAGATTGATTTGATCAAGCCCCGGGCCATTGTGGCGCTCGGCGCGACGGCCGTGGACGGGCTGCTTGGCAAGACGCTCGGCATCACCCGGCTGCGCGGCCACTGGCAGACGTATCGCGGCATTCCGCTCATGCCGACCTATCATCCGGCGTATCTGCTGCGCAACCAGTCGTTGAGCGAGAAGCGCAAGGTCTGGGAAGACATCTTGAAGGTGATGGAAAAACTGGAATTGCCCGTCAGCGAGAAGCAGCGGAATTTCTTTTTGCCGGCGTAAAGCGGCTGCCGCGAATTTCACGGATTAGTAATCGCCCCGCAAAAATAAACAGCTCTGGACTTCGCACGGGGCAAGTCGCGGATAAACAGCCTCAAACGAGCAAGCTGGAATCGGCCGTCCACGCCGGCGGCCTCGTCGTGGTGGGGACCCTGGATTGCCGCGCGCCACAACCAGCCCGGCGTTTTAGCTGGGGCAGGTTTCGGTGGTAAATCTCTGCCCGGTTGGTAATCCGGTAAAAAGAGCAATTGGGATGACCGCGCGCACTAGTCAGTCTGAAGCAGACGAGGAAGCGGCTGAGGCGTTGCCGGGAATGAAGTCGCCGGCCGGTAAACGGCGGTGCGCTGCCAGCTGCTTCCCCCGACGCGCTTCTCCACCTCCTGCGTTAAGCAATCAGTTGAAGTCGATTGCTCCATGCCGGAAAGGCAAACATCCCCGCCGGCCGCAGCCAGAGGAGATGTTTTGTTTGGAAAGATTGGTTTGAAAAAATCAGTTCGCCGGCTTTGCCGCATTCTGTTCCAGCACGGCCACCAAGCGGGGCAGCAAAGTCGCCGCCGAGTAACGCTCGGTCACTTCCGCCAACGACCGCCGCTCCTGCCCGGTTGTCGTCCGGCGCAATTGCTGGATCTGGCGGGCCAGTTCGTCTGCGGCTCCGTGCCGCACCCCGATCCACGGATGTTGCGGCTGCAAATTTTCCAGGATTTCCGTGACATGGCTGGTTTCCGGGCCGATGTAGATCACCGGCGCGACGACCGTCAGCATGTTGTAAATTTTGCAGGGATGCACCAACCCGAGCATGGCGTCGCCAACCACCACGACGTGCGCATCCGCAGCCGACAGGGATGTGGACAATTGATCCAGCGGCTGATACGGCAGGCATATGATTTCCGCTTTCCGCTTTCCGCTTTCCGCTTTTCCCTGCTCTTCCGCCCACTTTTTGATCCGCTGGAACTCGCTGCCGCCGCCCACAAAACAGAAGACCACGTCCGGTTCGCCGCGTAATTTGTCCGCCGCCTGCATCAAGGTGTCCAGCGGATGCACCGGGGTGTGGTTGCCGGAATGCATGACCACAAATTTGCCTTCCAGCCGGTGCAATTTGCGGAACGCCGCGCGCCCGGCGGCGTCAAAGCGCACTTCCCCGTCCTGCGACCACGGCGGGATGACGGCGATTTTTCCCGGCGCGATGCCCTTGGCGGTGATGCGGTCGCGCATGAACCGGTCCAGCGCGATGATGCCGTCCGCCCGGCGCAGGCTGAACCGCGAGAGCCGCTCCAGAAACTTGGCCGCGATGGAATCCGCCCGCAGCCACCCGGCGGCGATGGCCTCGTCCGGGTTGAAATCCATGACCCAGTAGCAGAACCGCGCCCGCCAGAGTTTTGCCCGCCAGGCGCCGATGAAAGAAATGAGCGGGGGCGTGGTGAGCGCCAGCACCACGTCGTGCCGGGGCAGAAACAGCAGCCGGGCGCAGCAGAAAAACAGGAAGCTGGCAAAATCCGCCGCGCGCCGCCATTTGGCCCCTTTGCCGAAGCGGGTGGAAAAAATGCGGAGAATCTTCACGCCCCGCCAGGTCTCCTGCGCCGGGTAGCGGGTCTCCGGATGTTCGTAAGCCCGGCGGCTGCTGACCACGGTGACCTCGTGGCCGCGCGCGGACAGCTCCGCCGCCAGATCGCTCAGGTATTGGGCGGTGGCAACGACGTCCGGATAAAAAACCTGGTTGAGCAGGAGGATTTTCATTGAAAAAGACAACGAGACTACGGACTACGGACTTGTTTCGCGTTCCACGGCTTTGATCAAGCCGTGGAGACAGGCAAAAGCCTGATGGATTTGAGCATTCAAACGTTCGGCATCTGCATCCAGTAGATAGCCCAACCGGCAAGACAGGTGGACAAAGTATTGCGTTTCGCTCAACGATCCCCGTGAAATGTGCAGAAAATGCAGATAATCTTTTTTGCTTCCGCGTGCTGAGCCTTCAACGATATTCGCCGGCACGGAATACGAAGCGCGCCGCAACTGGCTGGTCAGTCCGTAAATTTCCTCGCGCGGAAATGATTTGGTGGCTTGATAAATCGCCACGGCCAAATCATCCGCCAATTTCCAAGCCTGGATCTTGGCATAATCTCTCATGGTCCGTAGTCCGTAGTCCGCAGTCCGTGGTCCGCAGTCCGTGGTCCGTGGTCCGTTGTCCGTGGTCCGTTGTCCGTTGTCCGTGGTCCGTTGTCCGTGGTCCGTTGTCCGTGGTCTGGTCACCCATTCTGGCGCCGAATCTTTAACTGCAGCGCGCCAGGCACCGGGGCGGCGCTGACCAGCACCAGGTAGCCGCCGCCGCCCGCGCCGGATAATTTCCAGCCGAGGGATTTCCCGGAGTATTGCCGGATCATTTTGCGGATGGCCGGATTGCTCATGGCCGGAAACAGGGCGAGCTGCGCCTCGAACGAGGCGCGGAACTGCCGGCCAAATTCCACCAGATCCAGCTTGTGGATCGCGTTCCAGCAGCCATCAGCGGCGCGCGCCAGGGCCCGGACCTTGGGCGGCGTGATGCTTTTGCCCTTGAACACGTCAAAGCTGGCATGGCGCGGGCCAAGGGGAATCAGGTAAAGATGCCGCTCCAGCCAGCCCAGGATTTTTTCATCCGGCTGCGGGGTGATTTTCTTCGGCCAGTAATTGCCGGCGTAATCCAGCCGGTTCAACCCCGGAAACACGATGCCGATGGAATCCTGCGATCCGGCGAAGATTTCCGTGCCCGGCGGATTCTCAAAGGCGAACAGCATTTTGGCCAGCTTCTCGCGGTCGCCGGTGGGAATATCCGTCTGCCAGAGATCAATCGCCCGCCGGCGGGAGCTGGAAGACATGCCGCTGCGCTCGTTGAACTCGATCACCGGCTCCAGCGAAATGGTCAGCACCGGCCCGTCGCCATATTTGGATACATAGGGCTGATCCAGCCAGCCGCCCGCCAGGTCGAGCCGGTAGGGAATCCGGCATTCCTTGCGCAGACTGGTCGTGGAGCGCACGGGCAGGTTCGTTTGCGGGAGCCGTTTTAGGACCACATATTTGATGCCCAGCTTGCGGCACAATGCCGCTTTGTCGGGAGTATTGCCGTCCTCGTTGACGATGAAAATATCCGGGCCGACGCGCTTCAATTCCGCCAGAAAATCCATGATGCCGGAGCCGCTATTGATCCGGCAGGACTGCACATGGCGCAACGCCGCCAGCATATAATGGCGCTCGGCCTGGGTGTTCACCGGCGCCCGCCCCTTCAGATCGATTACCGTCTGGTCGGAGCCGAGGCCGATATGGACTTCGCCGTAAGTCGCGGCCTCTTCGAGAAACCGCACATGGCCGCTGTGCAACATGTCGAAGCAGCCGCTGACAAAGACTTTTTTCTTGCGCATATTTTTGGTCAAGTTG
>CAIOIC010000099.1 GCA_903858275.1 uncultured Verrucomicrobia subdivision 3 bacterium | reverse complement strand
TCCACCTCGCGATTTTTCTCTTCGGCGAGCAGCAGGTCCGGAAAGCGGGATTGGTTGAAAATGGATCCCACCAACCTCCCGGCCGTTGCCACCAGGCTGGCGTTGTCTTCATTGAAATCGGAATTGGCTGCTGACCCTTTCAAATCCGGCGCCACAAACAGGAAGAATCGCTTCTCCAGATTCAAATGCTCGTCAATCTCGTCCACCAGCCGCTTCGCGATGCCGATGGGTTCGTTTTGAAACACGCCACCATCGGTATAGGCGAAGTTCTGCGTCTGGGGCATCGGCCTGGCCTGGTCTGGCAGCTCGTATTCCGTGGCATGGCGGACCAGTTCCACGGGGCGGAACGCAAAAGGAAATGCCCCGCACGAAACCGCCGCGTCGCGCAAGGCCTCCCACAGGGAGCCGTTGTCGTCTCCGGCCCGATCGGCGGCGGGAAATCGCCGGATCAATTCATCTTTGTGCCGGGTGTATGTCACCGAGCCGGAGGGTTTCGTGTCCAGCTTGTAATCAACCCCGTTGAGGTTGGCGAGCGCCAGACCGAGATTCAGGTTCTTGCCATCCACTGCCGGATGTGGTTTCACGGGCGGTGTCAAATGGCTCGCGTAACGTCCGGTGAGCATTTTCTCCGAAATATCCACCACGGTTTGCGAGGACATGATGGACATGGTCGGGGAGTCATGCCCGTGCAGGTGCAATAGTCGTTCGATGCTGATCTCCGCCACCCATGGACGGTAAAACGCATTGTCATAGGGGTCGGCCAACGCGTCCGCCTCATACAGCAGTTTCTGTGCGGCAATCGCCGCTGTCATCCCGCCAGCTGAAGCGCCGGTCAGCACATCAATGTATATCTTTTCCTCGTCGGACGTGCGCGGATCCTGGTTGTGCTGGCCGATGGCCGTGATGACTTCGTAAAGGACGCCGGCTTCGTAGCTGCCGAGCGAGACGGCCCCGGAAATGGTGATGGCAAGTTTTTTTGGCATGATGCTTGTATTGGGAATGTTAAGTAGTTATTTGTCGCGATAGGCCGCCACCACGATTTTCGCACCACTGGTGTAAACGGTTCCTGAACACACCAGTTTCGTGTTCGCGGGTTGGGGATCCGTGCTGCTGACTAAATGAATCGGCTTGGGTCTTTTGCCCGGGCCAAGCTTCTTGAAAGTCGCCAGGGTTTTGGGATCGCTCACATCGTCATTGTTATCCAGAATGGTTAGTTCATTGGCCGCCGCTTCTTTGTCAAGAATGGCCGATTCCAATTCCTCCAAGGTGTAAGTTCCATCAATTTCGACTGACATAACGGGATTCCTTTCCATGACGGGTTAATTTGCAAAAGCCCTTATCAACTTGGGTTTCAGGGCGGAGTCGGCGGTTGCTGCGTCGATCTGATCCTGCAGTTTTTGATAAAGCTGCTCATTTGAATCCGTGGAATCAAAAGTCACGTTCACTCCATCGCTCTTGAGCCTTCCCAAAATGGCAAGGGCTTTGTCCCGTGCCGCAGCCTGATCGGCCGCGTTAACCAGTTTGCCCAGCTCGTCGGTCAAATCACCGGTCGCTCTGATGTCTGCTGCGGAAGCCTTCAGGAGTCGGATGCGGCTTGCTTCCACTATTTGCAGCTTTTCCTTGCTTGCGGCCGCCCCCCTGCCGGCCTCGCTGGTCAAAGCCAGCAATCCGCCCTCGATCGTTCCCGCATAAAAATAATCCACCAGATCAACCCAGGCCTTTTCGAACGGGTAGGCTTGCACCGTCAGGTTCATGCTATCGATAATCTGGGCGAGTTTCTTACTGCGCTCTGATTGCATCGACGCGATGATCGCCTCCGTTGTCTTTTCACGGAAGAAG
>CAIOIC010000098.1 GCA_903858275.1 uncultured Verrucomicrobia subdivision 3 bacterium | reverse complement strand
GGGGCCGTATTACCGCTATGAAAATGGCACCAGTCAGGCGACGCCGGCGGTGTCCGGCACGCTGGCGTTGATGCAGGATTTCTTCACGAACACGCTGCACCTTACGCCCAGCCCGGCCCTGCTCAAGGCCATGCTCATCAACGGCGCGCGGGTGACGGGCGGCAACATTTTCGCGGTGAATCAAGCTGTCAACTATCAGGGCTGGGGCCTGCCGCAATTGCCCAATTCCATTCCCCAAAATCTGACCAACACCGCTTCGTCGCTCTATTTCCTCGACCAAAGCCCGACCAATGTGCTGGCCACCGGCGACAGCCGGACCTTTATTGTCCAGCCGGGCAATCCGTCCCAGCCGTTGCGCATCACGCTGGCGTGGACCGATCCGCCTGGGAATCCCGCCGCCGCCGTCAAACTCGTCAACAATCTCGATCTGGTGGTCACCAACCTGACCACGGGCGCTATTTATTACGGCAATTATTTTGTCTCCGGCGGCAACCCGCCTTACAGCATCGCCTCCACCAACACCGACGCGCCGCAATTCGATCTCATCAACAATGTGGAAAACGTCTATATCGCGCCCAGTCTCGGCGCGCGATATTCCGTCACCGTCATCGGCCGCAGTGTCAATGTGAATGCTGTCACGGCGGAGCCGGCCAATATTGTGCAGGATTTCTCGCTGGTGGTTTCGCTTGGTGACAATTCCAGCAGCAGCTTGGTGGTCACCCCCGACCCGGTCGCGCCCGCCGCCGTGCCTTCGCCGGTCACGGTGGTGGTGGGCAACATCGGCTTTTATAGTGGCCAGCTGGCGGGCGCGAATGCCCCGGTGTTGAGCACCAATTTCATTCCTTTCGGCACCAACTCGGGTTTCGCCACCAACGCCGTGCTTTATGTCGGCCAGACCAACCAGTGGCATTTTTATGTCGTCACCAACACCACGATCTACACCAACGTCGCTTTTGTGACCTACAACCCGAACACGCTGGCGATTCCGCGCGAAGGCGTTTTTGCCTACTACAACGGCAACTCCACCCGGCCCGAGGCGGACATTGATCTGTATGTCGCCACCTATCCGGCTGATCCGAACGCGGCCGGGTTGCTGAACTTGGATCCGGCGGTGCTGGCCAATTGCATCAACGGCCTCAATGGTGGTGCCGCCGCCTTGAGCCGCAACGGCACGGATTTTGTCGCGTTTACCAATGCCGCGCCGGGGAATGTTTATTTTGTCGGGGTGAAATGCGAGGATCAGATGGGGGCGGAGTATGGGTTCATTTCCGCCATCAGCGAGAAGCCGTTCAGCTCGCTGGATGAGAACGGCAACCAGCTTGTCCCCGGCTTTAACGTGCCGTTGGCTATCCCCGATGGCGACAATGCGCACCCTGTCCCTCCGCCGGATAAACTAACCCCGGTCACCGGCTTGGCCTTGTATCCGATGGAAATCAAGCGCGTCATCGCCAGCACCACCATCAACCACCAGAATTATGGCGATTTGTATGGGGCTCTGGATCACGATAAAATCGGCGTTTATTTGAATGTGCATGATGATCGCGGTCCGGGAATTGTCTCGATGACTTATGACGACAGCGGGCAGACTGATATCACTCCCGACAAAACCTCTGGCCCCGGCTCTTTGACCAACTTTGTTGCCACCAAAGCTCAAGGTCCGTGGATGTTGTATGAAATTGATGATGCTCATACCCAGACCGGCACCAATACTGACTTCTCGGTCAAAATTGAGCCGCATCAGCCGACCAATGATTTTTATACGGTGACCATCCAGCCCAACACCTGGTTTTATGATTATGCGTTTGCGCCGGCGGGCTATACCAATCTCACCATCATTGGCATTGACGAGACCGGGCCTCCAGTCCTTCAGTTGTATGAGAAATTCAACGGCCTTCCGACCTTGACAAGCTTCGATAATCGGGTGGTGATTAACCTGCCCTATGGCCCCGGTTGGTATAGCAACAGCATTTCCATTGGACCTCCGCTTGCGACCGGATTTTATATTTACGGCATTTATAACTCGGATACCGTGGCGCATACCGTGCAGATTGGCGCGTTTCTTTCCTACCCGCCTTGGGCGACGAGGACCGTGGCTTTCACTTCCAGCGGGCCGTTGCCGCTGAAAGATGACGCGGTGACGACGGACTCCATCTCGGTGACGGATACGGAGATTGTCGCTGGCATCAACGTCGGCTTGCGTGTGAATCATCCGCGCATTTCGGACTTGGTGTTTCATCTGATTGATCCCTATGGCACGCGGTATCTGCTGATGGAAAACCGTGGCAACACCAGCCCTGACGGTTGCGGCATTACGGGAACTGCGACCCAAACCGGTAGCGGATCCCCCTCCGGCGGTATGGCTGAATATGTTAAATTGATTGATACCGGAACGAATGTTGGAACGATTACTATCGATTATCAGATGTATGGCATTCCTGACCGGATGGTTGTTTATAACGGCACCAATGTGATTTATGACACGGGTATGGTGAGCGGAACCGGTCACCTCGTGCTGAACTACAGCAATTCAACCATTATTACCATCGTCATGAATCCCGGTGGTGGCAATCTGGGCACGGCTTGGAATTTCACTTACACGGCCCCGATGGCGGAATATTACTATCTCACCTTCACTGAGGACACGAGTTTGACGACTACGCCGATCAAGTTTGCGCCGACGCCGTTCGTGCCCGCCACCGCCACCAATCTTTATTATCTGCCCGAGCAGTCGCTCTCCGCCCTCGCCGGAACCAGTGCCTATGGCACTTGGCAGTTGGAAGTTTTGGATAATCGTGTTGGCGCCACGAATCCTGCCCCGGAACTGTTGAGCTGGCAGATGGAGCTGGTTTATATCCAGGCCTATCCGTATCTCCTTGGCTTTACCCCGCAGACTGCGACTGTGGCTGCGACCACCAACAGTATCGTCTGGTATCAGGTTTTTGTGCCGACGAATGCCAGCTTTGCCACGAACATCCTTCGCTCCTCCACGCGGGCGGTGAATCTTTGGTTCAGCACCAATGGTCCGCCCACCATGGACATAAAACTTCTAAATAATCGGACCACCGGCACAAGTATATTGAGCACCAATACCACGCCGCGGCTGGTGCCGGGCAGCATGTATTGGCTCGGCGTGCAAAACAATACCGGCAATGCAGCCACGTTTAGGCTGGAAGTGGATTTTGATCATGGGAATCCGATTGGAAGTGGCGGCCCGGCGAGTGTCAAAATCGCCAGCGCCAAAGCCACCGCTAACGGTCCTCAACTCGAATGGACTAACTCTCCCGGATCGCACTATCAACTGCAATGGAAAGACAGTCTTTCCGATCCGTGGAACACCATCACCAATCCGCCCATATCCCTCCTTGAAGGAGCCAGTGGGGTCGCCAGCTTTACCGATGATGGTTCGCAGACCGCCCCGGTCACCGGCCAGCGATTCTATCGGCTGGTCTGGGTGCCGTGAGGTAGAATGTTGAGTGTTGATTTTCGTAGCAGCGGACGTGAGTCCGCTCAGATATCAAATATATTTTGGTTTTGGACTGAATCTGCGATGGGTAAATCCGT
>CAIOIC010000097.1 GCA_903858275.1 uncultured Verrucomicrobia subdivision 3 bacterium | reverse complement strand
GCTCAAGCAAGCGATTGACCTTGCTGGAAAAGACGAAGACATCCGACTGCAAGCTCTTGACGACCCTGATTTGGAGAAGATTTGGACGCTGGTTCCTGCGATCTGATTGAAAGATTATGCCAATGATTGAAAAAGTCGTCAGCGGTGGACAAACCGGCGCAGACCGTGCCGCCCTTGATTGGGCAATTGAAAACGGCGTCCCACATGGTGGTTGGTGTCCCAAGGGGCGGCTGGCAGAGGATGGTCCAATTTCTTCACGCTACAATCTGACTGAATCTTCCAGCAAAGATTATCTTCAACGGACGGAATGGAACGCCAGAGATAGCGATGGGACTGTTGTGTTCACCATTGCGGCAATTCTTTCGGGTGGATCAAAGCGAACCGTCCAGTTTGCTGAGAAGCATAAAAAACCCGTGATTCACATTTCGAGCGCAACAGAACAGCTTGCTAAGAAACTTGCAGAATTCATTCGTTTAAATGGCATTCGGATTCTGAACGTGGCCGGATCACGTGGTTCAAAAGAGCCGGATATTGGTGGGTTCGTGAAGCGGATTTTGGGAGATGCGTTACAATAGCGTTCGGTGAAACGATTATAGCTCATCAAAAGGGTCGTGTGGTTTCGGGGTGGGTTTTCCGGAAATTGCTTTAAAGTAAAAATGAAGGTTTCTTTTCGCATCAGTGATGAAGTGTTTTTTTCTTAAAGTATCCTCCAACCACAAATCAACAGCTTTCGACCCACTGTCTGGGTCTTGAATAATAAATTGAATATCGCTTAGAGAGATGGAGTGCTTGTCTTGGTCATTTAGCTGAACGCCTTTATCATCTGGTCCAATAAACATGCTTCGTGAAGTGCCATCCTCATAAATTGCTCCCAAAATGGTTAACTTGATCGGTCTCTCTCCTGCATTGGCCATCTCAACAGATAGAAGCGCAGGTCGTAAATTGTCGCCGTTGTCAATTTCGGGGAAAAACTGAGACCATGTTAATAATGCCTGGCTGTCTGCGGTGTCGAGTTTGGCATTTAACGCCGCAATTTCTTCATGAAGATGGTTGATTGTCACTTTTTGCATTTGTTGCTGCTCATATGTTTTTTTTACCATGCTGATTATCAAGGCCCAAAGAGATGTAATGGCTAAAAGTGCAAACCAAAACTTTGCAGTTCCTCCTAGAAATAGTGCGAGAATCGCTAGCGGGATTGAAATGCAGCCGCTCATCAGGGAAAACCAACCTCCTACTATTGAAAATATGGTAGCAGCCCAGTATTTAGTTTTTGACATACATTTATTAATGCTGTGATTTTTTAATTCGTTTCCCGAACCAAAATGCCGAGGTGTTTAGCATTTCCAAAAGAACAACCATGTTTCAAAAACACTAACTATCCACAATTGCGGTGTCAGTCACATTTTCTCTCTGATCGGTGATTGTTCACAAAACCCTTCCACGCTCACCGGTTGCGGTCAGGAGCGGTCAGGGATGTTGGGACATGACGAAATACCCAGCCGGAACAAGATGCGCCGGTGGTCAAACCGATATGGGGTGCCTAATTTTGGGGCTATGCACAGCATCTAAATCACACCCTCGGTGATTAAATCGTCAGAGAAATCTTTGCAATCCCGGCAGATTTGGTGTCCGTGCTGATGTTAAAACCTCTCCGCCGATACCAATCCGGCAAATCGGGATTATCCTTGAAGTCGTATTGCTTTACTTCGCCCTGAATCCATTTCAACGATTCCGACTTTGCGAAACCCTTCAAGAATTCAATCATCGCCGTGCCAAGGCCACGCTTTTGATAATTGGCGATTCGCCAGCGTTCTGGAGGAAATGAGCCAAGATTCCAGATAAATAAATCGATAAAAAACCACGGTGGACGCATGGACTTTTCGTCAATATGCAGGTCATCAATGAATAAAACCTCATTGCCTTCAAGGTGGTAGTTGACGTAACCAACACGATGGCCACGATGCTCAATGTTGAACCGCTTGAAATCTTTCGAGTCCAGTTCACTCGCAACTACGGAGTATGGTCTTCCATGCTTGTCGTGAATGATGGATTTTCTGGATCGTTCTAACATGTGCCCCTCAATGCATCCAGAATCCATATCATTCCCTCAGTGTCCTGCCCACAATATTTCTCAAGGGCAGACCTCACCCGTTTCCGTTCCGATACGCTGACATCGGTAAATGTCACCCGCAGAAATTCCCGGCTTGCCGCTCCACCCTCTTGGATTTCCAGACTCGTGTAATCCTTGCCCGTCAACGCTGGGAGAACCAGCTTCATTGATGCGCTACCGCACTGGTTAGGATGATAAAAAGTGAATGCTTTGAATGGATTTAGCAAATCCACGACCCGGCCATTTACCGCCGTCACCCAGGTTGCGTATTCCGGCATGACTTCCGCACATTCCTTCATCCGACTTTTCTCAAACGGCGCATTAAAAGCCACGATGGAGCCGGTAGGTTCAATTGAAGATTTCAACTGACGCATGAAATCCCCTCGTGGGTCATTCCTGCCCTCAGCCAGAAATTTACGATGCTCCGGATTCGCTCCCGCCTTGTGGACGATATGCAGTGAAAACTGAAATGGAATTTGTTGGTATGGCCGTGTGCCATCAAACATCGGGATCGCCATTTGGAATGTTTCAAAATCCAAGAAATGCAGGGGGTATTGCAGTCCCTTCAAAAAGGTCTGGATCTGGGTTTTCTTGGCGTATGGTTTCCCGCTGATTGCCACTTCCCTTTGAATCTCTTGCTTTGCCGACAACGAATAATCATCAGGGATGTCAGCAAGGCGCAATACGCCACGGTTCAACAAATCCCATCCACGCCCCTTTTTATCGTCGTAAAGATCCAGAACATTCTGCGGTGGGAGGAATGACCAGCAATGGTCATGGAGCGCACAGGTGTATGGAGAATCACACTGTTTCCCGATTTGGATTTCGGGACATTTGGCGGCACGAATGATTTTTCCCATGTCGGCAATATGGTCTTCAATCCCGGTGGAATACGCTGACACTTCCGCCGTCACGTCACGCAGCGTGAAGAATTCCTTCGGGTCAATCTCCCCATGCCGAACGAACTGATTGTTGATGTGACAGAGGAAAGAGCGACGGATTTTGATTCCAGCCTCGGTGAAAACCCACGTTTGAAACGCCAAGTCGGGAATATGGACATCTTTCAATGACGTGGTGGACTTGACCTCAATGATGTCCCATTCATTTTTACCAACGGGATTCAGAATATCGGCACGGGCGTATCCACCGTTAGCCGAAAGTGTGGCCTCAAAAATCGGACGCCGTGACGGAAGATGCTTTTGGGTCAGTTCAATTGCACCTTCAAAATCCGTGGGAGCGGTATCAATCTCAACTCCGTTGGAAAACATCCGCTTGGCAAATGCTCCCACCTCATGCCCTTGGTCAAACACCGCTTGCAGGGCATCATCAACTGCGGGGAAAAGATGTTTGGCGTTGTAATCGCACCACAACAACTTTGGGCATTGCAGGCCGTGAAGGAATTTGGATTTTGAGATGTATAAGGTGCGGCTCATCACGTTGACCAATCATTGAAGGCCACAGGTTTTCCCAGAGCAAGGCCATTTCCCCTGACAATCCTGACAAAAACCTCGCCGTTATAATAAATCAGGAGGGCATTATAATAATTCGATCCGCATGTTCATCCCGCTGACGATTTTCTCATGACCTCATAAAACCCTTGTGAACAAAGGCGATTGTGAGCGACTTATTATATTCCAAAACAACGTGTATACGTTGAAAAATAAAAAAAACACTCTACGGATCAGCAGGTTAGAGGTTCAACTCCTCTTGGGTGCACCACTTCAAAATGATAGTGGTTTCAATGCTTTTCCAGGGTTTTCAGTTTTATAAAAACTCCAAAAACAGCGTTTTTTACCTGACCATTGCCTGACAAGATTTGAGATCTTGATGAAAAAACTGGAACATCCCGACATTCTCCATTTAAGAGCCGCCGATGGGTGGCTTGGCCTTGGAGATTGTGTCTCAGCGAATAATGAATTAGACGAAATCACGCCGGAACTTCGTGCGCATCCGGACGTGCAATTGATGCGGTGTAGAATTTACCAAGCAGCAAGGAAATGGGATTTAATCGTCCCAGTTGCTGAGACCTTGGTTCAACAGATGCCAAAAATGTCCGAGGCGTGGATACAACGCAGCTACGCATTGCATGAATTAAAACGCACCGAAGAGGCATATGATTTGTTGCTGCCAGCCGCCAAGTTGCTCCCCAAGATGTGGGTCATCCGATACAACCTTGCGTGTTACGCTTGCGTGATGGGCAAATTAAAAATTGCGATGGAGCGGCTCAAGCAAGCGATTGACCTTGCTGGAGAAGATGAAGACATCCGACTGCAAGCTCTGGGTGATCCCGATTTGAAGAAGATTTGGACGCTGATTCCTGCGATCTGAATCCCCCACCCACCGAAAAAAACGTCACGATGTCCAAAATCATCTAGTTTCAGTCATTCCTGTTCACAAAACCCTTGTACGATGACCGGATGCGCCGGAAGGCAAAATAAAACATGGTGCCTCAAAGTTTGGCCCTTTGCCTGACAATCCTGACAAAATTCTCGCCGTTATAATAAATCAGGAGGGTATTATAAAAATTCGATCCCCATATTCGTCCCGCTGACGATTTTCTCCTGCCCTCATAAAACCATTGCGAACAAAGGCGATTGCGAGCAATTTATTATAACCCAAAACAACGTGCATACGTTGAAAAAAACACTCTGCGGATCAGCCGGTTTCAGGTTCAACTCCTCTTGGGTGCACCACTTAAAAAGTGTTGTGTTTGCAATGATTCTATCGGTTTTATTGCCTCTAAAAAAAGCGAGCCGCCTTGGTCGCTATCCGGTTTCTATCCGGTTTTTAGGGTTTTGAACCATCCTCTTGTCCAGATCGATTTTCGCAAGTCGAATCCGTAAACTGGAAGAGGCGCCGCCCGCCGCCGTGAAAGCGTTGAAAAACTGACGTGATTAAACGAGCACCGCCTTGTGCGCTTTCAGAAATTTCTCCATGGCTTTTATGCTGCCAATGGAACTGGTTAGGCGGGCGGCGCCCGGCTTGCCCATCTTGTAGTTCATCATCAGCTTTCCCACCGAGGTCACCTGGAGATTGGCCTCAGCCATGCGCCAGACCTGCCCGGCGGCCAATGGCTGTGGTTGAGTGCGCTGGGCGCTGGCTTTCTTTGGCATGCCGGGAAGCGTACAGGGGAACAGGTGTTCAACCCATGTAAATCGCCCGCCCATTTACACGCTTTCCATGTCCACTGCCTCGCGGTTTAATTCCGGTGTGGCGATTCTGAGTATTCAACCCGTTCAGTCTCTCGATCTGCCGGAGCTGAAGATTTACCTGACGCTCCGCCGGGTGGTGGAACACGAGCGGCAGGGCGTGCTGGTGGCCGCCAACATCAAAACGATCAGGCGATTGCTGGCGAGCCGGTTTACCGTCCTCTCCGTCTTGCTCACACCGGCGTGGTTGGAAAAACTTGAACCACAGCTGCGGGCGCGTCCGGAAGGCATCAATGTATACGTTGCGGAGCCGCCGCTGCTGGAAACCATCACCGGCTACCAACTGCATCAGGGGGCGCTGGCCGTGGCCAAAATCCCGCCGCCGCCCAGTCTGGAAACGCTGCTGCAAAACTCGTCGCGCCCGCTGCTGCTCGCTGCCGTGGAGGGCATCGCCAGCGTGGAAAACGTTGGAGCCGTGGTGCGGAACTGCGCCGCCTTTGGCGCTCATTTCCTGATCGTAGGCGAAACCAGTGCCAGCCCTTACCAGCGCCGGGCGGTGTCCGGATCGATGGGCACCATCTTCGAGCAGCCGGTGCTACAAGTGGACAATCTAGTGGCCACCCTGACGGCTCTGCGCGCCCGTGGCATACGCTGTCTGGCGGCGCATCCTCGTTCGGACGCGAAGAAGCTGGCCGCTGCGGACCTGCGCGGCGATTGCTGTCTGGTGTTCGGCGCGGAGGGGCCGGGGCTGACGGCCGGGGTGCTGGCGGCGTGTGATGACATGGTGGAAATCCCGATGCCATCCATCATGAACTCGCTCAATGTGGCCGTCGCCACCGGGGTGTTCCTGTACGAGGCGACACGGCAGCGGGGGTGAACTGTAATCTTGTTCAACAGCACACCCGTTGCATATCTCAGTAAAATGTGGTTTAATGACAGCCTATGAGTTCGATCATCAACCTATCCGTCCAACAACTGCGCCAAGCGGCTAACCTCAAAGAGAAGATTGCCGCCTTGGAGAAAGAACTGAGCCAGATTCTGGGTTCAACAGCCGCACCGGTCGCGACCAGGGCTCCGAAGAAGGGCGGCATGAGCGCTGCCGGTCGTGCGCGTATCGCCGCTGCCGCTCGGGCGCGCTGGGCGAAGATCAACGCCGCAAAGGCGGTGGTCAAGGTGGCCGCGCCTGCCAAGAAGAAATTCAAAATGAGCGCCGCTGCCAAGGCCAAGATTTCTGCGGCTGCCAAGGCTCGCTGGGCCAAGATTAAGGCGGCGAAGAAGTAATCTTCAACAATAGCCTATGTGGGCAAGCTGGAGTTTTAACCAACTCCAGCTTTTTTGCTGCTGGGCAGGAATTTTTCAGGCGGCTACTCGTCCGGGCCGGTTGGCCGCGCGTGCGGTGCCGGCACGGCCAAGGCGTTTGGCGCGTCCGCCAGAAAATACGCGGCGCGGCGGCAGTGGTTATCTACCTAATCCCGCAGCGCGAAGTTAAAAATGCTTGGCCGCACCGATGCTGATGGAGCCGCTCACTGCGGGTGTGGCAGTCTGCTGCGCTTCCCGGCCGGTGGCGCATCCGGCCAGTAGTGCTGGAAGAATCACCAGCAAGCCGAGCAAGGTGATCCGGGCGAGCTTGTGGACTGCTTGCCGGTGGAGAGGTGGTTCTTTTCCGCTCATGGTGACGGCAGGCTAATACGCGGGGCTCTGGCAGGCAAGTTGAGGGCGCTGGCTCCGGGTGTTGAGCCCGGCGATCGTGGCTACGCCGCGCCCTTACCGTGGCCGTGGTTGAGATTGATGATTTGGTTTGTGGCTGTGACGAAGGCGACGATGTTGAATTTGCCGATGTGAGCCTGCTTCGCCGCCAGCATGGCTAGGATGGTTCCCGGATAACACTGAGCTTCGGATGCGTTTTTGGCCCATCGTCCTTCGCTGGTAAAGTATTTCAGCGTTTCCACGTCTTCGATGAGGATTTTCATAGACGGTCAGTGTAGCAAAGAATCCGGCGTAACCCATCATGCGAAATCGGATTATCGTTCACCGGGAGCCGGCGTGCGTCAGTCCCCGGTACCACGGCAGGCTGACGAGTGTGCCGAACCGGATTCCGGCGGCGAGATTTACCCGTGGCCGGCGGGCTGTCCGGCAAGAGAAACTGCTTCAAGCCGCGCGCCTCCCCGGCGTATCATGCCACTCATTGACATGAGATCAGACGAACGCAAAGGAAACTACCAGACAATGAGCCTGTTCGATGATGGGCTTAGAGTCGTGTCGCCGCCCGTCCGAACTGCTCGCCGGGTCGAAATCTATTTCGACGGCGGCTGCCTCGGCAATCCCGGCAAAAAATACGGGTCTTTTCAGGTCAAGCTGGACGGCAAAGAAATCCTGAAGCGTAGCCGGGCAGACTTTGGGTTCGGCACTAACAACGAGGCGGAGTTTAACGCGCTAAAGCTCGCATTGGACGAGGCCGTCGCATGGTTCGGGGCCGCAGCCATCGACCTGAAAAATATGGCGCTGGTGGTCGAGACGGATTCCACCATCGTCAGGAACCGATTGGTGGTAAAAAATGTGATCTTCAAAAAATATCCGAGCAGCCAGCGGATGTTTGCGCTGGCGAGCGAATGCCTGTGCCTCATGAACCAGTTTGGGAAATTCAGCGTGGTCTGGAAAGGCCGGGCCAACAATGTCGAGAGGTTTGGTCACTGACCGGCTTAATAGCGCGGGGCGCGAAATCCTCGGCGTCGGGCAGATATTGGCGATGGGCCTATTCTTGTCCGCCGGCACTCCACCGCCTGACCGGGACCAAGCGCCTCCCCGGCCGCAATTTTTCTTTCCGTATGCCGATGGCCTTGCTGGCATCCTTCTGGCCGGCACGTTTTTTAGTTCGCGGCCAATCCGACCAGCCGGGAAAATTTGACAAATCAGCTGAACATGTTATCTTATGCCCGTCAGTAGCAATGAAAACCACCTTGACCAAACATACGGAGACACCCGCGCCGGTAAATGGCTATATGGCCATTTGGCAGCGCTGCTCCCGTCCTTTGGCCGTCGTGGGAATGAAATCTTGATTCAAACTTAACTTAAGAATTTTTCAAAACCCGCGATTGCCAAGGCAGTCGCGGGTTTTGTGTTTTAACCAGCAACTAAAGAAAGACCAGACCAATGAATACCAACCAATCCCGGGTGGCGGCCAAGTTCGCCCCCGAAACGCGCTTTGCGCTCCAGCCCGCAGCCGCGGTGCCGTTCCGGGCCGACCTCGAAAACGAATTCGAGCGGTTGAAAACCCGGCTGCTCGCCCGGCAGCTTGAATCTGTCGAGCAACCGGAGTTAAGCGCCCCGCTTCGCCGCGCGGCCAATGAGGCCGCCGCGCTGGCGTGGGTGACGTTTTACCCGTTGCTCGTGTTTCCGGCGCTGTTTGAGGAGAAGGCCGGCACGGCCCTCGCTCAAGTCCGGCGACAGGCGCGGGTTTACGCCAACAGCAGCGAACTGCTCGCCGCATGAAAATGCGGGTGCTTAAAGCGGGGAAATCCAGCGTGTGCGGGGGGCCGTCGGCCCGGACGAATTGATTTTTCGTGCGCGCCAACGGCATCTCGCCCCGCTGTTTATTTTTCCTGAATGCGCTTAATCCGCGCGCCGAGTTTCCGCAGCTTCACGTCCATCTGTTCGTAGCCGCGATCCAGGTGGTAAATCCGGTTGACCTGCGTCGTGCCTTTCGCCGCCAGCCCGGCGATCACCAGCGCCGCCGAGGCGCGCAAATCGCTTGCCATCACCGGCGCGCCGCTCAAGGGCCGCCCGCCCTTCACAATCGCGCTCGGCCCTTCAATCTCAATGTCCGCACCCAGCCGCGCCAATTCGCTGACGTGCATGAACCGCGCCTCAAAAATCCGTTCGGTGATGATGCTGATGCCCGGCGCCAGCGTGAGCAGCGCCATCATCTGCGCCTGCACATCGGTCGGAAAACCGGAGTGCGGCAGCGTCGTCACATCCACCGGCTTTAATTTTCCCTTGCGGCGAACCATCAAATCCTCGCCGCGCCGCTTCACGGAGACATTCGCCTCGGTCAGCTTGTCAACCACCGCCCGTAAATGGTCGGCGCGAACGTTTTTGAGGGTGATTTCGCCGTCCGTCGCGGCGGCGGCAATGGCAAACGTGGCCGCCTCGATGCGGTCGGGAATCACCTCGTGCTCCGCGCCGTGCAATTTTTTCACGCCGGTGATGGTGATGGCCGGGCTGCCGGCGCCGGCAATCTTTGCGCCCATCGCCTTCAGAAAATTGGCCAGATCCACGACCTCCGGCTCGCACGCGGCGCTTTCGATGACCGTCACGCCGTCGGCCAGCGTCGCGGCCATCATCACGTTCGCCGTGCCCAGCACCGTTGACCCGGCGCGGCCGCCAAGGAACATCGTGGTGCCCGTCAGCGTTTTTGCCGTGGCTTCCACGTAGCCGCCCGCGATCTTGATTTTGGCCCCGAGCGCCGCAAAACCTTTCAGGTGCAGATTGATGGGCCGCGCGCCGATGATGCAGCCGCCGGGCAGCGACACCCGCGCCTGCTGCAGCCGGCCGAGCAATGGCCCCATGATGCAGATGGAGCCGCGCATTTTGCGGACCAGCTTGTAATCCGCGTAGCCCTTGAGTTTCCGGGCGCGGATGGTGAGCGTGCCGTTTCTAAATTTCACTTCCGCGCCGAGCGAGGCGAGGATTTGCGCCATGAACCGCGTGTCGCTCAAATCGGGAACGTGGCGAATAACGCACGGCTCATCGGTGAGCAGCGTGGCGGCCATGATGGGCAGCGCGGCGTTTTTGCTGCCGCTGATTTCCACCTCGCCGTGCAACGGCACGCCGCCTTTGATCAAGAAACTTTCCATGAAATTATTATTTATCGGCCACAGATGCACACAGATTGACACAGATAAAACCTCGGCGCGGTTGTCTTTCCCAAAATCGGTGTTTCATCAGTGAAAATCTGTGGCAAAAAATCAAAACCGAGCAATCAGAATCCGGGCGCGGTGAGAGTAGTCCTCCTGCACCGTTTCGACAATCCACTTTTGCGCCGTGAAAATGCTGCGGATGGCGTCCGCCTGGCCGTCGCCGAATTCAACCATGATTTTTCCAGCCGGTATTAGGAACGATTTGGCCTCCGCCGCGAGCCGCCGGTAAAAATCCAATCCATCCGGACCGCCGTCGAGCGCGCCGCGCGGATCATAATCTTTCACCTCCGGATCGAGGGTTTCGATTTCCGCCGAGGCGATGTAGGGCGGGTTGCTGATGATCAGATCAAACTGATTTCCTTCGGATAAAGCTGCGAAACCATCGCTTAAGAGAAACTCCATTCGCACTGCGACCTTGTTCAGTGCGGCGTTTTGACGGGCCAGCGCCAGCGCGTCCGGCGCAATGTCCAGCGCGGTGATTCTGGCAGTGGAACATTTGGCGGCAAGGGCGATGGCGATGCAGCCCGTGCCGGCGCCAAAGTCCAGGGCGGTGGCCGGGACGCGCGGCTGCGCGTCCTGGCTGGCCAGGCGGTCAGCCCTGCCTTGAAGAAATTTCCAGCCCAGCTCCGCGAGCAATTCGGTTTCCGGTCGCGGCACGAGCGCGTGGCGGCTGACGGAGATTTCGCAGCCGCAAAAGGAGGTCGAGCCGGTGATGTGCTGGAGCGGTTCGCGGGCGGATCGGCGTTTGACGAGTTCGCGCAGGCCGTCGGTTTCCGCCGCGGTGAGCCCGCGGTCGAAGTTCAGATACAGCTTCATGCGCGGGAGCTTGAGCTGGTGCGCGAGCAGAAGTTCGGCGTTCAGGCGCGCGGACTCGACCCCTTTTTTGGCGAGGAAATCGGCGCTTTTCTGAATGGCTTCGAGGACGGTCATTTGCAAATCATTTACCCGCCACGCCCTTGAGATAGGCGAAAATCAGTTTCGGCAAATCCTTGCTGTAACCGCCTTCGAGCAGGCTGAAAAACGGCACGCCCAGCTTGCGGAGCGATTCGCCGAGCCAGTAAAAATCCTCCACCAGCAGCGGGCCTTCCGCCAGCGGGTCGCGGACGTAGGCGTCAAAACCGGCCGAGACGGCGACCAGTTCGGGCCGGTAGCTGCGCAGGTCGTCGAGCGCGTGCGCGAGCTTGGCGCGGTAGGTCAGGCGCGGCGTGCCGGGGGTGACGGGGTAGTTGAAACAGTTGTGGCCGGCGTTTTCCGCGCCGGTGTGGGGATAGGCTGGGTGCTCGTGGATGGAAAAAAATTCCACGCCGCGCTGGTTCAGCAGGATGTCCTCGGTGCCGTTGCCGTGGTGGACGTCGAAGTCCAGCACCGCCACGCGTTTGGCGCCGGCGGCCAGGGCTTCGAGCGTGGCGATGGCAATGTTGTTGAGATAGCAGAACCCCATGGATTTCGTCCGCGTGGCGTGATGGCCGGGCGGGCGCATGAGGCTGAAAACATTTTCGCCGTTTCGCGCGGCGCGCAATGCGGCGAGCGCTGCGGCGACGGAGGTGCGGGCGAGCGAGGAAAGATTTTCATGAAAGGGCGTGTCGGCGTCGAAGTCTTCCGGCCTGGCCAGCCGCGCGAGGACTTCCGGCGCATGCGCGCGGAGGATGATTTCATCCGGTACGCATTCGCCGGGCGTGGCCCAGATGACCGGCAGTTCCGCCTGGGTTTTCAAAAATGCGGTCGTGGCCGCGACGCGGCGGGGATGCTCCGGATGACCGGTGCGCGAGTAGCTGGTGCAGCGTTCGTCGGTGATGATTTTCACGGGCAGGATTTAATCACGGATGGTTGTGGCCGGGCACGGGAAAATTCAAATGTATATTTTTCCCCCGCAAATCGCTTCGGCAACGGCCGGCGGCACCAGATTATCGATGGCCAATCCCGCCTTCACCCGCGCCCGGATTTCCGACGATGACACGCCGAGTGGAAACCCTTTCAGCCTCCGCCCGCGAAACGGTGCGGGGAAACTCGCCTCGCCTTCTCCCGGCCGTGGCACGACCACGAATTCCGCGAGTCGCGCCAGGTCCGCCGGCTCGCGCCATTCATTCAGCTTCGCCGCGTTGTCCGCGCCGATGAGATAAAAAAGTTCCGTGCCGGGAAACCGCTGCGCGTAGTCGCGCAGCGTTTCCACGGCATACGAAATGCCGCCCCGGCGGATTTCCTGCTCGTCAATTTCGCAATTTGTTTTTCCCGCGAGGGCGAGCCGGAGCAGTTGCAGGCGCACGGCATCCGGTGCCGGCTGGTTTCCGGCCTTGAACGGGGAGCGGGCCGCCGGGATGAAAAACAGCCGGTCCAGCCCGAGTTCCTCCCGCGCCGCCTGGGCGACCAGCAGGTGGCCGAGGTGAACCGGATCGAATGTGCCGCCGTAGATTCCAAGTTTCATGTTTCAGACTTCTGGTGGCAGATTAAGCCGTTGCGGGTCGCAAGTCCAACTTGGAACAATCCGTCCTCGCAGGCCTGACGCGAAGTTTGCAGTTGGCGATGCGGGGTCGTCCGGCGTATTGTTTGCTTCGTTTCTAATTGTGAATTTGCCAGCAAAAACTCCCATGACCCGGCACTGCCACAGCTGCGGTGATCCGTGGACGATTTCCGGCAACCCCGGCCGCGGCGAAGTCTGCATGAAATGCCGCGCCGACCTGCGCGTGTGCCTGAACTGCCAGAGCTACGACCCGCAGGTGGCGGAGCAGTGCCGCGAGCGGCGGGCGGACCTGGTGCTGGAAAAACATCTCGGCAACTTCTGCGAATATTTTGAATTCGCCCGCCGCCGGTGGGAGCCGAAGGAAATCAAGCTGACCCGCGAAGAAGCGGCGCGGGCGCACCTGAAAAAACTGTTCGGCGAATGAAAAAACGCACTTTCTTTATTCTAAATCTCTTGGTTCGGCGGACTGAATTTCAAGATGAACACTAATCATTCTGGCGAATTAATCATGGGGCTGGCGGTCGACATGACGCTGGAAACTTTGAAACCATTTTTCTTGTCCCTGGAAAAAACGGATTATCGAGGCGACGTCTGCTTGTTCGTCAGCGGTCTGGACGGTGGCACGCTGAATTTTCTGCGAGCCAGAAAGGTGAGTCTGGTGCCGTTTCAAACGGCTTTTACCAAGCCGTTGTGGGCGAAGCTCGTGGGCGTTACCAGACCATTCATGGCGAGAAATCAGGCGGATCAGCTGGAGGAGTTGGTTGCAATAAGTTGCATCCATCCGCAAGACGCACGGTATTGGTTTTACCGCAACTATCTTGATAAGTGCGGTGATAATTATGACCGCATCCTATTGACGGACATTCGCGATGTCCTTTTTCAAGCCGCCCCTTTCAGCTTTGATATGCCTAACGGCTTGTCCGTTTTTCTTGAGGACTGCAGCCAAACCATTGGCACCTGTCCTTCAAATTCGGCATGGATGCGCCAAGGGCTAGGGGATGGCATTTTGAAGGAACTTGCCAAGCAGCCCATCATCTGTTCCGGGACAATCTTTGGCACCAACACCGCCCTTAGAAACCATGCGGACCAGCTATTTAAACTGTGCTGCCGAATAAAGCAGACGTCATTCTTTGATCAGGCTGCTCACAACTTTATCCTCTACAAGCAGCCTCCGCCCTCCTTGCATTTTTTCCGGAACGATTTTGGGCCGGTGTTGACCATGGCTCACGTCAAACCAGAGCATCTGCGCTTCAATGACAACGGCTTACTGGTCGACGTTCATGGCCGCGTCTACAACATGCTTCATCAATATGACCGCCACCCGATGCTGGCTCAGCGCTTGGTTAAAACTTTAACCTGATTGCTGGCAATCATTAGCCATTATCTTTGCGAATGAAAGTCAGCGTGCTCTTGCCGGTTTACAATGGAGAAAAGTATCTGGCCGCATGCTTGGATTCAGTGGTGACGCAAGATTTCAAGGACATGGAAATACTTGTTTCCGATGATTGCTCCACTGATGGAACCATTGAAATCATCAAATATTATGCCGCTCGGGACGCCCGCATCCGCTGGTGGCAAAATACACGTAATCTTGGTCAGGCTCCCAATCACAATGTTTGTTTGAAGGCAGCCCGTGGCGGTTTTATCAAGTTTATCCACGCGGATGACAAGCTCCTCTTTCCGGCGGCGTTGGCGTGGATGGTGGAGATTTTAGACAAAGACGACTCGGTGTCGCTCGTGGGATCGGCATCCTACATCATGGACGAAGACTCGCGCCAGTTGTCACGCCGGAACAATTTTACCCAATCGGGCCTTTGGGATGGGAAGGATGTCATTGTGAAATGTCTCGAAGCAAATGCTAATCTTATTGGCGAACCGACGGGCACCCTGTTTCGCCGTGAACAGGCCAGGCGAGGTTTTGATGTGCGGTACCGGCAAATAATGGATATGGAAATGTGGTTTCATTTGCTCCAGCAGGGCCGGTTTGCCTACATTGCCGAACCGTTATTTGCTTATCGTGAGCATCCTCAGCAGGAGACAGCCACCGTGCGTCACACTGTTGGCTGCGCGCATGAATACCTGGCATTGATGACTGATTATTATCGAATGCCTTGGATGGAGGCAATCGCCACCCGACAAATGCTATACGCGCAGATAAGGGCGTTGCGAGAGCGCTCGGGAATTAGCGCGCGACCGTTAACCGGCGACATGATGACCAAGCTAAAATTGTTTTGGTATGTGGTTTACTGGCTTAAACGCAAAGTCTTCCAGTCGGCTCAAAAAATATCCAAATACCTGCGCATCCGCTGTTGAAAATGGTTTTAACCTGACCCGCGGCAAAATTATATGTAATGTCTACGCATGAAAGTTAGCGTGCTGATACCCGTCTTTAACAGCGGAAAATTCCTCGGGGCGTGCCTGGCCTCGATTCTCGCACAGGATTTCAGGGACATGGAAATTTTGATCGCAGACGACGGCACCGACGACGGCACGGTTGAAATCATCAAGGATTTTGCCGCACGGGATCGCCGCATCCGCTGGTGGAAAAACCCGCACAACCTCGGTCTTTCGCCCAATCACAATGCCTGCCTGCGACAGGCGCGCGGCGAATTCATCAAGTTCATCCACGGGGATGATTTGCTGCTGGATACCGCGCTGATATCGCGGATGGTGGATATTTTGGAACAAAATCTGGACGTATCACTGGTGGTCACAGGCGCGCAAATTATCAATGAACAATCTCACGTCCTGAAACGCCTGGATTGTTCTTGGTCCACAGGCATCCAAGATGGGAAAACCGTGATTGTCCAATGTCTGGAGCAGAACGCCAATCTCATTGGCGAACCGGTTCGCACGCTGTTCCGCCGTAGCCAGGCGCGGCGCGGCTTCAACGAGCGTTACCGGCAGATTGTAGACCTTGAAATGTGGTTTCATCTGTTGGAACAGGGCAGCCTTGCGTTTATGGCCGAACCACTGGTGGCCTACCGCATCCATCCGCAACAGGCGACCCAAACCCACCATCGCACCGGCGCGAGCGCGGACGAACAGTTGCGGTTGCTGACGGATTACTATCGCCAGCCATGGCTGGATGAATACGCCAGCCGACGGATGTGGTTCAAACAAAGTTATTATCTCCGCAAATATTATGGCGAGCAAGCATCGGAAATCATCGCCCACATGAGAAAGCGGCTTGGCCCCAGCGGTTACGCGCTCGGCTGGGTGCGCCACAGGCTGTCCAGCCCAGTCAAAAAACTTGCCCAGCGCATGGCCGGGAACCGTTGAAATGAACATCTCCACCAACCGACAACTTGTGATGGGGCTGGCCACCGGAATGACACTGGAGCAACTGAAACCATTTTTCCTCTCGCTGGAAAAATCCGGCTACCGGGGCGATGTCTGTCTTTTTATCAGCAACCTTGACGCCGCCAGCGTATCCTTTCTGCGTGCCCGGCGGGTCAACCTTGTTCCTTTCCGTCAAGCGTTTCTCGACAAGCCGCGCTGGCTGCGGTTTGCCAGCCTAGCCAAACCATTCCTGACCCCGAATCAGGCGCAGTTACTCGACGAACATCTGGCGACAGCCTACATGCACCCCAACTGCGCCCGGTTTGTTTACCACCGGTTTTTTTTGGATGAATGCGGCGGGAATTACGACCAGGTAATGCTGGCCGATATCCGCGATGTGCTGTTTCAAAGCGACCCGTTTGCTTTTGAAATGCCGGATGGTTTGGCCGTCTTTCTTGAAGACCCCAGCCAAACCATCGGCTCCTGCCCATCAAACTCCGCCTGGATACGGCACGGATTCGGCAAGTCAGTCCTGAACGAACTGGCAGCCAAACCCATCGCTTGCGCCGGAACAATCTTGGGCACGACCGCCGCCATCCGCGATTATGTGGAGCGGAAAATTCGCATTTTCTGCCAAAAAAAACTGCGGCTTTCGATTGATCAAGCAACCCACAACTTTATTCTCTACCAAGAGCCGCCACCGGCCCTGCGTGTTTTTGACAACGATGCCGGGCCGGTTCTGACCATGGGTTACGTTAGCCCGGAAAAACTACGTTTTAACCAAAACGACCTCCTTGTCAATACAGTGGGACGGGTGTTCAACACGCTGCATCAATATGATCGCCATCCGGATTTGCGGGAGCGATTGCTGCGTGTTTTGACCTGACCAAGGGAAAAAATATTGGTAAACTCTGCCGCATGAAAGTCAGCGGATTCACTTTTCTTCGCAACGGGCAGAAGCTTGGCTACCCCTTCGTCGCGTCTATCCGCTCGATCTTGCCCATCGTGGATGAGTTTGTCATCGCGCTGGGTCCGTGCGACGACGCCACGGGAAAAATGCTCCGTGAAATTGGTGATCCGAAAATCCGCATCATCCCGACGACGTGGAATGAAAAAATCCGCAGTGACTATTCGGTAAAGGGTTTTGTGTTCGGCCAGCAGAAATCCATCGCGCTCTTCAACTGCACCGGCGACTGGGCGTTTTATTTGGAAGCCGACGAGGTCCTGCATGAGGACGACCTGCCGAAAATCCGCGCCGCGATGGTAAAATATCTGGACGACGAGCGCGTCGAGGCGCTGGCGTTTGATTACCTGCATTTTTACGGGAATAAAAACACCATCGCCTGGTCGCCTGGCTGGTATCGCAGCGAAGTCCGCATCCTTCGCAACACCATACCGACCTGGTCCAGCGAATCGCTGTTTTTCAACGTCGTCGTCGGCCACAAGAAATCCCGCCATCCTCGCGCGGCGCATACCGGTGCAACGATTTATCATTATGGCTGGGTGCGGAGTGAGGCCCAGATGAATCTCAAGGCCGATGCCTCGCACAAGTATTGGGAAAACAAACCGGCGGCGGCGGTGGATTATTCCAAGATTGATGCGAAGGCGCTGAAGCTTTTTCAAGGAACGCATCCTCAGGCGGTTCACCACTGGCTGCCGCCGGCGGCGGGGGTTTTCCTGACTGACCCGAATCACCAGCTGACTTCCCGAGAGAAAAAGCACCGCCGGATGTTGTGGCTCGAAAACGCGCTGGGTCTAAAGTTTAACAAGAAACATTACCGGCTGGTTGAATAATGGATTTTGCGCATGGCTCGCCGGGTTAAAAACGGCCTGCTCGCTACGCATAACAACCAGGGTATTCATACTTGCCTAAAACAATGTGTTTCACCCGAACCTCTGTGGTGCGTTTGGCAAATGTCAGATGGAATAGTTTGCTGCTGAAAATCCAGCGCCCATCATCCCGCTGATTCAGATAAAGCCTGTTCCGTCGCTGCCGCGGCCTCGGCCACCGAAATGGTGGTGATGTCAATTCCAGCACTTGGGGTGAGGGCCCACTCTGGATGCCGGAACGGGACGCAGGCGCCGGGATTTTTGTGCATCATCAACATGACAACTCGGCGGCCTTGGGCCACCGCCAGATGCCCCAAGCCGGTATCACCGCAAACCATCACGGAAGATAACTCCGCCAAACCGGCAGAAACCAGCAGCGGTAGTCCGGCGGAAATGCAAACCCCCCGCAATTGCGCGGCTTCCAGCGTAACCCGATCCGCCGGCCCGCCGCCGAAAATGATCTGCCGGCCGCGTGAGCGCGAGTGTTCCGCCAGCGCCAGATAATTTTTCAGCGGCCAGTTTTTTTGTGGGGAACTGGTGAATGGCTGAAGGAACAAGGTTGGTTTTGAAAGTTCTAATTTCCGCTCCCAAAAGAATTTCCGGGCCGCTGCCCGCGCGTCATCCGGCAGGACAAATTCATTTATATTTCCTTCGGTTTTTAGTCCGCATTGCTGCAACAGCGCGAGGCTCCAGTCCGCCGGATGGATGTTCTCCTCGCGTTTCAAGCCGCGGGTGTAAGCCCATTGGCGGCCGGAGCCATACACGCTGCCCCAGCGACGGGGCGAGCCGGTTAATCGCGTGAGCCAGGCCGTTTCGCCGTAACCTTGAAAATCTATGGCGAGCGAGAATCTGCCTGCTCGCAAACGGCGCAGCAGGCAATAAAATTCCGGCAAGATGCGGAGGGGATTGCCGGCGCGCCAGGCGGCGCGATCAATCGGGATGACGTCGTTGACTTCGCGGAAGCCGCGCAGCAAGACCGCATTTTCTTTCGAGGTAAGAAATGTGATTTTTGCGGAGGGAAAGTTGTTGCGGATGGCGTTGACGGCGGGCAGCGTGAAGGCCACATCGCCGATGGATTTGAGCCGGATGAGCAGAATGTTTTCCATCGGCTTAAAGATGCCGGTTAAGGCCGTGTTCACAGCGGATTTTTTTGCGGGCAATGGTTTCCGCCAGCCGCGCAAGACTGGCAGAGTGATGACCGCGCGGCGCTTGAGGATGGTTCAGGTGAAACGTGATGGCGCGGCCATAGATAAATTTGCGTTGCCGGCCCAGATGGTAAACGCGGGTGGCGACGTCGGAATCCTCGCCGGTGCCCCAGCCGGTATAATCCTCGTCAAAGCCGTTGACGGCGACAAGGTCGTCACGCCAGAAAGCCATGTTGCAACCGATGATGCCCCGCTGTTTCCTGTCGCGGCGGATGATTGGAAACGGCCAACGCACGCCTTTGGCGGCGCCGGTAATCTTTCCGGTGAGCATCCAATTGAAGGCGGGCATTATAGCCGCCGTAAACTCCGGCACAAACTTCTCGCGCACGAAACAGCGGCGGCCTTGAACCCAAAAGCCGTTTTCAGCGAGCGCGGCGTGGTCGGCAATGAATTGCGGGTGGGGCACACAGTCGCCGTCCGTGAAAACCAGGTAATCGCCGGTGGCCGCTGCGACCGTTTTGTTCAGGATGATGGTTTTGCGGAAGCCATCGTCGGGATGCCAGATGTGCCGCACTGGCACGGGGGCGGTGGCGGCAAATTGGTTGATCTGCATTTTTGTTGGATCAGCAGATCCATCGTCGGAAAATAATACTTCATCCGGCCAGCGGGTCTGGCGTTGCCAGCCTTGGAGCGCTATGGCCAGCGCATCCGGCTGGTTATAAGTGCTGATGACAAGTGAAAGTTTCAACTGGGTCTGGCCGGGTTGTTTTTCTGGTCTGCCTCGATCACTTTAGCGTAGCGGGCGACGGTGGAAAAAGCGTCCATCCACGCGATGAAATAGCCGGGCCAGCCGTCGAGAAAACCGCGCCGGAGGATGTAGGCGCGAAAAAACTTCCAGAACGGACGGATTGCCAAATCCGTCCAGCCGGTGTGGCGGTGACGGGCTTCGCATTGACTGGCAAAAATCGTGCTGACGACGCCGATTTTGCCGAGCAGTTGGTCAATGTTTTCATTGCTGAAATGCAGCAGATTGGCTTGTAACGGAACGACAGGCCCATGCAAAACGAGCTTTTCGTGCGGGTCGCCTTCCCATCGGCCAGCCTCTTTGTGCCACAGGCGGGTCTTGCGGTCGGGATACCAGTTGCCGTGGCGGATCCAGCGTCCACCAAAAAAAGACAGGCGTGGGAAACTGTAGGCGGCGGGCGCCGGGCCGGATGCGTGGTTTTGAAATGCGGAAATGATTTCAACGCGGAGTTGGTCTGACACGACTTCGTCCGCGTCAATCGCCAGCAGCCATGGTTGGGTGGCGCGGGTCGAGGCGAAGTTGCGATGCGCTGCGTGCCCGCGCCACGGCTGACAAAAAACTTTCGCTCCGTAAGTTGCAGCGATTTTATCCGTGCCATCGGCCACCTTGTCGTCGATGGCGACAATAATTTCCGCCGTCCACCCTTTCACGCTTTCCAAGGTCCGGGCGATGCGATGCGCCTCGTTGCCGGCGATTAGGCAGACGGAGATGGGTAGACAGTTTTCAGTCATCGGATTTTGAGTGTATATCAGCAGTAATGCCATTCCCCGGCGATGCGTTTTTCGTGCAGGGTATGCCGATGTCGGAGCTGCTCGGTGTTTCTCCACCAGGAAATCCGCACGGCGTGTTTAATTTGAGCAATTTTGCGTTTGCCCCAGGTCTGCCCGGTTTTTTTCCGGTAATAAGTTCGGTCGCCCAGGCTCATGTTGGGCTGGTTCATGCTGGCTTTGATGCTTTTTTGGGTGGTGCCCCCAAAATGATGATAGAAACTGCGGCCCGAGATGGCCAATCGGAGCCCGGCCGCCCGGGAACGGCGAAAATATTCGTCATCTTCATAGCCGCCTAGCTTCGGGTCGTCGTCAAAAAAACCGATCTTTTCAAACACGCGCCGGTGAACCATGAAGCACGAACCGGAGGCGACACCCCAGCGGGTGACCTCCGACATGGTTTGCATAAAGCTGGCGGCGTAGGACGGAAAATCATAATCCGCCGTGCCTTCGCACATCGCGGGACTGGCAATGTCAGCCTGATTTTCCTCGGCAAAATGGATGAGTTCGGAAAAGGTGTCTGGCGCGAATAGCACGTCGTTGTTGGAAACCACTGTCCAGGTGGTGGTGGATGCTTTGGAACCTTGGTTCCAGGCAAAAGCGCAGCCGCGGTTCGTTGCGTTATGTATGGCGCGTAGGGTTGGCCGGCTGGCAAGAAACGCCGCCGTGCCATCTGTCGAGGCATTGTTTACGATGACAATCTGGTCATCGGCGATGCTGGCTTGGTTTAAGTTTTCCAGACACTGTCGGGTGTAATGGAGTTGGTTGAAAACCGGAATGACAATGGTGACAGCCGACACCGGCGCGGTTTGCGGCAGGTGCGGTTTGGCGAGTTGTGTGCTGGAGGTTAAAACGGCCATTTTGTGTTTGAACGCGGCGACATTCTATTTTGAAACAGCCGGATGCAAAAGAAAAACTCTCACTTTCCGGTGTGACCGGCTGAAAAACTTCTCCTCGCATGGCTGCCCCCAAAGTTAGCATTCTCATCCCCGCCTACCATGCCGCGCCGTTTTTGGCGGACTGTACTGAGTCCCCGTCCTGGCGCAGGATTTTGAGGATTATGAGCCGCTGGTTTCCGATGATTGCTCGGCGGAAATGCTGCGCCGGCTGGGCCGGGGCTGGTATGCGGCGTATTGGCTGAAGCAAAAAATCACGCGGCCGCTGAAAACCGGCGCATTGAAACCCAGTCGCGCCGATTTTATTTCTGGAATCCGGCGCGCGCAAACAGGACGTTGCCAAAAACGTGGTCCGCATGGCAGCCGAAGTTGCCCAGTGAGGAAATGTAAAATCCCTTTTGCGCCATGAAGCGCAGCAGTTCGTTGATGCTCACATGCCGCTGGTCCTCCGGGTGAATGCCAAATTCGCAGATGATATGTTTCAAATCAGGCGAGGCCAGCAGCATGGCCGCGCCTTTCAACGCCTCCAGATCGTTGCCCTCGGTATCAATTTTCAGCAGCGCCACGTTGTTGATGTTGTTGGCCTCGACAAACTGGTCCAGAGTTTCGGTCTGAATCTTGACCCGTCGGGTCGCCGTTTGGGAGTCCGGCAAATTAATCAGGGAACTGAAAACTGAATTCGGGTGGGAATAAAAATCCAGCCATCCCGAATGGGAGTGGATGCCAAGCCGAACCGGACGGATGGTCCCGGCGGCCTCGGTTTTCTTCACCAAGGCCAGATACGTTTGGGGATCCGCCTCAATGGCAAAAATCTGCGCCCGCGGAAACAGCCCTGCCAGGTTCAGCGAAACGTCGCCCGTATTCGCCCCCACATCAATGATGGTAAATGCCGTCTGGGGATCCAAGGCTTGAAGGCTCGCCGGGCTAAAAATTAAATCCCGGCTCCGTTCCAGCTTCTGCAGTTGATCCATCCGCGCCTGCAAGGTGGAACGCTTGAGCAGGGTGTATCGGGTTCGGGACAGCAGCTTGATTGGGAATTTCATTTTTATTTCAGAATCACCTGCCCGTGATGTTAGGGCGGTTCAGAGCCGGCCAAAACAAAAACTTTCGCTTTGCGCCGCTTTTGCAAAAATATAACCAATGATAGCTTTTCTCCGCCAGCTCTGGGGCTTTGTCCACCCGTATCGCGGGCGCTTTTTTCTGGGCCTGCTCTGCGGGGTTTTCTACGGCTTCACCAACGGCGCCCTGCTGGGGGCGGCAAAGGTGGTGATTGATTTGATCTTTAGCGGTTCGACCAATTTTCACGAATTGCTGGAAAAAGCCCCCCACTGGATACTTCCGCTCACGCACCGGTTGTCGGCCATTTTGCCTGAGATTCATGCCCCGACCACGACGCTGGGCTGGATGCTGGTGGCAGGAACCATCCCCGCCATCATGCTGCTCCGCAACCTGCTCGCCTATTTAAGCATTTATCTGACAAACTGGTCGGCCATGCATGCGATTGCCGACATCCGCACAAACTTGTTTGGTCATCTGCAAAATCTCTCGCTCGGATTTTTCAACCGCGCCAGCACCGGCGACCTGATTGCCCGCATCACCAGCGACACCCAGGTGCTGTTCGGCATCATTGGCGGCACTTTTGCCTCGGCGGTAAAAGACCCGATTACCATCCTTTGTCTGATTGGTTATCAGCTCACCATGCAGCCCACGCTGACGCTGGTGTCCGTCGTGGTTTTCCCCGTGTGCCTGGTGCCCATCATCATTTTCGGACGCAAGGTGCGCAAATCCGCCCGCGCCGTGCAGGAGCACAACGCGTCATTGACCAATCTGATGCACGAATCCTTCACCGGCAACCGCGTCATCAAGGCCTACAACCTGGAAGCTACGGTCGTCGAGCAATTCCGCGCCACCACCCAGAAATTTGTCGGCCAGGCGATGCGCGTCATCCGTGCCAACGAAATCCCCAGCCAGCTCATGGAGTTTTTTGGGGCGGCCGGCATTGCCCTCGTTTTTATTTACGTCCAGCAGATGCCCAAGGATCGCCAGCCCAAGGCGTCGGATTTCTTCACGTTCATCCTGAGCATCGTGATGATCTATCCGCCAATCAAATCGTTCACACGACTGCACAACCAGCTGCATCAGGCCCGCGCCGCCAGTGAGCGCGTCTTTGAATTGCTCGCCACCAAAAATTCCGTGCCCGAACCCGCCGCGCCCAAGATGCTCCACGCCGACCAGGCCGATATCGTTTTTGAAAACGTGGATTTCAACTACGGCGAAAAGTCCGTGCTGCGGAACATCAACCTCACCGTCAAGTCCGGCCAGCTCGTCGCGCTCGTCGGTGCCAGCGGCTCCGGCAAGACCACGCTGGCCAATCTGCTGCTCCGCTTTTACGACCCGGTGCGCGGCTCCATCAAAATCGGCGGCGTGGATCTTCGCGAGATTCGGACTTGGGATTTGCGCAATCAAATCGCCGTCGTCGCGCAGGAAAATATTTTGTTCAATGACACCATCCGCCGGAACATCGAACTTGGACGACTGGGGGCAAAAGAGGAGGAAATTGTCGTCGCGGCAAAGCACGCCTACGCCATCGAATTCATCGCGCAGAAACCCGAAGGCTTCGACACCGTCATTGGCGAGAAAGGCGTCTCGCTTTCCGGCGGCCAGCGCCAGCGCATCGCCATCGCCCGCGCCGTGTTGAAGAACGCGCCGATCCTCGTGCTCGACGAGGCCACCAGCGCGCTCGACACGGAATCCGAACGCGCCGTGCAGACCGCCCTCGATGAATTGATGAAAGGCCGCACCACGATTTGCATCGCCCACCGGCTTTCGACCATTCTGCATGCCGACATGATTGTCGTGCTGGATCAGGGCAAGATTGTCGAGACCGGCCGCCATGCTGAATTAGTCCAGCGCGGCGGTGTTTACCAGAAGCTATACGAACTTCAGTTCAACTCCTGAAGGTTTGCCGGCCGCGCTTTATCCCGCCTTCGCAGCTTGCTTCGGTGCGGCCGGTCTGTGGCTAAATGGGGCGCGTGAAAATGGTTGGCATCATAAAAGGGGTCAGACCTAACTATGGGGACCTAACTATGAGGTGCCCCGCGTTTCCCCATGCCGCGCAAATTCAGAGTGGAGTATGAAGGGGCGACAGATCATGGGATGACATCGCGCGGATCGGCGCGAGTTGATTTTCCTGGATGACAAGGATCGGAAGACCTGCCTGGCTATCCGCCACCACGATTCCAACTCCCACTCGCCCGCACAACCCCCCGCTTGTTTTGGCGTAGCCTCGGTCAGTTGTACCCTTGCAAACACTTTCGGAGCACCCCCGGTTGGCAAGAGCTGCGGATTATTCGAGACGGTCAGCATGGCTATGCCCGGCTTCGAAATTATTAATTCGATTCTCGAATTCAGTTTGCGGTCGGCGGGTGTCATGGCATATTGTGATTTCAAAATTTGTATTGAGCCATGACAAATCCCGTCGCCGCGATGAAGATGTTGGTCACGTATGCGGTATGCATACCGCTGGCGATTTTTGTTGGTTATCTTCTTACCAACCCGATGGACTATGGAACGTTGGGTTTTTTGGCTTTTGTCGTTGCCGCTTTGATGTCCCCGATTTTTATTAAATGGCACTATCCTATTCTGATTTTCGGACTCGGGTGCCCCATCGTTTTGTTTTTTCTACCAACTCGTCCGCCCATGTGGCAGGCCGTCGTGTTTATAAGTCTATCCATCGCCATCGTGGAGCGAACCTTGAGCAGCGGTCGCCGTTTTTTCAGCGTGCCGGCCATGACGATGCCGCTGATGTTTTTGCTTGCAACCATCGTTTTAACCATGGAATTGACCGGTGGAATTGGCTTTCACCAATTTGGATCATCCGGGGGCGGCGGGAAAAAATATGTCTATTGCTTTACTGGCATCGCTATTTTTTATGCTCTCGTTAGCCGGGGAATTCCAACAAACCAACGCAATCTTTACATCTTTTTATACTTTTTTTCGGCGGCCTTGAATATTTTTGGTGATATTGGCCCTGCTCTTCCGCAACCGTTAAGCTACATTAACCTGCTAATTCCACCTTCATCGGCATTTTTGCAAAGCAATGTCGCACTGGGGATCACCCGTTTCGGGTTGATTTCCAGCAGTTGCAACGCTGTTCTTTGCTGGATGTTAGCCCGGTATGGAATACGGGGGATTTTCTTGAGCCCAGCCCTTTGGCGGCTCCCAACATTTTGCCTGTTGATGGCCGCCGCCCAACTGGGGGGGTTTCGCAGTGTGTTGCTGAGTATCATAATTATATTCGTCATTCTATTTTTTTTAGAACGCCTGCATCAAACAAAATTACTTTTCGTGTTTCTGCTGGGAGGGGCGTTGGCAATTGGCTTAATGGTGCCTCTTGCCGGCCATTTGCCCAAAGTCATGCAACGCAGCCTGGCATTTTTGCCTATTGCCAATGTGGACTCTGAGGTGCGCATGGATGCCGAAGGTTCAAGTGAATGGCGTCTGAAAATATGGCGGGACCTCTTGCCGCAAATTCCCCAATACCTCCTCCTGGGCAAGGGTTACTCTTTTTCGGAATCCGATTTTGCCTATATGGGTGGCGGAGCTTTTGCCGGTCAAGCTAACGCGGCTTCACAATTGGACTCCACGCAGCAGGCGCTAGCGCTTTCGAGCGATTTTCATAGCGGCCCGTTATCCACGCTGATTGGATTTGGCATCTGGGGAGCTATCGGCATGCTCTGGCTCATGGCCGCGACGTTATGGCTGCTCTATCGCAACCACCGTTATGGCGACCCAGAATTGCAAACCATCAACACCTTCTTGTTCGCGAGCTGTGTTACCGCAATCATTATTTTCTTTTCCATTTTTGGTGCTTTTCAAAATGACATTGGTTATTTCGCCAAATTGGCGGGGTTAAGCGTCGCCTTAAACTGGGGCGTGCGCCAGCCGCAGACCAAGCCCGTCGCCGTGCAACGCATCAAACCGTTGCCGCAACCCCAAGCCGCCTGAGCCGTCGTGAAACCCACATTGCTCGTCCTCGAACTTTGGGGGCTTGGCGACCTTGTCATCGCCACTTCATTTTTGCGGGCCGCGACGGAAAAATTTGAAGTCACCCTGCTGGCCAAACCCTTCGCCATGGAATTGGCGCCCCGGCTCTGGCCGGAGGTGAAAGTCGTGCCGTTCATTGCCCCGTGGACCGCGTTTCGGGCAAAATACCATCTCTGGCAGTGGCCGTGGTCGGAGATGCGGCGACTGCAAAACCGGTTGGCGGCGGAACATTTTGATTACGCCATTTCGGCCCGCTGGGATCCCCGCGACCATTGGGTTTTGAAAATTATCGGGGCTACGGAGCGGCTCGGCTTTCCCCGCCTCAAGAGCGCCCGCTACCTCACCCGTGAACTGGCGCGCCCTGATCCGCTGGCGCATCGCAGCGAATTCTGGCGTGTTGCCGGCCGCGCGCTGGGGTTGACCCTGCCGTCGCGCGAAGCCACCGTGCCGCCCTCCCGCCCGCCTTCGTCCGGGGTTTTGCTTCACAGCGGCGCGCGGCTGCCGGCCCGGGTTTGGCCGCTGGATTATTTCCGCCAGATCGCCGCGCGCCTGCGTGAAAATAATATCGCCGTGCACATCGCCTGCGACCCCAACCAGTTAAGCTGGTGGCGGAGCCACGGCGAAAATGCCAGCTGCCCCAAAACCGTCACGGAATTGTTCGCCGCCATTGACCGCGCCGGAATCTTCATCGGCAACTGCTCCGGCCCCGGCCATCTGGCGGCCATCTGTGGCCTGCCAACCTTCACGCTTTATGGCCCGTCCTTGCCCGAATGGTTCGCCCCGATGCACCCCGCGGCCGAAAAATTTGAAGGCAAATCCTGTCCCTATAAACCGTGTTCCGATTATTGCCGCTTCGCAAAACCATTCTGCCTGGGCGACTTGCGGGTGGAGGAGGTCTGGTCGCGCCTGGAAGCATTTGCGAATCTGCATTTGTCAACGTGACCGATATCGCCGTGATGTATCTTCAACCCGGGGGATAACCGGGTTCTGTTTGTAAAAGCGTCGCCAGCCACAATCCCGATCGGTTGAACCGCTTCCGCCCGGACCCGGATGGAATCTCACTTCGCTCTTTGAAATCAGTTTTATTTCGCGTGGTTCGTGTCTTTCGTGGTTAAAAATGGTTTTTCTGGTTTCGTCCTTGGCGTTCCTGGCGTCTTGGCGGTTAAAGCCGGTTTCCTGCGGTCGAGGGCGGGGTGCGGGAGAGCGCCCGGTCGCTTAAAAATGGCCGCCGAAACAGTCAAACCGCTCTAAAATCGCTGTCGTAAAAACCTTAACCGGAAAGCAGGGATATTTCATATTTCTTGAAGAAACCGAGGGCGGACTGGAAAAATGTATTGCAAATCCGGGGAGCCGGCGGAAAATTACAATGAGCCCCGCGTCGGTCGCAGGCATAAAACCATTTAGCATGCTGGAAATATCAGATGTATAGACAACTCCTCATCACGGTGCTGGCGGCCGTTCTTTCGGTGACCAAGGCCGGGTCGCAATATTCCCCGCCGCCCAACGACCCTTTTCAGCCGCTCATCGTGGATATAGACAACAATGTGTCTCCGACATTCACCCTGGCACCATTGACTCATATCCATAACAACGATGGCAGCACCAACAAAACCGTTTATAATGGGACCGAGACGGACAACTTTGTAAAGTTCTACACCTATCCGGACGGGGCTTCGAGTAATAAGAGCGTCACGATGAAACACGGCACTTTTCAGTCCGTGCCTGTTTATTTGAATGGCGGCTACACCAACGATACCATCGTTTACGCCCAGATCGCGGTGCCCGGGGGCGCCAAGGCCGGCGACAAATTTCCCGGGATACTCTTCCTGCACGGAGGGGGATATTACGCTCAAAACAGCAGTATGTATGCTCGCGTAAAGTCTTGGGCAGCGGCCGGGTATGTGGTGGTGGCTTGCGACCTGCCGGGCATCGCGGATCCTGCCTATGCCGACGTGGGCAGCGGCACCTGGCGCAGCGTGCCCTACGGTAGCATCCCCCGGATGACCGTGACGCCGGATGTCAAGGCGAGCTGGATTTACACGGCCGAAGCCACCGCGCTGAAGGCGTTCGCCCTGCTCAAAGCCCAGCCCAATACCGATACGAACAAGCTGGGTATCACCGGCATGTCGTGGGGCGGTTTTTCCACCACGCTGCTCTGCGGTCTTCTGGGGGACCGGGTGAAGGCCGGGTTCTCGATGTTTGGTTGTGGTTTTATTGACGAGCAATCCGCCTGGCACGACAATTTCGATCCTGCCAACGCCCTCTTCGCTTTTAACAATCCGGCCGAGGCGGCCCAGTGGCTGACCTATCTGGATCCGGGCCGGCGGGCCGGTAACATCAAGGCAAACTTCTATCTCGCCGCGCCGGCGAACGATCATTTCTATCGCCCGCCCGCCGCGGTCAAAACGGCGCAAGCCATCACCAACGCCGCCGGTTTTAATTGCCAGTTTTCCCCCAATTCCCAGATCGACCCCAACGACCCAAATCCCGCGCACACGCTCGATTATTTCATCGTCAAATCCAGCCATAACATCCTGACTCCGGGCGGGAATGTGGTGCCCCCCACGTTTTCGCTGCCGGCGGTAAGCCGCGGTTGGTGTGGCATGGAGGCGGTCTATTTCGATTACCTGCTCAAAGGAATCGGGGCGCCCCTGTCAACGATTAAACTCGCGGGCAATCCCCAGTTGGACTCCCAAAGCAATCTGATCGTCAACTTTACCGTGACCGCCGACCCTCTGGTTACGTTGCAGTCACCCAAGCTTTACTATAGCCCCCATACCACCAACGACACTTGGGAACATCGAAATTGGATCGAGCCGGGCGTCCCGGTTACGCCGGTTGGCGTGAACGGCAATGTGTGCAGCTATTCGGTCACCCTGCCGGCCAATCTCGCCACGCAGCCCGTGGATTGGTATGTGCTGGTTTCCGACACCCGGGGCGCCTGGGCGACCACCGCGTCCACCCTTGTCGCCAAATCCGCGGGTGCAAATTTAGGGGTTTCAAAATTGAGCAACACCCAGTATCGCATTGGCGTGAATGGAGTTTCCAATCAAACGCTTGTGATTCAGGCTTCGCCCGATCTGCAAAACTGGCTGCCGCTGGCAACGAATGCCTTGTCGTCGAGCAGTTGGATTTACACAAACACCGTGCCCGGCAATTTTAGCAACCAATTTTATCGCGCCATGCTTTCGCCCTGATTGGGCCGAGGGTGAAAACGGGTCACTGGCCGGTATTCAGGGTGAATCCGCTGATCTGTTCCAATGTGGGTGCTACTATTGGCAGCTCACAGCCATCTTGACGCATCGGGTGGCCGGTCGGTCAGCCCTGCCGGTGGGGCGTTTGGGCTAATGTGGATTGAAACTTCTATCGTAAAATTTTGTTGACGCCCCCCCCCAAACAGGGGCAGAGTGGCTCCCAATCACGAAGGCCCTTGATCATAATCAAGCGCATTTTTTAGCTGAAATCCTTAGAATGGTCCGCTATCAAAAGTTGAATCTTTCGCTGGCGATTTGCCGTGGCAAATCGCTTTGACCACTTTTCCCTGTCCCTATCCCTTTTAATTTAAAACCTCCCCTTAATAAAAATCCCCCGAGCCAAAAAATATGAAGACTCATTCCTCCTCCCCGCGCGCCGCGTTCCGTATGTTGGCCGCGCTGCTGGTCATCGTTGCGCTGCTGTTCGCGGCGGGCGCGCAGGCGCAGTCCACGAACTGGTTGGGCGGCGTGAACGAGTTAAGCACCGTTTACGGCACGCCCGCCGACAACGACGTGGTGGACAATGCCACGCTGATCATCACCAACGGCGGCAATCTTACCGCCAATCAATTGAATGTGGGCCCCACCAACCGCTCCATGCTCACGCTGGATACCGGCGGCACGCTCACTGTTCAGCAACTGCTCGCCACCAATGTCATCATCGGCGGGGCGACCAACTCCCTCCTCGCCTTCAATGCCGGCACGCTGATCACGTCCAACGCGGCCACGGCGGTTGCGTCCACTGTCCTGATCGCCTCCAACACCGCTTGGACCATGAACAGTAGTTGGATCATGAACGGCGGCACCAACATCTTCAGCTACGTGGCGACGAATACCGTCGCTGCGGCCAACATGTATGTTGGCAATGCCACGAACAACGTGCAGGTCAATGTGAATCCGGGTGCCGTCTGGTGGAACGCCAGACCCGCCAACAGCAGCGCGTCGAATATCTTGGGGTTGATCATCGGCAATGGTCCGGCGACGAACACCGTGTTCACCGTCAACGGCGGCTCTTTGATTGTCACCAACGCCGGCGGCAGCGGCGGGATTTATGTTGGCAATACCGCCAACTCGTCTATCGGCAATCAGTTGATCATCACCAACGGCGGTCAGGTTTTCACCAGGGCGGGCAATACCGGCAATAGCTCCGGCAACATTGGTTCCAATGGCGGTTCCACCAACGGCCTGTTGGTGGCGGGGACGAACGCCGCTGGTCTCAAATCCACCTGGACTTTCCTGGGGGCCGAGCGTTTGAGTCTCGGCAGTTCGGTCGCCACCAATGGCAATAACAACTGGGTCCAGGTGGATTCCGGCGGGGTCATCACCAATTGCGATTTGAACACCTATGGCGTCAATAACAATCTATACATCACCAACGGCGGTCAGATGTTCGCGGTTTCCGGCACGTTTGGCCGGTTTGGTTTCAATTCCTTGATGGTGGTGGGCGGCTTCGATGCGGCCGGCAACGGTTCTCTGTTCCGGGCAAATAATCTCACCTGTGCCGGTGGCACGGGCACGCCGACGAGTCAGCAGCCGGGCACGAACGTGACGATACGCGTGGATCAGGGCGGCGTCATCACGAATGTGAATCCGGTATATGTGGGCAAGGACACGAATTCCTATGGCAATACGATCATCGTCACCAATGGCGGACAGTTGTTCAGTTCTTCCGCTGCCTATGTTGGTTTTGTGCCCGGCAGCAGCAACGGGATGATCGTTGGCGGCGCCTTTGGCCCGACGAATTCGACGTGGAACCATGGTGGCGGCAGCGTCACCATCGGCAACGCGGCCGCAGCCACCAACAGCTACGTCACGCTGAACCCCGGTGGCGTGCTGACCAATGTGAGTTCAATTATTTTGGGCGGTGTGAATTCGCTGCTGACCTTCAACGGCGGCACGCTGGCGGCGGGCACCAATGGCAATCTGATTGCGACCAATGCCACGACGGTCAACGCGACGAACCTGGTGCAGGCTGGCGGCGCGACCATTGACACCGTCGGCTACACGGTCACGAATCAATTGCCCTTGCAGGGCGACGGCAGCCTGACCAAGCGGGGCACCGGCACCTTGGCGATGAACGCGGCCAGCACCTACACCGGTGGCACGGTGATCGCCGGCGGCACGGTTTCGATTGGTAATGCCAGCGCGCTGGGCGCGAGCGGCACGATTGACCTCACCGGCAACGGCGGTCTGCAGTGGGGCGCGGGCGTCAGCGTGGATTTGTCCAGCCGGTTGCAGTTG
>CAIOIC010000096.1 GCA_903858275.1 uncultured Verrucomicrobia subdivision 3 bacterium | reverse complement strand
GGGGCCGTATTACCGCTATGAAAATGGCACCAGTCAGGCGACGCCGGCGGTGTCCGGCACGCTGGCGTTGATGCAGGATTTCTTCACGAACACGCTGCACCTTACGCCCAGCCCGGCCCTGCTCAAGGCCATGCTCATCAATGGCGCGCGGGTGACGGGCGGCAACATTTTCGCGGTGAATCAAGCTGTCAATTATCAAGGCTGGGGCCTGCCGCAATTGCCCAATTCCATTCCCCAAAATCTGACCAATGCCGCTTCGCCGCTCTATTTCCTCGACCAAAGCCCGACCAATGTGCTGGCCACCGGCGACAGCCGGACCTTTATTGTCCAGCCGGGCAATCCGTCCCAGCCGTTGCGCATTACGCTGGCCTGGACCGATCCGCCCGGCAATCCCGCCGCCGCCGTCAAGCTCGTCAATAATCTCGATCTGGTGGTCACCAATCTGGCCACCGGTGAGATTTACTATGGCAATAATTTTGTCTCCGGCGGCAACCCGCCTTACAGCATCGCCTCCGCCACCAACGACGCGCCGCAATTCGATGTCATCAACAATGTGGAAAACGTCTATATCGCGCCCAGTCTCGGCGCGCGATATTCCGTCACCGTCATCGGCCGCAGCGTCAATGTGAACGCCGTCACGGCGGAGCCGGCCAATATTGTGCAGGATTTCTCGCTGGTGGTTTCCCTCGGCGATAATTCCAGCAGCAGTCTGGTGGTCACTCCCGCGCCGACGGCGGTGGCTGCCATTCCGTCGCCGGTCACAGTGGTGGTGGGGAATATCGGTTTTTATCAAGGCCAGTTGGCGGGTGCGAATGCTCCGGTGCTGAGCACCAACCTCATTCCTTTCGGCACCAATTCCGGCTTCGCCACCAACGCCGTGCTTTATGTCGGCCAGACCAACCAGTGGCATTTTTACATTGTCACCAATAATACGGCTTACACCAATGTCGCTTTTGTGACCTACAATCCGAATACGCTGGCGATTCCACGGCAGGGCGTCTTTGCCGGCTACAACGGCAATTCCACCCGGCCCGAGGCGGACATTGACCTTTATGTCGCCACCTATCCGGCGGATACGAACGCGGCCGGATTGGTTAACTTGGACCCGGCGGTCCTGGCCAACTGCATCAACGGTCTCAATGGCGATGCCGCCGCCTTGAGCCGTAACGGGACGGATTTCGTCGCGTTTACCAATGCCGCGCCGGGGAATGTTTATTTTGTCGGGGTGAAATGCGAGGATCAGATGGGGGCGGAGTATGGGTTCATTTCCGCCATCAGCGAGAGGCCGTTCAGTTCGCTGGATGAGAACGGCAACCAGATTGTCCCCGGCTTTAACCTGCCGTTGACGATTCCCGATGGCGACAATGCGCACCCCGTTCCTCCTCCGGCCAAACTTACCCCGGTCACCGGATTGGCCTTGTATCCGATGGAAGCGAAACGGGTCATCGTGAGCACCACCATCAGCCACCAGAATTATGGTGATTTGTATGGGGCTCTGGATCATGAAAAAATTGGCGTTTATTTGAATATGCATGATGATCTCGGTTCGGGAAGCTTCCCGATGGTTTATGACGACAGCGGACAGACCGATATCACTCCCTATAAAACCTCCGGCCCTGGCTCCTTGACCAACTTTGTTGCTTCCAAAGCTCAAGGTCCGTGGATGTTGTATGAAGTTGATGATTCTCATACCCAGACCGGCACCAACACTGACTTCTCAGTGAAAATTGAGCCGCATCAGCCGACCAATGATTTTTATACGGTGACCATCCAGCCCAACAACTGGTTTTATGATTACGCGTTTGCGCCGGCGGGCTATACCAATCTCACCATCATTGGCATTGACGAGACCGGGCCTCCAGTCCTCCAGTTGTTTGAGAAATTCAATGGACTGCCGACCTTGACAAGCTTCGACAATCGTGTGGCGATTAACCTGCCCTATGGCCCCGGTTGGTATAGCAACAGCATTTCCATCGGACCTCCGCTTGCGACCGGGTTTTATATTTACGGTATTTATAACTCGGATACCGTGGCGCATACCGTGCAGATTGGCGCGTTTCTTTCCTACCCGCCTTGGGCGACGAGGACCGTGGATTTCACTTCCAGCGGGCCGTTGCCGCTGAAAGATGACGCGGTGACGACGGATTCCATCTCGGTGACGGATACGGAGATTGTCGCTGGTATCAACGTCGGCTTGCGCGTGAATCATCCGCGCATTTCGGACTTGGTGTTTCATCTCATTGACCCTTATGGCACGCGCTATCTGCTGATGGAAAACCGTGGCAATACCGACACCAACGGCTGCGGTCTTACGGTCAATACTACGAACTTCGTTAATGTCTCGCCGAATGGCGACTGGCATCCTACCACTAACTATTTCGACACCGGCTCGACCTCGGGCATTTACCCAATCATCTACAATTTTTATACCGCTAAAGATCGGATGACGGTTTATTACGGCAAGAACACCGATCCGACAAATATGATTTTTGATTCCGGCTACACCAACAATCCGCCGAATAATCCTCCGCTGAGTGGTGGCGGAGCGCAGGATACTTCGAACGAGGTCTTTTTGGTGACATACGCCCCAACGAATGGATTTACATCAACCTGGCTGACTGTCGTCATGAATCAGGATGAAACCACCCCTCGTGGCACGGCGTGGACCTATACCGCCGCCGGTGTTTTCTTCGATTATTATTACCTCACTTTCACCGAGGACACGAGCCTGACGACCACGCCGATCAAGTTTGCTCCGACGCCGTTCGTGCCCGCCACTCCCACCAATCTTTATTATCAACCCGAGCAGTCGCTTTCTGCCCTGGCCGGAACCAGTGCTTATGGCACTTGGCAGTTGGAAGTTTTGGATAATCGCATCGGAGCCACGAATCCTGCGCCGGAACTGTTGAGCTGGCAGATGGAGTTGGTGTATATCCAGGCCTATCCGTATCTTCTGGGCTTTACTCCGCAGACTGCGACCGTGGCTGCGACCACCAACAGCATCGTCTGGTATCAGGTTTTTGTGCCGACGAATGCCAGCTTTGCCACGAACATCCTTCGCTCTTCTACGCGGGCGGTGAATCTCTGGTTCAGCACCAACGGTCCGCCTACCATGGACATAAAACTTCTAAATAATCGGACCACCGGCACAAGCATATTGAGCACCAATACCACGCCCCGGCTGGCGCCCGGCAGCATGTATTGGCTCGGCGTACAAAACAACACCGTCAATGCGGCCACGTTTAGGCTGGAAGTGGATTTTGATCATGGCAATCCGCTCGGCAGTGGCGGCCCGGCGAGCGTCAAGATCGCCACTGCTAAAGCCACCGCCAACGGTCCTCAACTCCAATGGACTAACGATCCCGGCTCGCATTATCAACTGCAATGGAAGGACAGCCTTACCGATCCGTGGAACACCATTACCAATCCATCCGTAACCTTCCAAGAAGGAGGCAATGGGGTCGCCAGCTTTACGGATGATGGTTCGCAGACCGCCCCGGCCACCGGCCAGCGATTCTATCGGCTGGTCTGGGTGCCGTGAGGTAGAATGTTGAGTGTTGATTTTCGTAGCAGCGGACGTGAGTCCGCTCAGATATCAAATATATTTTGGTTTTGGACTGAATCTGCGATGGGTAAATCCGT
>CAIOIC010000095.1 GCA_903858275.1 uncultured Verrucomicrobia subdivision 3 bacterium | reverse complement strand
CGCAATTAGAGTGTCGCCGTGGCCGCAGTTGACTTCCACCTCAACCGCGTAGGCATCTATGCCGTTCAATGCTGCCGAGCAAACCCGCGAGAGCATGGCTGGATGTTTCCCGAGCGGACGCCGCGATGCAACTCGATTTTACCAGTTCGGTAAAAAATTGCCACGCTTCGGCCGATTTTCAAATGTATAGGTAAACGTAGAGCGAGAACGAGACGGCGGCCACGCCGGCGGCTGCGGCCACCGACCACAGAAAACTCTTCTGGCGCGCAGCGATCGAGAAGGTAGAGATAATCACCGCCATCTGCGCCGCCAGCATACCAAAGAAAAATTTACCACTGCGCTTGTGATGGCGCTCGGCGGATACATTTCCTTTGCGCACCTGTAGCTCGTAAATCCCCGCCACGGCTTGGTTCAATTTCGCCTCTGTATCATAGCGGGCGGCGGCATAACGCAGCCGCGCCGCGCTGAAATCGCGGAACGTATTGCGGTCGCCCTTCATCAAAGCTTCGTCGAGTTTGTCGGAAGCCTTGTTGATGGTTTTGGTGGCGTTGTCGAATGCGGTGACGGCGTCTTTGGCGGCTTTGAGCGATTCGGCCAGCGTCGCGTCCTTCACCTTTGCCAGCACGAGGCCAACTTCACTTTCCGGTTTGGAACTTTCCACGGCTTCGAGCGCGGCTTTGACGGCTTCATCAAATTTCGCCGGCTTGGCCTCCGGCAATTCGCTTTTAACGAGGGCCGACTGGGTGGCGTCATCCGCTTTTTCCAAAACGGCGGGTTCCAGCGGGCGCACATCGCTCGTCGCCGCCAGCAGATCAAGGGTGTTGTGCGCAACGGCACTGCGAAGCTTCTTGGCCTGATAAAAACTCCACTGGTCGCCCGCCTTGGACTGGAGCTGCGCCGCGAGCGAGCGGTCGTATTGCGCCTTGGTCATCTCGCTAGAGGCGAGCCCGGCGAGCATCGTGGCGATGACCGTCATGATAATCGGCGTCGCGCCGAGAACTTTCCCCCACTTGCTTTGCGGAAGATCTTTTTTCAACTCTTCAGAGATTTCGATTTTTCCAGCCATATAATTGCAGGATTTCGCCCAGCAGCTTACAGGCGGAATAAATTTCCGCCAGCCCGGAAAATCAGCCGGCGCTTGTGTGGCATGGGTATTTAGGCTATCACGCAGCTTAACTGACTCCTTGAAACCATGAGTTACACTGAAAATTATCTTCGTTCTGACTCCGCCGCCCAAGGCCTCGAATTCATCGTGCTGGTGAATTGCCTCGTGCAGGACGCGATCCACCTCGGTGCAAGCGACCTGCACATCGAGCCGTGGGAAACCTCCATCGCCATCCGCGCCCGCGTCAACGGGGTGCTCGTCGAGGTGGTCCGCCTGCCGCTGGAGTATCTGGAAAAGATTTCCGCGCGTTTCAAGGTGATGTCGGACCTGGTGACCTACCAGGCCGGTACGCCGCAGGACGGCACGGCGGCCGGGGGGCCGGAACTGGGTGGCGTGCAGTTGCGCGTTTCAATTTTTCCGACGACTCGCGGCGAAAAAATCGTCGTGCGCCTGTTCAACCCGCGCGACCGGCGATTTGAACTGGACACGCTGGGCTTCGAAAAATCCACGGTGCACGGCTTGCACAAATTGCTCAAGCGCACGAGCGGTTTGCTGTTGTTCACCGGGCCGACCGGTTCGGGCAAGACCAGCACGATGTATTCGGCGCTCTGCCACATCATCGAGCGGGAAGGCTCGGCGGTGAGCATCAGCACGGTGGAAGACCCGGTGGAATTCAACCTGCCGATGGTAAGCCAGACGCAAATCAAACCGGCGGCGGACTTCACTTACGCTGTCGCGCTGCGCAGCATCATGCGGCAGGATCCGGAAATCATCATGGTCGGCGAAATCCGCGACCCGGAGACCGCCGCCATCGCGGTGCAGGCCGGACTAACGGGCCATCTGGTCATCAGCACCATTCACTCCGGCGTATCGGCGGGCGCTTTCACGCGGCTGATCAACATGGAGATCGAGCCGTTCATGCTGTCCTCCTCCATCTTGGGCGTGATGGGCCTGCGGCTGGTGCGCCAGAATTGCCCGCACTGCTCGCAGCCTTACGAGCCGGGACCGAGCCAGTTGAAGCTCGTGCCGGAACCGCTTTTGCCGACGGCCAAATTCCGCCGCGGCGCCGGTTGTGAGCATTGTGTGAATACCGGTTTCAAAGGCCGCCTGCCGGTGAGCGAATTACTCACGGTGGACGAACCGTTCCGCGAGGCGGTGCTGAAAAAAATGCCGACGCGGGCGCTGGAAGAAATCGCCATTCAACAGGGAATGCGCACGCTTTGGCAAAACGGATTGGAACGCGCCGTCACCGGCCAGACAACGCTGGACGAAATCATCCGCGTGGTGGCAGCGGACATGGTCTGACCTTGCGCTAAACATGACGCCGCCGCCGAATCCGGATGCTTTATGGCGCACGGCTTTCGCCGTCGCCCACTCGCAAATCCTTGCCCGCAGTCTGAAACACTGGACCGGCCGCAATCTGCTGCCGGAAAATTTCACCCCGGCTGAACGGGCGGATAAAATCTTTCACGCGCCGTTTGTCCTCGTTTCGCATGGCACTGAAACCGATCCGGTTTTGAATTACGGCAACGCCGCCGCGCTCGCGCTCTGGGAAATGTCGTGGGCCGAACTTACCCGCACTCCCTCGCGGCTCACGGCGGAAGCGCCGAACCGCGGGGAGCGCGCCCGGTTGCTCGCCTCCGTCACGGCCAACGGTTTCATTGACGATTACTCCGGCGTCCGCATCTCCAAAACCGGCCGCCGCTTCCGCCTTGCGCAGGCGACGGTTTGGAATCTGCTCGATGAACGCGGTTATTATTCCGGCCAGGCCGCGATGTTTTCGCGCTGGGAATTTCTTTGAACTGTGCCCGTTGCTGTTTAACTTTCCGCCAGTCCGTGAACGCCACCGCCGTCCAACCCGCAGCGACCGAGCGCAAAATTATTTTGCTGCTGTGCCTGTTCGCCGCCGCTCACGTCTTTGTTTTTTCCGCCGCGTTCCCGTTTTTCAACATCGTTGACGAGCAGGTCCACTTTGATCTCGTCGTGCGCTATTCGCAGGGGGACCTTCCGCGCTCGCTGCCGCCGCCGTGCGCCGAGGCGCTGCCGTTCATCGGCATCTTCGGCACGGTTGAATATATCTGGCCGCCGGAATCGCAGCCCGGCGGACGCATAGCGCCGCCGCTTTGGAAGCTGCCCTTCAACCTCGTCGCCGACACCATCCGCGCAAAAGAAAAGCTCTGGCTCGACGTGGTGAAGAACCACGAAGCCTCGCAACCGCCGCTTTATTACACTGTCGCTGGCCTATGGTGGCGGCTTGGAAAACTGATCGGTCTCGACGGGGGTCAACTGCTCTACTGGCTGCGCTTCCTGAACATTCCACTGCTCGCAACGCTGGTGTGGCTCGGCTGGTTTGCCACGCGCCAGATTTTTCCGGAAAACCCATTCATCCGTATCGCTGTTCCCTCACTCATCGCGTTCATGCCGCAGACAACCTTTTACGCAATTAACAATGACATTCTTTCGCCGCTGACCTTTGGCGCGGCGTTTGTGCTGCTGTTGAAATTGCGGCAATCGGAAACTCCATCACGGCGGCTTGCCGCCGCGACCGGCTTGGCGCTCGCCGCCGCGTTCCTGACCAAAATCAGCAACCTGCCGCTGCTGGCCGTCGCGGGAGTTTTTCTCATGCTAAATGTTTTCCGGCTGGCGCAGGCTGGCAAGCTGCGTCCGGCCACGCCTGCGCTCGGAATTTTGGCCGCTTGCGCCGGATTGCCGCTGGCCGCGTGGATGATCTGGTGCAAGCTCAGCTTCGGCGACTTCACCGGCTCGGTGCTGAAAATCCAGTTTCTCCGCTGGACGCACAAGCCCTTCGTCGAATGGTTCCAACACCCCGTCTTTTCACCGTCAGGCTTCTGGTATTTCCTGAAGGGAAACCTCGCGACCTTCTGGCAGGGTGAAATCCTTTGGCAACGGAAACCTCTGGCCTTTCCGTCGGTAGATTTGATTTACGTCGGACTCACGCTCGCTTTCTTGCTGTTCGGGCTGGCCGTTTTGCTGAAACGCCCCGGTTTATTTACCTCCACCCAACACGCCGCGATGTGGTTTGGCTTTACCTGTCTCGCGGCGGCCTTCGCGTTTTTCGCACTCTTGTCGGTGAAATTTGATTTTCAGGACTGCTTTTATCCCTCGCGGGCGCATCCCTTTTTCACGTCCGGCCGGCTGATGCTGGGAATATTGATTCCGTTCCTGCTTTTATTCACGGCGGGGCTCGACCTGATTCTCAAAAAATTCGGCCGCGCGGCCAAATTCACGTTGCTGGCCGCGTTGCTGGTGTTCATGCTCGCTTCGGAAATCTCAATTGATTGGCGCATTTTTCCCAACGAATACAACTGGTTTCACTTGTGATTTTTCCACCGCCGTGCACGCTCTTCAGCTTAGTCCACTTTCAATCCGAAACGCCGGCCAGCTCGCAGTAATTGCATCCGGGCATTGAAAGTTCGGGAAAGTTTTTTTGAAGTCATCACCGCCGCTTTCTCACCGGCGGCCAGCCGCCGCCCTTCCTTGAGCAGCAGCACATGGGAAAACATCGGCATGATTTCCTCGACGTGATGCGTGACAAAGATTAGCGCTGGAGCATTCTTCTGCGCGCCCAGCCGTTGAATGAATTGTAGGAAATGTTCCCGGGCGGCCGGGTCGAGGCCCGCGCACGGCTCGTCAAGAATCAGCACGCGCGGTTTCGCCATCAACGCCCGGGCAATCAGCACGCGCTGGCGTTCCCCCTGCGACAACACCCGCCACGGACGCTCCGCCAGATACTCGCACTCAGCTTGCCGCAATAAATTCAAAGCCTGCGTTTTCTCCGTGCGCGTTACGCGCCCCCAGAAATCAATCATCGCGGATTTGCCGCTGGCCACGGTTTCCAGCGCCGGTTCATCCTCGGCCATCATCTGCCGGATGGAGGAACTGACGAGGCCGATTTTCTTGCGTAACTCGCACCAGTCGGATTTGCCGTAAGTTTCACCGAGTACGGAAATGTCACCACTGGTCGGCATCAAGTAGCCGGTGAGGGCGCTCAGCAGGGAGGTTTTACCGGAGCCGTTGACTCCGAGAATCACCCAATGCTCGCCGCGCTCAACGCGCCAGTTTACATCACGCAAAATCACCGCTCCTTCCCGCTCGATGCAGAGTTTTTCGACGGACAGGATTGGTCTTGGCCTCGTCACCATCTTTCTATCTCCGGCCAAAGTGGTTTCAAATCATCGTCCGCCCGCGCCATTTTCTGTATGGCTTCCTTGCCGCCGATTTTCACGGCGGAATGAAGCCAGGAACGCGCGGTTTCCAATTGATTCAACTGGCAGGCGTAGCAGGCGAGGTTGTAGGCAATGACCGGTTCGGTCGGAAATTTTTCTGCGGTTGGTAGCAGCGCATCCCACGCCTGGACGAGGCCGCCACCGTCCACCCGCCGCAACGCATAGGCGCGATGCAACCAGCCGGAGGAATTTTCCGGCACGTTGTTTAGTTCCAACTCAGCCACCAATAACGCGTCATCCCAGTTTTCCTCGTGGGCGCAGATCATCCAGCGCGTTTCGAGCACCGCCGGATGCGACTGTTGCGCGGGCGCGATGGCATCCAGTTCCGCGCGGGCATCGGCGGGACTGTTGAGCCCGAGCCAGCCGTGCGCGGCGTTCAGGCGGTGAATATCGGAGGGTTCAAGCACTTGCACGTGGATAGAAAAACGCTTAGGTGGTAACTTGGCAAGGGGAGTGGTGATAATTTTCCCGCAGTTGGCAAATGTCACGGCGTCGGTTAGTTTAGTCGCGTTATGAAAAAGTTTTTCCTTCTTCTGTTGGCAATGGCTTGCGCGGTTTGCGCCCAAGCCAGAATTGTAACCAAGACGATTGAATACAAACAAGGCGACACGATCCTTGCAGGTCATCTCGCTTATGACGATTCCCTTTCCGGCCAGCGCCCCGGCGTGCTGATTGTCCATCAGTGGCTCGGCGTGACGGATTACGAAAAACAGCGCGCTGAGCAGCTGGCGGCGCTCGGCTACGTTGCTTTCTGCGCGGACATCTATGGCAAAGACAACCGTCCGCAGTCCATCACGGAAGCCGGTATTGAGGCCACGAAATATAAAGCCGACCGCTCTTTATTGAGGCTGCGCGTCAACGCTGGGCTGGCGCAGTTGAAAAAATCTGAACGCGTGGACCCCCAGCGCGTCGCCGCCATCGGTTATTGTTTCGGCGGCACGGCGGTGCTGGAACTCGCCCGCAGCGGTGCAACCTTGAACGGCGTGGTCAGCTTTCACGGCGGGCTGGATTCGCCAACGCCGGCGGATGGCCGGAACATAAAGTGCAAAATTCTCGCCTGTCACGGCGGCGACGATCCGTTTGTGCCGGCGAAAGATTTGGCGGCGTTCGAGGATGAGTTGCGCGCGGCCAACGTGGACTGGCAGCTCATCAAATACGGCGGCGCGGTTCACAGTTTCACGCAGCCGCTGGCCAACGACCATCCGCCCGGCGCGAAATACAATGAGCGGGCGGACCAGCGTTCCTGGCAGGATATGAAGCAATTCTTTGCGGAAATCTTTAGATAATTATTTCATGCGCATCACCGGCGGACACGCAGCACGGCGGATTTTGAAAGTTCCCAAAGGACTCGATGTCCGGCCGACACCGGATTTGGTCAAGCAGGCGGTCTTCAACTCGCTTGGGGCGCGGGTCGTGGAGGCGCGGGTGCTGGAGCTGTTTGCCGGCAGCGGGGCTTTGAGTCTGGAATGTTTGAGCCGGGGCGCGGCTTCGGTGCTGTGCATTGAGAAGTCGCATCGTCATGCGGAATTTATCCGCAGCAACGCGGACGCGGCGGGTTTTGGCGGCATTCTGGAGACGCGGACACAGGATGTTTTTCCCGCGATGAACCAACTGGCGGAAAGCGGAAAACAATTTGACCTGATTCTCGCCGATCCACCTTACGGCGAGAAAAATGTGAACCGCCGTTCCACCTCATTCGCCCAGCAGTTGCTCGACGATAAAACGCTGCCCAAGCTGCTCGCACCCGGCGGAAGATTGGTGCTGGGCCACACGAAACGCGACACGCTGGAACTCGTCGCGCCGTGGACAGAAGTGAAAATGCTCAAACACGGCGATACCGTGATGCGGTTTTTGGAAGTTTTGTAGCGTCCGGCCTGTGGCCGGATTCACCGGCGCTCAGCGCCAACACTACACCTTTTCAAGCTTCCGTTGCCTCCACTGACTCGCGGATGGTCTGCTTGAATTTATCCAAGCCCTGGTCAAAGGCGGCGGAGATGGGCAGCGGTGAAACTTTTTTGATCTTCTTTTTGAACTGCTTCAGATTTTCCTCGGCGACGGCTTCGTCCATTTTGTTGGCGACGACCAGGCGCGGTTTTTCGAGCAGCTCGGGCTTGTAAAGTTCCAGCTCCTTGAGTAGTTGCTTGTAATCGTCCCACGGCTTGCGGCCGTCGGTGCCGGCCATGTCGAGCAGGAGCACGAGAATTTTGCAGCGCTGGATGTGGCGCAGAAACGCGTGGCCGAGGCCGACGTTCATATGCGCGCCTTCGATGAGCCCGGGCACGTCGCAGACGGTGAGCCGCTTCCAGTCGGTGTATTCCAGAATGCCAATCTGCGGCGTCAGCGTGGTGAACGGATACGCGGCGATCTTCGGGCGCGCCTTGGAAATGGCGGCGAGCAGTGTGGATTTGCCGGCGTTCGGATAACCGACGAGGCCGATTTCCGCAAGGATGCGAAGTTCGAGGCGGTATTCGCCCTCGGTGCCGGGTTCACCCGGTTGTGCAAACCGCGGCGTCTGATGGCGCGCGGTGGCAAAATTGCGATTGCCCAAGCCGCCGCGTCCGCCCTTGCACAAAACAAATTGCTGGCCGTGCGTCGTGAGATCGGCGACGAGTTCGCCTTGCGTCTCCACTTCTTCCGGCGATTCGGCCGTGGTCTCGGCATTCAAATCCACTTCCATGGCTGTCTGACCATGTGAACTGCGGAGCAATGGACGTTTGCCCATCCCGCTGCCGATGATCGGCTTTTCATCTTCGCCTTCGTCCTCGTCCTCATCGTCCTTTTTCATCTTGGTTTCGATGGGTGGCGTGGTGTCCTTGATCCGCCAGACGAGCGTGCCGCAGGGAACTTTGATGATTAAATCATTTCCGGCGTGTCCGTCCATGCCTTTGCCCATGCCATGCTGGCCTTCCTTCGCGATGAGGCGCGGAACGTAATACTGCTGGATGAGATTGTTCAGGTCGTGGTCGGCCTGCAGGATGACGCTGCCGCCGCGCCCGCCGTTGCCGCCGCTGGGACCGCCCTTGGGCACGAAGGCTTCGCGATGAAAGGCGACCGCGCCCTTGCCGCCGTGGCCGGCGCGGGCAAAAATTTTTATTTCGTCGATGAACATGGGCGGCGTGTGTCGATGATTGGTTGAATCGTTGTTGAGTTTAACTATTCACGATTCATTGGTTTGGAGACAATGAAAAAGGCGAGGCGTGAGGCCTCGCCTTGAAATGGTGCATGGCCAATCAGTTCTTCGCGGCGGCGGCTTCGGCCACCACATTCACGCGGCGGCTCTTCTGGTCAAACAAGACCTTGCCGGCGGTGAGCGCAAACAGGGTCCAATCGCGACCCACGCCGACGTTTTTGCCCGCGACAAACTTGCTGCCCCGTTGGCGGACAATGATGCTGCCGGCGGTGACGAACTGGCCGCCAAATTCTTTCACGCCGAGACGCTTGCTGATGCTGTCGCGTCCGTTCTTGACGCTGCCTTGACCTTTTTTATGTGCCATAAAATGTTAAGCGTTGATTGCGGTGATTTTGACGACCGTCAGTTCCTGGCGGTGGCCGATGGTCTTGTGATAGCCCTTGCGGCGTTTCATCTTGAACGTCAGCTTGTGTTCGCCGCGCTTGTGTTCGACAACGTCGGCGGTGACGGTCGCACCGGTGACGGTGGGTGCGCCAACACTCAGCTTGCCTTCATTGTTGACCAGCAAAACACGGTCAAAAGTCACCGGCTTGCCGGCTTCGACTTCCAGACGTTCGATTTCGAGCTTGTCGCCAGCGACAACTCGATACTGCTTGCTACCTGTTTCTAAAACGGCATACATAATAAATTTTCCCGCAAAGGGTCGGGAATTAAACCAGATTTCCGCCAGGTGTCAATCAGTGAATTTTAGAAAAACGGGAGGGCCTGACCCGTATCACGGGTGCGAGACAAACGGATCGTCCCGGAGGTAAAAGCGCAGCAGCCGTTTCGCCCAATGCCTCGCGTAATCCACGCCGATGCGCGGGCGTTTGACAATGGTAAATTTTTCCGCGGATGCCGGCGCAGCGATGAAAAATTCGTCGCTCACCAAATCGTGTCCGTTCCGCCGGCGGTCAATGCGCATTGCCCGGCATAGCAGGCCTGGCCCCCGCGTGCGGCCGGAAATTTTTAAAACCGGCTCCAGCGCTCGAATCAAAACGCCGGCGCCAACGCCTTCGCGTTCGGTCACGGCGTTCAGGCAATGATAGACGCCGTAACGTAGGCGCCGGGATACGCCTCGACCTCGACCATTTTCCCGATGCGCTCCTCGGCTGCGTTCCAGTGAACGACCCATTTTCCAAGCAGTTCCTGCGCGACGAGAGTGGTGTCGCGGTCGTAAAAACTGCGGGAAATTCTTTGCCCCGCGGCAGCGTGACGCAATTCCCGGTTTGACAGGAAGCAAAATGTTCGCAGAATGGTGGGCCATTTTGGTGGCCAGCGTAGCTCAGTTGGTTAGAGCGTGGGACTCATAAGCCCGAGGTCAGTGGTTCGATTCCACTCGCTGGCACCACTTTTATTTATGTTTGGGGGGGGAGCCCGCCGACTTCAGCGGGTGCTGTCCATTCACCCGCCGGTGGCAAATTTTTAAATTCGCCCAGTTGCCGGTTCAACTCTGGCAAATCCGGCTCGCCGGATTTGGCTGAGGCCATTACTCCCAAGACACATCCGTCCGTCCGCAGCACAAAGTGTAATTCCGCCCGGTCGCCGCTCCAAACCAGATGCGTCGTTTTAATTTGATTGGTCCTTAGCCATTTGAACGCATCTACCACCAAACGATAGGCTTCCTCGATGGCTGTGGCGGAAAGACTGCGTGAATCCACATCGCATAAAACGGTCTGGTCAGGAAACCGAATGCCCCGCATCAGCATGCCGGATCCCGATGGTGTGCGGCGCAACCAGTCTGCGACTACCTCTTTCACCGATTCACTGATACCAATCTCTGATGAATCCGGGCCGGACGCGGCGGCAATATTAGCACGTTCATTCTTTGTCCGCATCATCACCGTGCCGGATGCGCTGGTGAAGATGGTAATCCGCGCTGCTACAGTCTGGATTATTACTTGCTGGGCATCCCCCAGTGTCATCAGCCGGACCAACTGCTCGGCTTGCGGCAAAATAAATTCAAGCGTGTTCAACCAAAGCGCCAGCTCGCGACATTTCCATTCGTGCAAAACCTCGCCGATTGCCGAACAAATGAGCAACTCCGCCTCGGCGAATGGTGGCGTTTCCTTAACCGGGTTTGCGGTGGGCGATAAAAAAGTGACCTTGGACTGGTTGGAAGTTGCATCGCCGGCGGCAAGTTTTGCCAATGCGTCCTGCGCTGCCTGCTGCACGGTTTTTTCCGAATCCTGCAGCCGCTCCCGTAAATCGGCTTCGCATTCTTTCAGCCTCATTCGACCGATGGATTGGGCGGCCGCCAAGCGAAGTTCGGCGGCTGTAGCATGAAGCAATTCTCTTAAAATTAAAACCGCAGGCGGCGAACGGAGCGGCGTGGCCGACGCCATGGTTGCACTGCTCATGGTCGGGCCGGCCACGCGCTGAAACAAATTGGTCGCGGCGGATTGAACATTCACATCGCGGTGTTTCATCGCGGCTTGAATCTCAGGTAATAGGCGCTTCACCCGATCCGATTTTTCCCATTGTGGACAAATCCGGGTCAGCGCGCGCGCCGCCGCCTGCCGCACGCCGCTGTGGGCGTCCACCATCGTGAAAACCAGCTTTTCAACGATAGTTTCATTGCCGACATTGCCCAGCGCGTCCGCCGCCACTTCGCGAACTTCCTTGTCCGTGTCGTCCAGATGCTTGGCGACGGAGGGAAACGCGCGGGTGTCGCCGAGCTTGCCCAAAGATTCCAAGGCCGCACGGCGAATCTCCCAGTCCTGATCGTTAAGCAATTGAATCAACGGCAAAACCGTCTGGTCGTTTCCCATCGTCCCCAGCGCCAGGGCGGCTGCCAGCCGCACGTTGCGGGCGGTGTCCTTCAGGGCGGAAACCAAGGCGGGAAAGGCGTCCCGAAAATTGGCGCGCTCAATGGCATAAACCGCCGCGCAGCGGACAAACGAATCGGAGTCGCGCAACAAATTCTGCATCGGCTTGATTGCAGTGGGGTCGCCTATTTCACCCAACACTTTGACGGCTGATATTTTTTTTTCGCTGGTGCCATTGCGTAAGAGTTCGACGAGTGGTTTGACGGCTCCCGCACCGAAATGGGATAGCTGTTTGAATTCGCCCAGCGCCACGCAGAATTTAATTGTTTCGGCATCGTTTTGGGGCCTCCAGCCAAGGGATTTTAGCGCCACTCCGGCACGCCATTGAATGGTGGGGGTGCCGTGAAATAATTTTGCCATCAGCGCGGTGATCGCCTTTTTATCATCCAGTTTCTTGAGGCCTTGAATGGCGGCTTCCTGAACAGATTCCGCTGGGTCGCTCAACGCGCGAATCATGGTCGGCAATGCGCGCACATCGCGCAGGTCGCCCAAAATCGCGGCGACTTCGCGGCGGATTTCCATTTCCGGATCCGTCAGCGTGTGGTCGAGCAGCGCGATGGTTATCTTGTCGTCCAGCGCGACCACGGCGTCGTTGAGCGCGGTGCGCAGCTTCTTCAGTGCCCGCAGCCGTCGTGCGGGGGTCTTGGACTTGAGCTGGTGGCGGGCCAGCCATAGGGCAATTCGCTTCATTGCTTCAACTGGTTTGGTATTTAGCAATTATTGCGTCCTCATCGCAATGCGTAACTCCATCGGTTTTCCGTTGACCAGTAGCTTCAAAAATTTCCTTTTTTACGAAAGCTGTTCAATTTTTTGATTTCTTTCGCCTGCTATTATTGCCTATTCTCTGTGGTCGAGATCAAACCCGGTCACTTGGCCGGAAACTAAACCCGATATAATTTATGCCACTGACACATACCAAAGACCTGTTCGCAAAAGCACTGAAAGGCAAATACGCCCTCGGCGCTTTCAACGTCAACAACATGGAACTCATCCAGGCGATCGTTGAAGCCTGCGAAGAGGAAAAAGCCCCGTTGATCCTCCAGATTTCCAAGGGTGCCCGCCAATACGCCAACCCGGTTTACCTCAAGAAGCTCATCGAGGCCGCCGTCAGCCTGTCGAACATCCCGATTGCCGTCCATCTGGACCACGGCGACACGTTCGAGCTGTGCAAACAGTGCATTGACGAAGGTTTCACCAGCGTGATGATCGACGCCTCGCACGAGCCCTTTGAAAAGAACGCGGAAATCACTCGCAAAGTGGTGGAATACGCGCACAAGTATAATTGCTCCGTGGAATCCGAACTCGGCCATCTCGTCGGCGCGCAGTTCGACGAAGGTGAAGAGGGCGGCGCTCACTCTTCCAGCGGCCATTACACCGATCCCACGGATGCCGTCAAATTTGTCAAAGAAACCGGCTGCGACTCGCTCGCGGTGGCCATCGGCAACAGTCACGGCGCCTTCAAATTCAAAGGCGAACAGCACCTCGACCTCGAACGCCTCAAGCTCATCAAGCAGGCGCTCATGGAAGCGAATCTCGGCGATTACCCGCTCGTGTTGCACGGCGCGTCCAGCGTGCCGAAGTATCTCGCGGACGAGATCAATAAATACGGCGGCAACATGCCCGACTCGCAGGGCGTGCCGGAAGCCGACATCGAAGTCGCGCGCCGCGTGGGCTGCACCAAGGTGAACATTGACACCGACCTGCGCATGGCCATGACCGCCGGCATCCGTAAGGTGTTCGCGACCAACCCGAAGGAGTTTGATCCGCGCAAATATATGGGCCCGGCTCGCCAGATGGTCAAAGACCTCGTCCGTCACAAGGTCAAAGACGTGCTGTGCTGCGCTGGCCACGCGTTTGACTGAAATTAGTTTCACCCACCAAGCCCCAAGCTGGCAACGGCTTGGGGCTTTTCTTTCTCGGGATACAAAAAAGCGGAAGGCGTTGTGCCTTCCGCTTTTTTTAATCCAGCTAGTTCAGCCGCATGGGCATGACGACGTAGAGAAATGGCCCGTTGATTTTGAGGACCCCGGGACTTAATTCATCAATCAACTCAATAAAAACTTCATCCTCGGCGAGCGCGTTGAGGGGATCGATGAGATATCGCGGGTTAAAGGCGATGGCCAGTTCCTTGCCTTTGTAATTCACTGCCAGCGTTTCGCGCGCTTCACCCACTTCGGGCGAATTGGCGGTGATGGTGAGCGTGTTGCGTCCGAAATTCAGCTTCACCGAATTGGCTTTCTCGCTGGTCATGATTTCGGCGCGGCGCAATGCCTGCATCAATTCTTCGCGTCCCAGCGCGATTCTCTCTTTCGCTTCGCCGGGGATTACCTGGCGATAGTTGGGATAATTTCCCTCGATGAGTTTGGTGGTTAGCAAAACTTTGTTTAACTTTTCTCCCTTCAGCGTAAAGGATGCCTGATTTTCGCTGAATCGTAGTTCCAATTCTCCTTTGTCTTGCAGCAGCCGGTTAAGTTCGCCCACGGCTTTGGCTGGAACGATGAATTCGCCGCTGCTTTTTTCGGATATTTCCACCTCTTCATCCACCAGTGCCAGCCGTCGCCCGTCGGTCGCCACCAAGGTCATTTTGTTTTCTTTCAGGCTGATGAAAATTCCGTTTAATACATATCGCGATTCGTCGGTTGAAACGGCAAAGGAAGTTTTTTTAATCATTCCCCTAACTTTGTCCTGAGTTAAGATTACCTTTTTATCATCCTTTAATTTTTGGATTGGCGGAAATTCATCCGCTCCCAATCCGTTTATTTTGAAATATGACCCGCCGCTGCGTATGGTGGTTAAGTTTTTTTCATCTGTTTCTATTTCTATTTCTCCGCCATTCAATTCGCGGACAATTCCAAATAGTTTTTTTACCGGCACGGTGGTGGCCCCTGCTTTTTCCACCTTGGCCTCGACTTCACACGATACCGTAACATCCAGATCCGTCGCGGTAAATTCCAGTTTTTCGCCTTCTGCCCGCAGTAGGACATTGGAAAGTATGGGCAGCGTGGTTCGGGTGCTGACAACATTTTGGACGGCTTGGAGGCCGGCAATAATCTGGTCTTTGGCTATGGTTATTTTCATGCGCGGTTCTTAATATGTATCTTCTCTTTCAAAAAAACTATCCGTATTAAGGCCTGTGAACAAGCCTAACAACTTAAAATATTCAATCATATAAAGGTTAAATTATGATTTTTTAACGGCAACAACTGAAAGGTAAACAAACCAAAAAAATATAAAAGTCAAAGTTATTGGATTCATCAACAAGTCATTCACAAGTGGTTCTCAACCTATCGGCCAAGTTGTGCGCGGCGGATGACCGTCGGTAAAACGGAACAAACAAAATCCACTTCATCCACCGTCGTTTCTCTTCCCAAAGAAAAGCGAACCAAGGAATTAGCAGTTTTCATTTTGCCGAGCGACTGGACCACGTGGCTAGGCTCCAGCGATCCGGCAGAACAAGCCGATCCGCTCGAGGCACAAATTCCTTCCATATCCAATCCCGCCATCAACGCTATTCCATCCGACCCTTGCACCGTAAAAGAAAGTGTGTTTTTTAAACACCCGTTCTTTGGACTTACCAATTCACAACCATCTAATTTTCCTACCACGGCGGCCAACTTGTCAGCGAGGGGTTTTAATTTAGTTCCATCAAAAACCGGATTTTTAACAAATTTTACCAATGATTCAACCAGACCGACGACAGCCGGAAGATTTTCCGTGCCGGCGCGGCGTTCATTTTCATGCCCGCCACCAAACAAAATCGGAGATGGATGCAGCGGCGATTTGATGTAGACCAATCCGGCGCCTTTAGGCCCGTGAAACTTGTGGGCGCAAATCGAAACGAGATCTGCATTGAATTGACCAATATTTTCAAAAGGCTCCTTCCCAAACCATTGCACCGCGTCTGTGTGAAAAACAATTCCCCGCCTCCGGCAGACCGCGCCCAACTCGGAAACCGGCTGAATGGTCCCAATTTCATTGTTCGCCGCCATCAAGGAAACTAAAACGGTATCGGAACGGACAGCTTGGCTCAAATCATCCACCGAAATGCGCCCCTCAACGTTAACGGGAAGCTTAGTAACCGAAAAACCATCGTATTTCTCGAGATAGTCGAAACATTGCAACACCGAAGGATGTTCTATGGATGAGGTTATTAGATTTTTTCCCTTCGCCTTGAGGGCCCGCGCCGTGCCTAAAATGGCGAGATTGTTCGCTTCGGTTCCGCCGGAAGTGAAGATGAATTCGCTCGGTTTTGCGCCTAGAAAGGTCGCCGCCCGATTCCGCGCCTCATCCAGCAACGCCCGCGCCTTGCGTCCGACGTGATGCACGGATGAAGGATTGCCCCAGAATTCCTCCAGAAACGGCAGCATCGCCGCGCGCACCGCCGGATCCAGCGGCGTGGTGGCGTTGTAATCGAAATAAATCGTGCGAGGCATTCGGATTTACGATTTACGATTGATGATTTACGATTTAAGCGGATTGTTCACAGTCGAGACCATCGTAAATAGTAAAATGTAAATCGTAAATGAAAACGCAGGTAAAAATTTGCGGCATCACGGGCGTGGCCGACGGACTGGCCGCCGCCGAGGCCGGCGCGGACATGATAGGGCTGATGTTTTACGAAGACAGCCCGCGCCACGTCACGGTCGCGCAGGCAGCGGAGATTTCCCGAGCCCTGCCGCCGTTCGTGCTCCGCGTAGGCGTGTTCGTTAACCCGGACGAGTCGCTCGTCACTCGCGCCATAGCCGAATGCGGCTTGAGCCTGCTGCAATTTCACGGCGAGGAAGATTCGGCTTTCTGCACTCAATTCGGGTTGATGAGCATGAAGGCCGTGCGCGTGCGCGAGGCGGAAAGCCTGCAAACACTGGAGAATTATCATACCGATGCCTTTCTGCTGGATGCGTATTCCCAGGCCGGCCTCGGCGGCACAGGCGAGAAATTTAACTGGGACTTGGCGGTGTCCGCGCAGAAATTCGCCAAACCGATCTTCCTTGCGGGCGGTTTGACGCCGGAAAATGTGGCGGACGCCGTGCGTCAGGTGCGGCCGTTTGCCGTGGATGTTTCCAGCGGCGTGGAATCCGTGCCGGGAAAAAAGGACGAAGCGAAAGTGCGGGCGTTCATTCAAGCCGTTCGCAACGCCAGCTAGATTATGAAACGCATCGCTGTCTATTGCGGCTCCAACAAAGGCACCCGCCCGGAATACGCGGCGGCGGCGCAGGAGCTCGGAACGTTGCTGGCCCGCGAGCAGATTGAACTCGTCTACGGCGGCGGCATGGTCGGCCTCATGGGCGTCGTGGCGGACGCGGTGTTGCAGCACGGCGGCCACGTCATCGGCGTGATTCCTGAAAAACTCGTCATCAAGGAGGTCGTCCACGAAAAGCTGCCGGATTTGCGGGTCGTCAAAACTATGCACGAACGCAAGGCGCTGATGGCGGAACTAGCCGACGGCTTCATCGCGCTGCCGGGTGGCTTCGGGACGTTGGAGGAACTGTTCGAGGTGCTGGCGTGGAGCCAGCTTGGCTGGCATCCGAAACCGGTCGGGCTGCTGGACATCGCCGGCTTTTACCGTCCGCTGCTGGAATTTCTGAATCATACGACGAACGAAGGATTCATCCGCGCCCGGCATCGCGCGCTGGTGATTGCGGAAGACGAGGCCGGAAAATTGATTCATCGGCTTAAAACCCATCGCACGCCGATGGGAAAAAGTGAGTGAAGTGAATTACAGGGAAATTATATTTTTGCCATTTCTCCTCCCCGGCTTTCGGCTGATGGCGGTCGTCATTGAGGGTTTTCGCTCTGCAAACAAAAAATGGCAGACATAAAGCAATAAGCGCATGGCGATGCCGGGTGGTCAGGCTAAAATTAGCCGCCATGCATCGCATATTAGGCAAACAAATTCTCAGCCCCAATGTCACGCGGTTGGACGTTCATGCGCCGCGCATTGCCCGGATCCGGCAGGCGGGGCAGTTTGTCATCGTTCATCTCACGGAAAATGCCGAGCGCATTCCGCTGACCATCGCGGATTCCAATCCGGAAACCGGCGCCATCACGCTGGTCATCCAGGCCGTGGGCAAAAGCACCAATGAACTGGTCGCGCTGAATCCCGGCGATTTCATTCGCGACGTGGCTGGCCCGCTCGGCCACCCGACGGAAATGATCGCAAGCGGTCACGCCTTGTGCATCGGCGGCGGCGTGGGCACGGCGGTGGTGCATCCTATCGCGCAGGGCTTGCAGCACCGCGGCGTGCAGGTGACGAGCGTCATTGGCGGGCGCGCCCGGGAATGGGTGATTTTTGAGCCGGAGCTGCAGCGCTACGGCAAAGTCGTGGTCTGCACGGACGACGGCGGTTACGGCCGCAAAGGTTTTGTGACCGATGCGGCGAAGGAAATTCTAGCGGCGGAAAAAGTGGACATCGTCTACGCCGTCGGTCCGGTGCCGATGATGCGCGCGGTGGCCAACCTCACGCGCAGCCTCGGTGTTCGCACGATCGTCTCGCTGAATCCGGTGATGATTGACGGCACGGGCATGTGCGGCGGCTGCCGCGTTTCGCTCGGCAACGAAACCAAGTTTGCCTGCGTGGACGGCCCGGAATTCGACGGGCATCAGGTCAACTTTGACGAGTTGCAGGATCGTCTCTCCACTTACCGTGAATTTGAGCTGCGCTCCACCGCCTGTGCCAGCGGCAAGTGTCGGATGGAAGCAATAACCTCTTCCCCCGCCTAATATGTCCGCCCGAATCACCACCAAACAACGGATGCAAATCACCCGGCAAGCCATGCCGGAACAGGACGCCGCCGCGCGCGCCGCCAATTTCCTCGAAGTCAATCTCGGTCTCCCCGAACGTCTGGCGCTGCTGGAAGCCGACCGCTGCCTGCAGTGCAAAGATCCGCGCTGCATGAATGGCTGCCCCGTGGGCGTGAACATTCCCAAATTTCTCGACCTCCTCACCGCCGGCAAACTCGCCGAGGCCGCGCAAAGCCTGCTCTGCGATAATGCGCTCCCCGCCGTGACCGGCCGCGTCTGTCCGCAGGAAACGCAGTGCGAAGCCGTCTGTGTCCGGGCCGCGAAAGGTCTTCCCGTCGGCGTGGGCTATCTGGAACGCTACGTGGCTGACTGGGCGCGGGAGCATCGCGATCAATTGCCTCAGGTCAAGCCGGAGCCCACCGGCAAGAAGGTGGGCATCGTGGGCTCCGGACCGGCCGGACTGACCGCCGCCGGCGAACTCGCCCGGCGCGGTCATGACGTGACCATTTACGAAGCCTTGCACAAGGCGGGTGGCGTTTTGATTTATGGGATTCCGGAATTTCGTCTGCCCAAAAAAATCGTCGCGCAGGAAGTGGAACGGTTGCAGGCAGCGGGCGTGAAGATCGAGTACAATGTCATCATCGGCCGCACCTACACGATTCCTGAATTGCAGGAAAAGTTCGACGCCATCTTCATCGCCAACGGCGCGGGTTTGCCCGTGTTCATGAACGTGCCGGGCGAAAATTTCAAGGGCGTCTATTCTGCGAACGAATACCTCACGCGCATCAACCTGATGGCGGCGTATGATTTTCCTCGCTCCGACACGCCGGTGCTGAACGGCCAGCGCGTCGCGGTCGTCGGCGGCGGCAACGTGGCCATGGACGCCGTGCGCACCGCCAAGCGGCTCGGCGCGAAAGAGGCGATGATTGTCTATCGCCGCACGCATGATGAACTGCCCGCCCGCGCCGAGGAAGTTCACCACGCCGAACAGGAAGGAGTGAAGTTTGAATTTCTCACCGCGCCCATTGAAGTGATCGGCAACGACAAGCGCTGGGTCACCGGCATGAAATGCCAGAAGATGAAACTCGGCGAACCGGACAGTTCCGGCCGCCGCCGGCCCGAAGTCATTCCCGGCTCGGAATTCGTCTTGGACTGCGATGTGGTCGTCGTGGCCATCGGCACCAAGGCGAATCCGCTGCTCACGGCCACCTGCCCGGATTTGAAATTGAACAAGTGGGGCAACATCGTCGCGGATGAAAACGGCGCGACAAGCATTCCGGGCGTTTTTGCCGGCGGCGACATCGTTCGCGGAGCCGCCACGGTGATTCTGGCGATGGGCGACGGCAAGAAATCGGCGCAGGCGATTGACCTGTATTTGGCGGCCGTTCCGAAGCCGGTGAATTTAAGCGCCGCAGTTTGAACCAGTGTCCGACCGTGCTGCTCACATCCTGCCACGAACGGATTGCGCAAAGCGATTGGAGCAGCGCGGCGCAACTCTATCCTACTGCATGGATTCGGTTTACAACGCCTGCAGACCAGCCTACGTTCCAAGAAGGTCGTCCGCACAAAAGCGCCGCTGAAGCTGGCGCAGTTCAGACGCTTAGCGACGGAGCGAGTGGCTTTTCATTATGCAAACACCCCAAAATTCCTCAACCGCGTCGTCTTCATGGGGTACAAAATAGCAAAAAAGGGGTTACTAGTGGCAGGAGAAAGTGATATTGTCCCGGCTCAGAATTCCAGCTATGAAAATTTCCGTTCCCCGCGAAACTCACCCCGGCGAAAGCCGCGCGCCGTTGACTCCGGACAGCGTCGCCAAGCTCGTCAAGCTTGGTGCCCAAGTCGAAGTTGAGGCCGGCCTCGGTCTCGCTGCCGGTTTTTCCGACGCCGCCTACGCCAAAGCCGGCGCCTCGCTCACCACTGACCGTCTGGCGCTCATCGGCTCCGGCGACATCGTGCTTCGCCTGCGCAAGCCGCCGGTGGACGAAATCGCGCTGCTAAAGCCGGGTTCCATCCACGCGAGTCTGCTGGATCCGTTCAACGAAAAGGATCTCGTGCAGAAATTCGCCGAACGCGGCGTCAGCGCCATCAGCATGGAATTCATCCCGCGCACCACGCGTGCGCAGAAGATGGACGTGCTTTCCTCGCAGGCGAATCTCGGCGGTTACGAAGCTGTCATTCTCGCCGCGCGTTATTCCAACAAGATTTTTCCCATGATGACCACGGCAGCGGGCACGATTTTGCCGGCGAAAGTTTTCATCATCGGCGTCGGCGTCGCCGGTTTGCAGGCCATCGCGACGGCGAAACGCCTGGGCGCCAAAGTCACCGCCTACGATACGCGGCCCGTCGTCGAAGAGCAGGTGAAATCGCTCGGCGCACAATTTCTCAAGATTGACCTCGGCGAAACCGGCCAGACCAAGGACGGCTACGCGAAGGCGCTCACGGAGGAACAAATCCAGACCCAGCGCGCCGCGATGAACAAAACCTGTGGTGATTCCGACGTCGTCATCACCACCGCGCAAGTTTTTGGCCGCAAAGCGCCGGTGCTCGTCACCGCCGAAATGCTCAACGCCATGAAGCCCGGCAGCGTGGTTGTGGACATGGCCGTGGAAACCGGCGGCAACGTCGAAGGCGTGAAATATGATGAAATCGTAGATCGTAACGGCGTGAAGATCATCGGCATCGCCAATCTGCCCGGTCGCGCGCCACTGCACGCCAGCCAGGTTTATGCCGCGAACCTCGTGGCGCTCGTCGAAGAATTCTGGGACAAACAGGAAAAGACCTTCGTGCTCAAGCTCGACGACGAAATCATCAAAGGCTGCCTTGTCACGCACGGCGGCAAGATAGTGAACGAAAAACTGCTCCCCAAAACCAGCTAATCTTTTATGGATACCAACGTCCTGTTTATTTTCATCCTCGCCGTCTTTGTCGGCTTTGAGGTCATCTCCAAGGTGCCCTCGATGCTGCACACGCCGCTGATGTCCGGCACCAACGCCATTCACGGCATCATTTTGTTCGGCGGCATTCTGGTGCTGGCGGACGCCGCCACGCCGCTCCAGCAGGCGCTCGGCTTTGTCGCGGTGATCTTCGGATCGGCCAACGTGTTTGGCGGCTTCATGGTCACGGACCGGATGCTGCAAATGTTCAAGAAAAAGAAATAGCCATGTGTTCTCAAATTGTCCCCCTCATCATCATCGGTGTCTCGGTTTTATTCATCCTCGGCATCAAGTTCCTGAGTTCGCCGAAGACCGCGCGGAGCGGCAACCTTGTGGCCGCCGCCGGCATGCTGGTCGCGCTGCTGGTGTTGCAAAAAACCGGCGGCGACAACGTCTGGGCGCACGGCTGGACTTTTAATTACACGCTCATCGTCATCGGCACCCTCATCGGCCTCGCCATCGGCGCGTTTGGCGCGTATTCGGTGAAGATGACCTCCATGCCGCAGATGGTCGCGCTGTTCAACGGCCTCGGCGGCGGCGCGGCGGCGCTGGTCGCGAGTCTGGAATTCATCAAGGGCGCGCACGGCACCAAAGTCGCCGGCATCGAATTGCCCGTGCTGCATGAAACCACCAAATTCATCGCCGGCTCCATGCTGTTCGCCACCCTCATCGGCTCGCTCTCCTTCTCCGGCAGTATCATCGCGTATCTGAAACTGGAAGGGAAATTTGAGAAGCCGATGACGTTCCCCGGCCAGAATTATTTGAACGGTCTCATCGGTATTGTGATTCTCAGCCTGTGCGGCTGGCTCACGTTCAATGTCACCGGTGGCAACGCCATCACGGCGTTCATCGTGATGTTTGCGTTGGCCCTGTTCTTCGGCGTGGCGATGGTCATGCCCATCGGCGGTGCCGACATGCCGGTCGTCATCTCGCTGCTCAACTCTTTCACCGGTCTTGCCGTAGCGGCGGACGGTTTTGCCATCAACAATCTGGCGATGGTTGTCGCGGGAACGCTCGTCGGTTCCTCCGGCACGCTGCTCACGCTGCTCATGTGCAAGGCGATGAACCGCCCCGTCACGAATGTTTTGTTTGGCGCGTTTGGTTCCAGCGGCGGCAGCGCGGCGGCCGCCGGCGGAGTCGCCGGAACGGTCAAAGCCATTCAGGCCGACGAAGTGGCGCTGCTGCTCGCCTATGCGCAGCGCGTCGTGGTGGTTCCCGGCTACGGTATGGCGGTGGCGCAGGCGCAACATTCCGTGCGCGAACTCACCGAAGAACTCGGCAAGCGCGGCGTGGAAGTGCAATTCGCTATTCATCCGGTTGCCGGCCGCATGCCCGGTCACATGAACGTGTTGCTCGCCGAGGCGAACGTTCCCTACGACCAGCTCATCGAAATGGAGCAGATCAATCCCTCGATGGACCGCGTGGATGTCTGCCTCGTCATTGGCGCGAACGACGTCGTGAACCCCGCCGCCCGCGAGGACAAATCCAGCCCCATTTACGGCATGCCGATCATTGATGCCGACCATTGCAAGCAGTGCATTGTGATGAAACGCTCGATGGCTGCCGGTTTCGCCGGCATCGAAAATCATCTGTTCTACAAAGACAACACGCGCATGTTGTTCGGCGATGCGAAGGCCTCGCTCAACGCGCTCATGGCGGCGGTCAAGGCGAGCTGATTCCGTTCAAAGCAAAGACCCCTTTACGTTGTTTGACATGGCCACGCAAACCGCAGTGGTGTTGCGGGAGAAAAGCGATTTAAATTTTCGTTTTGCTTGTCCGGCCAGCGGCTGGGGATTTGAAAGCGGGCCGTTATTTTGCCGCCGGTTTCCGTATCAGCAGCTTGAAGGAGGTCACGTCGCCCGTCCACTTTAGGATGCGCCGAGTGACCGAAAAGCGCGCCTCGGTGTAGCGGTCGTGCCACACAATTTCAAAGCCAATATTTTTCAGATTATCCACCAGAGCGAGGTCGTCAATGCCCACGCCGGCACGGTATTCGGCCAGCACACCCGCATTGTCGCTGTTTATCGTCGTTGCCGAACCGCCTTCGCTGGAGACTCGGAAGGTGCGACGAAGTCGCCGACCAATGGCTTTGTGAAGGTCGGATGTCTGGCAAAATACTTTGAAAACGTAGTATTCCAAGCGCGAGGTGACGCGCGACACCAGCCCCAGCCGCGAATACAAGGTGGGGTCGAAGACGGTGTAAAGCATCCCGCCCGGCACCAGCCGATCGAACGCGAGCCGGAGCACTGATTCGATATTTTCCAAGTGATGCAATGCGGATGAGAAGGTGATGAGGTGGTAGGTGTTGTCGTCGTGCGCGAGAAAGTGAGCGATTTCAGAGCAGACCATCCTAGGCGCATAACTAGCCCGTTGGCATTTCGCTCGGAAAATCTTCTGTAATTCTGCGGAAATATCCGTGTGCGTGACCGCCATGTCGCGTTTCAGGAGCTTGACCGAGATGTTGCCGGATCCGCCGCAGGCATCCAAAGCCCGAAGCGAGCCTGTCTGGTCGCCTAGCAACAAAACGATGCGGTCTATGTCCGTCTCCAACCCGGCTTGGAGAACCTTGTCGTGGATGCAATTCTCGGAAACTTCGTAGAGGTCAGCCGTTTGCGCGTAGAATTGGCGGTTGGCTTCTGCAATTTTTTGGTATTCGGTTGACGCCTTCCAATTGCGCGTATCTGACATAGGAATCCAAACTAACAAGACAATTTCTTTGGGCAAGCCAACTCTGCCTGGGCATAGCAATCTCACCGCGCCTGCAGGTGTTTGTTGGGCGATTTTTTTTGCCAAGATTTGCTTAACTTTTGGCACTACAGGGCTGGTTTAGAATTGCGGTCGCGTAGATGATGTGGCGGACATCCATTATTTACATGAGCCAGAAAACGCGCTTCGATCTGACGCAGGCGGACATCCCGTCCACCTGGTATAACCTCAACGCCGATTTCCCCGAGCCGCTGCCGCCGCCGCTGCATCCTGGCACCAAAGAGCCGCTGCCGCCCGAGGCGCTGGAGGCCATTTTCCCGCGCAACCTTGTTGATCAGGAAATCAGCCAGGATAAATACATCGAGATTCCCGAGCCGGTGCGCGACATCTACGCGCTCTGGCGGCCCACGCCGTTGCTGCGCGCCGTGCGCTTGGAAAAGGCGCTGAATACGCCCGCTCACATTTATTACAAATACGAGGGCGCCAGCCCCGCCGGCAGCCACAAGGTCAACACCTCTGTGCCGCAGGCTTACTTCAACAAAATCGCCGGCACCAAGCGGCTGGCCACGGAAACCGGGGCGGGCCAGTGGGGCGCGTCGCTGGCGTTCGCCTGCAGCTTGATCGGGCTGGAATGCAATATTTACATGGTCAAGGTCAGCTACGACCAGAAGCCGTATCGACGGATGCTTATGCACACCTGGGGCGCGACGGTTCACGCCAGCCCGAGCAACCTGACCGAATACGGCCGCAAGCTGCTCGCGGAAGATCCGCATTGCGCCGGCAGCCTCGGCATCGCCATCAGCGAGGCGGTCGAGGACACCGTCAAGACGCCGGGCACGAAATATTCCCTCGGCAGCGTTCTGAATCACGTCTGCCATCACCAGACCGTCATCGGCGAGGAAACCATCAAGCAGATGGAGTGTGCCGGCGAGGAGCCGGATGTGATTTTTGGATGTTGCGGTGGTGGAAGCAATTTTGCCGGTCTTGCGTTCCCGTTTATCCGGGGAAAAATCAAGGACGGGAAAAAATACCGCATCGTCGGCGTCGAGCCGTCGGCGTGCCCGACCCTGACGGAAGGTGAACTGCGCTACGATTTCGGCGACACGGCCGAAACCACGCCGCTGGTGAAGATGTTTACGCTCGGTCACAAATTCATGCCGCCCAGCATCCACGCGGGCGGGCTGCGCTACCACGGCATGTCGCCGATGGTCAGCCACGCGCTGCACCTCGGCCTCATGGAAGCCAAGGCCTATCACCAGACGAAAGTTTTCGAAGCCGCTGTTCTGTTCGCGCGCAAGGAAGGCATCGTGCCCGCGCCGGAGTCATCGCACGCGATTGCCGCCGTGGTGGACGAGGCGGTGAAATGCCGTGAAGAGGGAAAGAAGAAAGTGTTGCTCTTCAACCTTTCCGGCCACGGTCTGCTCGATTTGAGTTCGTTTGAAAGCTATCTGCACGGAAAAATTCAGGATGTCTGACCCATCACCCAACCATTAACCATCATGAAAAAATTAATCGTTCGCTCCGTTCTCATTCTTGGTTTTGCGGCGCTGGCACCGTCGCTTCAGGCCCAGCCCACGGCGCACTATGTGCCCGGCGTTGAAGGCATCAAGGCTGCGTCCTTGCCGCCGCCCGGCTGGTATGTGCGGGACTACAACCTGGCTTACACCGCCACGCGCGTGAACAACGGCAGCGGCGACAGCGTCGGCCCGGCGAATTTTGAGGTGTTTACCTACGCCAACGTGCCGCGCGTGATCTGGATTTCCGAAACGAAACTCCTTGGCGGCAATGTCGGCGTTGACGCGCTGATTCCCCTGACGTATCAAAGCGTTCGCGCGGGCGGCTACGACAGCAGCACTTTTGGCGCGGGCGATTTGTTTGCCGAATCCACGTTGTCCTGGCACACCAGGCGGTTTGACGTTGGCACTGCCCTCGGGGTGTGGATGCCCACGGGCGATTTTGAACCCAACAGCACCAAGCCCGGCCTCGGCTACTGGACGCCGATGCTGACCGCCGGCGCCACGTGGTATGCGGATCAGGAAAAAACCTGGGCCGTGTCCGCGCTGGGCCGCTACGAATTCAACACCGAGCAGGACGTCACGCGCGTGACACGCGGCCAGGCTTTCACGTTGGAATGGGGCATTAGCAAGACGCTGAAAAAAGTCATTGATGTCGGCGTGGTCGGCTACTACCAGCAAAAGACCACCGACGACAGCGGGCCGGGCAAAGCCATCTCGCCCCGGGACCGCGTGGCGGCCATCGGCCCGGAAATCAGCGTGGCGTTTCCGAAGCACATGATTTTCATATCCGGTCGCTACCTGAATGAATTCATCGCCGAGAACCGCGCGCAGGGCCACACCTTCACGCTGACGCTCACCAAGCGGTTCTGAAAACCGGGGCGCGGGCTCCGGTCATTCGTGCCGGAGCGCCTCCACCGGATCCATGTTGGCGGCGCGGATGGCGGGATAGATGCCAAAGATGACGCCCACCAGGGCCGAGATGCTGAACGCCAGCAGCGGCGACCAGAGCGTGATGATGGTCTTCATGCCGGCGGTGTGCGAGACGATGAAGGGAATGGTGACGCCCAGCAGCACGCCCAGGAGGCCGCCAATGCCGGAAAGCATCACGGTCTCCACCAGAAACTGGACGATGATGTCGCGCCGTCGCGCGCCGAGGGCGCGGCGGATGCCGATTTCCCGCGTCCGCTCGGTGACGCTGGCGAGCATGATGTTCATGATGCCGATGCCGCCGACGAGCAGCGAGATGGCGGCGATGGAGCCGAGCACGATGTTGAAAATCTGTTTGGTGCGTTCCGCGCGCCGGAGCATCTCCAGCGGCACATCAATCTGGTAATCCTTCTTCTTGTGGTTGCGCTCCATGACGGTTTTGATGGCGTCCGCCACGCCGGTCACGGCTTCGAGCGAAGCCACTTTCACCGTGAGCTCATGGAGTTCCACCCGCTCGGCTTCAAAGCTGCCGCTGCGCCGCCGCATCAGGACTTCGCCGTAGCGCATCTTGACCGTCTCTAAAGGAACGAACATGCGGTAGGCGGTGGGTTTGTCCTTCGGCGCCGCGGCGTCGTCGGTCTTGGTGTCGTGTCCGCGCGCCTCCATGATGCCGATGACCTGGTAATAGGAGCCGCCCACGCGGACGTGCTTGCCCACCGGCGATTCCAATGGAAACAGCAACGGCACCATCTCCGCCCCCAGCACGCAGACGCTGGACTGGCCGGCCATGTCGTTTTCCGTGAAGAAGCGGCCGCTGGCGACGCGGTGGTTGCGCATGGTCGGATACCACGGCACGGTGCCGACCAGTTCGCAATCTACGCGGCGGCTGATGTTCCAGACGTAGTCTCGGATGTTGCGCGCTGGCAGCATGACGGTGACGCCGGGAATCGTCGTGGTGATGCGTCGGGCATCCATGTAAGTGACACCATATTGCAGCACGCGGCTGCCCTGGTTGGAAACCTTTTGATCGTCCGGCGGTTTGACGCTGCGAATAATGATGTTCTGGCTGCCCAGGCTTTTGATTTGCTCCTGCGCCTCGTAACTCGCGCCTTCGCCGATGGCGAGCATGGCGATCACCGAGCACACGCCGAACACGATGCCTAGCACGGTGAGCAGCGAGCGCAGCCGGTGCAGCCACAGGCTGCGGAGGCCCAGGCGCATCGCGCGCTGCAGCCGCGCCCACGTCAGTCCCCGCAGGGCCTTGGTCAGGCTGGAATTATTTTTCGTGGCGGACATCGCTTTCAAGGTGGCCGTCGCGCAAGCGGATGGTGCGGTGGGCGCGTTTGCCCACGCTCGGATCGTGCGTGACGAGAATCAGGGTTTTGCCCTGCGCGTGAAGTTCGTCGAAAATTTTCATGATCTCCACGCCGGAACTGGAATCCAGATTGCCGGTGGGCTCATCCGCGAGAATGACGAGCGGATCGTTGACCAGCGCGCGGGCGATGGCCACGCGCTGCTGCTGGCCGCCGGAGAGTTCGAACGGCTTGTGATCGAGCCGGTGTTCGAGGCCGACGCGCTTGGCCAGCTTGCAGGCCAGCTCGCGGCATTCGGCTTCGGGCCGGTCCTGATAATAAAGCGGGATTTCAATGTTCTCCACCACGGTGAGCTGCTGGATGAGATTGTAGGATTGAAAAATAAAACCCAGCCGAGCGCCGCGCACCGACGAGAGCGCATCGTCATCCATCCCCGACACGTCCTGGCCGCCGAGCAGATAATGGCCGGCGCTGGGGCGGTCGAGACAGCCGAGGAGATTGAGCAGCGTGGATTTGCCGCAGCCGGACGGGCCCATGATGCTGACGTAATCACCGGCGGCGATGTCGAAAGACACGCCGCGCAACGCTTCCACGGTCACCGGCCCCATCTGGTAGGTCTTGCGAACGGTGTCGAATTTGACGATGGGCGAAGACATGAGGTTTTATACCTTGCCCGTCGGTGCCGCCGCCTTCGCCGGGGTGGCGGGAGTGCCGGGTTTAGCCAGCCCGCCCGGTTTTTCTTCCTTGGGCTGGCTGTCATTTTCCGGACTGTCCGTTTCAATTCCATCCGGCACCCGCAACAAAACGCGTTCGCCCTCCTTCAACCCGCGTTTGATCTGGATGAATTCGTCGTTGAATTCGCCAATCTCCACTTCGCGCCGTTCCGGTTTGAAGGCCCCCGCGACGTAGCAAATCTGTTTTCCACCATCGGGCGAAACCGCCTGAACCGGGACATACACGACATCGTTCAGTTTGGTCACGAGGATTTCCACCTTGGCGCTCATGCCCGGCTTCACCCAGTCGTAGGTGCCGTTGATGGTGATGGTCGTGTTATAGACTTTCAGGTCCGGATTCATCCAGCGGTTTTGCGAATCCGGCAAAACACCCATCTTGGTGACTTCGCCATCCAGCTCCGTGTCGGGAAACGCGTCCACGGTGATGCGCGCCTTCTGGCCCTTTTTGATCTTCTTGATGTAGCTCTCGTGGATTTTGACGTTCACCGACATGCGGGTCATGTCCGGGATGGTGATGATGGATTGGCGTTCGCGGACGGTGGCGCCTTCGCGGATGGGCTCTTGGTTGCCGTAATAGTTGTCGCCGGTGCCGCCATAGACGACCAGCCCGCTTTTCTGCGCGCGGATGATGCATTTTTCGAGTTGCGCGTTGAGGTCCTTGCGCTGGCGGGTCTGGACTTCATACTGGCCTTGGGCCGACTTCAGCCTGGCCTGCGCCTGCGCCTGCTTGGAGATGGCCAAGCGCCGGGACTTGTCCAGTTCGCGCACCGCCTCGGTATAGTCGGAAAGGGATTTCTCGGCGGTTTTGGAAAAATCATAATTCAAGAACAGCGCCCGGCTGGTTTCCGCCGTCTGCACTTTCAGTTCGGCGCTGTCCTGTAACAACTGGTCGCGCACCAGCTCCATTTTCGCTACAAACTGCTTGGCGAACAGCCGCTGCGTGCCTTCAAACGTGGCCTTGGCCACGCCCAGATCCTTCTGCGCGGACTGCAAATCGTCTTCAAATTTGCGCAGCTTTTGCTTGGCCTCGCCGTCCCCCAGCATGTCAATGTTGGCGTATTTCTTGAAGTCAATGGTGCCGGTCCGGAACGTGTATGGTGTGAAACCGGCCACCACCAGATTCGTGTCCGTCTCCGCGTTCGGCACCACCGGCTGGGGCGCGGACGCCGGCGGCGGGTTGATGCCGGTTGCGAGCACCATGTTGGTCTCGGTGTTTCCGGTGGCGGTCTTGACGGCCGGCGGCTCCGTCACTGACGGCGGTGCGACCACCGTGGCCTGGCCGGCTTCTTCCGCGCGTGAGGTGTCGGCCACGTCGTTCGTGCTGGCCGTCGCCAGGATTTTATCCAGGCCGTAATCCTTGATGATCTTGCTGGTGACCGTGTCGCCCAGAAACTTGTCGAAATCCATCCGCGCAAACCGCGCCTTTAGCTCGGCGGCCTTGATGTCGCTCTGGTTCTGGTTCAACTGGATTTCATAGTTTTGCTGCGCATCAATCAGGCTGGCGACGGCCTGCTGATATTGAATCTCCTGCTGCGTGATCTGTTTTTCCAGATCGGACGAATCCAGTTCCACCAGCACTTTGTTGTTCGTCACATCGGCTTCCGTGACGAGATAACCCTCCTCCACGATCCGCAAAATCTTCGTGCCTTGGTAGCCCACGCGCACCTCGCATTTGACCTCCTGTGATTCGAGCGCCTGCAGGCTGCCGCCTTCGAGGACGTTGATCTCCAACGGCCCGCGCCGCGCCGCGAAGGTCGGCGCCTTCGCTCCCGAATCACCGCTATGGCGCAACCCCCACCAGCCGACGAGAAGGACGATGACTGCGGCGGTGATTTGCCGCCATCGCGGCTGCCGCCGGACGGATTTTATCAGCTCATTTAGTTTTTGCATTTTGCACTTCCTCCCACTGGCCATCGGCCTTGATGTAAAGAATTCCCATGTTGTTCCAGAATTGCAGCCGGGCAATCGTGTGGGTCACGAGCGCCTGTGTCCGCTGGTTCTTCGAAGCGATCAAATCATTCTGCGCGTCCACCTGATCCTGCGCTCTGGAGCGTCCCCATTCCGCCAAGAGGCTCTGATTCTCCACGCGCCGCTCGGCGATATGAACGCCGATCTCACTGATTTCGTAATTGCGTTTGGCCTGATCCAAGGTGCGCCAGCCATCGCGCACCTGCAATTTTATCTGATCCTCCTGCTCCTCCAGCGAGCGAGCGGCGCGATTGCGGGCGATTAGCGCGGCGCGGTAGGAATTGCGCTCGGACGTGCGATCCAGTCCGGGGTCAACATCCAGCCCGGCGTTCCACGCATAGCGCTGGGGATCGGGCAGCGAATAATTCTTGTTCGGATCGCTGGCCAGGCTCGCGTTGGCCAAAAAGTCCACGCGCGGCTTGAGCAGATTTTCCGCGACCTTCACCTTGCGCTCCGCGTCCGCGAGCTGATCCTGGGTGGTCATGTAATTCAGGCGCGAGGCCAGCGCCAGCCTGGCGGAATCTTCCACGCTGATGTCCGGATGCTGGATTTGCAGCGCCGCCAACTCGCCATCATCCAGCACCAGATTCGCATCCACTTGGAGCCCGAGCTGAATCTTGAAATTATCGAGCGCCTGCTTGTAGCTGCGGACGGCGTTGATCCACGTGCTTTCGGCGGTCAGCTCCTGTTGTTCCTGGCGCCCCAGATCCGTGCCGGCCACCCGGCCCTCCTGCGCCAGCGCGCGGGTGCGGTCGGCGTTTCGGCGCGAACTTTGCAAATTGAGAAAGCTGTTGCGCACGGCGTCGCGGTTGCCTAGCACGTTGTAGTAGGCGGAGGCGATTCCCACGCTGAAATCCTTTCGGTACTGCGTGAAATCCCGCAGCGCATACAGCAGATCGCGCTCGGCTTGCGTCAGGCTTTCCATCTGCTGCTTGAAACCCGCGTCGCGCCACAGCGGGCGGACAAAGGTCGCGCTCAGCTTCGATGAGGTGGCCAGCCGTGGGTCGCCGCTGACGAACCGCAGAAAATCCGCCGTGAACGCCGTCGTGAGCCGGCCCACATCGCGGATCAGCCAGCTTCCGCCCGCGTCGCCGCTGGCGCTGACGCTGCGGTCCTCGACGAAGTGGTCGCTCAACGCCGGGCTTTCCGTGGCCGTGACATTGTAGGCCGCGCTCCCGCCGGCGGAAAAAATGGGCGTGAACTGATGGCGCGCCAGGGTCAGCGACAGCGCGGAAAGATAAAGCTGCTCCTTGCGCGATTGATAGCTGCGGCTGTGGTGAATGGCAATCCGCAGCGCATCCTCCAGCCGCACCCGGCTCGCCCCGCGCTCCGCTTCGCCGTGCGGCCCGAGATAGTCCACCGCGTTCGTGACCACCGGCAGGTTGGCGAGCTCAACGGCGTTGGTCTGCTCGATGGTGAAAGCCGGGTCCATGTTCTTCACCGCCGGGGCTTTTTGCCGGATCGCGCCGTAGGCCGCGCGGTCGGCGGCAGTGCGATAATGGGCGGAAGTGCATCCCGCCACCGCCACCGCCAGGAGCAATCCCGGCAGCCAACTTGTTTTTGCAGACCAATTCATTCGTGTGCAATGGATTGACCAGACTGATGCCGATACGTCACATGCATTTTCAGCGCTGAAGTTTTGAGAGCAGCCATTTTTGCCTGATTCATCGCCGTGCGCAATATTAAGTTGCCTATTAATCCGGCCACCCCGCGCGCCGAACCCGGCGGATGGCCGCCGGCGCGCCGCCCGCGCCGCCGCCTTTTTCTTTGCGCCTTTTCCGTCTTTGCATGAAAATGCCAGCATGAGCGCAGTTGCCAATCTGAATCTTCCCGACGCCACCGGCCACTTCGGCCCGTTCGGCGGACGTTATGTGCCGGAGACGTTGATGCATCCGTTGCAGGAGCTGGAAGCCGAATATTTCCGCGCGCAGCACGACCCGGAATTTCAGAAGGAACTCTCCTACTACCTCACTGAATTCGTCGGTCGCCCCACACCGCTTTACTTTGCCGAGCGCCTCACGAAAGAACTCGGCGGCGCAAAAATCTATCTCAAGCGCGAAGATCTGAACCACACCGGTGCCCACAAGATCAACAACGCGATGGGCCAGATTCTCCTGGCCAAGCGCATGGGCAAGACCCGCATCATCGCCGAGACCGGCGCGGGCCAGCACGGCGTCGCCACCGCCACGGTCGCCGCGATGTTCGGATTGAAATGCGTCATCTACATGGGCGCGGTGGATTGTCAGCGGCAGGAGCTCAACGTCTATCGCATGAAAATGCTCGGCGCGGACGTGGTGCCGGTTCACGCGGGCCAGAAGACCTTGAAGGAAGCCGTCAACGAAGCCATGCGCGACTGGGTGACAAACCTCCGCACCACGCATTACATTCTTGGCACGGCCTACGGCGCGCATCCCTATCCGGTGATGGTCCGGAATTTTCAGCGCATCATCGGCGATGAGGCGCGCGCGCAGATTTTGGAAAAGGAAAAGCGCCTGCCGGACCTGCTCATCGCCTGCGTCGGCGGCGGCTCCAACGCCATCGGACTTTTTTATCCGTTCCTCGATGACCCATCCGTGAAGCTCGTCGGCGTGGAGGCCGGCGGACTCGGCATCCAGCCCGAGCAGCACGCGGCGCGGTTTCAGGGCGGCTCGCTCGGCGTGTTGCAGGGCACGCGCAGCTATATTTTGCAGGACGAATTCGGCCAGATCCAATCCACGCACAGCGTCAGCGCCGGACTCGATTACGCCGCCGTCGGGCCTGAACACGCTTTTTTGAAAGATGCCAGCCGCGCTGAATACACCTACGCCACCGACGACCAGGCGCTCGAAGCCTTCATGAAACTTGCGCGGCTCGAAGGCATCATCCCCGCGCTGGAAAGCGCCCACGCCGTGGCCGAATGCATGGTGCGCGCGCCGAAGCTGGGCAAAGACAAGATCATCATCGTGAACCTCTCCGGCCGCGGCGACAAAGACGTGGCGCAAGTGGCCGCGAAGGTGAAGCTGGAAATGCCGAAGTGAAAAGAAGCAGATTACCGGTTTGTAATGGTCAAAGCACCATGCTTCCAACGGAATATCTTTGACGTTCCATCAGGCGAGATGAGTTCGTATCCATCGCTTTGCAATTCTTGGTCCAGTCGGATAATAGTACCTCTTGGTAATGAGGAATCAACATGGCGTTCGGTGAGTTTTTTGGTGAGCACGGCTTCGGGAGGTTGATTTAAATCCCTGATTAAATATAACTCCCCCAATACAGGATTTCCAAAGGCTTCATGCTGCGTATAAGCCGGTAGTAAATACGGAGCTAAATCTCTTTCTGTTACAACACGGTTTAGTTGAGTCGCGTTTGTTAGTCCCCGATCTGAAGCCCACTGTTGTTTTGCAGCGTCAATTTGCCGAAGGTTGTTAATGATTGCGTTAAGTCTGGTCGAACCTCCATGAACAAAATTCGGAGTGGCAATCGCAACCAGCAGCCCGATGATTGCAATTAAAATTACAACTGGTAGCAACCAAGCGCGGATTGGTTTTGAATTTCCATCTGAACCCATATTTATGAAACACCGGCTTAAGCCAAAGGTTGTTCAACTTGGGCAGCTGGACTCGGCCGCCGGCAAAGCTTTGGCGGCCGTCGTCCGCAAACATCACCTCCCTTCATTGTAGTGGCGGCGCTGTGCGCTGATTCTTTCGAACAACCGGCTCAACGCCACAACCCCGCCGCCTTCGCCCGTCTGGAAAAAGCTTTGCGCACCAGCATCGGCAAATAATCATCATCCCAACGGGATGAAATCATTTAGCCCAGGGTTGGCGCGGAGCGACTACCCTGGGTCAACCGTCCCAAAACATTTTCTACCCCAACGGGGTTGCATCCATGTTCGTCTCGAATTGATTCACCAACCAGCGAAGCTGCGATGGCATCGCCCCAGGCGCATCGGTCACAGACCGATACTACAAATTCCTGCCGCCATAAAACCTTGCGTTTGCTGATGAGTCGGCTTTCCTGATGCAACGTGAATACAGTTGAAAATAAAACCGGCTCGGGCCTGCGCCCGAAGGATTATTGGCGGCTTTGGCTGGTGGATACCGTGCTGGTCAGCGCGGGCTTTCTCTTTTTTCTGGCCACCCGCTTTGGCACTTACGAGTTTTTCGGCAAGGCCTGCTTGATGGCTTTGTTGCCGCTCATCCCGATCTTGGTGCTGGTCGGCGGCGGCGGCAGCACGGTCTTCGCCCTGACCAAGGTCTGGATTGAGAAACGCTCGTTCTCGCGGCCCACAGCGCTGGCGTTGCTGGTCGGTCCCGCGCTGGCAGTCACTTTGGCGCTCGGGTTGTTGGGCGCGCTCAAATCGCCCGCGCATCGGCTGTCTTACATTTGCATCGGCCATGCGCCCAAGTCGGCTGGCCAGGTCCAAATCACCGGTTACTCCACTTTTCTGCGTGAAGAATGGCTGGCGGTGTTTCACACGGATGAAAAGGCGTTTCAATTGCTGGTGGCCCAGGCGCAGTTGGTGCCGGCGCAGGATTTTGAATTCAAAAAGATGCTGGAGCGTTCTTCGCTGAAAGATTCACGGCTGTTCCAAACGCGGCCGACGGCGGGCAATCTCATTTTCTTCAAGCGCGTTTTCAAAGAAGCGGAAGAGCATAAGCGCGGCAGTGTTTATGCGGCGTTTGATCCCGCCACCGGCACGGCGGCGGTATTCCGTGGCTACCGCGATTGAGCGCGGTTAATCCTGTCCATTCTGCCCGACTCCGGCTATAAAACGCCGCGAATGAACCATCGTCTCACCCGGCCGCAACTCAAGTCCGGCCTCGCCGCCTGGCTGGGCTGGATGTTCGACGGGCTGGACATGCACCTCTACACGCTGGTGGCCGCGCCGTTCGTGGCGCTGCTCCTCGGCGGCCTCGCGACGACGGATCCGGCGGTGGGCAAATACGCGTCCATCATCCAGGGCGCGTTTCTGCTCGGCTGGGCGCTGGGCGGCGGGTTCTTCGGCTTCATCGGCGACCGGTTTGGGCGCGCGCGCGCCTTGAGCCTTACGGTGCTGACGTATGCGGCGTTTACGGGCTTGTCGTTCTTTGCGGAAACGTGGTGGCAATTGATGATTTTTCGTTTCCTCGCGGCGCTGGGCATCGGCGGCGAATGGGCGGTGGGTGCGTCGCTCATTTCCGAGACCTGGCCGAAGCCATGGCGTCCGTGGCTGGCGGCGATTTTGCAAAGCGGCGTGAACGTCGGTATTTTGCTCGCGGGCCTCGCCAATTTCCTGATGGCCGGCGCGCCGCCGAAATATCTGTTCCTCGTGGGCGTGCTGCCGGCGTTGCTGGTGTTCTGGATCCGCCGCGCGGTGCCGGAACCGGAGGAATGGCACGCGGCCAGAGCGCAGGCGCAGAATCAGCAGCCGGGTCTCGCTGAACTCTTTCGCGGCGAAACGCGGCGCATCACCATCTGGGTGATGATCGTATGTGGCATTTCGCTCACGGCGCACTGGGCATTCATGTTTTGGCATCAGCAACATCTGCGGAATCTGCCGGAGGTGCTGGCGATGAGTGCGGAAGCCAAGAACAAACTCGCGAGCACGGCGATGTATCTGGTCATCGGCTCATCCATCGCCGGGAATTTTTTCTCGGGCGGCGTGGCGCGGTTTATCGGTTATCGCGCTACGATCGGCTGGGCGTTTCTCGTGTATTTCGTGGCGCTGTGCGGCGCGTATTTCACGGCCATGGATCATACGGCGCTGATGTGGTGGTTTCCGCTGATCGGCTTTTGCCAGGGCGCGTTCGGCCTGTTCACGATGTATCTGCCGCCGCTGTTTCCCACGCTCCTCCGGACCACGGGCGCGGGTTTTTGCTACAACATCGGGCGCATCGCGGCGGCGTTCGGCACGGTTTTCTTTGGCCTGTTTTCGAAGGTGGGCGACCATCGCGCGGCGTTGTTCTATGCCGGCTTTCTGTTTCTGCCCGCCGCCGCTGCCGCATGGATGTTGCCGAAGGTGAAGGATTAACCCGGATTTCGAAGTTCTATCCCCTGTCACCTTTTTGCAGCGGAGTTTGGAATCATGATAATTTCGCTGGACATATGTGTATTGTAGTGTAATAATACACATAGTTCAGCCGGCCCCGGCTTGGGCCTGCCGCCGGACGATGGTGTCGCTGACACTGCCTTGCCGGTGTTGGTGCGTTTTTCCGTGCGGCGTGTGTGGCCGTTCTTTGACATCTGGATTTTGTCGCGCCGCCCCTTCTGAAATCTCAGCAAAAGATGTAGTGTCGAGCCTGTGGCTCGATTGCAGCGTGGCCAACCGGTGAATTCCGGCCACCGGTTGGACGCTGCCCCGCGCTGCGCACGGCTTTTGCCTAGATTTCGTTCCGGGTTGCCCGGGTGGAGCTTGCCCCTTCGCCCGGCAACCCGGCCACCTTCAAAATTTAATTTTACGGTGCGGTTTAGTGCGGTCTGGTGCGCTCGTTCCCGGATGGAATCTCTCTTCAGCTCTTTGAAATCAGGTTTTTTTCGCGTATTTCGTCTATTTCACGGTTTAAAATTATTTCCCCGCAGGTCCGGTCTCAGCATGAAACGATTCCTGGTTTCCTGGCTTCCTTATTTAATTTTTTTTTATCAGCTTCCGCATTCCGATTTGCCTTTGTCACCTTTGTGCAAAAAAGCCGCTTTTCAAAACAGGGTGACAAAAAGGGACAAAAGGTGACAAAAAGTGCCACAGGGCCTCCAGCCTCCAGAAAGTGACCCTTGAAAATATGCCTCTCCACGGTCAAGAAACGGTCCAGTTTTGGATGCTCTATCAACCACTTACAACAATTGGTCTTCCGCCGGCCGTTTTCCCGATTTCAACTTTCTGCTTTGCTCTTGGTCTTGGCGTCTTGGCGGTTTAAAACCGATTTCCGAAGTGGGCTGAAAATGCGGCGCTCAAACGCCGTCGTCCCAAGGCTTCGTGTTGGCCGGGAAGCACCAAACCTCGCATCAGCGTTTGGACTGCGCGCGTTTCAGCACCGCTTTGGGGGCGCGGGGTGATACCCGGGTATTCCCGGTTGGATTGCGTTTCGATTTCGGAGTTCAGGATTAAGAAGGTAATTCGTCCGGTTCCGCCTGTGAGCCGCAATCACCGCAATTCCCTATGGCGGTCTCACTTTTCAATTTTGTATCCCCCGCCCGCTTTAACCAGACGAGCAAAATGCTGATATCAGCCGGCGAAACTCCCGAGATGCGCGCGGCCTGACCGACGGTTGCCGGGCGTATTTTTGCGAACTTTTGCCGCGCTTCCAGGCGCAGGCTGGGAACGGTTGAATAGTCGAAGGTCAAAGGAATTTTTTTGTCTTCGAGATTTTTATTTCGGGCAACTTCGGTTTCCTGCCTTTCAACATACCCGGCATATTTGACAGCAATCTCGATTTGTTGAATGGCATCGTCAGACAATCCCACTGCCCGATTTGGCAATGAATGATAATTCATCTCGGGTCTGGATAGAATTTTAGACAGTAAAACACTATTGTAATACGTTTTAGATAAACGACTTATCTCTATTTCAACGGCCGATTTTTTGGCTGTGAAAATGTCGTATTTCCGATTTGGCAGCAATCCGGCATCTTTGCCGATCTGACACAAGCGCAAATCGGCGTTGTCTTGTCGTAGGAGCAGGCGATATTCAGCTCGGGAAGTGAACATCCGATAGGGTTCGGAAGTGCCCTTCGTCACCAGATCATCAATGAGAACTCCTATGTAGGCTTGATTGCGTCCAAGGATAATGAGATCGAGACCTTTTGATTTCCGAGCCGCATTGATTCCAGCCATGAGGCCTTGTGCTGCCGCCTCCTCATAACCGGAAGTTCCATTGATTTGCCCGCCTAAAAACAGATTGGCACAAGCCTTGGTTTCTAATGTTGTAAAAAGCTGGGTGGGAAAAACAAAGTCATATTCAACCGCATAGGCCGGCCGAAGAATTTCAGCATTTTCACATCCAATAATTGTCCGTACCAATTCTACCTGGACTTCAAATGGCAAACTTGTCGAGAAGCCATTGACGTAAAACTCATCCGTTCCAATGCCTTCCGGCTCCAGAAAAATCTGGTGACGTTCTTTGTCGGCAAATTTTACAATTTTATCTTCGATTGAAGGGCAATAACGTGGTCCAACTCCTTCAATCTGGCCGGAATACATCGGAGATTTGTGAAGATTTTCCAGGATGATATCAGCGGTTTGTTTTGTCGTGTAGGTGATGTGGCAAGGCAGTTGACCGTTAATTCGATCAAAAATGGATCCAGGTGGATATTTGCCGCAGGAATGGCTTATGACTGGGGCTGGGACGTGCAATTGTTCCATGTGGAACAAATCATCCTTCCAAAACGAGAAATATGAAATGGGTTCATCACCCTGTTGGGTCTCTGTTTTTGAGAAATCAATTGATTTTCGAAGTAATCTTGGAGGGGTTCCGGTTTTTAAACGACCCAGTTCCAACCCGAGCTCTTTTAAAGAATTCGATAGACCCATCGCGGCTGCATCGCCCGACCTGCCGCCGGATTGTTGGTTCGAACCAATGTGCATCAACCCCCGAAGAAAGGTGCCTGTGGTAATGACGACTGTTTTTCCTAGATACTGAACATCTAAGGTTGTCTGAACGCCAAGCGCAACCCCATCTTTGTGAAGTATGCTTGCCACCTGCCCTTGTTTCACATCCAGATTTGGCTCCGATTCGCAAACCCATTTAAGCCGGAATTGATAAGCCTTCTTATCGCATTGTGCACGCGGCGCCCAAACCGATGGCCCCCTTTTGGTATTCAGCATCCTGAACTGGAGGGCCGTCATGTCCGTGGCAATGCCCATTTCACCGCCTAGGGCATCAATTTCGCGAACCAAATGACCTTTTGCTAATCCACCGATAGCTGGATTGCATGACATTTGACCAATGGCGTCTGCGTTGATTGTCAATAGTAATGTCTTGCAACCCATCCTGGCGGCAGCTAAAGATGCCTCCACCCCGGCATGGCCGGCACCAATGACAATTACGTCATACTGTTTTGCATATGCGAACATTTGGAGTGCTAGATCAACTTATCCGATAGCACGCAGTAAATGGGTTCGCTGAACTTGTTTTTTGCACCTTGTGGCAGGGATTGGCGGCGAGGTGCTCGCAAATTTTAAATATGGTTTCAATTTCACATTCGCGACCAATTGAGTGTGCGATCTCTGAAATGGTAAAATTGTGATTCAATTGCGTTTTGAACAGGGTTAGGATTTGGCGTTGAATGTCCAGAACAGTTCCAGCTGCTTTTTTGCCGGCCTCCACGCCGGGTTGGTGATAGGCATTGATATTGACAAGGCTCGCATAAAAACCAACCGCGCGTTCAAAAATTGCAATCAACATCCCAACCGTCTTAGGATTGACATCGCTAACGGTAATGGTGATTGATTCCCTGCCGTTTTCTGCCAAAGCAGACCTGGTTCCTAGAAAAAATCCTTCAAGGAAGTCTCCCGAAGTCGCATCTGACTCTGTGAATACAGGATTTCCAGATTGATCCTTGAGCACCTCGATAAAGGTTGCAAAAAAATCATTCAAACCATCGCGAAGCTGTTGAATATAAGAATGTTGGTCGGTTGATCCCTTATTGCCAAGAACGCAAAGGCCTTGATTCACCAGTTGGTTGTTCAAGTCCAGCTCCTTGCCCAAAGATTCCATGACCAGCTGTTGCAGGTATTTTGAAAATAGCTCCAGGCGGTCTTTATAGGGCAAAACGACCATGTTTTTTGAGCCTCTACCGTTACCGGAGGCAAACCAGGCCAATGCTAGCTGCGCAGCAACATTCCCTTTAACGGTTTTATTGCGCGTATTAATATCCGCCGCCCGTCCACCTTCAAGAAAATCGTCAATATTAATACCCTGCAACGCAGCGGGCAGGAGACCCACGGCGGATAGTTCGCTGGTCCGGCCGCCTACCCAATCCCACATGGGAAACCGCTCAATCCATTTGTTGGCGCGAATATATTTGTCCAGCTCGCTGCCAAACATGGTGACGGCAACCGCATGCTGACCAAAGTTTAACCCTGATTTTTCGTAAGCTGCCTCGGCCACCAGCATGCCATTCCGTGTCTCCTTGGTGCCGCCGGACTTGGAAATGACGATGCAAAGCGTCCGGTTCAGTTGATCCGCACCGATGGTTGCCAATACCCGTTCCATGCCGTCCGGATCCGTGTTATCAAAAAAGAAAGGCTTGAGTTTATCCCTGTTCGGGTGGCCCAGCGCATTGGCTACAAACTGTGGCCCCAGGGCAGAACCGCCGATGCCAATCAGCAGAAAGTTTTTAAAAGCGCCGCCGGCCCCGGCGATTTTTCCCACCTGAACCTTGGCGGTGAAATCCTTGATCTTATTCAGAGTTTCTTCGATTTCCCGGCGAATATCCGGCGTCGGAGCCAGCGCGGCGTTGCGCAGCCAGTAATGCCCCACCATGCGCTTTTCATCAGGATTGGCGATTGCCCCGGCCTCGAGCGCGTCCATGTCGGCGAAGGCTTTTTGGATTTTCGGCTCCATGGTTGCAAAAAACGCGTCGTCCACATTCATCCGGCTCAAATCCATCGCCAGGCCGAGCTCGGGAAATTCGGTGTAATATTTTTGAAACCGCTCCCACCATTGTGATTTTGTCAGGTTCATAAAATTTGTCCGGCAGCGATTGAATGATTTTGCCGGAAGCGCGGCAAGAAAAATTCCCGCCGCCCGGCCCGTTAAACGAAAGCCACCAGCTCAACCGGCTTATTTGATCGGCAGGCTGATGCGCAGGGTCGTCCCCTGACCCGGCCGGGAGATGATCTTGATTTGTCCGCGATGGGTCTCAATGATGCGGCCCACGATGGCGAGCCCGAGGCCCGTGCCTTTGGCTTTGGTCGTGGCCAGCACCGTCTTGAACGCGCGCTGCTGCTGCTCTGCGCTCATGCCGCCGCCGGTGTCTTTGAAGGCTACCGTCACTTGGGCGGAGCGGCGGGAAGCGGTTTGGATGGTGAGTGAGCCGCCGGTGGGCATGGCTTCGGCCGCGTTCAATATCAAATTCAGAAACGCCTGTTCCAATTGCGGCGCATCTCCTTCCATCAGCGGCAGATCCGGCTGCAAATGGCACACCAGCTTGATGCCTTGATTGGCGAGCTTGTGCCGCACCAGCAGGCTCAATTCGTTGATCAAATCATTCAGATTTACCGGGGCCAGCTTGGGCTCCGTGGTCCGGGCAAAATCCAGGATCTGTTCCACGATTTTATTCAAATGCTCGATCTTGGATTCAATGATTTGCGCGTCTTTGGCGCGCGGATCCTTGGCCTCGAATTTAAGGTTCAGCGAATGATACAGCAGCTTCATCACCGTGAGCGGATTCCGGATTTCATGCGCCACCTCCGCCGCGAGCAGGCCGAGCACGGAAAGCTTTTCATTTTGCCGCAGTTGCTCCTCCACATCCACCACGCGTTCGTAAAGCCGGGCTTTTTCAATCGCGATGGCGGATAATTCCGCCAGGGCGGATAGGATTTTGATTTCTTCGTTGGAAAAACTGTAGGGTCGCGCCGTGTAAACGCTCAGCGCGCCGATGGATTGCCCGGCGAAAATCAGCGGCACGCTTAGGAGTGAAACCAGCCCTTCGCGCCGGGCAAGCTCCACGTTTTGATACCGCGTGTCGGTCTGCACGTTGGCGACCTGCAACGGTTTTTTCCGCCGCACGACCACGCCGACCAGACTTTCCTCGGCGCTTAGGCGGGGCTTGTGGATATAGGCGTCGCCGGCGCCGTGGCTGGCGCGCAGATCCAGCCATTCCCCCGCCTCATCCAGCAGCATCAGCGAACACATCCGCGCCCGCATCAGCTCGCAGGCTTCCTTGGTGATGACGCGCAAAGCCTCGTCCAGATTCAAGGTGGAATTGATCGTGCGGCTCACGCTGGCAAGCGATTCAAACAGCATCGCCTTCAGCCGCAATTGTTCGTAGAGCCAGGTGTTGTGGATGACCTTTGCCGCTTGGGTCGCCAGCTCCTGCAACAGCGCTTGGTCTTCCGCTGAAAAGGCGTCCGCGCGGTCGGAATCCACATTGATGACGCCGCGAACTTCCCCTTGCACTTCGAGCGGCACGGCGAGTTCGGAGCGGACGTCGCGGCGGATGCTCACATAGCGCTTGTCCTGCGTCACGTCGCCGACGCGGGCGGGCTTGCCGTGCTGCGCGACCCAGCCGGTGATGCCTTCGCCGACCCGCAGTTTTATTTTCCGGGCTAACGAGGAAAGATTTTGCGCCGCGTGGATTTCCAGAAAGTTCGTCGTGGGATTGATGAGCACCAGTGAGCCGGACGAGGCGTGCATCATGTGGACGGCCTCGCCGACGATGAGTTGGAGCGCTTCCTGCGAATCCAGCGTGGAGTGGATGACGTTGCTGACCTGATACAGCAGGCTCAGCCGCTCCGGCGGCAGGTTGGCTTTGTGTAATTCGTTGCTCACCGAAATGTCTTTTCCAGTTTGAATATTTTGTGCAAGGACAGTGTTCCCAAGTTTCAACCAAATATTAACAACGCAAAACTCATCTCACCCTGGCGGTCATCACAATGCCGGCCGCGGCAAAAATGATGTTTGGCAGCCACGCCGCCAGCCAGCCGGGCAATTGCCCGTTGATGCCGAAGGCGAGGCCGATTTGTTGCACCACAAAAAAGGCGAAGCAGATGAAAATGCTGCCCGCCACGCCGAAAAATAAATTCCGGCGCCCGGACGCCGCGCCAAACGGGATCGCCATGAGCACCACGACGAGGCACGTCCACGGTGCGGCCAGCCGGCCATGGAATTTTGTGAGCAGCACCGCCGCCTCGTCGCGCGCCAAGTCGGGGTTGTCACGCAGGTAGTCGCATATATCAGCCAGCGGGATGTTCGCATTCCGCGAGCTGCGGAGGGCTTGCATGTCGGTGAATTTGAAGGCGCGTAAAATCCTTTGGGGAGTTTCATTAAATTCCGGCATGGCGACGGAATTCGTCGAAAACAATGGAATCAGGCTGCCCCGCGAGCCGGATTGCGCGAACATTTTGGCGTTGGAAAAAATCCAGACGCCGTTGGCGTAGCTGGCGCGGGCGGCTTGCAGGGAGCGCCAGGAACCGTCGGGCAGGGTCCAGGTCACGTTGGGGTCGAGCATGGTGGCGGTCGCCGCGTCGTATTCCCCGATCTGCCAGATGCGCCGGGCGGGAACATTGCGGAAGCCGGTTTTGGTGAACTTGGTTTGGCGGTCGCTCTCCGGTTTTTTTCCGTTGCGGCCGAGGATTTCCGCCGACCATTTGGCGCCGCGCGGAACCGCGATTTCGTTCAGCGCGAAATGAATGACGCCCGCGATCAAGCCGACGACAAAATAGGGCGCGCACAATCGCCACAAGCTGACCCCGGCGGCGCGGAGGGCGGTGAGCTCGTGGTATTTCGCATGGTGCGTGAGGGCATAAAGCAGCGCCAGCAGCAGCGCGATGGGCAGCACCAGCACCAAAAATTCCGGCAGCTTGGCCGCGGCATATTCGAGTGTGTCCAGCAGGTGGAGATTGGCTTCGCGCAGATGTTCCAGCTCGGTGAAGAAAAAAAAGGAGATCCAGAAAACCAGAAACCCGCCCAGGCAATAAGCCAGCGGCGTGAGCAATTCGCGGAAAAGGTATCGGTCGTGCAACCGCATGGGCGCAGGTTAAACGGCCGCCGCAGCTTCTGCCAGTGGAATTGATGGGACATTCTGCAAGGGATTGTCAAAACTCGCTGGGCGGCTTTTGATAATGCTGAAGATTACGTCGGAACGACCCAATAAAACCTTGCGTTCTGACGGGGAAAATATATTTTCCTACGCCCTGTTGGGTTGGTAGCTCAGTTGGTAGAGCAGTGCCCTTTTAAGGCATTGGTCCGGGGTTCGAGTCCCCGCCAACCCACCAGTTCTT
>CAIOIC010000094.1 GCA_903858275.1 uncultured Verrucomicrobia subdivision 3 bacterium | reverse complement strand
GCCGTCAGTGGCAGGCTGTTGCGGACCGCTGTGAGCGGGTCGGTGACGCCGCGCCGTTCCATCGCCACGCGCACGTCGCCGGTGGCCCAGCGGTTTGTTTTGGAAATCCACCAATTCGCGTAATGCGTCTTGATCGGATCCCATCCCACGCGAATCGCGCGCGCATCGAAGTCGCCTGCCTTGTGCGCGTTGAACAAATCTCCCAGCCGGAAATCCGGCAGCGGCTGGCCTTCTTCGTCATACATCGCCGTTTCGTAGCTGGCAACCAGTCCGCCGCCCGCGTGCACGAACGCGCGGAGATTTTCGCACTCGCGCTCGGACAGGGCCGCCGCGTTTGGCGCAATGATTACCGAAAGTCCCGCCAGATCGCCGCGTTCAAGATCGCGGTCGGTGACGAGCACGACCGGCAGATGCCGTTCCAGCATGGCCTGATAGGCGCCGTAAATGCCCTTGATGTAACGCTCCTGTGGCTCGTGCCGGCCATACCACATTTCCGTTTTCTCCGAGACTAGCAGGCCGCACCAGCGCAGCGGACGGCTGCCGCGGACATAAGTTTCGCGCGCCGCGAGGTCGGCCATGTAGCGCTGCATCACATCGCGCCCGGGCACGGATTGCGCGGGCACGGAACCATTGGCAAGCATCACCATCTGGCGTGTCAGGGATTCGGTGTGGCCGATGGGCATTCGCACAATCGCGGCGCGCGCCCACATGAAAGCGGGTTTTTCCTTCGCCAAACCCGCGAGATGCCAGCTCATGTAGTTATAGAGCATCGGAAAAGAGGAGAACGCCGGATCTACCATATCATACCAGCCGCTCTCTTCCAAAACGCCGTCCACACATTCGATCTCGCGGATGGAATTCCGGCGCACCAATTCATCGTTATAGACCCACGCATTCCAGGTGTTCACCACCAGCGCCGCCTCGGGATTCGCCGCCTTGATTGCGCGGTTGAAGTCCAGCATCGCGTCCTCGATGCTGCGGTAACGGAACTCGACCCACTTGCGCCACACGGGATCCTCGAAATTTTCCTTGGTGGGCGCGTCATGCCCGGTGAGTTGCTTGAACTTCGCCTTGCAACTCGCACAATAGCACTCGTCGGCGCGGGCGTGGAACATGTCGAAGAAAATGCCGTCCACGCCTTCCTTCTTCACCAGTTCGACGATGCGGTCGCGCACGAGCTGCCGATACGGCGTGTTGATGCAGAAGTAGCGCGAAGGTTTGCCGTGCGAACTGACGCCGCACCAGTCGGGATGTTCCTCGGCCACCGACTTCGCCTCGCGCTGCGCCCAGTAATAGGCGAGATAGCGGATGTGGTTCTTGTGGCACAACTCGACCACTTCGCGCGTGCCGTCGCGCCCGTCCATGCGCGGGTCGGCGGGGCCAAACTCGCTTTTCCAGCCGAGACCCTCCCATTCATCGCCGCTATGAACGCGGGAGAAAAAAAGCTGCACCCCGGCGGCCGCGGCATCGGCAATCACCTTTTCCGGCCACTCGCCGCCGAAACGCGCGTTGCCCAGATCGGTATAGGCGACCCGCGTGATTTCACCCAGCCACTTCGGCGGCGGCGGGGCACCGGTTTCAGCAAAACCAACAAATGCAAGCAGACTCGAAGCAATCAGGGCCCAATGAGTTTTCATTTATTTTCGTGTTGAATCGGGGGGGGTCCCATTTGAATTCTTGCCCATAATCGGCATGGGTTTTCATGTGAGTTTCTTCCCCCTCCATAAATTAGCAAGTGCTTTTCAAATTCTTTTGCCTGCCCTCTCCGCGCAATTCTTTAAAACCGGGGCGGCGTGTTCCGCGGAGCGGGCTAAACTTCTTCCCGTCACATAAAATGTTGGAAGGGCTGGTCTGATGGTTTTTCCCTGAGATTATGAATGAGTCAAATTTGACGAAATGACCTGAATCACCTTGACCGTTTAAAAATCTTTCTGACACTGCTTCAAATAACAACTTTAACTGAAATACAATTATTCCAATCCTGACCGCATCAAGAGAGAAAGCACCATTAAAACGAGTCTTCCATGATAATTCCTCCCATCCATAAACGGGAGCCCCTGCCGGTGGATGCCGGGGTGTCGAAGCTCGCCAGGGTTGAGTTCGCCCGCAATCCGCATCCGGCGCTGCTGAAAGAACCCAAGCAATTCTGGGATGAAATCTTCATCGCCAATGAAGCCTACATCCTGGATGAGGTGACGCATCCCCGGATCCGGCGAAAACTGGCGTATGATGCCGCGACCCACCGGCTCTTTCTGGAATACATCGAGGCGGAGACGCTGCATGATCTGGTGAAGGCGGGTATCACGCTCAAAGACGAGGGGCGGACGCATAAAATTTTGCAGAGCGTGGCGGAAACGGTGGCCGATATGCACGCGGGCATCCTCTGCGGCCGGCCAATCATCCACAATGATTTGAAGAGCATGAACGTGCTGGTGCCGATCACCGCCCCCCATGAATCCATACTGATTGATTTTTCACACTCCTATTTTGAAGGGCATCTGCCGCCCTTTATCACCGACAAGAAACAGGAGCTCATCGGCACGGCCAAGTATGTGGCGCCAGAGAAGTGGGATGGCGACTACGCGCATGGTTTTAAAAGCGACGTCTTCGCCTTTGGCGTCATGGCTTATTATGTCTATACCGGAAAACATCCTTTTGAGGGTGAGGTGGCACAGATTGAAAAACAGATCCGGGAAATGACGCCGCCTTCGCCGATTGAATTAGGCAATAATGTTCTCCGGAACACCTCCGTCACCTTGATGTCGTGTCTGGCAAAAAAGCCCGAGCGCAGACCTTCCATGGAAACCGTCGCGCAGTGCTATGCGGATGCCGCCAGTTTATTTAATTAGAGCCCGCGCCTGATAAGCCCGGGGCGCGGGCAGACCAAACCGCAGTGCAACTTGGTCCACCATCCCCAAAAGCGGTGTCGCGGCTGCCGCCTTGCCACCGCATCTCAGTCCAAGATCGTTATCGCCGTTCCGGGCAACACTCAACATTCAACGCCAAACTTTCAACCGATGGTCGCAAACCGACTATCTTCCAAGGGAGTGAAGGACGGGATCAACCCATGAACAGGCGAGATTTTCTTTCGTCCCGATCGGACTGGTTACGTTTACGAACAGATCCCAGCCATAAATGGCTGGGCTATTTTCATGACAAAAACGTCCGCGACGCTGAGAGCAGTCCTCTCTGCCATAAGAAGCGCCCACTTCATCTCAGTCTTCTCTCCCGAAGGGAGAAGGCGCCGCAGGTCGGATGCGGGGGATGACATCCAGACAACCTTGTGGGCACGACATATTTTTATCCGCTCTAATTCCTGGCTGCCGCCGGAGCTGATTTCAGCGCGTTGATGCGGGCGGAAATCTGATCGCGCTGCAAATCTTCCGGCGCAAGTTCAGCCAGGCCACGTTCCAAATAACCGATGGCAGCAGGGTTATTGTGCTGGCGACGGGCGATCTCCGCCAAGCCGTAATAAACCGCCAGGTTGTTCGTGCCGGATTTTTTCAATTCCAGGTAATCGGCTTCCGCGGTGGCATATTGTCCCGCTTCGGTGCGGGCCATGGCCCGCGCCACGCGAACAGCCGGAACATTGGCAAGAGCCAGGGCGCGATCCAGAATTGAAAGTGAATTGGTGAAATCACCCAGCCGCAGATAAAGCCCGGCCTGATTCACCATCCCGGCAATATCGCCGGGATTATCGGCAACCCGCCGGTTCACAATCTGCAAGGCGTTCGAGTAATCGCCAAACGCCAGATAGGCGCGCAAGACGATATCGGTGATGCGCGGGTCGCCGGGATGCGCCTTCAAGACGGACCGAAGAACGCCGCTGGCATTGGCGGTGTTGGTTTGTGCGAGCCAGGAATTCGCCTCCAGCAGCGACAATCCGACCTCCAAATTGCTTTTCCCCGGGGCGGATGGTAATTCGCTGCGAACCTGTTGAATAATTTCCCGGGCCTCATTTTCCATGCCGCAGCGCGAATATAATTCCGCCAGCGCAATTTTCGGCGCCGGGATGTCTGGCGCAAGCGCTGCGGCGCGAGTGAACTGCTGCATAGCCTGGCGGGGCAGGCCGACTTTTTGAAACGCATTGCCGAGCAGATAACAGAAAGACGGCTCATCCACCGGACCAAACAGCGCATAGTACCGGCTCAACACTTGGAAGCTGCCCAACTGTCCGGCCAAAACGTCCACCGCCGCGAGGTTCAACCTGACCCCAGACGCCAGATTGGTGTTGCACTGCAAATTGATGCTGGCCGCCGAATTGTTTTTGTTCAGCGCCAGCGCCTGCTCAAACCGTTTCCTCGCGGGTGATAGCTGGCCGGCGCGCTGTAATTGCACCCCCCAATCGCTCAACGCGACCGCATACCAATCGCCCAGCAACCGGCTTTGCGACGCCGGCACCGGCTGAAAATGCAAAGTTGAATAAATTTTCTTCTGCACCGGGGCGTGAGCGGGTGATTTTGACGAAGTAGCTTGCCGAATGGCCTCAAGCTGGGGAGCGGCGGCGTCCCAGAATTTTTCATTCTGAGCAATGGTCGCGGTGGTCAGCGGCGGCGGATTGATGGCTTTGTCCGGAAAAATGGCAAGCGCATAAACGGAGCCGGCGGGCTGCAGAAAATAGGAATCGAAAAAACAGCCAAAGCTCGGGTGCAGGTAATAAATCTGGTTGGTCCGGGCCAAAGCATTGACGAGCTTCATCATGGCCGCCGGATTTAAATCACCCCCGGCGGAATCGGTCAGCCAGTCGCCGGAATGCTGGCCGGCCAGCCACCGGCGATAAGCCGGCTTGGGGAGAGATTGGGTGTCAACGGCGAACCATTCCCGGCTCTGGCCGCGTGCGGCCGCCGCCGCCTGAAAAGCCATCAAGCGCTGCGGTTCGTCACTAAACATGATGCCGCCGCCCGGCGGAAGGCTGCGCAAGGCCAGCTCACCGAATTGAGCCAGCGGCTGGCGATTGGCCAGCACGATGGCTGGCGCGTTGCGATAAATCAAACCGACGGAAACGCAAAGCAGCAAACCGATGGAAACCGGAATCGTGGCGGGACGAAGATATTTTTCGTCAAAACCCGGCAAACCATACGCCTCCTTGGACACGGCCAGCAGGGCCAGCAAAAGATTTCCCGCCAGAAAACCGCCGCCAAGCGCCACCAGATAATCCAGGCTCAAAAACGGAAATAAGTAGTTGGTTTGCTTGAACACAATCTGGCGCGCGCCCACTACTGGATCAAACACCAGCCACAGGCACGCCAGCAGCAATCCGAAACGCAGCCCGCGGAAAAGCCATGTTTCAAAGTTCAAGCCGGATTTATTTTGCAGGCCCTCGTCCCGCATTTTCACGAGGGCGGGCAAAATCGGCACGAGGAAAAAGAGGATGGTCGCCAGAGCCGCCATCCGATGGCCGCGCCAGAACTCGCCGTAGAGGTTGGTGAAAACATGTTTAAAATTTCTCAGGGTTTGAATCCACGCCTCGCCAAAGCCCCACGGCGAAGATGGCGACAGTCCATTGACCAGCGGCAGGAGCGAGAAGATGGAAAATCCCGCCAGCCCCGCCAGCGCCAGACGCCATATCTGATTGCGTTTTAGAATTGAAAATTCCCCTTCGATGGCGGGGGTTTCCCGCGGAAAAACAGGGATCAGGCCAAGCCAGAGAAGCGTCCCCGCAAACAGCGGCAGCGTCAGCACCATCATCCAATTCTCCGCCAGGCCCAACCCCCAGACAAAGGTTGCCGCCGACAGCCAGCGGAATTCGCGCGCCGCGCGATATTCCAACAGACACCAAACCGCCGCGGCGAAAAGCAGGAGCTGCAACATTTCCCCGGTTGCCGCCGTGGCTTCCTGCCAGAAATTGAATTCCAGCCCGCAAAGCAGGCCGGCCAGCAGGATCGGAAGTCTGGCCTGCCAGCTCTTCAGCGTTGACAGCGGGCGATCCCAATGCGCCAGCTCCAGCGAACGCGCCAGGATGCCCAGCGTCAACGCCGCGCACCCGGCGGAAAAAAGATTCAGGGCCGGCGCCACCCAGCCTCCCGGCAGCGCCCGCAAGGGCAGCGTAAGCAGCCAGAGCAGCGGCTGGCCAACCATGGGCTGCCAGTCCCAGCCCGCCACTTTCGCCGCCAGCGGCAGGCTCGCCAGGGTTGCGCCATGGCTCAGCGTCAGCACATACAGCAGAAGCGCCGCCAGCGCCATCTGCACCGGGAACCGCTTAAGATGGGCAATGGTTTTCAGAGTTGTGGCGGAGGATTATCCCGCAGTAAAAGGCTGGCTTCAGAATTTCCACATCACGTCAGCCATGAACCTGATGGAGCCGCTGTTGAGATCCACCACATATCCGGAACTGGGGTTTTGGGTTGGCGGGATGATCAAGTCGTTGATAAAGCACGCTATGCTGAACGTGAACGAGTCGGTGAAGGAATAGTTCAACTTCACATGATGGCCTTTGATATTGGTGCCGCCAAACCAGCCCGCAGAACCCGTCAATGAAGAGTAAGCGCCGGTGGCATAAAAAGCACCGTTGTCGTCATCCACGAGCTGATCATACCAGGCATCGGCCTCGAGGTATTCGTAACGGTAGGACAAGTCCCACGTTTTTCTGGTGCCGGATTTGCCCAGCGTGACGCCGACCCAAAAAGCGTTGTTGTTCTTGGGCGCACCGGGGTTGTTCATGAATTCGGCGGCGAATTTGATCGGGAAAGCCCCCGTGTAAAAGGGAAACGAATCCGCCGTGTAAGTCACACTCGCATTGGCAATCAGGGGCGTGTAGTTATACACCAACGAAGTCACCTGCGCGCTGCCCGCCGGATAGTTGGGGCTGGCGTCGTAATAGATGGTTTCAATCGCGCGGGTGTTGCCCTGGTTGTTTCGGGCCACGTTGGCATCAGAAAGCTGTCGCGGGCTGACAATCGCAAACGCGCCCAAGCCCACGCTGGTCGCCCATTTTGCCGCCCACTTGGCATTCCAGGTGATTTGTCCGCCATACATAAAGGGGTCTTGCGAGGAACTGGCTCCCGCCGCACCCGGCGCCTTGCCAAAGCTGCCTTCTTCATCCAGCACAAATGCCCCGCCGGCAAACGCGATGCCGTGCTTGTCATTGATGGCATAGTTGCCGCTCAACGCGGCGCCTTCGGGCGTCAAATCGGAATCAAACATCATCGGCGTAAAGGAAAACGGATTGTCCATCTTGCCCACCGTCGCGGCGAGCAGCCAGCCGCCGGAATGGAGCATCGTCCATTTGCCGTAGGCCGCATCCACCCAGATGGGTTTCTTGGTGGCGTTGTTTTCCATCGTGGTATTGCTGGAAAGCGGATTGCCGGAGCTATCGCCGGAGCCCAGCCGCAGGCCGACTTCCAAATTGTCCAGCATGTTGACCGCCACGCCCAAGCGGACGCGATAGCGCAGCCGCGTCCGGTCAATCATCATATTGTTGTCGCCGCTGAATTGCTCGAAGCGACCGCGCACATCGCCGCTTAATTTGTAGCCGGTCACCCAGTCCGGCATCCCGGTTTTCGCGGCAAACGCCGTCTTGAAATCCTTGTCCGCCTGGTCGCGCAGGTCGCTGGCCTCGCTCGCGGAGAGAATGCCCTTCTCGACGAGCTTGTCGATCAAGGCGTCGGCGGACTGCGCGTGGACTTGCGGCGCGAGCGCCGCCAGGATCACCGCGCCGGCGCACAAGGTGAGTTTCATTGCGTTGGATGGCTTGTGGTTTTTCATATATGTCCTGTTTTAAATATTTTCGGGTTGATTTTTATTCGGTCGCGAGACCCATTTTGGTGATGTCGAGCTGGCGGAGCACATCCATGACGTTGACCATGACTTGATAGTCCACTTCGTCGGCTCCTTTTAGCACCACGCCCAAGTCCGGGTTGGCGGATTTGAGCTGCTTCAGCTTCTCTTTCAATTGCGGCACCGTCACCACCTCTTCGTTGAGCGCCACCTGCCCGGCGGCGCTGACCACAATCCGGCCGGGTTTCGGCTTCGGCTTGTTGTCCGCCGGGGGCGGTTTGCCCGATGGCAGATTGATCTCCAGGTTGTTCACCATCTGCGGCGTGGTGATGATGAAAATCACCAGCAGCACGAACACCAGGTCCAGCAGCGGCGTGATGTTCAGTTCGGTCATCGTGCCGTGACCGCGCTTGGATGTCTTTTTCAGGCTCATTGGGTCATCACCGGTTCGGTTTGCTCCTGCACGTCAAAGCGGATGGTCACCACCGGCGGAAAATTCGTCGGCGGCCGGCGGTCTATTTTATTTACGACCTTAAACACATCCTTCACCGTCTGGTCCCATTTCGCATCGCCGGAGCCTTTCAGCCAGCTGGGCTGGCTGATGCCGCCCTGCTTGTCCACGGTCACCGCCACTTCGGCCACAAACGCGCTGTCGTCCAGGTTCTCCGGCCGGTTCCATTTCTGGCGCAGCGTGTATTCCATGTAGCCCTTGTAAAGTTGCACCGGGTCGCTCTCCGAGTTCACCGCCTTGCCCCCTTCAAATTGAAACGATGGCACATCCACCGAGGGCGGCGCCACCGTGGGCGGGGCCACGGTGGGCGGGGCCGCCGCCTTGGGTTCCACATACTTCGGCGCTTCTTTGGGGACATCCACTTTCGGC